>VGZT01000006.1 GCA_016872495.1 SAR202 cluster bacterium
TTGCTGCCTTCTCGGGACAGCCTCGCAAAATCCCGGGGGTGGTAGAAGCGGATCAAGGGATGATGCTTCGGCGAAGGCCGCAGGTACTGGCCGATCGTCAACAGGTCCGTATCCACGGCACGCAAGTCCCGCATCGTCTCCAGGACCTCGTCCTCGGTTTCCCCCAGCCCTACCATCATCCCTGACTTCGTCGTCCCGCCCGGGTTCATGGACCTGGCGCGGCGCAGAAGCTCCAACGACTGGTCGTAATCGCCGCGCGGACGAACCTTCCGGAATACGCGCCGCACTGTTTCGATGTTGTGGTTCAGCACATCGGGACGGGCCTTCATTACGGTAGAAAGCGCATTTACGTCGCCGTTGAAATCGGGGATCAGCACCTCTACACGCGCCTCGGGGGTGCTGGTTCGAAGCGCCGCAATAGTGCGAGCGAACATCTCCGCCCCACCGTCGGGAAGGTCATCGCGGTCCACCGAGGTGACTACGACGAACTTGAGGTCCATCGCGCGTGCCACATTTGCGACGCGCTCGGGCTCCGCAAGGTCGACGGTGAGCGGGCGACCGGTCTTGACGTAACAGTAAGAACAAGCGCGCGTGCAGATGTCGCCCAGGATCATGAACGTGGCGGTCCCGCGACCCCAGCACTCGCCGATATTGGGGCAGGCAGCCTCTTCGCAGACCGTGTGGAGCGTCTGCGTGCGCATGAGGGTCCGTAGCCGTGAGTAGTTCTCTCCGCCCGGCATGCGAACCTTGAACCATTCGGGTAGCCGACGCTCAACTACCACGGGGATTTCAGTCAATCGACTCCCTGACTCCGGAAGTACCGTAGCTACCCGCGACTAAAGATGGCAGGATAACAGAGCCCCCTGCGCTTCCACGCCTTCCAGACAGGTATGCCAGGTTGCCAAGACGAAAAACCGGAATTGCCGATGCCCTCGCCCTCGACCGGGGCGATCGCTTCGAATTGACCCTTGGCGAGTTCGGAGGGGATGGTGAAATCCTGGCGACCGTCGAGGGCGTCCCGGCAGCCGTCCACGGCGGCCTCCCCGGCGAGCGGGTGACGGTCGAGGTGGTCAGGAAATACCACGACTCCCTTGCCTGCCGAGTGGTCGACGTGCTGGATCCTTCTCCGGATCGACGCGACCCGCCGTGTCGTTACTACGGCGGGTGTACCGGTTGCCAGCTGCAGCACGTTCAGTACGGACGCCAGCTCCAGATCAAACGAGCGCGGGTGCTGGACGCCTTGCGCGCTTATCCCGCTCTTGCCGGCACGTCGGTACTGCCAACGCTGCCAAGCCCGATGCAACTGCGCTATCGCAACCACGCCAGGTTCACGGTCGGACGGCTCGGAGAGGTGGGGTTCGTAAACCGTCACTCCCGAGGCTTCAACCGGATCGACGAGTGCCTCCTAATGCAGGACCCGATCAACGACGTGCTGGCGCGGGTGCAGGCGAGGCTCAAGGGGATGACCCAGTTCTCCGTTCGGGCCAGCACGGCCACCGGGGATCGGCTCGTCCAGCCCCGGCTCATCGACTCGGGTTGCGGGGTCGATTCGGGCGGCAGCACTTACTGGGAGCAGATCGGAGACCGTCGATTCCGAGTCGCCGGGTCATCCTTCTTCCAGGTCAATACGGCGGTAGCACGGCAATTGATCGACCGCGTGAAGGCGGCCCTGGCGCTGGACGGCACGCAGATCGTGATCGACGCCTACGCCGGCGTCGGCGTGTTTGCCGCGATGCTCGCTTCCAGTTCTAAGAGGGTGATCGGCATCGAGGACTCGGCTTCGGCGGTTGATGACGCCCGTGCGAACACGGCCGACCTGCCAAATGTCGAGTTCGTGATGGGGCGCACCGAGGCCTTACTCCCGACGATGCGCGAGGCAGACGCGGTGGCGATGGATCCCCCCCGCTCCGGTTGCCAGCCGGTGGCCATCGAGGCGCTGCGGGCGCTCGGCCCGGCGCGGGTCGCAATGGTGTCGTGCGAGCCCGACGCGCTGGCGCGCGACCTCGATCTGCTCTGCCGGGATCAGCTGTTCGCAGTCGAGTGGATCCAGCCCGCAGACATGTTCCCGCAGACCTATCACATCGAGTGTGTGGCCTCCGTCGTCCGCAGTTCGGCCCGTGCGAACGGGAGGGCGTAGCATCTTAGGCGTGCAATCATCGGAACATACCTCGCTTCACAGGGGGCCCGGGGCGCTGATCCTGGCTTCCGCGTCCCCGCGGCGCGCGGACATCTTGCGCGGCGCAGGACTTACATTCGATGTCCTGCCTTCGAACGTCGACGAAGACGCACTCGAGTCGAACCGGGCGCCAGCCGAGGTCGCAGTCCGGTTGGCCCTGGCCAAAGCCCGGGCGATCGCGGCGCAGCACACGGAGTCAACCGTGATCGGTGCGGATACCCTCGTCGTCCTTGACGGTGAAATGCTTGGCAAGCCCGGCGACGACGCAGAGACGCGCTCGATGTTGACCCGGCTCCGTGGGAGGCACCACGAGGTCATCACCGGTGTTGCGGCAGTCGCCGGCGCGACCGTGCTCAGCGGATTCCGGCGGACGCGCGTCCTGATGCGTGAGTACGGGACCGCGGAGGTCGAAACCTATATTCGATCGGGGCTTCCCCGCGATAAGGCGGGGGCGTACGGAATTCAGGACCGGCACTTCTCGCCGGTGGCTTCGGTCGAAGGGTGCCGGCTGAACGTGGTTGGGCTCCCCTTGTGCCTGCTCGGAGAGCTGTTGCGGCAAGTGGCCGAAGGGTTCACCGCGAAGAACCTCGAATGCCCCGGCTGCCCCGTGCAACGGATGGCGGCGGCCCGATGAACTTCTTTGGCATCGGCGGCCTTGAGCTTGTCATCATCGCCCTGGTCGCGTTCCTGGTCCTGGGCCCGCGCAAGATGGCCGAGGCCGGGAAGACGGTTGCCAGGGTAATGAGCGAGCTCAAAAAGCAGCGAGATGAGCTGACACAGGTATTGCTCATCGAACCAGAGGGTGACTCGAAGAAGCGGGCGGCGCTGAGTGACGCTACCAGCGTGCCGCAGGACCAGCCGGTCGCGCACGCGTCCAGCGGAGCTGCGCCAGCCCGGCCCTCAGCCGAACGCAAGCCGCCGGACAACACGGAAAGCTAGCCGTGCCGAACGACCGGCCGATGCCGTTGCTTTCGCATCTCGGCGAGCTCAAACGACGCCTCATCTACTCGGTGATCGTCCTGGTGATCACCACCGGCATCGCGTTTGCCTTCCACCGACGAATCCTGGATTTCCTGCTTGCGCCGGCGACCGAGCACGGGCTGAACCCGTACACGGGCGGTCTGCCCGTGTTCACCGACCTGACCGAGTTGTGGGGCGCCATCGTCAAGACTTCCGTGCTGGCCGGGATCGGGATGGCTACACCGTTCTTCCTGTTCCAGGCCGTCCGCTTCGTGAGCCCCGGACTCAAGACCATCGAGAAGGTGTACCTGTATACGCTGCTCCCGGCAAGCCTGCTCGCCTTCGTGGCCGGGGTCACGTTCGGCTACTACATTCTCCTGCCGCCGGCGATCAGCTTCCTCGTGACGTTTGGCGGCGACCTGGCGACGCCGCTGATCCGGATCGGGTCCTACGTGAACCTCATCACGACCCTTCTGTTCTGGATCGGACTTTCGTTCGAGTTGCCGATCGTGATCTTCTTCCTGACCCGCATAGGGATCGTTACACCGAAGTTCCTTCTGAAGAATTTCCGGTGGGCGATCCTGCTGGCGTTTGTGCTGGGCGCAGCGATCACTCCCACGTTCGATCCGGTGAACCAGGGGCTGGTCGCCGGGCCGCTGATCGTGCTCTACCTGGTCGGATACGTCCTGTCGGTAATCGGCCAGCGGCGACGCAAGAAGGCTCGACGGCCCACATAGAGGCCAACAAGAAGCCCCCGGCTAGTCGCCGGGGGCTTCTTCTCATGCTGAGGGAGGTCAGGCCGAATTCTTCTTACTGGCCTGCTTCTCAGGTTCCTTGGCTTCTTCCTCGCCCTGCATCGACTTCTTGAAGTTACGGATTCCCTTGCCAAGGCCCGCGCCTACCTCGGGCAGGCGGCCTACGCCAAATACGATCAGAACGATCACTAGGATGAGGATGATTTCGAGCGGCCCGATTCGGAACGGCATGGCATGGACCTCCGTCGGCGTCACTTGTCAAGTGCGTCCTGGCACGCGGCGCAGACACTTGCTATCGTCGCGCCCTCCGGAGGTCGGGTCAATCTACTGGAAATGACCTTGAGGACCCGGAGGGCACGATGGCTGGCAGGCAGAAGACATTCAGCTTCCCCTGGGGCAGCGGAGTGATCGCCGAGTCAGTACAGGCCGTTGGCGAACACCACAAGCCAACGCTTCAGCTGATGAAGTACACGGATGGCGAAGCGAAAGGCATGGTGGCCATACGATTCTGCACCTGCTCGCACGGTGGGTGCTTCAGCGTTCAACACTGGTCGTCTCGTCGAACGACACCCACGGCCTGGGAGCCGCCCTCCGGTCAACGCCGAGGCTACGGTCGTGCCTCAAGCGGCTCGTGGACCAGGCAGGAAAGCCTACCGCTTGCCGAGCGGCCCGGGGACTACCGGCCCCCGGCGATCTGCTCTTTTTGCCATGCGAAGTCGATCGGCCCCGCGTAGAAGCGATCCGGGTTCTCAAGTGCCCACAGCTGCTTCCGCATCAGCCAGTTGTCGGGCTCGAGCGCGATCCCCTCTCGCCAGATCTTCGCCGCGCCCACCGTGTCGCCGGACTTCAGGCGCTTGAGGCCTGCCCGAAAATGCTCCATCGACTCCACCGTTAGCCCGTCTTTGCTGGCAGCGACACCGATTCCTGCCGGCATGGCCCGGCTGGCCAGAAACATCTTCACGATCTCGGCGGTTTCGGGCTTCCGGATGTCGAATCCGCTGAAGTGCTTGAAAGCCAGCCGGCCCTGCTCGTCCAGCAGCATCCCGTTGGGGATCGCTTTGAAACCGAATAGCGCGGCAAGCGAATTGGCCTCGTCGATGACCGTGGTGAACTCAGCGCGTGCTGCGGTGTGGAACGGGCGGGCTTTCTCGGGGCCCTGCAGGTCGACCGCCACGCTGAGGATGTCGCCACCCGCACGCTTGATATCGGGATAGATCTGCTGCCAGACCGGCAGTTGCTCTCTACACGCTCACCACGACGCCCACATGAAAATGACCACCTTGCCGCCGCGAAAGCTCGAAAGGCTCACTTCGGCCCCTTCGAGCGACGGCAGAGTGAAATCGGGAACCAACTGTCCCGGCTGGAGTCTCGTTGAGTCGGACATTCCTGCTTCTCATGTGTCCAGGAGAAAGGGTTGTGGCCCTCAGCCCCCACTGCCCCCATGATACGGTGGCCCCGACCGGGAGGTGGCCGCATGGAGACGGTCCCGTTCGGTAATACAGGATTGGAAGTAGGCCGGCTGGGCGTCGGCCTCTTTGAAAGTGGATGATCTGCATCACCACTTCGCGCAGCGGGGCCGCGGATGGCGGCAGCTGACCCAGGCAAAAGGAGTACGTTTGAAGATCACAAGAGTCCAGGTCAACGTACTGGAGCTGCCATCCTCGAGACGGCTCTTCGATCTCGTAAGGCTCGAGGGCATGCGCAGGGACCGGTGGCTGCATGCCGCAGCGACGCGTGCCCGGGGACGGCCGCCTTCACAGGGGTCTGGCGACGACGCGTCGCCGGCTCACGTGTTCGTGATGGATGTTGATACCGACGGAGGAGTTCGCGGCCGCTGCACGGCCGAGTCGGACGGTCCGGCAAGGGTGAACCGCGAGGACATCGAGCAGCTGAACCAGCTCGTGATCGGGGAGGACCCGTTTGCCCGGGAGATGCTGTACCAGAAGCTCCACACCGGCACCCGCTGGGTTTACCGCGCACCGGGGTGGTTCGGCGCGTTCGACAACTGCCTCTGGGACATAGCGGGTAAGGCGGCGGGTATGCCGGTCTACCGGTTGATTGGCCGGGCCAGGAACCAGGTACCCAGCTACCTGAACATACGCGGCCTGACCGTCGAGGAAGCGATTGAGGATGCCCGGCGCGCCATTGCAGAAGGGTTCCCGGCCCTCAAGGACCACTTCTACCATCCTCCAGACGAGAACATCCGGTGGCTAACCGCAATCCGCAAGGCGGCGGGACCAGGCATTGATCTCATGCACGACCCCGTCGCTATCTACAGCTATGAACAGGCGGTCAAGGTGGGCCGGGCGCTCGAAGAACTCGAGTACCGCTGGTTCGAAGAGCCCTTGCCCGAGCGCTTTCACAACCGCCTCCGGCAACTTTGCGACACCCTCGACATTCCGGTGCTGGCGACCGAAACGATGATGAACGATGTCGACCTCTGCGCGCAGTGGCTGATCAGCGGCGCGACCGACCTCATCAGGGTCAACGCGCGGGGCGGCACGACGGCCGCACTGAAGCTTGCGCACCTTGCTGAATTGCATGGCACCAACGTGGAGCTCAACGGCCCGGGAGGCCTCTTTGGCCTGGTCCATGCCCACCTCCTGTGCTGCATCTCGAACACGAGCTACTACGAATACTTCCCCGGCGGCTGGCTCGATGAAGTCGGCCGCGAGGTGGGCATGCTGAATCCACCCGTCCCGGCCGGAGGTTTCCTCGCGCCGCCCGATCTCCCGGGCTGGGGGGCCCGGTGGGATGAAGATCTCTTCAGGAAGAAAACCGTCGAGGTCTTCTGATTGAAAGGTGAGGAACGGGCCCTGTCTCGTGGTAGGGTTTACCGCTGCAGATCACTCGTCGGAACTCAGAGGTCAGTTGAACATGGCGATCCTTCGTCGAGCTAACCAGCGTCTCCTCGAGCGATTCCCGGGCGGCAACCGGTACTACCTTGCCGGCTCGAAAACGGGCTCCCGCATGTTGCATGTGGGTGAAATCCTCTGGTCCCCCGGATCCGGGATGCCCCCGCACATACACCCGGAACCTAAGGCAGAGGAGTCCCAGCTAATGCTCGACGGCGAGCTGGAGCTCGTCTACGACGGCATTACCTACACGATGGGACCCGGAGACGTGGCGCTGGCTCCGCCCGGCGTGCCTCACGCGTGGACCAACCGGAGCAACAAGACGGCCCGCATGATCACGGTGTTCCCGATGAACGACCCGACGACGAAGGACGTCGACGCCCCTTCGCCGAAGAAGGGCCCGCAGCCCAGGGGTGTCGTGTTCCGCAAGGACATGAAATCGACGGTGTTTGCGCCAGGCATCACGCGTTATGACCTGGTCACGGAGGCGCAGGGCGCGAAGTCGACCTTCTTCAGCATGCTCTACTTAGAACCCGGCTCGAAGGCGCCGACGCACTACCACCCGGCGACGGAAGAGGCCCAGTACATAGTCAAGGGTGAGCTCACTGCGGTGTACGGCAATGAAGTCACCGTTTGCAGGACCGGCGATCTGTACCTTGCCGAGCCCGGTCTCCGGCATGGCTTCACCAACAAGTCGGACGAGCTGGCGGTGCTGCTGGCGATACACCCGGTGGCGAAGATCGAACGGGTCCTGGTCGACGACTCGGACCTGCCGTACTAGCCCGTCTCCAGGTTTCAACATCGTCCGGCCCGAGGGCCGGACGGCGGAGTCCACACCTTTGGTGAGCAGCGCTGTCACGGGGTCCTCGGCGAGCCCGGCCGTGGCCCACAGGCGGGCGGCCCCCCGCACGAGGCGCCGCGCGTGGTTCCTGGTGGCCCTCGTACTCCTCCTCGCACTCCTGACCACGGCCATGTTCATCTCAAACCCGCCTACGGCCATCCCGCCGCGTTCCGGATTACCTTGGTCTACCGGTTTCACCTCCCTGTTGTTTGCGGGGGCAGGCCTGATCCTGGTACTCAACAGATCCCGCAACCCGATCGGCTGGATGCTGCTCCTCCCTGGCGTCGACATGAAGGCAAGAGGGGTCGTTGAGGAGTACACGATCCGGTGACGGAAGGGCCTTAGAGCAGATGAGTATCGACTGGCGCTCGGTCGACCGTTGGCTGACGGGTGATGCCTGGGTCAGATCACGCATCCCTGAACATCTGGTCCAGCTGTGCGACCTCATTGGTCCGCGCTGGGCGTCGACCCCCCAGGAACGTTCCGCGGCAGATTACATCCGTGCCCAGATGCAAGCGCATGGCCTGGCCAGCGCCCGGCTCGAGCCCTTCCAGGTCGACACGTGGACGCATGAGCCGGCCAGAGCTCGAATTGAAGGGAGGGACGCCCCTGTCGACGTCCTCCCGTATCTGTTCTGCCCGCCGGTCTCGGTCACGGCTCCTCTCATCGATACCGGGTTCGGAACCTTGCGCGAGGTGGAAGCCACGCGGATGAAACTCGCCGGCGCGATCGCAATTGTCGATCCTGCGTTCGAGCCGTTCACGGCGCCCACGCCGTTTCCGATCCGCCTGAGGACGCTTGCCCAAGCGGGCGCGCAGGCGGTGATCGCGATCGACCGCAAGACCGGTGGACGCACGGAGTATCACCCCGCCACCGACTGGCGGACGCTCAAGGTGGAACCCCATCCGGTGCCCACCGTGGACGTGAGCCGCGAGACTGGCACCTTGCTAAGGCGCTACGCCGCCCGGGGAGCAAGGCTCTCGCTGGAGGTAAAGAGCAGGGCGTACCAGGCGACCACGGCGAACACCTCGGCCGAACTGGCCGGCACGTCATGGCCCGACGCACACATCGTTATCGGCGGACACCACGACACGGTGCTGAACTCACCGGGCGGCAACGACAACGCCTCAGGCACGGTCGTCGTAATCGAAACGGCGCGCACTCTGGCCGCGTTAGCCGCAGAGTCGGGCGTGCGCCCCGGCTGCACGCTGCGGTTCGTGACGTTCAGCGCCGAGGAGCAGTTCCTGCAGGGGTCGGCCGCCTACGTCAAGCAACATTACGGGCCCGAGCCGTTGCCGCTCCTCATGATCAACCTGGACGAACTGTCCACGGGATTCATGAAGGGCGTGGTGCTCCAGTTTCCGGAGCTACGCGGTCTGATCGAACGCCAGCTAACCGCCATGGGAGACGGCCTCGCGACGCACACCATGACCCAGCTCGATGCCTGGTCCGACCACTACCCGTTCAGCCTGCGGGGGATCCCGACCGCCATCCTCTGGCGATGGCGCTTCTTTGGAAAGTACCCGGAGTCGGACTTCCACCATGAACCGGACGACATGGCAGACAAGGTACGCGTCCGCGACCTCAAGGAATACGTCGGGCTACTGGCCAGGCTGGTCTTGAGGCTTTCGCACGTGCCACCAGGAGAGTGGCCGGAAAATCGCCTCGACGCCCGGGCAGTCCAGGCGCGCATCGCGGAGGAGATCACCTCGCCACACCGCACGATGTAGCGAGGCGTTCCTTCCTGCCGTCGGTTACTTCTTCTTGGCCGGACCTTTCTTCCCGGCCGACTGCGCCTTGCGCCAGGCCTCGTATTCCTTGCTGGCAGCGTCGTTCGGCGGGTAGTACTTGCGGAGGTCGCCGCCCTCGGAAAGGCGCAACTTGGCGAACACTTCCCATTCGGCGTGCTCGTGGCCCTTGGTGGCCAGGTCCGATGCCAGATGGGCAGGTACGACAACCGCTCCGTCGTCGTCGGCGATGATGATGTCGCCCGGCATCACGAGCACGTTGCCACAGGCGATCGGTCCGTTGACCGCGAATGGCATCAATGTCGTCTGGACGTGGAAGTTCGGGGTCACCCCGCGCAGCCAGTAGCCCAGGTCAATCTCCTTGGCATGCGGCCAGTCACGGATGCAGCCGTCGATCACGGCGCCGATCCCACCCTTGCCCTTGAAGTACGTGAGCATCATTTCGCCAAATACGCCGCTGCTCATCTCGGCGCGCGCATCGACCACTACGATGTCGCCCGGCTGAGTGTGATAGAGAACATGCCGGTGCAGCTGACGCTCGGGGTCGACGTACTCACCCTCGGGGTAGATGTCGCCGCGCTTCGGCATGAACTGCAGCGTCAGTGCCGGGCCGACGATCGATCTCCCGGGCGTCCACGTCGTTGGGCCCTGGATGAATACGTTCTTGATGCCCATCCGGTTGAGCTCTCCGGCAGCGGTCGCGGCGCCGATGCCCTCAAGGCGCTTGATGAGGCTCTTCGGCGGGCGCTTTATGTCCTGGGTAACGACTGCTGACTTCTTTGCTGGCGGCATCTAGGGCACTGGCTCCTTCTGGTCGGTGACAATCGCTCAGCGAATGGTACACGCCACACGCGGGCTGTCATCCCCGGTCGCCAGCCGCGGCTCCGCTCGCAAGGCCAAGGGTCGGGGGCGGCCCTATTTCCAGAGCGCTCCTATGGCCGTGACGCAGGCGTCGGACAGATCGCGGTCGGCGCCCGCCTTGAACGGCGTGGTCCGTACCTCGTATCCGCCCTCCTCGTACGCCTGGGCGGTGGGTATGTAGGCGAACAGGCCATTCGTGTAGCCACAGAAGACGGTGTGCGGTGCAGGCGAACGTCGCTTGACGTCCATGCCGATCTCGGCAAAGGGCTCGCCTGGGACTCCAATTAGCGCGGTGTCGCCCAGTCGAATCGCCTGGAGATGAACCTTGATCGGATCGCTCTGTGCCATCCTCGCCAGGTTCCGGCGTATCCATGCCCTCTTGGAAGCCATGACCGCCGCCTTGATCGCCTTCTCGTCGCCGGTCTGCCGTACCGCCTGCAGCCGCGCCATGAGTCGGTCGAATTCGGCCTCGATCTCCGCAACCGGCGGGAATTCGCCAGCCGGCAGGTTCACGACCGTATTTACGACACGCAATGTCTGGTCCGGCTCCCCCGCAGGTTCGTCGACATACATCCCCAGGTCGGCGCCTGAGCCAACGATCTCGACCAGTCGTTCCTTGCGCCGGACCGGGTCGATCTCAAGCCGGACGCGGGCCGCCTCCAGGCCCAGTCGCTTGCCGAGTTTGCGCGGCGCCTCGATATCGCCGACGAATGTGATGATCGGGCCCTGGTTCCCCGCGGCGCCCTGGAGGAACAGGCACAGGCCGCCAATATTCTCTTCCACGGTCCTGCGGGCATGGCCCGGGTAATCTGGAGAGAGCTGGCGGTTCGCCGGACCCAGGATAGTCGGATGGCACGCGAAGTTGACGATCGTCGCAACGGGCTTTCCGGAAGTGTCATCAAGCGCAGTGACGAGGACCTGGTTGTCGACAAACCCCTTCCAGTTGCGTCCGGTAAACATGAAACCATCGGGCGTTACTGGTCTGCGATTGACGTTGATGCCGCAGACGCCAGCGCCCGTCCCGATATTGACGGCCCGGGCGCGACGTTTCGCTTCTCTGGCTGCTGCCGCGGCTTGCGCCGGCACCCCGGCCAGATATGGCTCGATCAGTTCCGCTCCGCCCTTCAGGAATGTACCTGGGAATTCGGCCCCCGCATGGGTGTGCGTGGCCGATAGCCAGACATGGTCCGGTGCCACTCCGGCGGCCGCGCCTACCGCCTTCCTGATGTCCTTGTCCAGCCAGTCCGGGAGCAGCAGGATGTCGAGGTCGACGATAACGGCGCGCGTTTCGGGCGACTCAAGATAAAGAGCGGTGGCGTAGAAGGGCATGTCCACGCCTTCCGCCTTTTCGTGCACTGCGGCGCCCCAGCCCGCGTGTGCGATCCCGACCGGAGGCGTGATTTCGGTGCGGCCTGCCCCTGCTTTGATCAATCCTTTGACCCCTGTATTCGAATCGACTCGTCGATCACCCGGAGACGCCGTCATCGAAACGGTCCGGGCGCGGCGGTGATTCTAGGGCCGACCGGGGCCGCGCGCACGAAGCGGGCCCCTCATTCGGGGCAAGGCAGCTGCGTTTGAAACCGAAGGCTGATTCAGCCCAGATAGCGCCAGACGGCGACCAGGCGGCTCAGGATCTGCACGCGGTGCGCGGGGACGACGATCGGTTGCATGAGCGGGTTCTCGGGCTGCAGCCGCACCATGGGCCCTTCCTTGTAGATGCGCTTCAGCGTCGTCTCGTCATCGGGGGCGATTCGCACCGCCACGGTGGCCCCGTTCGGCGCCTCCGTTGTCTCTTCCATCACGACGAGGTCGCCGTCTGCAATCATCGCTTCGACCATCGAGTCGCCTTTGACCCTGAGTGCGTAAAGCTTTTCGCCGCTGCCCGCGATCGACTGCGGCAGCTCAACGGTGTCCTGCGACTCGTAGCCAGCCCAGGACTCGACGGTCGGAAGGGGGAAAGGCGCACCGGCCGCGATCGAACCTACGAGCGGCACCGAGAAGACCTCCGGCCGCGCGGTTTCCGATCGCGCTGGCCCCGCAAGCCCCAGGCCACGCGAGACCCGATCGTCGCGGTCCAAGAGGCCCCGCTTGCGAAGGACGTCGAGGTTGTAATCGACGACGGAGGTCGAACTGATCGCGCAGCCCCGCTGGATGTCCCGGATCGTCGGTGGATAGCCGCGCCCGCCGATGAAATCCCGGATGAAATCAAGGATCTTTTGCTGTCGGCCGGTTAGACCCTGCACGCCCGCCTCCCGCCTGAAGACTGCGTCCTTCGCCCTGCGGACACAGTTAGCACGAATGTTCGACTCGAAGCTAGCAGGGCCGCTCATTAAACGTCAATGAGCGAATGTCACAAGAACGCGCGCGTCGGTCGCCGGCGACGGAGGCATCCGGCGGTATCGAACTGATGTCGCGCCGCGCGGGGCATGCATAAAGTGGCGCATGTCAGCGCCACCTTTCGCGCGTACGGTCCGGACTACGCGGTGACTTTGTTCTGAGCCTTGCGCAGCCTGGAGATACGCCTGGAGGCGTTCTTCTTGTGAATCACGCCCTTCTTGGCTGCCTTCGCCAGCATCTGGACTGCGGCGTCGACCGCGTGGGCGCTCTCTTCCGATTTCGGACCGTCGGTCAGGGCACGCCGGGCGCGGGCCACGACGCGGCGCGACTCGGCGATGATCGGCCGGTTCCTGGCCTTCCGGCGAAGCGACTGGCGATGGGGCTTGTTCGGTGCTGGCATCTGTCTCTCTTCTCAGGGCTCGAGAACGGCTCTCAGCCGGCTTTCTCCGGTCGTTCCTGACAGGCCGGAACGGGGCCTGCGGTCCACCAGGCTGGTACGGTCGACTGTCGAAACGCCGCGCACTGCGCCCAGCTTCGCGAACAGCCTGCCCAACTGGTCAATCCCAGTAGTGTACACGGTAAGCGCCACGGTACAGCGGCCACCGGGCTGCTCCTCTGACGAGATCGAATGGATATTGACCCGCTCGGCCGAGACGACCGAGGTGATATCGCGCAGCAGGCCAACCCGGTCGTAGGCGTCCAAACGGACCCGGACGGGCAACCGGTTCTCAGCGTGGCCCCAGGCGACCTCGACCAGGCGTTCCGGCTCGTCTTCCCCGCGTATGTTCGGACAGTTCTCGCGGTGAACGCTGACCCCCCTGCCCCTTGTCAGGTAGCCGATGATCGGGTCGCCGTAGACGGGCAGACAGCACCGGGCAACCTTGGTCAGGATGTTGCCCGCCCCCATCACCACGACCCCGGACGCGCTGCTGTCGCCAGCCGGCCCGGACTTCGCCTGTGCCTGGACGCCGGCCGACGGTTGAACCGTCGCGGCGGTAGAGAGCCGGTCGATCACCTTCTGCACATCCAGGTGACCGGTGCCCAGAGCCTCGAAGAGGTCCGCCGGAGAGGCGAAGCCCATGAGCGTAGCCAGCTGGTCTTCCTTCACCGCCACGCTCAAGTGACGCAGCGACCGCTCCATCACGTCGCGCCCTCGTTCGATACTGGCGGTTCGCTCTTGCCGCCGGAACCAGTTGCGCACTTTCTCGCGCGCGCTGGCCGTCCCCAGGTATCCGAGACTGGGGTTTAGCCAGTCCAGGCTGGGACCCCTGGCGTTCTTGGACTTCTTGATCTCGACCGTGTCGCCGTTCTGGATCTCAGTGTTGAGTGTTACCAGCTTGCCGTTGACCATCGCGCCAACGCAGTTATGCCCGAGCTCGGTGTGGATCCGGTAGGCGAAATCGAGCGGAGTCGCCCCCTTCGCCAGTTCGATGACGTCCCCGCGCGGCGTGTACACGAAGACGGTGTCACCGAGGATGTCGGTCTTGATCGTCTCGAGGTATTCGGCATCGCCGTGCATGTCGCGCTGCCAGTCGAGCAGCTGCTTAAGCCAGGACATCCGCTGCTCGAAGCGGTCTGACTGTGGTCCGCCTTCCTTGTAGGCAACGTGCGCCGCCACGCCCTGTTCCGCCACTTCGTGCATCCTCTGAGTCCGAATCTGGACCTCCAGGGGATACCCGTCGAAGCCGACAACCGACGTGTGGAGCGACTGGTACATGTTGTCTTTGGGGCTGGCTATGTAGTCGTCGAACTGCCCCGGAATGGGCCGCCAGAGCGAGTGCGCGACGCCGAGCGCCGCATAGCTTTCCGCCTCCGTCTCCACGATGACTCTCAGGGCGATCAGGTCGTAAATCTCGCTGAACTTGCGACCCATCTGACCGTAGCGGTCCATCTTGTTGAAGATGCTGTACAGGTGCTTGGCCCGGCCGGTCACCTGCCCCTGGATGCCGGACTTCTCGAGCGCCTCCTGGAGGGCCATCGTGCAGCGATCCACGTACGCCTCGCGCTCGGCCCGCTTGCGCGACAGCATTCGGGAGATTTGCTTGTACTCGCGGGCGTGGAGGTATTTGAACGCCTCATCCTCCAGCCGCCACTTCAGATCACCCATGCCGAGGCGGTGCGCCAGCGGGGCGTAGATGTCGAGCGTCTCGCGTGCGATTGCCAGCTGCCGATCGGGCGACAACGCCTTCAGGGTCAACATGTTATGGAGGCGATCTGCCAGCTTGATCAGCAGGACCCGGACGTCGTGCGCCATGGCCACGAACATCTTGCGGAGCGTCGCGGCGCGTTCGGCCGCCTTCTGGTCTGCACCGCCATTGAGATCGAATTCGGTGCCCGCGGCAAGGCCACCGGCCTCGGCCCCCTCATTGCGCTCCAGTACGTCGATGCGGGACATCTTCGTCACGCCGTCGACCAGTTTCGCGACCTCCGCGCCGAAGCGCGCCTCCAGGACTTCGACCGAGACATCGCAGTCTTCGATCACGTCATGCAGGAGCGCGGCGGCGATGGTTGTCGCGTCCATGCGGAGGCGGGCCAGGTACTCGGCCGTTGCGATCGGGTGCTCGATATAGGGCTCACCCGACTTGCGGCTCTGCCCCTTGTGGGCCTCTGCCGCGAATTCCAGGGACATCTCGACGAAGGCCACCCGGTCGTCTGGCAGGTACGACCTGACGGCCTTAAGAAGGGTCTCGGCCCGGACGGTGGTTGCGGTTGGGCTCATGATTGGAATCCACAGCTAATGTTACTCCCGCGCCCCGCTTCGAATCGACGGTAATCTCCGCCGAGTCTCGTCAGTTCGCCGGGCGGACCGCTCAGGACCTGGGGCGTTCCAGGAGCACGGTGACACCCATATCCCGGTACTTGCTGCGCAGTTCGGGGTCATAGCTTCGGATCGCGAGCCTGGTACCCGAGCCTTCAAGCACCTTCAAGGCGTACCGCACGCAGTCGTCATCGGTCTTGAACGGATGGTGTGGATTGGCCTCCCGGCTGAAACTCAGGTCTGCGGGCCCCCACGAAAGACAGTCGACCCCCTTCCGGGCCAGGCTGCGTGCCCTGGTAACCGCCCCGATCGACTCGATCTGCATCCACAGGACGCCGTGCTGGTTCCACCAGCCAGCGTATGTAAGGCGGTCGTCCCGCCCCTTGACCATCCACCGAGCGGCGCCGCCCCAGCTGCGTCCGCCGAACTGCGGGTAGTAGAAGTAGTGGAGCGCCTCTTCGACCGTGCCCGGCTCCTCGGTCTGTGGTACCTCGATGCCGGCCGGACCCAGGTCGAGGAGATTGCCGATCAGATATGAGTGACGCGTGTGCTTGATGCGAAAGATGACGGGGATTCCAACGTCGCTGGCGACCCCACAGAACTCGACCAGCCGCTCCTCGCTAAAGGGCGAATGCTGGCTGTCGACCGAGACGTAGTCGTAGTCGTCCCGGGCGAGCGCGGCTTCCAGCTGCTTGCGACCGGTCGTGGCGGCCACGCCAATGCCCACGACGAAGTCTCCCCTGTTGATGCGCTGCTTGAGCTGGTCTGCCGGTTTCATCTGTCTCCCCTTCCGTGACTGGTAGTTCCCATTCCAGGCTGATCAGGGCGCTGAAGGCGGTACGGTGTCGCCAGTCCAGTGCTGCCAGATGCCGATGACCGCCGCCATCGCACGCACGCGGTCGCGGTGGTCGGGCCGGCCGTACAGGTTATCGATCTCGTGCGGATCGGACTCGGTATCGGAGAGCTCACACGGGTCTCCGTCACATGGATTCAGCTCCCAGCGGTTCAACACGACCGAACGCCACGGGAGCGCAGCCGGTTGATCGTCGGCTTACCCGGGTCCCGGTCCGGCGCTTCGCCGACGCCGTAGCAGCGTTCCGTGTTGGCTTGCTGCTGATCGCTCAGTATCGCCACCAGGTCCTTCGGGCCGTCCACCATCACCTCCACCGCCTGATCCCGGCCACGCAGGCGCAGGCGCGCTTGAGGTCTACTGGTACCGGCGCATCCCCACCAGGACGGCCGGGACGAGCGTCAGGCTCACTGCGACGGTAACCAGGATCTGCCAGCCCAGGAATCCATTCGTCAACAGGATCGCCGCCCCGCCCGCCGCGTTCCCGAGCATGCTACCGCCCGGGCCGAGGGCCCCGTTCACGAATATGACGGGCCCTTGCCGATTCCCGCTGTGCTGGTACAGGAGCGAGGTGATCCCTGTCTGGGCGATCCCGATCGTCGCGCCGTAGATGAAAAAGAGCGCGCCGGTCAGGAATGGCGACATCTCGATCCAGGCGAAGGCAAACAGGCCCGCCGCGTTGAGCGCCACCATCATGGCGGATCCGCGCGCCACGCCGATACGCCCAAGGACCTTGCCTCCAGCGAAGGCCGCCAGCATGAACCCGAGCGGGCCGACGAAGAACATCGGCGGGAGCAAATCCGTTCGGCCCGGATACAGGTGAATGAAGAACGCGGCCAGGTATCCGAACACGACGCCGAACAGGGCTTGCAGGAGCAGCCGGAGCAGCAGCGCCTCTCGCACCACCGGAAGCACGACGCCGCGTGCCGCCTCGGCCATCAGCTTGCCGTAGCGCACCGTGCCCGGGGCCCCGGCGAGGCCCGGCAGAGCGAGCGCCGCAAATGTCGCAGAAGCCGCGGCGAGTATCCCGTAAAGGATCAGGACTGAGTGCCAGTCGAACTGGCTTCCGAAGATGCGCAGCGCCGGCCCGAGCAGACCGGGCCCACCGGCCATCGCGCCTATCACCAGCCCGGTCCGTACGGTCCGGGACCGCGGGTCGGTCCACAGCCGGCCGACCGCGGTCAACGCCGAGGCAAGCACGACTCCGGAGGCCATACCTGCGATCAGCCGCAGGACCATCAGGGCCGCGAAAGAGGTCACGAGGCCGGAGAGGATCGAAGACACAGCCAGGACGGCGAGGACAACCGCCAGCACCCGCTTGACCGACATCTGTCCGATAAGAGGCGCGAGCGCAAGCGCCGCCCCCATGCCGCCAAGAGAGGTCGCGGTCCCGAACTGGCCAACCGTGCCCGTCGATACCGCGAAGTCCTCCGCAATTTCGTTTATGAACGGGGCGACGCTGCTCTCATGCGGGAGCGAGAACGGGGTCGCCAGCATCAGCGCCGGCAGCGCGAGTCGGAGGGTTCTACTGGCGTCGATGGTATTCACCGGAGCGGAATGTTACCCGTACCGCGGTTACGGATCCGATGTCGACCATCGCGACGATCCTGGCCTGCCGCACATCGCTTTGAATTTGATTCCGTCGAGTTAAGGCCTTCCTGCCAGAGGAAAGATCAACCGGGGTGTGGACTACCCGAAACATGGCCAGAAGCCTTTTGACCCTCCGCACTGCCACCCTCGTGACGGGATAACGACGGCAAGGATCCTGATCGTCGATGGCTCCAAGGAGGTCCGCGCCGCGCTGGGAACGCTACTCGCGCTACAGGGCCATAACGTCTCTTACGCCGAGGACGGGGCCGGAGTGGCCGCGCTTGTCCGGGCCGACCGACCTGCATTGATCTTGCTCGACATCCTGAAACCCGGCCTCGAAGGCTTCGGTGTGCTGGCTCGGCTCAGGGCAGACCACACGACCCGGAACATCCCCGCAACCGTTATCACCGCCCTGGCAGACGTCGCCGATCAGTCGCGCGCTGTCTTCGGGGGCCATCGACTACACCGGGGGGCCGTTCTCGGGAACGGGCGTGCCTGCCCGGGTCGATCTGGCGCTGCGCCGCCGGAGTGGATCATCCGGCGATGCGTCATGGGGTCTGGAGGCCCGGATGTCGTTTCCTATAATGCGCCGCATGCCCAACGACCTCAGCTTCGCGATCAGCTCGCTGGATACGTTTCACCTCTCGTTCCCGCTCAGGTACTGGGAGGAGTACCGCTCCGACGAAGCTCAGAAGGGTGACCGCTTCGAGTTCACCCCGGGTTGGCAGACCGTGTATGCGCGCAACATCGAGACGGCTCTCTGCCGGGTAAAGTTCGCCGACGGCACGACCGGCTGGGGGGAAGTCAATGCCCCCATCGGTCCCGAAGTCGTCTGCCTGATCTGGAAAAACATCGTCGCCCCGGTCGTGGCGGGGCGCACTTTTGAATCGCCCACCCGCCTCTGGGACTTCCTCTACGACGCTCAACGCGGTCGGGGCTACGCGTCGGGCTACTGGCTGGATGCGCTGGCGGGAGTCGACCTCGCGGTCTGGGACGCGCTTGGCATCCGCAACGGCAAGCCGGTGGCCGCGCTCATCAGGCCCGACCCTCGAAAGCGGATCCCCGTCTATCTCTCCGGAATTCGGAAGGCAACCCTGGGCGAGAGGGTCGCCGAGATAAACAAGTGGTACGACGACGGGCTGCGTGGAGCCAAGATCTTCCTCAGCCCGGACGTCGACGCCGGGCTCAAGGAACTCGACGGCCTCCGCGCGGGTTGTCCCAGGTTGAAAAACTGGATGGTTGACTTCTTGTGGATGCTGCCAGCCGCGACTGCTGCCAGGGTCAAGGCCAGTTTCGGAGACCGGGGCGTCGTTTTCCTGGAATGCCCCCTTCAGCCTGAAGATCTGGCGGGCCACCGCGAACTGGTCGGGGAGCCAGGCGCACCGATCGCCCTGGGCGAGCATTTTCGGACGCTATACCAGGCGCGCGACTGGTTTGGCCCGCCGCGCGCGCTCGACGTCTACCAGCCGGACATCGGCCGTACTGGCATCAGCGACGGGATTCGGCAACTTGACGCGGCCTACGACGCCGGCCTTGAAGTGACCCCGCACATGGGCAACGGGATGGCCGTCTTCCAGGCCGCAACCCTTCATTTCAGCGCGTTGTGCCGGCCCAGCCATCTGCAGGAGTTCCAGTACGGGCACTACCGGATGAGCAGGGACATCGCCGATTCAGCATGGGTCTATCACAACGGGGCATTCGATCTTCCCGATCGACCCGGCCTGGGCGTGACGGTCCGCCCCGAGGCGCTCGAACCATTCGCTGCCCGCACCTGAACGCCCCCCGGTAACCCGGGTAAAACACCAAGCCCCCGGATCGACTTTCTCCTCGCCCGATCCGGAGTGAAACCCATTCTGTCCCGATGGTCCAGGCGCTAGTCTGCCGCGACCGGGCAGTCGAAGGCGCCGAGGCGCCACCCAGGACCACCTTCAGCCCTGTCTCCGTCCATCCTTCTGTCCGTCCGTGCTCCCAGCGCGCTTCCGCGTTCGCCGACTCTCCGGAATCGGATTCGCGACCAGGGGTTCCAGGAGGAAAAAGTCGATGAAGACCATGTCCGCCGATGGCGACCGACTGTTCTCGACCACGCTCCGGCCCGGCTACGTGTCACCTGCGATCGCCCTCGATGCCCGCCTGGTGGGCCAGGAGGAGTGGGGCCTCCTCGTCCTGCTGGGCGCGGTGGCCTTTGCCACTCTCGCATACGTGGGCTACTGCACCTTCAGTGGCGGCGGCTCGTCCTTCTCGCTGAGCCTTTCAGGGGTCTCCGGGACCTGCAACTAGAGCCGGTGTCCGGGGCCGGCCTCCGCTGGCCCCGGACCTTGCGCAGAGGAACCATGGAAACGCTACGCATGCATCGGCCTGGATCAGAGGCAAGGTCGACCGCCCCGGTGCTGGCGATCAGGGGTGTCTCCTTCGGCTACGACCGGACCCTCGCCGTGAAGTCGCTGGATCTGCGCGTCGAGCCTGGCCAGGCGGTCGGCCTGGTCGGGCCGAACGGCTCAGGGAAGACGACCACCCTTCAGATCTGCGCCGGCTTGCTCAGCCCGGTCCAGGGCACGCTGGACTATGGCTCCGGGGTAACCACAAGAGCGACCCTCGATGATCGGCGGCGGCTCAGCTACGTACCGGACACGCCAGAAGGGTTCGGCCACCTGAGGATCAGGGAGTACTTCCAGCTCTACGGCGCCCTTCAGAGGGCCGACCGCGGCTACGTCGATCGCGCACTCGCGTTCGGCGAGGTACTCACGCTGCCCACCGGCGCCCCACGCCTGATCGGTGAGCTGTCGCACGGAAACCGTCGCAAAGTCGCACTCGCGGCTGCAGCAGCGCTGATACGTCCACTGACGCTTATCGACGAAGCGACCGCCGCGTTGGATCCGGAAACGGTTATCGCGCTCGAGTCGCTCATATCCACCTTCTGCTCTAGAGGCCTTGCCTTCCTCGTGGCAACCCAGGATGTGTTCTTTGCCGAACGAGCCTGCGACCAGGTCTACATCCTGGTCGGCGGGCAGATCGTGGACTCGGGTTCACCGGCGGCACTCGTGCGTCGCTGGGATGAGCAAGACCTCAGGGGAGTTTTCGGAAATGTCACTGGTTTCGGTACAGCCGCTGACCGGATTGAGGCAATTATGGGTTCAGTTGCTCCTGAGTGACGCCCGGCGCGTGTCACGCACCCTGAGCCGTATCTTCAGGACGAATCCGCTGGTCTTGACGGCCCTGCTCACCGCGGCACTCACGATCGGGATTCTGGGGGCGTGTTCAGGAGACGTCCTGGCCGCGCTGGCGTCGAGCCGGGCACACGGACTCACAACACTTACCGTCGCGGTGGTTGCGGTTGGCGCCGCACTCGGGTTTGCGGGCGCGAGCGGTAGCCCCCGACTTTCCGCCTTCGATGGCCAGTTCCGTGCGTCGCCTGTGCCCCGCCACCTGATTGCAGTCCCGCTGCTCCTGGTCCCGGTGGCTCTCATGCTTGCCGCCCCGTCCCTCGTAATTTCTCGCGCGTTCCTCGATGCATACGACTCCCTCCAGGCTGAGCCCTCCCGGGTCTGGGCCCTGCTATTCGCGGTCTGGTTCGTCAACGTGGGGATCGCTGGCGCAGCCACGTCTGCGCTGTTCTCCGGTGATCGGCAAGCTCGTCTCGTGGGGGTCCTTTTCTTGATATCCATCGCACTGGTCGGCCTGGGCGGGTCGACGCTGGTTGGGGCGCCGGCGTGGGCATGGCTTTCGCCATTCGTACCGTGGGGCCCAACGGGGACTCCCGCTGGGCTGGTACGCCCTGATGAGTGGATCAGCTGCGGCGCCGCGTTGGCTGGTGGAATGGCCGCCTGCGCAGCCCTGGTCTGGGCGAAGGCCCGAGAGCCAGGATCCAGTATCCGATTCCGATCCCAGATGCTGCCTCTGCCGAGTCACGGCGCTGCGCTTGCCCTCGGTCAATCGCTGGCAGCTGCCGCGCTCAGGTCACCGCGGGCCAGATGGTTGCTGTTCGCGCCCGCGCTGGGCGCGCTGGCGGGCCTGGCCATTCGGGCTTCGGGCGAACGCGACGGCCTCCTCGGGAGTTTGCTGGTGGCCGGGCTTTTGCTGGCTGCCGGGGAGGTGGCCATCTCCCTTTCTCGCGAGTACCGGCTCGGCCGCTGGCTGGCCGATTCGTCCCCTGCAGCGCCATGGAGCAGAGCATTCGGGTGGATTCTGGGTGCGGGCGCAGTTGCGCTCGGGCTCGGACTTTTAGCCGTCTCCCCACTGCTGCTGCTGGGAGGCGCAGGCCTCAACGAACTTGCCTGGATCGGAAGCTCCACGTTCGCGGTCGTATTCGCGGGCCGGCTGATCCCCTGGGACCACCGGTCTAACGGGATGCAATTTCTCAGTTCGATCACGGCGGGCGTCTGCGTCATCGCCGCGCTCGCGCTGGACGTCTGGCTGGTTGGGGCGCTCGGGCCCGGGGCGGGCCACACGCTCGCGCTGCTCACGACCGGGCTCTCGGCCTCCGCCGCCGTTCTCGGGATGGAAGTCGGTAAGGATCGATGACGGATCTCGACACGGAAGTTCGAATCCCTCCGGGCGTGGAGCTGCGCGACGGCCGGCTCCTGGACAACGTGCTCGGCCAGACCTACCCGCTTTCCGGTTCGGCCTGCGCCTTTCTTGAGCTGATGCTGCAACGAAGGCGCCTCGGCGAGATTGCAACGATCGTCGCCGAACGCTTCGGAGTCGAAGAAGAGACCGTTGCCACGGACCTCATTCAGTTCGTGGAGACATTGAACTCCGGCCATCTGTTGAACGTGCGCGGCGGCTCGCCCACGCTACGATTCCGCCGGTGGGCAGGACAGCTCGCGTACTCGGTGGTGACCCGGTCATTTCCCACCCGGCGCGTCACCCGGCATGCGGTGTCCGCTCATGGGCTCCTGCCACACCTCGCATCGATCTCAGCCATTCTCGGGAAGCACACGATGCCAGTCTGGCTGCTGCCCGCGGCCGGATTGCTGGCTCTCGGCACCCTGGCGAAGCTGGAACTGGCGGCCGTGCTGGCGCCCGCCATCCTCGCGGTCTTCCTCTGCCTGGTGGTTCACGAGTTCGGGCATGCCCTGGCGATCTGGAGGGAAGGCGCGGGCTCATACGTCGTCACCGCGGGCTGGAACGTGGCGATTGTGCACTCGGTCGCCCGTCCGGCGCCGCTCATTCACGCCGGCGGCCCGGCGCTGGCCGGCGCGGTAGGCGTCTGTGCCGTGATCGTCTCGCTGGTCGCGGGCAGCCCGCAGTCGGCCAGCTTTGCGGTGCCGTTTCTGCTCAACCTGGCCGGCCTGACGGTGTTCTCTAAGGATGGTCGCTCGCTCGCCAGAGCCCTTTAGAAAGGTTGCCTCAGATGACGCGTACGTTCATCAAGTCTGCCCTCATCGGTACGGTCTCATTCGGTGTGATTGCATATTGCCTGGTCCTCGTGCTCGCGGTGCTCTCGCAGTCCGGGCGCGTGGCGGATGTCGGCCTCCGGCTGGGTCCACTCGAGATCTTCCAGGTCTGGGTCGACGAAAGCGGCCACCACTTCACGATCGGCACAGGCATCGCTCTTGTCGCAGCCCTGGGGGGCGTCGTCAACGGAATCGGAGCCGTGATCCTGGCGAGGCAGCGCATCCGTAGTATGCGTGCGGCCCACTGATCGCCCGGGCTCCCCGGTAGTACTATCGGCCGATCGTTGCCAGCCGGGGAGCCAGTCAAGTGGGGTCGCGCATGAAGATCGAGTCAGTCAGGTCCCTTTTGATCGACCGCTACCTGTTCTGCGAAATCACGACCGACAGCGGCCTGAAAGGGGTCGGAGAGTCCGGTGCGTGGGGCTTCCTGGAAGCCTCGGCGGCCGCAATCGACAAGTTTGGCAGGTACCTGGTCGGCAAGGACCCGCTGCGGATAGAACACCACTGGAACTTCATGTACCGGTGGGGCTACTTCCGCGGGGCGGCGATCATGGGGGCGATCTCGGCCATTGACATAGCGCTGTGGGACATCGCAGGCAAGCACTTTCAGGCCCCGGTCTATCAGCTGCTGGGCGGGAAGGTGCGTGACAGGGCCCGGGTCTACTACCACGTGTTTGGCGACACTACAGAAGTGCTGGTCAAGGGCGTGGTCGACGCCAGGAAGAAAGGGTTCACTGCGGTCGGTCACCTGACCCCGTTCCTCGACGAGCCACATCACATCCCCTATTTCAAGACGCACGCCGCGAAGATCGAGGATGCCATCGATACCGTGCGCAGGTACCGCGAGGCGGTCGGCAACGAAGTCGACCTCTGCATCGAGATCCACCGGCGGCTTACCCCGGCGGAGGCGGTCCAACTCGGGCTCGGAATCGAAAAGTACAAGCCGTTCTTCTTCGAGGATCCGGTCACGCCCGACAACATCGACGAGATGGGGTACGTGGCTTCGAAGATCAACATCCCGATCGCGACCGGCGAACGGTTTAACTCGCTCTGGGATTTCGACATGGCACTCCGTCGCGACGCCGTTCAGTATGTTCGTCCCGACGTTTGCATGGTCGGCGGGATCTCGGCGACGAAGAAGGTGGCCGCCCTCGCAGAGGCGCGTCACGTAGGCGTAGTGCCGCACAACCCGTTGAGCCCGGTCAGCACCGCCGCCTGTCTCCAGATCGCTGCCTGCATCCCGAACTTCGCGCTGCAGGAGTACCCGACCGGCGAGGAAAAGCCGCCGAAATCCGAAATCGTTGCCGGCGCTGCCCAGCACGACGGCAAGGGATTCCTCATCATCTCCGACAAGCCCGGAATAGGCGTGGAACTACGGCCGGACGCGGCCAGGAAGTGGCCATACAAGGTTCGCGACGTCGATACTCGGCTGCATGCCGATGGCTCGGTCTTTGACCAGTGACTCGCCGGTGGCCGCACCGCTGCCAGCCTTGACTTGGCCAGGCATGCCGGACAGAATCCGTGTGCCGTAACCACTATGCCGATCGGAGATGAGTGTGATCTACGAGCTAAGGATCTATTCCTGCTTTGGCGGCCGTTTGCCGGCGCTCCACAAGCGCTTCCAGAACCACACGGTGAAGCTTTTCGAGAAGCACGGGATAAAAAACATCGGTTACTGGACCCACGAGGTCGGGCCGTCGCGCAACCAGCTCGTCTACCTGGTCGCGTACCAGGACCTCAACGCCAGAGCGCAGGCATGGAAGAACTTCCGCGCCGACCCGGAGTGGATCAAGGCGGCGGCAGAGTCGGAGAAGGACGGTCTGATCGTCGAGGACGTCGAAAACCGGATCCTGGCTCCTACGCCCTATTCGCCGCTCCAATAGTGAAGGTGGCCCAGATCCGACCCGTCGCCGCGGTCGATCGGGAATGGATAGAGGCCGGCGGATTTTCCGCGCCGGAGCGATTCAAGTCCGGGGTGGCGTCGAGGGTACCTTCGCGCGCCGGTCAAACGTGCTGAACGTGCACCGCTACCGGTAGTGAGATCACGACAGACCCCGCGTCAGATGCGGGGCCTGCATGGCATTACCAGGCAGCCCGGCGCCGCGTGGTGGCGCGCCGTGGCCGTCCCCTGAACGCAAAGCTCTTCTTCGGCGCTCCGCCGCGCTCGGCGACAGCTGCAGCGGCAGCCAGGGGCGATTGCGCCGGCGTGGTCGGCTTCCCATCCGGTCCAACCACGGGTAGTCGGCGACCGATCAGCCGTTCGATGCTCTTGAGGGCGTCAAGCTCTTCCCAGGAGCAGTACGAGACGGCGATCCCGCTGGCACCGGCACGCGCGGTGCGCCCGATCCGGTGCACGTACGCCTCCGGTTCGACCGGGAGGTCGTAGTTGACGACGTGGGTGATGCCCTCGACGTCGATCCCGCGCGCCGCGAGGTCGGTGGCGACCAGGAACCGGGTCTTGCCGGTGCGGAACCGATCGAGCGTCCGCTGGCGCACGCCCTGTGACTTGTTCCCGTGTAACGCGTCGGACGTGATCTGGTAACGGCTGAGCTCCCGGACGAGCCGGTCGGCGCCGTGCTTGGTACGGGTGAAGATCAGTGCGCGGTCCACCTCGGGACGTCCGAGGAGGTCCCTGAGCGCGCCGCCCTTGGCCTGCCGCTCAATGAACACGACGCTCTCGGCGATCTTGGGGACCGTCGCCTCAACACGCGCCACGGTCACGCGCACCGGGTCCTTGAGGATGGCGTCTGCCAGCGACATGATCTCGCGCGGCATCGTGGCGGAGAAGAGCATCGTCTGGCGCCGGGAGCGTAGCTCTCTGATGATCTTCCGGACGTCGTTGATGAAACCCATGTCCAGCATGCGGTCGGCCTCGTCGAGGACGAGCACTTCCGCGTGTTGGAGCCGGACATACCCCTGGCCGACCAGGTCCAGCAGGCGGCCGGGGGTTGCGATCAGGATGTCGACGCCCCGTTTCAGGTCGCGCACCTGGCGGTCCTGGCCCACGCCACCGTAGATGGCGACGCTGACCAGCGGGAGGTGTCGACCGTAGGTTCGGAAGCTGTCGCAGATCTGAAGCGCGAGCTCGCGGGTGGGCGCCAGGACGAGCGCTCTGGGGGCGCGGCTGGCGGCAAGTGAATGGCTGGCGCTCAGGTTCTGGAGGATTGGCAGGGCGAACGCCGCCGTCTTGCCGCTTCCGGTCTGGGCGCACCCCAGCAGGTCGCGACCCGCCAGCAAGTGGGGGATCGCGTCGTACTGGATGGGCGTCGGCTCGGTATAGTGCTCGGACTGGAGGGACTTAAGGATCGGTGGGACCAAACGCAAATCGGCAAACGAAGTGACTGTAATTGGACTGCTCTTTCAAGACTGCAAGCCTGTTGCGGCCCGCGCGGTACGCATAGAAGTGCGGGAGGTTGATAGGGCTCGCCAGGACTGCGCGGTGTCGAAAGATCCCGGATTCGGGTTTAGACGAGTCGTGGCGTGGCATGAAGGCCGTCGAACTTTCCAGCAACCCCCATTATAACGATTTCCGGACGACCGTGTGCGAAATTCGTCCGGTGCGGCTTTGCCAGACTGGCGAAATCTGTCTCTCGCCGCCTTATTGATTACCGGGCCCGGGTTGCCAAATCCCCGGCCTTGGGGCAGATTAGCCGTGGTCCCGACTATCGCTCTCAACTCGGAGGTGGAAATGCCGGTAGAAAGCAGCCTCGCACGGATCTCAGGCAAAGCGTCGATCGTCGGCGTGGCCGAGTCCGACGAGATCGGCAAGGTCCCGAACAAGTCACCGCTACAGCATCACGCCGAGGCCGCCCGCAACGCGCTTGAGGACGCCGGACTCAAGCTTTCGGATGTCGACGGCTTCCTGACGGCCGGTTACAACGGATACGACGTAGCCGAATACCTGGGGATTCAGCCCCGGTACACCGACAGCACGTCGGTCGGTGGATCATCGTTCGTCATTCACCTGGCGCACGCCCTGGCCGCGATCAACGCCGGATACTGCGAAGTCGCGCTCATAACTCACGGCCAGGCGGGACGGTCGGACCGCGCACGTCCCGGCCCCAACCCCGGACTGCCGGCAGCCCAGTACGAGTCCCCTCATGGAATCATGGGCCCCCCCATCACGTATGCGCTGGCGTGCAACCGCTACCTGCACCAGTACGGGGAGGACAGGACCCGCCAGGCAATGGCGGAGATCGCGGTGTCGACGCGCAAGTGGGCCAACCTTAACCCGAAGGCCTACATGCAGGCCGAGAAGATGACCTTCGACGACTACCACGACTCGCGCTGGATCGCGTGGCCGTTTCACCTTCTCGATTGCTGCCTGGTGACCGACGCCGGCGCGGCGATCGTGGTCACATCGGCGAGCCGGGCTCGCGACACGAAGAAGAACCCGATCCGTATCCTCGGCGTCGGCGAGGGGCACGACCACTCCATGATCTCTCAGATGCCCGACCTGACCTCAGCATTTGGGCGCAATACCGGGCCGCAGGCGATGAAGATGGCGGGGGTCGGTCACGGCGACTTCGACCTGACCATGATCTACGACTCGTTCACGTACACCGTGCTCGTGACGCTTGAGAACCTGGGGTTCTGCAAGCCCGGGGAGGCTGCCGACTTCGTGGCGGGTCAGCGGACCGCTCCGGGCGGCAACTTCCCGCTCAATACGAGCGGGGGCGGCCTCTCCTACACGCACCCCGGGATGTACGGCATCTTCCTGATCGTTGAGGCGGTCCGCCAGCTCCGCAACGAATGCGGCGATCGCCAGGTGGCTGATTGCCGACTTGCGCTTGTGCATGGCACCGGTGGCAGCCTTTCCTCCACCGGAACCACGGTTCTCGGGAGGGCCTAGATGACCGGCAAAGCGACCACACCCGCCCCGATGACACCGGTCCCGGTGCCTCAGCCTGAATCCGACCGCTACTGGGAAGGGTTGCGGCGATCTGAGATCTGGGTGCGCAGGTGCGAAGGGTGCGGTAAGCCATACTTCTACCCGCGCGATATCTGCCCGCACTGCGCTTCGGCGAAAACACAGTGGTTTCGCGCTTCCGGACGCGGGGTGATTCACACCTACGCGATAGTTCACCGCGCTCCCCATCCCGGCTTTGGCGACAAGGTGCCGTATGTCGTCGCCATCGTCGAACTCGAAGAGGGCGTGAGGGTGCCGACGAACATCGTTGGAGTCGAACCTGAGCCAACGAAGATCAAGATCGGCTCGAGGGTGGTTCCGGTGTTCGAAAAGCTCACCGACACGATCACGCTGCTCAAGTTCAAACCGGCCTGACCGGGGTTCGGCGCCGCCAGCAGGCCCCCAGCCCCCGCCCGGATGGCCAGGCGTATGCCGGGAAGGACTCGGTGCTGGCCGCCTGGGCCGCCCTATTCGAGTGGTCCCCGAACGCCCGCTTCGAGATCGAAGAGATCGTCGAAGCTGGCGACCGATGCGTCCTCCGCTGGGTCTACCGCCGGGCGGACCGGGAGGGCTGGCCCGGGCACGTGCGCGGGAGCGACCTTTGCCCGGTGCGAGACGGCAGGGTTGCAGAGAAGCTCGGTTACGTGCAGGGCTGAGTGCGGCGGCCTGTATCCTTTGGTCATGGCACCAAGCGAGGCTAGACCATGACCGCGCAAACGAAAGTCCGCCACTTCCTCTCCATGTCCGACCTCTCCCCGGGCGAGATCGCGGACGTCCTCGAACGCGCCACCGCCTTCAAGAAGGGCGACCGCACCCGTTCGCTGGCCGGGCGCAACGCGGTGTTGATCTTTGAGAAGCCTTCCCTGCGCACGAAGCTGACCTTTGATATCGCGGTTCACGAGCTGGGCGGACATCCCATCTACATGGCGCCGCAGGAGGTCATGCTCGGGAAACGCGAGCCCGTGAAAGACGTGGCAAGGATGGTGTCGCGGGTCGCCGACCTCGCAGTAGTAAGGACCTTCGGCCATGCGCTTATCGAGGAGTTCGCGCAGGCGGCGTCAATCCCGGTCGTCAACGCTCTCTCTGACGCCGAGCACCCGTGCCAGGCGCTGGCCGATCTGCTGACGATCCGCCAGCACTTCGGCGGGATCAAGGGGGTGCGAGTCGCCTACATCGGCGATGGCAACAACGTCGCGGCGAGCCTGGCGCTTGGACTGGCCGCGACCGGCGGTCACCTCACGATCGCGTCGCCCGCCGGATACGAACTTCCAGAGCGGTACGCGGGACAGGCGATATCGATTGGCCAGAAGACCGGTGGGACGCTATCGATGGTCCGCAAGCCGGCCAGCGCGGCCAAAGGCGCAGACTTCGTCTACACCGATGTCTGGACGAGCATGGGCCAGGAGGCCGAAACCGCAATCCGGCTCAAGGCGTTCGCCGGCTACCAGGTGAACCCCCCGCTGCTGGACCTGGCCGGGAAGGGCGTCAAATTCATGCACGACATGCCTGCTCACCCTGGAGAGGAGATCTCGCAGGGCTTGTTTGACGACCCTCGTTCGATCGTCTTCGACCAGGCCGAGAATCGGCTTCACGCGCAGGCAGGCCTGCTCGACTTCCTGTTTTCCTGACTTGGCTCCCAAGCTCCCGATCATCGCCATCATTGGGCGGCCGAACGTCGGCAAGTCGACCCTTTTCAACCGTCTCGCGGGCCGCAGGATCGCGATCGTCAGCGATATCCCGGGCACGACCCGCGACCGCGTCTCGATCGACGCCCGCTTCGGCAACCTGGCGTTCGCGCTCGTAGACACCGGCGGAATTGAAGAAAACGCGGGCGACAGGATCGACCGCGCCGTGCAGGCGCAGACGGCATCGGCCATCTCTGAGGCCGATGTGCTGATCCTGGTGACAGACGCCGTCTCCGGCGTTACGGCTGGCGATCACGACGCCGCCGAAATCGCGCGGAAGTCGGGCAAACCGGTCGTGCTTGCCGCCAACAAGGCGGACAGTGAAAAGCGCGCCCTGCTTGTGGTCGATTTCTACGGGCTCGGCATCGGTGACCCGATCCCCATCAGCGCCTATCACGGCCAGGGGATCACGGAGCTCATGGAAGCGGTAGCCAGGGTCTTGCCGGAACCGGTCGAAACCGGGGACTCCGACCTCTACCCCCGTATTGCGATCGCGGGAAGAACCAACGTGGGGAAGTCCGCGCTGATGAACGCCATCGCCGGACACACGCGCTCAATCGTAAGTCCGGTCCCGGGGACGACCCGCGACCCGGTCGATACGGTCCTCCGCTTCAAGGAGCGCGATCTCCAGTTCATCGACACCGCCGGCCTGCGGCGACGTGGCCGCATTGAGCAGGGGATCGAAAAATACAGCTCGCTGCGCACGCTCCAGGCGATCGAGCGCTGCCATGTGGCGATCCTGGTGCTCGACGCCACAGAGTTCGTGACTGCCCAGGACACGCATGTCGCCGGGTTCATCGACCAGGCGGGGCGAGGCGCCGTCATTGCGCTAAACAAGTGGGACCTGGCGCCGGAAACCGGGGTCGAGCACGACGCAGCCATGCTAGAAATCCGGCAACGGCTCAAGTTCCTGGTCTCCTCTCCGGTGCGGCTGATCTCGGCGCTCCATGGACGCGGTATCCCCGGGCTGCTGGAATCGGTCGTCGCTACCTACGACCAGTTCACGAGGACCATCGACGAGAGCGAACTCCGAAGGGTGATTTCCGACGCGATCGCGGCCCATCCGCCGCCTTCGCAGGGAAGAAACGACGTCCGGATTCGCAAGATCTCACAGCGCCGCACAAGCCCGCCGACCTTCGTGTTTCACACCGGCGACCCGGCTCGCATACACTTCACTTACCGCCGTTACCTTGAGAACTCACTGCGCAACGCATTCGGTTTCCAGGGCACACCTTTGAAGCTGGAGTTTGTGGCCGACCGATGACAGGTCCCTGGCCGTATCTCGTCGCACTGCCAGCGGCGTATCTGGTTGGCTCGATTCCTTTTGGAGTCCTGGTCGGCAGGCTCTGGGCCGGGATCGACATCCGCACGGTCGGCAGCGGCAACAGCGGCGCCACCAACATGCTGCGCAGCGTGGGGCCCGTCCCGGCTGCCCTGGTTCTCCTCGCCGACCTCGGCAAAGGCGTCGCCGCGGTCCTGATCGCGCGCTTCGTTTCCGACTCCTCCCTGGTCGCCTCACTGGCCGCGACCGTCGCAATCGCAGGTCATAGCTGGCCAGTATTTGCCCGCTTCAGGGGTGGCCGCGGCGTAGCCACCGGGGTCGGTGCCCTCTTCCTGGTTTCGTGGGTCGCCGGCACCTTCGCCCTGATCGGCCTCGTGGTCGTCATCGTCTCCAGATACGTCTCACTCGGCTCGATCGTCGGTACGACCGCTGGCCTCCTGGCGCTCGTCGTCCTCGCAGCACTGGGCAGCCTCGACCCCGAATATCTGATCTTCGGCTTCATCGGGGCCGGCGTGATCCTGGTCAGACACCACTCCAACATCGGCAGACTATTGCGAGGCGAAGAACACCGCCTCGGCGACAAGCCTGTGCCGCCGGTAGCCTGAATCGACCAGGCATGGCACGCATCGGGGTTGTCGGCACGGGGAGCTGGGGCACGACGCTGGCCGTGATCACGGCACGCCAGGGACACGCGCCGACGCTCTGGGCAAGAACTGCCGCGGAGGCGCATGCGCTGGCCTCGGCACGCGAGCACCGAAGGTTCCACCCCGGCATCCGATTCCCCGAAAACCTTGCGATCACCGCCAGCGCGGAAGAGGCGCTGGGCAGCGCTGACCTGGCGATCGTCGCGGTCCCGACCGCGCGGCTGCGCGAGAACGCGCGCCAGCTACGCCGTCACCTGGCCGGCGCGCCACTCGTCCTGAGCGCGGTCAAGGGGCTGGAGCCGGGTACGGGCAAGCGGCCCACCGAAATGCTGGCCGAAGAGCTGGGCAGTGACCGGCGCTGCCTCCTCGGTGTCATCTCGGGTCCCAATCTCGCCCGCGAGATCATCGCCGGCAAGCCTGCAAGCGCTACGGTCGCATGCGCGTCGATCAATGCCGCGACGGCCGCACAGGCGGTCCTGTCCTCCAGCGTCTTCCGCGTCTACACGACGGACGATGTCATCGGCGTTGAGCTGGGCGGTGCGCTCAAGAATATCGTCACCATCTGCGCCGGGATCATCGACGGGCTGGGCCTGGGCGACAACGCCAAGGGCGGCCTGATCACACGCGGCCTCCATGAGATCACCCGGCTCGGCGTGGCGATGGGCGCCCGCCCCGAGACCTTCGCCGGACTCTCCGGTATGGGAGATCTCATCGCGTCCTGCTACTCAAAGCTAAGCCGCAACCGCTTCCTGGGCGAGGAGCTGGGCAAGGGCAAGAAACTCGAAGACATCCTGAAGGGGATGGACCAGACAGTGGAGGGCGTGCAGGCAACCGTTGCCGCGGTGGAGATCGCGACCCGCCTGGGGGTCGAGATGCCGATCGCGTCCAGCCTGAAGCAGCTGTTATTCGAAGGCCTCAATGTGAGCGAGGCGATCGACTCCCTGATGCGCAGAGCGCCGGCCGCCGAGAGCCGCATGGCCTCGCAGCCCTGAGGTCAGCCCGCTAGCCGAGCGCGCCGCTGTGATACAGCGCAGCAACGGTCGCCGCCACCGCCGCAGTCTCCGCACGCAGGATGCGCTTACCCATGCCAGCCACGGCCACGCCGGCTTTGCGCAGGATGTCTGCCTCTCGGGGGTCGATGCCGCCCTCGGGGCCGATGATGAGCGATAACCGCGCGGGGGCCCCCTTCAGTCGCTCTTCCAGGGCCTCCCGGAGAGTGTGGGCCGACTCCTCCTCCCACAACAGGATCGCGGGGCGATGGGAGTCGCTTGCCGCCAGCTCCGGGAGCGTGATCGCCCTGGCGATCGGCGGAACGGCCACGCGCCCCGACTGTTCGGCGGCCTCGCGAACGATCCGCTCCCAGCGTGTCAGGCGTCCCCCGCCCGGCATCGAAGCGACACAGCGCTCGGTGATGACCGGCTGGAACCGCGCGACGCCGAGCTCGGTGCAACGCTGCAGGACGAACTCGAACCGGTCCGCCTTGAGAACGGCCTGGCAGATAGTGATCGCAAGCCTCGGCTCGACACCTGGATTGCTTCGCCCGATGATTACGCCTTCGGCCGTGCCGGTGGACACCCGTTCCAGCCTGACCCTGAGCTCCTCGCCCGATCCATTGAACACGGCGATCTGTTCGCCCGGCCGCAGTCGCAGGACGGACGCTATCTGCCTGGAAATGTCCGGCGGCAGTTCGACCCGTTCGGCGTCGAAGTCCCCCGGCAAGAAGAAACGGTGCATCAGGCCGACCGGCCGGCGATCACTGTCACCCAGTCGGCCGCAATGCGCGTTTCGAGAATGCGCGCCCCGTCTGAGAGCAAGACCGCTTCGAGTTCTGCACGGCGGCTGACCATGTATCCGGAGCCGATCAGGACACCGTCCGGCGTCAGGCATTTCAGCAGCTCGCCGCTCAGGAGGGTGAGCACGTTGCCGGAGATGTTGGCTACGACGATCTCGAAGGCGGCCTCGGCAGCGGCGGAGTGCGGGAGCGTGCCCTTCAGGATCGTGGCAGCGCGGTCCACACCTGCGGCCTTCAGGTTGCGGGCGCTCGCGGTTGTGGAATCGTCTTCGATATCAAGGCACACCGCTTCGCGGGCGCCCAGGAGCAGGCCCGCGATCGAGAGGATCCCCGAGCCGCAGCCCACGTCGAGCATCCGCATCCCTGGCCGCACGTAGTCTTCGAGCGATTCAAGGCAAAGCCGCGTGGTCGGGTGATGCCCCGTGCCAAATGCGATCCCGGCTTCCAGCGGGATTACCAGGTCCCCTGGCCGCAATCCCTCTTTGTACCCGGGCGGTACTACCACCAGGCGTCGTCCAAGCCGAACTGGGTCGACCTTCTGGGTCAGCCACTCCGCTTCGTCGATCGTGCGGATGTTCAGTTCGCCAAGCTTCTGCAATCGCGAGACCAGGCGTACGCCGACTTCAATGTTGGCGCGGCGCGCCTGGGTCGTGCTGTCTACCGGCAGGTACGCGCGGACCACCACCGGAGCATTCGGCCCGGGTGGCTCCTCGCCCTCGTCGGGGTTATAACCACCGGCGTGCTCGATGGCGATCATGCCATCGGCGTGGCGCGCGAACAGCGTCTTCAGAGGTTCGGCGTACTCGCCCGGTGCCTCGATCGAGAGCTCGAGCCACCTTGACCCGCCCTGTTCAGGAGGCACTGTCGCCGTAGATCGCGTCCTTGATCTTGTTCAGGATGCCCCCCTTGCCATCGCGACGGCCCTCCACGGGCGTGGCGCCTCCAGGCTGCAGGGTTGCTGCCAGCTCTTCGAGCAGGGCCTTCTGCTTGCTATTTAGCTTCTCTGGCACATTTACGAACATCGACACGAGGAGATCGCCCCGCCGGGTACCGCCAATCTCGTGTACGCCTTCGCCCCTGACACGGAAGACGGTGCCTGACTGCGTGCCGGAGGGAACCTTGATGGAGCGCTTGCCTTTCAAAGTTGGCACTTCGACCATGGTGCCCAGAGCGGCCTGGGCAAGGTTGATTTCCATCTCAAGTGCGAGGTCGATCCCGTGCCTCTCGAAGAGGGCGTGCGGCCTCACGCTGACATAGAGGAACATGTCCCCGGCGGGCGCGCCGGGATCGCCCGGTTCGCCCTCGCCCGAGAGCCGGATGCGGGTCCCGTCTTCGATGCCTGCGGGAACGTTGACCACGATGGTGCGCTGGCGGCGCTTCCGGCCCTGCCCGTTGCACTCCTTGCAGGGCGTCTGCACCGTCCTGCCCTGCCCGGAACAGGTCGAACATGGACTGACCTGGGCGAACTGCCCGAAGATGTTGCGCTGCACGCGCCGGACCTGGCCGGTCCCGGCGCAGGTCGCGCAACGCACGGACGAGTGCCCGGGCTCGGAGCGCGAGCCGTTGCACCGTTCGCAAGGCTCAGCGCGCTCAACGTCCAGTCGCTTTTCGGCCCCGAAGACCGCCTCTTCGAACTCGAGGGTCGCCTGGTACTCGATATCGCGCCCTGGCCGCGGCCCGCGGCGGGTGGTGGTGCCGCCCCCGAAAAAGGCATCGAAGATGTCGCCGAATCCGCCGAAGTTCTCGTGGCCGCTGAAACCGGCGCCCGCGCTCCCACCATTGGTGACGCCTGCGTGACCAAACCGGTCGTATGCCGCACGCCGTTCGGGGTCGTTCAGCGTGTGATAGGCCTCGTTGACTTCCTTGAACTTCTCTGCTGCGCCCGAAGCCTTGTTGCGGTCTGGATGGAATTCCAGCGCGAGCCGTCGGTACGCCTTTTTGACGTCCTCGGCCGAGGCTTCCCGGGGGAGCCCTAGAACTTCGTAGTAGTCACGCTTCGTGGTCATGATTCGGGGAGCGCGCGCGGGCGCGTTATTCGAGATTCAAACCTCAAAATTAGATTATATGGGGGTGGCGGACAAATCCCGAACCGGGGCATGCGCCCGGTTTCGGTGGATCAGGCCCCTGCGGTATCCAGGACGCGCCGCCCTGTGTAAGCCTCAGAGACAAGGTCGCTGAGCACCGTTGCTGCATGGCCGACGACCGGCATCGCCTGGTGGTAGGCAAGGCGGGTAGGGCCCAGGACCCCAACGATTCCGTTGGCGTGACCCGGGATTCCGTACCTGGAGACCACGATGCTGAATTCGCGGAGCGTTTGCCGGCGGTTCTCCGAGCCGATCACCACCGAGACGGCGCCATTTGTGCTGGCGTCAGACGCGATCGTCGAGATGGTTTCGTCGTCGTCAAGTGCCTCCGCCAGTTCCCTGGCCGGCCCCGGCCGAGCGAGTTCCGGCTGCTCGAAGAGCGCGGCCAGCCCCTCCATCACGTAGTCGTGGGTGGCGGCGACCTCTTCCTCGTGGAGCATCGCAAGCATCGACTCGATGACCGCACGCTCGAACGAAGAGAGTTTCTCGACGTCTTCGTTGGCGATCTCACTCGCCGTCTTCCCCGCGAACAGCTTCCCCAGCCGGTTGCGTGCCTGCTCAAGCTGCGAGGTCGTCGTCGGCTGGTCCAGCGCGACCAGGTGCCGCAGGACATGCGCGCCCTGGAGGATCAGCACCACGAGGACCGAGAGGTCGTGAATCTGCAGCAGCTCGACCTGCTTCAGGCGGTTGGACTCCGGTCGTGGCGTGGTTGCGAAAGAAAGCGTCCCCATCAGCTGGGAGACGGTCGCCGCGGCCGTACGCGCCCACTGCTCGATGTCGCGCTTGACCTGTTCGAGGGTGCGTTCAAGGGCGTCTTTTTCGGCCTGCTCCGGCGCGCGCCCGATCGGCAGAAGCTCCACGTAGAAGCGGTAGCCCTTGTCGGCGGGTACGCCGCCGGCCGAGGAATGCGGACGGATGATGTAGCCCTCTTCCTCGAGGCGGACCATGTCGTTCCGGATCGTGGCGGGGCTTACCGCAAGCCGGTGCTGCCGGGCAAGCGACAGCGAACCGACAGGCACCCCCGTCGCGATGTAGTCGGCCACCAGTAACCTGAGGATGTCACCGGTACGCTGGGAAAGAGCCATTCTGTTTCGCTGCCTTCTGAGATCGGTCAGAAGAGCTGATTTAGCACTCGGCGGGCCCGACTGCCAGATGCTGGAGACGAAGCTAGCACCAGTCCGCTCCGCATGTCAACCAAAGTGCGGTTTTCCCGCGCCGCCGTAGAATCGAAAGGGCGAGATCGTAATCGATCCAACGCCCTGAGCGACGAGGCTTCAACGATCCCCTCGAAACCCTGTGACGGGCTCGTAAGCCCGCTGGGAGTGATATGGAAATACGCTGGCTTGGCCAATCCTGTTTTGTCGTTACGTCCGGCCCCCACGACGTCTACTTCGAACCGTATCCCGCACTATCGCACCCCAAGGCCAAGGACGATGGCTCGACGGTCGTGACGTTCAGCCACGCGGGCGTCCTGCGCCAGCATCGGCAGGAGTGGGGGCAGGCCGCCCACCTGCTCGAGGGCCCGGGGGAGTACGAGATTGCGGCCCTGGCGTTCCGGGGTATCCCCACACCTCTGACCGCCCGCGACGGATCGCGTTCCCTCAACACCGTCTACGTGATGGAGGCCGAAGGCATCAGCGTCTGCCATGTCGGCACGCTGGCGGGCACGCTCGCCACAAGCGCCCTCCAGGCGATCGGAAATGTCGACATCCTGATGGTGCCTGCCGGTGGCCCGGGAATCATGCCTGTGGACTCCGTCGCATCGATGATTCGAGCGGTCGAGCCGGATATCGTCATCCCGATGCACTACGTCGCCTCGGCCGGCCAGGAGGGCATTGGCCCGATCCCGGTCCTGTTGAAGGAGCTCGGCGTGACTCCGCCCGACCCTGCTCCGAGGCTATCGGTAAGCCGGTCTAACCTCCCGCCAGAGATGAAGGTGGTCCTGCTCCGCGCCAGCGCCTAGATCCAGCCACCGGACAACGCTGCTCGCACGGCCATCAGCATCCCGGCGCCGATCACCAGGAGCGCCGCAAGCCAGGGGAGGGCCCCGAGGAACGCGCGGACCAGGCCGGATCGGTCCGCCAGCCTCGCTCCGAGTACGTTACGTGCCTGCAGCAGGAAGATTCCGACGACTGTGAGCGTCGCGGCCATACCCAGTCCGAACGCGGCGACCATTCCCAGCCCAAGGGCCACCCGGTTGAGGGACAGCGCGGCCAGCCACACGACAAGCGCCGAGGCGGAAGGTACCGCGCCGTCGGCCAGACCGATCGCGAGCATCCCTCGCCAGGTCATACCGCCGCCGGGCGCGCCGGCGTGGCCATCGTGGACGTGATCGTGTTGATGGTGCTCTTTGCGAGCGCGCCTGGCCTTCAGTCTGCGGTACAACATCGACGCGCCGATGCCGGTCACCAGAGCGCCCGCCCCCAATCCGAGATACGGATATGCCGCCTCAGGGGCTACGAAGGCCGACGCGTAGAGCGTGACCGCACCCAGAGCCAGCACGCCGGCCGTGTGTGAAACCGCCACCGTCAGGCCAAGCATTGCCGCGTGCCATGGGGTCCCGCGGGTTCCGACCAGGTAGGCCGCCATGATCGTCTTGCCGTGACCGGGCGTCAGCGCGTGGAGGCTGCCGATCCCGGCCGAGAGCACGATCGCCAGTACGACAACGCCGATCCCGATCTTCTCCCTCGACAGCAACGCGCCCAGGGGATCGGCACGCCTCGGCGGGATGTCACGCGGACCTGGGGCCACAGTCGCTATCCCGGTCGCCGCCGAATGTCCGTTGGCCGTCGCGAACGCCACGACGCGCGCCGCCGTAACGTCCGGCGGGCTGGCAATCCCGTCGGTCGGGTACGCCGTAAGGCCTCCTGATTCGCCCACCCGGGGCACCGATGAGCTACTGAAATCCACCCCTGGCCCGGGGCGGGCCACGACCTCCTTCCAGCCGATCCGCTCGGGATAGTTGACGTCCCGGTAATCGACAGTGATCGCGTGGGTGCCCTCGTAGGAGATGCTGGTCCGGTACCTGGCCTCCAGTCGCAGGGTTGCGAGCCCGCCCTCCCCAGGCGGGAACGTCACCGTGGTCGACACGACCTCAAGCCGGGCCGGGTTGCCGTTCAGCGCCAGGAAGAGGTTTTCCCGCAGCTCGCCGGCTCTTGCAGTCGCAAACGCCCTTTCCTCTTCCGGCTCCACGACCTGATTCCTGTTGGTGTCGAGCTGTCGTATCTCCTGAAACGCCGGGACCTCAGCCATGTCCAGGATGTAGGTGATATCGATCGTGCTGACTCCGATCTCCAGCAGCGAAAACCGGTTCACCGTGAAGTTTCCAAGCGGGTGGGCGAGCCCGGGACGTGGCAGGAGGAACAGATAAGCGCAGAGGCACATCGCCAGCAGGAGAAGGGTTATCCCCCACTTCTCCGTTACGGGCGAGTGACCGACCATGCCAGTCAGCGCGCCGCGACTGGCAGGCAGGCCAGCCCCGCCTGAACCCGTTCCGCGTGGAGCAATGAAAACCGCGGGTTGGTTCGGGCAACCGCGGCCCACGCCTGGACTGCGGGATCGGAGTCGCCCAGCGCCTCGTAGATCAGCGCCGCGTGGAAGTGGAACGCCGCGTTACCGGTCCCAAACGCCAGTGCGCGCTCGGAGGCGGCGGCCGCCTGTTCGTACCTACCCTTGCGGTAGAGCGCCCAGGCCAGGGGGTCCCGTGCGTGTACGTCCTGCCGCAGTTCCGAGTCGGCCTGCGCCAGTCTGAGAGCCTCGCCGGCATCGAGTTCGTGGTCGGCGAGGAACTCCAGGGCACGGTCGATCACCGATGCCTGCGAAGCGTTCAGGCGACCTATCGCCAGCACGGTGTCGCACTGGATTTGCGCATCACCGTGTCTGCCCATGGCCGCATCAAGGTCTCCAAACTCGGCGACCAGGGTGGGGTCGGGAGCGACCTCGATCGCCCCGCGATACAGATCGACCGCTTCGTCCAAGTGGCGCGGGAACAGATCGATCGCCGGCCGGTAGTGGGCGCCCGCCTCTACCCGGTTTCCGATCCCCTGGTACAGATCCCCGATACGTGCCGCATACCGGGCAAGCCCTTCGGCGGAGGCGCCTGCCTCGTATTCGTCCACGACAGCGCTCTGCATCAGACGAAGCGCTCCGTCGACATCTCCCCGCAGGTATTCGAGTTGGCCGGCGCGCGCCTGCGCGATCGGGCCGGGGGCGATCGAGTTCAGGCGGAGATAGCCTGCTCGGGCGGCGCCGTCATCGCCGATGGCGAAACGGGCGTCCGCCAACCTGGCGACTGCCTGAGCGTTCGTCCCGCGTCCCAGCGCCCTCTCGGCAACCTCGATGGCTTCGGAGAATCGGTGCCGGTCAGGAAACACCGTGGCGTATTGCGCCTGCGCCGGCACGCCCTCAGGGTGGAAGGCAGGGGCCCTCGCCAGTGACGCTTCAGCCCTGGTCAACGCGCCCGGGTCGACGTTCGCGCGTGGATGTCGGATCAGCAGCTGGCCGAACAGCGTGTAGTCGATGACTGAGCACGGGTTCTCCTCGACCCTGCCCTCGAAGGTACGGACTGCCTGGGTCAAGGGCGCGGCGTCGGTGAACTTCGATCGGTCGAGCCTGGCCAGGTCAGCCAGACCCGAGTCGAACGGGGCCGGCGGCGCCGTTCCGTCGCCAGGACCGATCGCGTCGAACCGCACGAGGAGCGCTACCAGCGCCACGACGGTTGCGGCGGCGACGATGATTCGAGTGACCACTTCGAGCAGGAATTATCGACCTGCACAAGCTCGGTTGCATGCCAGAGAAAGGGCCGTCAGGTGGAATTCCCGCCGGCCATCCCCTATGTCTTCTCGAAGGACTGATTTGGCTTGCCGAAGTGCGGGAACGAAGTCTGGAAGGTCGCGTCGTTCAGCTTGAAGAGGGACGTAAGGGAGTCGACCACCTCAGCCACTTCACTCGATCGCCCCTGGGGTGCGCGTCGTTGAAGGCGTCCTTTTGTACGGTATTGATTGCCGGCCGCCCGGCGCGGTCGATCCGCTTCCATGCGCCGCCAGCTGGCCATGGTGTGCGCCCAGACGCCAACCTGTGAGGATGTGCCACCGTCAGGTCGCCACCACGCGGCCACGGTCGCGCGCCGACCGGTACGCGGCGTCGAGCAGTTCGACGGCCCGCATCCCCGCGACCCCGGGCGCATAGTTCTCGGTTGTCTTCCCCAGAATCAGATCGACGAAATTGTTGGGCGGCCCCACGCAAGAATAGTCGCCTGCGCTGGCCGGCAGCGGCATGTCGAAGTGGTTGCCGTCGTGACGTAAGACCTGCAACCTGGGGCGCTCGAGATCGAGCGACAGAACGCCCTCGGAACCGAAGACTCGGATGTCAAGTTGAAACTGGCGCCCGGCGGGCAGGGTGCCGGCGCCTGAGAAGGCGCCCGTCGCCCCGTCCTTGAACGTCACTGACATCGAGTCGTACAGCTCGACCCTGGTTCCCGGGGCTGCCATCCGGGCGCTGACCGACTCGGCTTCCAGCCCGGTCAGCCAGAACAGCATCCCGCACGAGTGCGACATCTGCGCATAGCCGTACCCGCCGCCGGCGACCGCAGGATCGGCCCAGGTCGCGGCCTCCGGGTCCATGAATCCGCCCCCGGTCTCGAACCGTTCGCCCCTGAGGAGTTCACGGATCGGCGACGCCATGTGGCACAGCACGTGTTCGATCTTCCCTACCGCGCGCGCATCCAGCCGTCGTTTGGCCTCCCTGACGAAGGGCGTGTAGTGCCAGCCGTACGGCACCAGGAGGTGGAGCTTCCGTTTCTGTGCCTCGGCGACCATCAGTCGCGCCTCCGAGGCGCTTGTCGTCATTGGCTTCTCGCACATGACGTGGAGCCCCTTGCGCAAGGCCGCCAGGGCGTGCTCACCGTGCATCGAGTGCGGTGAGGCCACGACGACGCCGTCCAGCCCTTCGACTTCGAGTAGCTGCCGGTAGTCCTCGAACGCGTGCGTGAATCCGAACGCCTGCTTGACCCGCTGCAGTTCATCCGCGCCTGGTCGTGCCACCGCCAGGAATTCGACGTCATCCCGTGGCTTCAGAGCGGGCATGTGGTTGCTCGTCGCCCACCAACCGGCGCCGATGAACCCGATCCGCGCCTTTCGTTTTCGAGGCATCTGTTACTCCGTTCAGCGCTGGGTAATCCCGCCGGGAGGACCCATTCACACGCGCCGGGATTGTAAAGTCTGCAGCATGCCTTCGCGCTACGCCCGCTCAAAACTCGGTCCCACCGTCGAAGGCCGCCGCGCGGTTCTTGAAGCCATGCGGGCCGGCCGCGAGGTTGAACGGATCCTTCTGGCCGAGGGCATCGAGACGGGACCTCAGATCGACGAGACGATCGATCGGTGCCGCAAGGCATCGATTCCCATCGAAAGGGTGCCCCGCGACCACCTCGACCGCCTTGCACATACCAGGCACCACCAGGGCGTGGTCGCCGTGGTTTCGGACGCGCGCTATTCGACCCTTGAGGACATCCTGGCCGTCGCCGCGTCACGTAAAGAGCCGCCGCTCGTAGCGGTCCTCGACGGAATCGAAGACCCGCAGAACCTGGGCGCGATCGTCCGCACCGTCGAATGCGCGGGCGCGCACGGGGTTGTCATCCCGGAGCGCCGGGCGGCATCGGTTTCACCCGGGTCGATCCGGGCGGCCGCCGGCGCGACCGAGCACGTCAAGATCGCTCGGGTGACTAACCTGGTGCGCTCGATCGAGTACTTCAAGCAGGCCGGCCTCTGGGTCTACGGCCTGGCCGGGGATGGCGACCGCACCCACTGGGATGCCGATCTGGCGCGACCCACCGTGCTGGTCATAGGGGCTGAAGGCGCCGGCATCTCGCGGCTCGTGCGAGAAAAGTGCGACGTCCTCGTCCGACTCCCGCTTCTCGGAAAAGTCGAGTCGCTCAACGCTTCTGTGGCCGCCGCCATCGCCCTGTACGAGGCGGTCCGGCAGCGGAGGGCGGGACTAGCGTGACAGCTCCGCAACAACGTTCACCAGCGGTTCGCCGCGGTAGAGCCGGTCGATATTTCCGGCCACCACGCGGGCACGCCGGGCTGACGTCCCTGCCGTTCCGCCTGATATGTGCGGGGTCATGATGATGTTGTCGAGCTCGTGGAATGGAAAGCGGGAAGGCGGCGTAGTTGAGTCTTCCTCGGGCGAGTCCGGGTACTGCCACCAGACGTCGATCGCGGCGCCCCCGATCCGCCGCTCCTTGAGAGCAACGTACAACGCCTGCTCCTCGATGATCGGCCCGCGCGCCGGGTTGATGATGTAGGCGGTCGGCTTCATCGCCTTGAACTGGTCCGCACCAATCAGACCCCTGGTCTCGGGCAGGAGCGGGGTTGCCACGACCACGAAGTCGGATTCGGCCAGGAGTTGCGGCAGGCCTGTCAGGCCAGCCGACCATGTAAGTCCGAGCTGCTTGCTTTCCTGATCAGCCAGGGGCGTCCGAGAGACCCCGACCGTACGCATCTGGTATGCCCGGGCCAGCTCCAGCACGCGGCGACCGATGTGGCCGAGCCCGATCACGCCCAGCGTCCTGCCATACAACTCGCGGTATGGCGGCCGGCGGAAGATCCACATGCTCCAGTCGTTGGCGCGCAATGTACGGTCGGCCTTGATGATCTCGTGGTCGAGCATCACTGCGACCGCCATCACCCATTCGGCGATCGGTGCCTCGTGCTCGTATGCGTTGGCGACCACGCAGCCGGGTGGGATCGCCGCGGGGGCAATCTTCTCGTAACCAGCGGCCGCCAGCAGTACGGCTTTCAGGCCCGATGTCGCTGGAGCCCACTCCTTCTTGAGGACGGCGCTGATGAAGACGTCTTTACCGCGCAACGCCCGGACGATTTCCGCTCCATCGTCAGGGTCGACGTGGGTCCATTCGCATGGCGCCGTAACCAGGGCCTCGATCGATCCCGGCGCGCGGCGGCGACCGGGTCGCGTGGCCTGGAGTACCTTCAAGGGTCGCTGGACGTTCAAGTGGCATTCGCCTCCGTGTCGAGTTTCGCGGCGACGGACAGCTTACCCGCCGAACTGGCCGCGTGCGGGCCGGGCCACGGCGGAGCGGTGTAGCATTCGCCATTCATGGCTGGCGCGGCGATCGACAACTACAAGTGGAAAGCCTTTGTCGCAGTTGCGGCGGGGCTGTTCATTACCGTCCTCGACTTCGGCATGGTCGGCGTGGCCCTGCCGACGATCGCGCGTGACTTCAAGCTGACCCTCTTCGGCGCCTCCTGGGTGTCGCTGGCCTCAGCGTTAACCATATCGGCCGTGCTGTTGCCTTTCGGGCGGGTAGCCGACCTGGCCGGGCGCCGTTCGACCTACGCTGCGGGGCTGGCGGTATTCGGGGGCGGCGCCATTCTGGCCGCCTTTTCGCCATCGATTGCAATGCTGGTGCTGGCTCGAATCGTGATGGCGGTCGGCTCCGCGCTGGTAATGGCCAATGGCATGGCGATCGTGACCCTGGTCTTCCCGCCGACCGAACGAGGGAAGGGACTGGGGCTGATAACGACCATGGTCGGCGTCGGCGCGGTCACCGGACCGATCCTGGGCGGCGGGCTGGTCGACTCCCTCGGCTGGCGGGCCGTCTTCTGGCTAATGGCGGCTGGCGGGGTCGGGTCCGCCGTCCTGGCCTACTGGATCCTGATCGAATCGAGGATCTCCTCCCCAGGGATCAAGCGGGGGACCCGGTATGACTGGGCGGGGGCCTTGCTCTCGGCGATCGCCCTGTCGCTCCTCATCCTCGTCATGACCACAGGCGGCAAGATCGGTTGGCTGAGCCCGCTGTCGATCGCCGGCCTGGCGATAACAGTGGTCGCGGCTTTCGGCTTCGTGCGCTGGGAGTTGAAGGTCGCCTCACCGATGTTTGACCTGCGCGCCTTCAACAATCCGCAGTTCTCATGGGCCAACGCGACCCGTTTCTGCGGCTTCCTCGGCGGGTCGGCGACCTGGTTCCTGATGCCCTTTTACCTCCAGGAGGTGCTCGGATACCAGCCGCGCACGATGGGCTGGATCATGTTTCCCGGCGCCCTCTTCATGGCGGTGACCGGGACGTTCAGCGGGAGGCTCTCGGACCGCTTCGGGGTTCGCCCGTTCACCGTGACCGGCTTAAGCCTTACCGCCCTTGCGGGACTGGTCTTTGCGTCGCTCGATACCGCGACCCCGCTCTGGATCGTGATGCCTGCGCTGGCCATCAACGGCATCGGGATGGGGCTGTGGATGGCGCCCAACATGAGTGCCAGCATCGCGGCTGTTCCTCCCTCGTCATATGGCGTGGTGACGGCATTTCTTAACCTCGTGCGCAACACGGCCACGGTCGTCGGAATCGCGATCGCGACCGCCGTCGTTTCCGGCATCATTGCCAGCCGTGGATACGTCTCCGACCTGAGCCAGATCGGTACCGATCCGACCGGCGGCATGGCCGCGGCGTTTGTCGTCGGCTCACGGGTCGCGTATCTTGCGCTGGTCGCTTTCAGCTTCATCGGGCTGGTCGGTGCCCTGAAGACCCGGGATCCCGATCGCGGAGAGGCGCCGGCAGCGGTCGTCCGGGCGCCGGCACCTACAGGTTTATCCAGATAGCAGTAGCAGGCGGCCTGGGCCGCCCGGAGGGGCTCTCGATTGGCTCAGTTGTTGGCAGGCAAGTCGGCGATCGTCACTGGCGGCGGTTCCGGGATCGGCAAGGCCATCGCGATCGCGTTCGCGGCTGAGGGTTGCCGGGTTGCCGTCGCCGGTCGCACCGCGTCCCGCCTGGAAGACACGGCCGCGGCCATCCGCAAGGCTGGCGGGACTTGCCTGTCGATCGTTGCGGACGTCACGCAGGAAAGGCCGGTCGCCGATCTGTTCAAGAAAGTAAAGGCTGAATTCGGGCGCCTGGACCTCCTGGTGAACAACGCGGGGATCACGGAAGGTGGCCCTATCGACGAAATGTCGTTCGAGACCTGGCGCAGGGTCGTCGCGACCAACCTGGACGGCGTCTTCCTCTGCTCCCGCGAGGCGTTCCGGATCATGAAGGCTCAAAAGGGCGGCAGGATCATCAACATTGGCAGCATTTCAACGGCGGTGCCACGCCCGAATGCCTCCCCTTACAGCGCCACAAAGAATGCCGTTTGGGGACTGACGAAGTCGATCTCGATCGACGGGCGGCCATTTGGCATCTCATGCGGACAGCTAAACCCGGGCAACGTACAGGTCGAACGGTTCGAACCGGCGTTTGCGTCCAACGAGGTTCTCCTGCGCCCGGCCGACATTGCCCAGGGGGCCGTTTACATGGCTTCGTTGCCGGCCGACGCCGACGTCCTCTCGATGACAGTCATGCCGCTCAAGCAGAAGTTCGTCGGTCGCGGCTAGTCCGCTGGAGAAATGAATGGGAAAACTCGACGGTAAGGTCGCAGTCGTCACGGGCGCCGGGACGGGCATCGGCAAAGGCATCGCCCGGGCGCTTGCGCGTGAGGGGTGCACCGTCGTCGTCAATGGCCGCAACATGGATTCGCTGGCCGTGACGGTCGATGAGATCAAGAAGAGCGGGGGAAAGGCCCTCGCGGTCACTGGCGACGTCACGCAGGAGGCGCCGGTGAAACACCTCTTTGAGGAGGCCGTCCGCCAGTTCAAGCGGGTCGACATCCTGGTCAACAACGCGGGGAGGATCGCGGGAGGCCCGCTCGAAGACCTGACTCTCGAGAAGTGGAACGACGTGATGGGCGTCAACGTCACTGGCGTATTCCTGTGCACACGGGAAGCGTTCCGCATCATGAAGAAGCAGGGTGGTGGCCGGATCATCAACATCGGCAGCCTGGCAGCCGAACGCCCGCGCGAGGAGTCGGCGCCCTACACAACCTCCAAGCATGCTGTCTGGGGCCTCACGAAGTCGACCGCACTCGACGGTCGCGAGCATGGCATCTCCTGCGGTCAGCTCAACCCGGGGAATACGGCGGTGGAACGCCGCCTTGCCGCCGGCGGCCGCTCGGCCAGCGGTCGCGACCAGGGACCGGAGCCGTTGATCTCGGTGGAGGACATGGCGCGCGCCGCGCTGTACATGGCCACCCTGCCGCCTGATGCCAACTGCCTTGAGATGACCGTCCTGCCGGTCCAGCAGGCTTACCTGGGAAGAGGTTAACGGTGGCTTCAAGCGAAGCTTCGAACATCCAAGGGTACCTGCGGGCACGCCCCGAGGACCGGCGGGTCGCCATTGCCGAATTGCGCCAGGTCATGCTCGACAACCAGCCGCACGGCTACCAGGAGAAGGCGCAGTACGTGATGATCGCCTGCGTCATTGCCCTCTCCCGTTCAAGCGATACCTGCAACAAGCAGCCGCTCGTCGTCGCGTCGCTCGCGCCGCAGAAGAACTAGATGGCGCGATACCCGATGGGTGTCTATTCCAATCCGGCAACCGGAGCCTGGTTTCGGAAGGAGTACGCGAGGTCCAGGAAGAAGCTCGGCACGGGTGAGTCCTGCGTCCGTTTTCGAAGGACCGTAGGCCTGCCCCTCGACCTGATCGGGCAGTCGACCGCCCGGGTTTCGGTCGACGTCTTCCTGCGCGCATCTGCGAGATCAAGAGACACGGGGAAGGCAAAGCAGGGGGGCCTGATCTGAAGAGCCCTGCTGGCCCGCCGGGATTCACCCAGGGCGAGATCGACGCGTTTCGGGAATCAGGACGGATCTCGGCGCGGGCACGCGACTGGGCCGCAGGCGCCGTCAAGCCGGGCGCGCTGCTGAGAACGATCCAGGAAGGAGTCGAGGATCTCATTCGGGAGGCGGGCGCCATGCCGTCGTTCCCCGCCCAGACCAGCGTCAACGAGATCGCGGCGCACTACTGCTCCTCCCCCACGGACCGGACCGTCTTCAAGGAGAACGACCTCGTGAAGATCGACGTCGGTGCGCACGTCGACGGTTATCCAACCGACACCGGGGTCACGGTGGACCTGTCCGGCGATGGACGCTGGGCACGCCTGATAGGCGCCGCATCGAGCGCTCTCGACGCGGGTATCGCCTGCCTGCGCGATGGCGTTCACACCGGGGAGGTCGGCAATGTGATCGAGGGAGCGATCAAACGTGCGGGGTTCCGATCGATTTCCAATCTGACCGGCCACGGGCTCGCACGCTGGTCACTCCACGCTACCTTGCAGATCCCGAACGTGGCCCAGAAGGGCGGGCCACAACTCAGAGCGGGAATGGTGTTTGCGATCGAGCCGTTCGCCACGACCGGTACCGGGCTGGTCACGGACAAGGGCAAGGCCGAGGTCTTCTCGCAGGCAGGCGATCTGCCGCCGGCCGGCGCGTGCGACGCCGAACTGCTGCAGGCGATTCGAAGGTGGCGGGGGCTGCCGGTGGCTCGCAGGTATTTTCGTGAGATTCCCAGGAACCCGTTCGAGCGCTGCCTGCGGGACCTGGTCAAGAAGGAAGTGCTCTTCTCGTACTCTCCCCTGGTCGAGATCTCCGGCGCGCCGGTCGCCTGGAAGGAGCACTCGATCTATCTGTCCGACAGTGGCCCTCAGGTCCTGACAGCCTGAGGATCGGATCTGCAAGACTTCCTGATCCAGTATCACCGGAGATATCACCGAGCGGACCATCGAGCCGCTCGGGCTGTTCTACTGGGACAAGGTTGGACCGGAGGGGCGTGGTGCCGGCTCCACCAGGGTTTCAGAAGCTTCCGCCTCGCTCGAATCGACGGCCTCGTGATCCTGCCGGAGCGCCCTGGAGCCGCGACCGGCTGCACCCTCGATGACTTGCGAGAGCCCGGGGCGCGCTGCCCGAGGGCCAGGACTTGCGCTCGGGCGAGCCACCGCCCCGGCCGCACATCACCGGTGCAGCCGGGGCGAGCTTACCGCGCTACCAGTTCGTGTGAGATCCGTCGCGCCGGTGCAGGTGTGGCATTTCGGCGAACCTGAACGGCTCGTTGAGTTTCGACTCGTCGACCTCGACGCCGAGACCGGGCTGGTTCAGCAGGGTTACCTTGCCTGGCTCGATCTTCGGCTGGACCGGGAACACTTCCTTGCTGTAGAAGCCGAGTCGCTCGCCGGGAGACTCGCGTATCTCGAGCCAGGAGAAGTTCGGGACTGCCGTCGCCAGGTGCGCGGTTGCGGCGACGCAGATCGGACCCAGCGGGTTGTGCGGCATCAGGTCGATGTAGTGCGCTTCGCACCAACCGGCCACCTTCATCGACTCGGTCAGCCCGCCGATGTTGCAGACGTCGACGCGCATGTAGTTCGTCAGGCCCTTCTCGATATATGGCAGCGCCTGCCACTTCGAGGAGAACTCTTCGCCGATTGCGAATGGGACCGGCGTCATGCTGCGGAGAGTCGCGTACGCCTCAGGCGACTCGTCGCGAATTGGCTCCTCCAGGAAATCAAGCGTGTGGGAAGGCATGGCCTGGCAGAGCGACGCCGCCTCCGCAACCGACAGCCTGTGGTGGTAGTCGGTCCCGATGACGGGGGCCGTCCCCACCGCCTTCCGGACCTGGGTCACGGCTTCGGCAAACTTCGCGATGTGCTCGCGCGGCTCGTACAGGTTCTTGTCCTCCTCGTCGGAATCGTCGAGGTGGATGCGGAAGCAGTTGAAGCCGGACGCGATTATCGCCTTCGCCATCTTGATCATTTCGTCGGCGTTCTTCCCGCCGCCGGTCGCAAAGGTGGGCACATAGTCCCGGTGCTTGCCGCCCAGCAGTTCATAGACGGGCACGCCGAGCTTCTTGCCGGCGATGTCGTGGAGGGCGATGTCGATTGCCGAGATGGCGCCGGTGAGCACCCGTCCGCCCTCGAAGTACTGCGACCGGTACATCTCCTGCCACAGCGCGCCGCGCCGCATGGGGTCCCGCCCGATCAGGAACTCGCGGTAGTGCTTGACGGCCCCTTCTACCGCCAGCTCGCGGCTCGACACCCCTGATTCGCCCCAACCGTATATGCCTTCGTCGGTCTCGATCTTGACCAGCATCTGGTTGCGGGTGCCGACCCAGACCGGAAATGGTTTTACGTCCTTGATCTTCATCTGTTTCCTTGCTTTCGTTCCATCGCGAAGAGTTCCATGATCGCGCGCCGCGCAGCCCGGCCGGGCTGCGTCCTACCAGTTCGTGTAACTGCCATCGCGGCGGTGGAGGTGCGGTGCCTCCCAGGGCCGGAACGGCTCATTCAGGGCTGCCTCGTTCACCTCGACGCCCAGACCCGGCCCGTCGGGGACAACAAAATGCGCCTTCTCAAACTTCATCATCACCGGAAATATCCGGGCGTCGTCGTGCCGGTCCTGGGCGTCCCAGGGGTTCTTCCAGGTCTCCAGCCACGAGAAGTTCGGCACCGCCGCGCCCAGGTGGACCGAAGCTGCGGTACAGATCGGACCGAGCGGGTTGTGCGGCAGCAGGTCGATGTAGTGCGCTTCGCACCACCCTGCGACCTTCATCGCCTCGGTGAAGCCACCGACGTTGCAGATGTCGACCCGCGCGTAGTTCGTCAGCCCCTTCTCGACGTAAGGGAGGAAGGCCCATTTGCTTGGAAACTCCTCGCCGATCGCAAATGGCACTGGCGTCAACTTGCGGAGCGTTTCGTACGCCTCCGGGCTCTCGTCGCGGATCGGCTCTTCAATGAAATCCAGCGTCCCGGAGGGCATCATCTGCAGGAACGACGCAGCTTCCGCGACGGAGAGGCGGTGGTGGTAATCGACGCCCAGCACGGCCTTGCGGCCCACACTTGCGCGTGTCTTGATGAACCACTCTGCGGTCGCCGCGATCGACTCACGTGGCTCGAACAGGTTGTCCTTGCCAATGCCCATCTGGTCGCTGCTGAGGCGCATGCAGATCCAGCCGTTTGCGAGGAGGTCCTTCGCCTGCTGAATCATGTCCGGCCCCAGCGGCCCCTTCGTAGTCGCCATGGTGGGGATGAAGTCGCGATGCTTGCCACCCAGCAACTGGTAGACCGGCACTTTCAGTGCCTTGCCCTTGATGTCGTGCAATGCGATGTCCAGCGCCGAGATGGCTGCGGTGAGTACGCGGCCGCCTTCGAAGTACTGCGATCGGTACATCTCCTGCCACAGGGCGCCCGCGCGCATCGGGTTCCGCCCGATCAGGAACTCCCGGTAATGGCGGACCGCGCCGGCAACCGCCAGCTCGCGGCCAGAAAGGCCCGACTCACCCCAACCAGAAATTCCGGCATCAGTCTCGACCTTGACGAGCAGCTGATTCCGCTGACCGACCCAGACCGGAAACGGCTTCACATCCGTGATCTTCAAAATGGACTCTCCGTGGTTGCACCCGGCATGGCAGCAGGCGCTTGCCAGGTAACTTGCTAGGTAAGAGGCAAGAGGTATGTTCGCACACATGCCTGGCGAGAGCGCACGGCGGCGGGATGACCACCCTGACCCTCTGGCCCCGTTGATGTAGACTCGCTGCCCGCATCCGCTCCATTGCCCCCGGGAGGAAACACCATGGCTTCAACTGCGGTCCGCCTAGGAAACGGCAAATTCACGTACGAGCTAGTCCCCAACTGGGCCAAGCTCCCGGCTGGCTGGCAGTTCAAGCAGGTGGCCGGCGTTGCCGTCAGCGACAAGGACGAGGTGTACGTCTTCAACCGTTCAGAACACCCGGTGATCGTGTTCGACCGCGACGGAAACATGCTGCGGACCTGGGGCGAGGGCCACTTCAAGAGTGCCCACGGCATCTGCTTCGGACGCGACGGGTCGGTCTGGCTTGCGGACAACGGCGACCACACCGTGAAGCACTTCACGGTGGATGGAAAGTTGCTGTTGACCCTCGGGACCAAGGACAAGGAAGGCAGCGACGGCGAGCCGTTCAACAAGCCGACCGACGTCAGCGTCGCACCGAACGGGGACGTGTACGTGTCCGACGGCTATGGCAACCACCGGGTCCACGTGTTCACGCCCGACGGCAAGCTGAAGTTCAGCTGGGGCCAGAAGGGTCCGGTCGCGGTTGGTGAAGGTGACTTCAACCTGCCCCACAACATATGGGTGAACAAGGACCGGGTGTACGTCGCCGACCGCGAGAACCACCGGGTGCAGATCTTCGATCTCCAGGGCAAACATCTCGAGACCTGGACCGACTTCATCCAGCCGACCGATATCTATATCGACAAGCGGGGAATCGCCTACGTCGCTGAGCTGCGCAACCGCATCTCGATCTGCGACCTGAATGGCAAAGTGCTATCGCGTTGGGGGAGGTTCGCGACGAAGGAGCCAGGCATGTTCTTCGCTCCCCACGGGATCTGGACCGACTCGCGCGGCGACCTGTACATCGGAGAGGTGCTGGAAGGTCAGCGGATCCAGAAGTTCCGGCGGGTCGGCTAGCCAGAACCCCCGCCGGGCGCGGGCCGGTTGCCAACCCGCTGCTTGACCCAGATCCACTTGAATGCATTCGTCAGGTGTCGTCTGCTGATGATCAGGTTGACCACGGTCAGCACGATGTACAGGTAGGCCATCTCGTCGCGGATTTCAGGAATGATGAGCTGCGTCATGAACAGCACGAACAGCAAGGCCGCCCCGAAGATCGACAGCCTGAGGTCGAGCAGCAGGCTTACCGCGAAGAGCGACTGAGCCGCCGTCAGGAAGACTTCGCTCTGCTGGCGCTCGTCCAGCGGCATCGCGGTGATGCCCCCTTTGGCGATGCTGAACACGAGCGGCAACATCGCCACCAGGAGCGTCCACTGGTTGATCTTCGACGAAACCAGGGTTCCCAGCGCCGACGTGGCGGCGCCTCGCCAGGCGAACAGGGCGACGATCACAAACTCGGGGGATTCGGACGCCAGGGGCGCCAGCCATTGGACGAGCAGGAACTCGTCGATCCCGAGCGCGGTCCCCGAAGCCACGAGCGCCTTGGCGAACGGCTTCGCGACCATCAGGATCACGATCGCCGAACCGACCGTCATCGCGCCAATGATGAGCCTGCGCTGCAGCGGAGGATAAGCTCCGATCGTCTGCGCAGGACCGGCCAGGTGCGGAGCTTCGGCCGGCAACCGGGCGATCCGCCAGATGTAGAAGCCGAAGATGGATACCAGGATCACCAGATCTACGAGGTTCAGGTTCCCCTTGAATGGAATGACGAACACGTAGATCGTCGCCATCAGCAGGACCGTCAGCTCGATCCCGTGGTCCTGTTCAAGGTCGACCTTCCGGCGCCTGAAGCGCAGGTAGCCGAGCACGATCACCATCGGCCACGCGATGCCTATCAGCAGGCGGTTGGCTCCCGTCATGTTGGCTACCGCGTACCCGGCGTACGCCGGATCGTCAGCCGCAAGCCATGCAAATGACGCGTCGACCACGTACTCCGGCAGGATCGCAATCAGCGCCAGCAGGGCCAGCGCCAGCCCCTGCGAAAAGTCCAGCTGCGCCACCTCCGCAGCCCACGACAGCAGGAAAGCCGCGCCCACAATGGCAACGCCGTACAGAAGCGCCTTGATCGCCGGATCAGCCGCTGGTACCGCCAACAGGACGAAGAGACCGGGCACTACCGTTGCCACGGCGATGCCAACGGTAAACCAGCTCTTTGTCGTTCCCGATTCAGCCATTCGCACTCCCACTTCGCAGCCGATTGCTCCGCGGCCTCTGCGATGCACCAACCGCGCACTATTATCCGGGACAATTCGCGAGCCAACAGCCGAAGGCGACGCGTCGCTCGAATCGCCGGCTTCCAGCCGCCCTGTGGAGAAGGGCCTAGCCGGTCCCCTGCTTTCCAGGTCCGGTGGTTTCAGGTCCAGCAGCAGGCTGCGCCCTGACCGGACCAGCCGGCATCGACCCGGATTTCCTTCCCACGCGGATCTTCTCGCGCAGCCAGCCTGCCGATCCGCTTCCACCCGTGCGGGCCGAGCGCGCGTAATACATCAACCCGGCCGCGGCCGCGATCCCGAACAGGCCGAGGAGCGTCCAGTTGCGAGCGCTACCCCGGGCGCCGGCCGCAACGTCGGCGACTACGACATCGACCTTTTCGATCCCCGCAAGGGCCACTCGCCTTTCATCCTGGTCGGAGATCTCGTTCACGCTCCGGACCAGCTCATCGTGCAGGATCGGCTGCACCCGTCCGAAGGCTACGGATAGCCCGATCCAGACGATAAGCCCGGAGATCGCCAGTGCAGCCGACGCCCACGCCAGTCTGGAAGTCCACTGGCGACCCCCCAGGAAGCCGATGACCGCAGCCAGTACGAGCGGCAGCAGGGTCAACAACCACAGCAGCCCCACCACCGTCCCGATCCGTGAACGTATGAGCTCGAACTCCGCGCTGGTGCCGGCCTGCGCAGCCTGATCCCGGTTGACCAGGTCGAGGAAATCGGCCTGGGTTACCGTGAACTCAGGCTGGAAGAACTGCCTGATCTCGTCCAGGTTCAGCCCATCCGACGAAGGGCCCGCCAGGTTCTTTTTCAGGTCTGCGTCGGTGAACGTGAAGCCGCCAGCTATGAGCCTCCTGGCGTTGTCGATCGCTGTGAACGCGTCCCCGCCAATCTGGGCCTCCAGGGTAGAGCGGTCGAACGTCACGTCCTTCGGGAAATTAACGCCGATGAGACCCTCGAGTTCCTTCTCAAGGACCGGAGTCAACGCACTGACAACTGCGTCGGTGTTCACCCCGGGCGGCAGGCACTCCGGCATACGGAGGGCTAAGAGCCGGGAAACCACCGCCGCGCTGGCCGTTGGCGAAGCACATCCGGGCAGGCCGGCAACCGCCTGCCGTAGCTTGGTTTGGGCGAGCGAGTTCAGGGCGCCGATCGTAGCGGCGCGGCGTTCCTCCAGGGCGATCGAGAACGAAAGGTCGTCAGAACCGCCAGACAGGTAGTCCGCCATTACATCGATGAGGCCGCCAAGCTGCTGGTCGACCCATTCCGGTGGCGCGGCGGTCTCGAGCGCAGCCTTGACCTCCGCGTCCGTCACCTTGATGTCGAAGGAGAGGACCGAAAGGTTTCCGAGCGCGCGGGTCAGCTGGGGGGCAACCACCGAGTCGAACAGGAACCTGGTGAAGTTCGTCTCTCGCAGGAGCGTCTTGATCTCTTCGCTCGCGGCCGGAACCCGGTCCGCCAAGCGGATGGTCACGGCGAACGAGTCCTGATCGCCGGTCAGCCAGCTCACGAACTCGGTCAGGGCGCTCGCGATCTGGGCGTCCACCCACTCTTCGGGCGCGATGCGGTTGGCGATGGCATTCGCCCGGTCTGGCGTGATGTTGAGCCGTGCGCCGCCGAACGACAGGTCCTTCAGGGAGTCCTGGATCGCTGGCCCCAGGAGGTTGTCGATTACCTGTTGCGACAAATCCAGTTCATCGATGGCCCGGGTAATGGCCCGGGATGCCCCCCTGGCCTGCTCGTCGAGCCGTGGCCGTAGTTCGAACTCGTCGGTCTGGCCCTTCAGATACGGGATCAGCTCGTCGAGCGCGTCCTCGACCTGGCGCCGGGTGTAGTCCGGGGGAAATGTCTCCTTAATGGCATCGAGGATCACCCGCCTGGCTCGGGCGGGGTCATCGAACTTGAACTGGCCGAGGCCTTCCGGAAGCGAGAGTTCGCTCTCGATGCGGTCGCCCACCGCGGTATCAAGCACGTCGTCGTAGAAGAACCCGTACGCGTCCACCTTTACCAGTTCGGCCTTGATGAAGTCCGGGTTCGTGGACCGATTGACGGTCTGCAATGCGATTGCCGCGACCATGACGACCGGCAGCACGGTTGCGAGGACAATCGCGATAAGGCGGCGCACCCAGATCATCGGTGGGTTCCATCGATATGCATCGGGCGGCTCATGGCCGCTCGGTGGAGAGTCTAGGACTGGTCAGGAAGGGAAACCATGGTGGCGCGCCACCAACTTTGGGCGATGTTATCCTCCGGACGGCCTGCCAAGGAGGATCTTTCTTAATGCGCGCAATCGACCTGACCGGGAAGCGTGGCGTCATTTTCGGGGTCGCCAATCAACGCTCCATAGCCTGGGCTATTTCCGAGGCGCTCGCCGCTGCCGGCGCTGAGCTGGCCTTCACCTACCTCAACGAACGGTTGAAGGAGAGCGTGGAAAAGACGGTTGCGCCCCTGGGCGCCCCCCGGCTGCTCGAGTGCGACGCGACCGACGACGCCCAGGTGGCCTCCGTGTACGACAACCTGAAGGCGTCATGGGGTTCGCTCGACTTCGTCATCCACAGCGTGGCCTACGCCGAAAAGGACGACCTGGGTGGCGCCTTTTCGGCGACCACCAGGCAGGGTTTCCGGGTCGCCCTCGAAGCGAGCGCCTACTCCCTGATCCCGGTGGTACGGCACGCTGCGCCGCTGATGACCGCGGGCGGCTCGATCGTGACCATGACGTTCGAAGCGTCGGAGCGAGTGTTTCCGGGTTACAACGTGATGGGCACCGCCAAGGCAGCGCTCGAGAACGAAGTGCGACAGCTGGCCAACGAATTCGGCCCCTCGAACATCAGGGTGAACGCCATTTCAGCCGGGCCGCTCGCGACGCTGGCTGCGCGCTCGATCCCGGGGTTCAACGACATGCGGCACGCCTTTGCCGAGCGAGCCCCACTGCGCAGGAATATCACGCACGCCGAGGTCGGCGGGGCCGCCCTGTTCCTCTGCAGCGACCTGTCGACCGGGATCACAGGGGCGGTCCTGCCCGTGGACGCCGGCTACAGCATCATGGGGATCTGATGAAGTGAGCGGATCACCAACTGCGTCGATCATGGCCGGGATGACCGGCGAAAAGACCTGGACGTTGTCCAGGGAACACACCGTGAACCGGATGGGCCGCCCGGGCGCCGACGTCCTCTCGACGCCGTCGATGATCCTGCTGATGGAGATGGCAGCGATCGAGGCGGTGGATACGCGGCTCGGCGCCGGTTTCGCAACCGTCGGATTTCACGTGGATGTGAAGCACTTTGGCGCCGCTGTCCTGGGTTCGCGAGTCACCGCCCGGGCCGAAGTCACGGCCGTCGACGGAAACAAGATCGCCTTCAAGGTCGCGGCGTTCGTGGACGATCGCAAGATCGGCGAGGGGACACACCGGCGCGCGGCGGTGTCGACCGCGGCCTGACGCAAGCGACCGGCCAGGGGCCCCCGGGCTGGCCCATTCGGCCCCCATGCCGGGATGCTAGATGTCTCTCGCCTGGCTACGGACGAAGTTGACCGCGGTGGGCGGCAATCATGATCCGTCAGGGACGGCCCGATCCGGTGCTGCGAAAGGCGCACCAAAGTTAACCTCGGTGGCGCGCGTGTTTACGGGGGCTTGCCCGGGTATTCGTCAGGCAGGCGCCTAGCGGCCTGGTCGGACTCCGAGCGCTTGCCTGAGTTGCAGTTGCTTGATCAGGTCCCCGCGCTTGAGCATGCCGACGCAGGCGTCGCCATCCATCACCGGCAACTGATTCAGGTCGTTCTCAGCTAGCAGCTGCAGAGCATCGTTGATGCCGGCGCCGTACTCGACGGTTTTCAGTGGCATCTTCGTCATGATTTCCGCGATGCGGGTCGTAGGCCAGCGGTCCCTGGCCAGCTTCCGAACATCACTGAGAGAGGCGATTCCGAGCAGTCCGCCGCCTTCCGACACGAGTACGGAGCGGTGCCCCCCCTGGAGGAATTCGTTCATGACGACAGACTCGACGGTAACGCCTGGCTCGACCGCCGGCGCCGAATGGTCCATGACGTCCCGGACGGTCACGCCCTGGAAAACAGAGCGGGTCACGCTCTCGCGCCGGCTCGCTTCCGCGGCGTTATTGAGAAACCAGCCGATGAGGGCCATCCAGACCCCGCCGAGCAAGTTGTCGGCAAATACGGCCTGGTAGATGCCGAATGCTATGAGAGCCCAGCCGAAAGCCTGTCCGACGCTGGCGGCCGTGCGGGTCGCCCGATCGACGCTTCTGGTCGCCCGCCACACGATCGAACGGAGGACGCGCCCGCCGTCGAGCGGGAAGCCCGGGATGAGGTTGAAAAGGCCAACCAGCAGGTTGATGAGGGCCAGATAACTTACGACCGCCCCGACCGGCGAGCTCTCGAATGTGAAGATCCGGAGAACGACCCAGAACAGCAGTGCCAGGCCCAGGCTCGTTCCGGGACCTACCGCCGCAATCCAGAACTCATGACGGGGTGCGCTGGCCTCGCCCTTGATCTTGCTCACCCCACCGAATATGAACAGGGTGATGCTTTCCACGGGGTAGCCAAGCCAACGGGCGACAAGCGAATGCCCCAGCTCGTGGAGCAGGACCGAGGCGAACAGGAGCAGCGACGCGACCGTGCCGGTTATCCAGTAGGTACCGCCCCGCCACTCCGGGTACTGGGCCGGAAAGAAGCCATTCGCCAGTGACCACGTGATCAACGCGAAAGCGAACAACCACGTGTAGTGAACGCCGATCTCGATGCCGGCGACGCGCCCTAGCCGGAACGAACCCTTCATGTTTGGCCGCTCCTGTCCTGTTCGAAATCAACGCGTACGGACAGCGTACTGGAAGCGTCCACCGGCCTGGACTCGGGCTGCACGCTATGGCCGGCTGCGCACCCCGAAAACCACGCTGTCGGGGTAGAACGCGCGCCAGCCGAACCAGTAGGCGGTGTGGCTCGGCAGCCGCTCGAGGATGCGGCCACCGTTTTTCGCCACCAGGCGCGCCTCTTCGACTCGCCACTCGCCCCCGGCCGAGTCCTTGAGTTCGCGCGGGGATGCCCCGGCCATGAACTCGTGACCGGCGCGTTCGTAGACGCGCGCCGCCCGCGACCCGGGATCTGTAACGATCACGAAGTCCTGTCCACCGAGCGCGTCATTGAGCACCGGCCGTTTCGCCAGTGCGTCGAGCAGATAGGCACCTGCGCTGCCGTTGTAACGGATCGCCAGCACCTCGTCCTTGGGCCGCAGCCGGTCATCGTGGCTGAAGACCGGAAACATGAGCCCGGGATCGGAAAAGTAGTCAGAGTACGCCGCGCCTGGTTCGTTGTGGTGCAGGTACCGCCTACGAACGCCCGTGTTCACGGAGAGCACTTTGCCGTCCGGGTGTGCCTCACGCCATTCACCCCATGTCGTGGTCGTGATCGGAAGCTGTTTCAGCCGCAGTCCGCTGTTGGCCAGTGTGCCGATTACCGGCTCGCCGGTCAGCGCGTGCCAGAGCGAGTCCGTCCGCAGGTCGTACATGAGCTTGTTGCTCTGGTATAGCCACCCGGACGTCCCAAAACGCCAGGTCTCCCCGTCCAGCTCGCCGTCGTACAGGACGGCCGATCGACACAACGTTCAATAGACGACCGTGACGGGTCGTCCACCAATGGTGTCGTTCGACATCTCGTGCCAGGCGAGGATTCGATGCGGGTACGCGCGGGCGTCGCCGTTGATCTCGACCCCAAGGATGACGTCGTCGTCCTGGAGATAGTCGGCATCGATCGCCGAGATGAAGGCGGGATCATTCAACGGCGGGATCCCGTCGATTCGCACGCCGCCCCAGATGGCCCCCCACAGGGGGACGCGTGTTGGGACGTCCCGGTAGAAGAACCGCCTGAAACCGGGATCGATGCCGGAGAGCATCTCGCCCTTCCAGCGATCGTAGCCCGCGACGACCGGGACATCTGGGTTGCGGCCCAGCCAGGCATACCAGGGGTCGAACTCGCTGCCCAGGTTTTCGCCGGTAAGCTGTCGCAGTGAAGTTGCGACCGCCTCCATCGATTCGCTCGAAAAGCTGAATCGCAACACGTCGATCAGCGGGGCAACCAGGCCCTGGTCGCCCTGCAGTCCGGCCAGGCGAACGGCCTGTGGGCTCACTGCGTTGAACAGCGTGTCGCCCTGCGCACTGTAGTGAAACAGGGCATTCATGAGGTCGGTCGAGCCGATCGTCGCCGCTCCGGTAGCGCCCTTGTCGACGGTGGCTGTCGGAACGACTCGGGTCGCTGTAGCGGCGGGTTCGATCGGCAGCCTGGCCGTCGCTTCCGGCGACGGCCCGGCGGAAAGACACGCGGACAGCGTGACCAGTGAGGCCGCTGCAAGCAGGCCGGTCGCAACCGTCTTGCGGATCACGCGTTCAAACGTATGATTGACCATCGTTCCAGACTCCGGCCGAGGTGTTGCATTATTTGCCTGATAGTACGAGCGGAACACACCTTCTAGATGCCGCGCGTTCCGCCGGGATCCAGATAATCGAGCCGTCCCTCCCAGATGACTGGGTCCTGGATGCGAACGGGGTTCGCATCCACGCCCTCGACTGGGGAAACCCCGACCGGCCGCCGATCATCTTCCTCCACGGATTCGCCCAGCAGGCGCACTCGTGGGACTTCGTGGCCCTTGGCATCCGCGACCTCTGCCACGTCGTCTCCCTCGACCTCCGCGGCCATGGTGACAGCGGCTGGCCAGAGGCGCTCGACTACCGCATTTCCGATTACGCGCGTGACCTGGAAGCGGTTGTGGCGACCCTGAAACAGAAGCCGATCGTCTGCGGGCTCTCGCTGGGCGGGCGCGTGGCGACCGCGTTCGCGTCCGAATCTTCGGACCGGCTGCGGGGGCTCGTTATCGTAGATGTTGGGCCGGAGATCGCCAGAGCGGGGCGGGATCGCATTCGGGAATTCGTCGAGTCGCGCCAGCAGTTCGAAAGCTTCGACGAGCTGGTTGCGTACACGATGCAGTACACGCGCCGGCGACGCACCATCGAACAGGTCAGAGGGAGCCTCCGAAATGCCGCGCGGGAATTGCCTGACGGCACCTGGACCTGGAAATACGATCCTCGCCTGCGCGGCAAGCGGCCGGACGACCCGTCCAACACCGAAAGCATGATGTGGACAGCGCTGGGAAAGATCTCCTGCCCCACGCTGTTGGTCAGGGGTGGCGAAAGCGACATCCTGTCCGACGAGGTCGCCCGGAAGATGCACGCGGCGATGCCGGGCAGTCAGCTGGCGATCGTCGACGGTGCCGGGCACCTGGTCCCGGGTGATCGCCCGGCGGCGTTCGTATCCGTGCTGCGGCCGTTCGTTCAGCGCCTGATCACCGGTGGCTGAAAAGGGCGGGACTGAACGCAGATCCGGCATCTTCTATGGCTGGTGGATCGTCGCTGCCGGCGGCGCCGTACAGGGGTACATGTCGGCCGTGTTCTGGCGCGGATTTCAGGCCTTCTTCGACCCCATCGTCGAAACCTTCGGATGGAGCCGAGGCGCCACCGCCGCCGCGCTCTCATTGCAACGCACCGAAAGCGGCCTGATCTCGCCGTTCGTCGGCACGCTGCTCGACCGCTTCGGACCACGCTGGTTGATGGCGTTCGGAGTGGCGGTCACCGGGCTCGGGTTCATCCTGATGAGCCTCGTGAACTCGCTATGGCAGTTCTACGCTGCGATGGCACTCCTTACGGTAGGCATGTCGTTCGGAACCTTCATCGTCCTTGTCGCGACGGTCGGCAACTGGTTCATTCGGAAACGCGGCACCGCGCTCGCCGTTCTGATGTCGTGCTCGGCCATCGGCGGGTTCACCCTGCCCATCCTGGTCCGTTCCATCGACGCGTTTGGCTGGCGGCACGTCCTCTTTGCCATTGGCGTCGGGTTCTGGATCATCGGATTCCCGGCGATGCTGGCAATGCGGAGGCGGCCCGAGGACTATGGCCAACTCCCCGACGGCGTCAGTTCCGCGCAAGCCGGGCGCGGCAAGGGCAAACATGGCCCTGTCCGCGAGACGAATATCTCCACCCGCCAGGTGCTGACGATGCGCTTCTTCTGGCAGTTCGCAATCGCCGTCAGCTTCGGTCAGCTGCTCAGCGCCACCAACCTGCTGCACCTGCCCGCGCTCGAGAGCTTCGGCGTGAACCCCGCCCTTGCGGCGCTCGCGGCGGGCAGCATCGCCTTCGGAGACCTGGCCGGCCGTCTCGGCATGGGGGTGCTGGGGGACCGGTTCGACAAGCGCCTGCTCATGTCGATCGCCTTCACCCTGATGTCGATAGGCTCGCTGGCGCTCGCCCTGGTCAACGCCAGCGTGCTGGGCATCTCACTCGGGGTGGCGATTCCGCTGCCAGTGTTCGTAGTCGGCTTTGGCCTCGGATTTGGCGCCTCGATCCCGCTGCGGCTGGCCATGGTGGCCGACTATTTCGGCAGGCGTAGCTACGGTTCGGTCGTGGGCGTGATGAGTTCTGTAAGCGCCATATTCGGGGCGGTCGGCCCGATCTTCGTGGGAGCGATGTTTGATATCACTGACAGCTACCGGCTGGCGTTCGTCATCCTGGCGCTGATCATGGTCATCGCCATCCCCATGACCGCGCTGCTTGAGAGCCCGGAACGGGTAGCGGCCCGTGCCAGGCTGGGGGCGCTCAGGCACCGCAGCGCCCACGTGCCTGCGTCCACCCCGCCCCCGGCGGTCTGAACGGCAGGCACGTCGGACTCAGACGGCCGGCGACGACGGGTACACGAGCACGGGGCGATCGAACGGCGCCGTGATCCTCACGCGCGTGCCGTCCATGACCGGCGCGAGGGAGCGCCGCCGTACCCGGACGGTCACACCCGACGGAAGGATGATCCCGTACTGGGTGAACTCGCCCCGGAACTCGCGATACGCCACCCGCATATCGCTACCATCGGCGCCCGGCCCGAACTCGAGCTCATGGGCGCGCAAGACGACATCGACGCGTTGCCCATCGGTTACGCCGCCCGCGGGCGCCCGGAACCGGAACCTGCCGGCCTCCGTCTCGACCAGGTTGCCGGCGATCGTGCCGGGGAGCGTGTCGGTTGGACCGACCATCCGGGCGACCTCCGGGGTCGCTGGCATCGAGTAGATCGCCTCAGGCGTATCGATCTGCAGGATCTTCCCTCGCCCCATGACAGCCACGCGATCAGCAATTGCAAGAGCCTCTTCCCGGTCATGAGTGACCAGGATTGCGGTGGTCGCCGACGCCTTGACGATCGTTCGAACCTCCCTGCGGAGACTGGCCCTCAGTTGACGGTCAAGGTTGCTGAAAGGCTCATCGAGCAGGAGGGCGACCGGCCTCGTTGCGAGTGAGCGGGCCAGCGCAACTCGCTGCTGCTGACCACCTGAAAGCTCGTGCACATAACGGCCCGCGAGGCCCGCAAGGCCGGTCATCTCGACGATCGGGCGGACCGCTGCCGAGCGCTCGCCCTGGTTAACCCACTTGAGTCCGAAGAGGACATTCTGCTCGACGGTCAGGTGGGGGAAGAGAGCGTAGTCCTGGAAAACGAGGCCCACGCGGCGTTCCTCTGGTGGGATATGCCGGGTTGCGCTGCTGACGACACGGCCCGAAACCTGCACTTCTCCGGCCTGGACGCGCTCGAAACCCGCGATGACCCTGAGCATCGTGGTCTTGCCGCTGCCGCTCTGGCCGAGGACGCTTACGAACTCCCCGGATCTCACGAGCAGGTCCAGTGCATCGAGTGCCGCTTCACCGTTCCTGCCCGGATACCGGCACGTGACGCCCTGCATCGACAACAATCCGGAGTCGATCGAGGGATCGGAGGGCTGAGTTGCGGCGCTACCCCTCACGCTCCGTTGCCTCCAGGGCTCCGCCCTTCGCCGTCGTCAGACGCCCGCCGACTTTCGCGCAGCAGCAGAAACGCCGTCGGGGCGCCGGCTGCGAGCACCAGCATGATTGCGGGCAGCGCGGCTTTGGCGAAGAACGCCTCCGAGGCCGCCGACCACACCTCGGTCGCCAGGGTCTTGAACCCGAGGGGCCCCAGGATCAGGGTCGCGGGCAATTCCTTCATGGTCAGCAGAAACACCATCGCAGCGCCGGTCAGAATCCCTGGCGTGATCAGCGGAAGCGTGACCTGCAGGATTGTCTTGACTTCGCTGCGCCCGAGCGAGCGAGCGGCTTCCTCAACGTGCGGATTCACCTGCAGGAGAGAGGTCTTGATGGCCCCGGACGCCGCCGGAAGAAAGAGCACGGTGTATGCGAACACCAGGAGCGCGATGGTCTGGTACAGCGGTGCGGCGAAGTTCACGCCGAAGAAGACCAGTGCCAGCGCTACCACCACGCCCGGCAGCGCGAAACCCATGTGCGTGGCACGGTCGAGAAAGGCGGCGAATCTTCCAGCGAAGCGCACGGCCAGGATCGCGACGGGCAGCGCGAGCGCGGAGCTCACCGCCGCGGCCAGCAGCGAAACCCTTAGCGAGTTCCACGCCGAGGGCCACGGAAACTCGACGCCCCCTGCCGATGCCCCGCGCGCGACCCAGAAGCACAAGACGCCAAGGGGCGCAATTACCGCGCTCGTCACCAGCGTCCCGACGCCAATCGCCGCCGGCCAGCGCCACCGCCCGAGGCTCAGGTTTGAGACCGGTCGCACCGCGCCGGACGTACTTCGGTGATAGCGACCCCTCGCGTGGGTGGCGGAATCGAGCAACAGGATCCCCAGGGCAACGGCAATCAGGACCAGGGAGAGGGCGGACGCCGCGGTCCGGTCGAACGTGGTCTCGTACTGGATGAAGATCGCCCAGGTGAACGTCTCGTATCCGAGCAGGGAAACGGCCCCGAAATCGCTGAGCGTGTATAGCGCCACCAGCAGGGCGCCGGCCGCAATCGCCGGTCGCAGCAGCGGCAGGGTGACTTTGAGCGAGGTCCTCCCCGGGCCGTAGCCCAGCCCCCGCGCTGCCTCGTCGAGCGCCGGGTCCATCCGGCGAAGCGCCGCCCGCACCGTGACGAACACGTACGGATAACTGAGTAGGACCAGAACGAGGGCCGCGCCGGGCAGTCCATAAATGGCGGGCAATCGTTCGATCCCGAATATCCGGTCGAGGGCGCCCTGCAACATGCCACGCGGGCCCAGCGCCGCGACCGCCACCATGGCGGCAACGTAGCTGGGAACAACCAGCGGGAGCACCGCGGCGACGACCCACCAGCGGCGTCCTGGGAGGTCGGTCCGGGTGGTGAGCCAGGCGAGCGGCACCGCGATCGCGACGCTCCCGGCTGTGACGACGACAACCAGGACCAGCGAGCGCACTACGATTGCGCCGGTTCTCGCCCGGAAGAGCATCTCGGAGGCGGCCTCACCTGCGCCGACCGAGCGGATCACCAGGTAGACGATGGGCAGCAGGACGGCAATGGCGATGAGTAGCCCGGTGGCGGTCAGGGCGATCGGCGCGCGCGGCCGAGAGACACTGCGGCTGCGCAGCCGAAATTGTGGCAATGCGAACTGGCCCAGCGCCACTCGCAGGTTCTCCCTATGGAATAGCACCGACTCTCCTGAGGAGGGCCTGTGTTCCGCTCAGATCGGAAAGCTGCGAAACGTCGATCTCGGGCCGCTTGATGTTCGACAACTCGGGAATTCCGGGCGCACGCACGACCCCGCCTACCAGCGGGTGCTCAAACGTCTGACTGGCGAAGTACTGCTGGGCCACAGTGCCAATCAGGAACTCGACGAACTTCTCGGCGTTTGCCTTGTTCTTGGAGGACTTGAGGATGCCCACGCCAGCAATGAGCAATACCGATCCCGGATCGGCCGACCTGGTGTAGTAGTTGCGGGCCGGGAACGACTCTCCCTGCTCCGCCAGGAAGCGGTGGAGGTAGTAGTGGTTGACGAAGCCTACCTGCACCTCGCCAGAACCGACGGCCTGGACCACCGCCGTGTTCCCGCTGTACGAGCGCGGCCCGTTGGCCTGAATGCCGCGTACCCACTGCTCCGTGGCGTCCTCACCCCAGACCTGGCGCATGGCGGTTACCATCGAGAGGAACGAGCCATTCGTCGGTGCCCAGCCGATCTTGCCCTTCCACGCCGGGTCCGTGAATCCCGCAATTGAGTCTGGCAGGTCCGCTTCCGTGAGCACGCGGTTGTTGTACACGACCACGCGCGCGCGGCCAGATATGCCGACCCAGGTGCCGTCGAGCGCGCTCGCCCACTCGGGCACGCGTCCCCTGATCGATGATGGCAGCGTTGCCAGTAACGGCCGAGCGGCGCCAAGCCCGCCGGGGTCCTGGGCGAAGAAGACATCCGCCGGCGACTTCGCGCCTTCCTCCAGAAGCGTCGATGCCAGCGCAGCGGTGTCACCGTATTTGACTTCGGTCTTGATGCCGGTGAGGTCGCTGAACTGCTTGATGATCGGCGCCACAAGCGTTTCACTCCGGCCGGAGTACACGACCAGGGTCTCTTCAGACCTCCCTCCGCACCCGGCGATGCCCCCGATCGCGAGCATTGCGAGCAGCGCAGCCGCACCCGTACGCCACATGTGTCGTCCCGCCATGAGACCCTTCCCCCAGGCCAGTTGCCGTCTGACTGACGGGCGGCCTCTGGCGGAAACTCGAAGGAGCGCGCGTCGTAACTCCCTTAGACGTGCGGCTCGCAAGCACGAAGACCGTAATGAAGGATACAAGATTCTTCGTGCATTTCAATCCTCACCAAAAAGATCAGCTTTACATCTGGTGCAGCATTACCGTTCTATTTCGTGTGCACGAATGAAATAGTTCGTGCATACATTATTGCGACCGCAGTCCAGGCCCGCGCGAGGCGCCCCTGGGATCGCTGGAGCCCTGCCGGGTGTGTCAGTCGCAGAGAGGTGACTCCGCGAAAGGTGCCAGAGAAAGCCGGGACGCGCGCCGACATCATCCATAAACTGAACCATGAATTTCCTTCCACCACAGGAGACCCCCTTGAAATCCCTGTTCGTAGGTCTTTGCGCGGTGGCCGCACTCACCATTGGCTGCGCCGATCGCGTCGAGCCGCCGAGCGTCGTGATTCCGACCGCAACGCCGACCCGTACGCCGGTCGGGTCACCACGCCCGACCGCAACTCCCATCGCGACACCCACGGCAACGCCCCGGCCGGCGCCCACCGCGACACCTACACGCACCCCGACTCCAACGCCCACGCCCACACCCGAGCCATCCATCGCGTCCTCCAAGGCAGCTGCACTGCTGGTCTCGACGCTGGACGTCCCATCGGCAGATGTCACCTTCGAGAGCGTACGCTCGATCGACTGGCCAGATAAGGCACTGGGCTGCCCTGAACCGGGGCGCGCCTACGCCAGCGTGATCGTTCGAGGCTGGATGATCGTGCTGCGCCACGGACAGAAACTCTACGAGTACCACACCGACGAGGACGGCGAGCATGTCACGACCTGCGATCCAAAGCTGTTGCGGACCTACGGGTCCGTGAACCCGGCCAGGGAGCTTGGCCTGGCCGGAGCGGTCCGGGTCGAAGTTGGCGCGCCCTCCGCGAGCGCGCCGCTAGTGACCATCGGCCAACCCGGGGTGATCGAACAACTCATCAGTTCCCTGAACTTAGACCTGCGGTTGTACGATCCAAAACCGTGCAAGGCGCTGATTGCCGTACGCTTTTTTATTGGAGGCAGGACAGAGACTTTGCTGTATGCCTGTTCAGGGGACGGCACCGTGCTGCGCATGGCGTCCGGCCCGTACATGACCAGGGAAGCGAGAGCCCCGGATGAGTTCCAGCGTCTCATCAATGAGGCGCTCGCAGCCATGCCATTCCCGTCAATGCCCCCGGCGCCCTGACCGTGCCTGAAGGCGGCCTCCGGCCCGGCAAGCTCCCCCCACAGCTGCTGACAAGGCTGCTCGCCAATCTCAGGTTCGACGACCGGGTGGTCGTCCGGCCAGCGGTCGGGGTCGACGCGGCGGTCATCGACTTCCGCCCTTCCAACCTGGTTGCCAAGACCGATCCCATCACGTTCGCCTCAGACCTCATCGGGTGGTACGCCGTCCAGGTCAACTCCAACGACATAGCCGCATCCGGAGGCACGCCTCGCTGGTTCCTGGCGACCGTCCTTCTCCCGGAAGGCTGTGAGGAAGCCTTGCCGGAGAAGATCTTCGAACAGATCCGGGCCGCGGCCAGCGAGATCGGCGTGTCCCTCGTAGGCGGCCATACCGAGATAACGCCGGCAGTCGACCGCCCGATCGTCTGCGGGACCATGCTTGGCGAGGTCGCTCCCGGCGCCCACTTGTCCTCGGCCGGCGCCCGGCCCGGAGATCGGCTGATCCTCACGAAGGGGATCGCCATCGAAGGGACCGCGGTGCTCGCCCGTGAGCAGCCCGACCGGCTCAAGGCGGCAGGCCTGTCACGCGGGAAGATCGAGAGAGCCGCCGGATACCTGTTCGATCCAGGCATCGGAGTCCTCGCAGACGCCCGTGCAGCCCTTGCCGCCGGCGAGGTGCACGCGCTGCACGATCCAACCGAGGGCGGCCTTGCGACCGCGCTCTTTGAACTTGGCTCCGCTTCCGGCTGCGGGGTGCGCGTCGACGTCTCGGCGATCGAGGTGCTCCCCGAGTGCGAAGAGATAAGCCGCGCCCTGGGCATCGATCCCTGGGGACTGCTGGCGTCCGGCGCTCTCCTGATCGCCGCCCCCCCCACGTCTGCCGCGGTTGTTGTATCGGCGCTGCGGGCGGCCCGGATCCCGGCCAGCGACATCGGCGAGTTGACCGGCCGCCCGGATCAGTTCGAACGCACGCTTGCCGGGACTTCGAACCCGCTGCCTCGCTTCGAGCGCGATGAGCTAACGCGCGTCCTCTGAGCTCGGCTAACGTGTCAGGTGAGTGTGCACGCTCGTGAACGCGACCCGGCGGCGGAATAGAAGGGCCAGCCGGAACATCCAGGCCGACTGGTTGTGGAGCAACATCTCCCACCAGTGCCGCGGGACGAATTCGGGAATCACCACCGTCACGAGCTGACCCTCGTCGCTTCGGACCTGGTCAAGCCACCGCAAGAACGGGGCCACCACGAGGCGGTACGGCGACTGGATCACCTCGAGCGGCACATCAGGCAGGTGCTTCTCCCATTTCTGACGCAATTGTTCGGCCTGCTGCTCGTCGTACGCCACGTAAACAGCCCGGACGTCGCTGGAGATCGCCCGCGCATAGACGACCGCCTCCAGCACGGCCCGGTGAATGCCCGACACCGGTATCACTACGGTATGCCGCATCGCCACCATCGGAGGGACGAACCCGTCGAGCGACAGCTGTGCGGCCACGAGTTCGTAGTGCCGGTGGATCAGGTTGAACATGTAGAGGGCCGCGGGCACCAGCAGTACGACGAGCCACGCGCCATGAGTGAACTTGGTCGTGGCGATGATCACGAGCGCCGTCGCCGTAACGACCGCCCCCATGCCGTTGATCGCCGCGCTGTGCACCCAGCCTTTGCCCTTGAGCCGCTGCCAGTGCCTGACCATTCCGGCCTGCGAGAGCGTGAACGACATGAAAACGCCCACCGCGTAGAGCGGAATCAGCGCGTGTACGTCGGCGCCCACCACGAAGATCAGTGCAGACGCCAGCAAGGCGAGCAGGATGATCCCGTTCGAGAAGACAAGCCTGCGCCCGGTGTCCGAGAGTTGCCGGGGCAGGTATCCGTCGGATCCGAGCACTGACGCCACGCGGGGGAATCCGGAGAACGCGGTATTCGCCGCCAGGAGGAGGATCAGCAGGGTGGCGATCTGGACCACGTAGTACGCCGGACCGTTGTCGAAAACGATCCTGGCGATCTGGGACACCACCGTCTCGTTTACGCTCGGTACGATTTCGAACTTGTGCGCCAGGAATGTGATCCCGATGAACAGTGTCCCGAGGATCAGCGCCATCCACACCAGCGTGCGGGTCGCGTTGCGCGTCTCCGGCGGCCGGAAGACCCGCACCGAGTTCGCGATCGCCTCGATTCCAGTCAGCGCGGCGCACCCCGAGGCGAACGCACGGAGCAGCAGGAACACGGTCACGGCGGCGAGCGCGTTGTCGGCGACAGCCGAAGCCTTCGACTCGGGCACGGGCGAGTCGAAAATCACAAACCGGATGATTCCGGTCACGATCAGCGAGGCGAGAACGGCCACGAACATCAGGGTGGGAAAGGTGAAGAAACGGCCCGTTGTGCGGATGCCGCGCAGGTTGATCACCATCAACGACAGGAGAGCCAAGACCGCGATCTCGACCTTGAGGCCTGCCAGCGCTGGGAACGCCGAGGTAAGCGCTGCGACGCCCGCCGCGACGCTCACAGCCGCCGTCAGCACGTAGTCGATCAACAGGCCGGAGGCCGCAACGAGACCTGTGCGCGTGCCCAGGTTTTCCCGGGCCACCGTATAGGCGCCGCCGCCCTGCGGGTACGCGCGAATCGTCTGGCGGTAGGAGATCGTCAGCATGGCCAGGAGGCCGATGATCGCCAGGCTAAGAGGTACCGACCAGTTGAGCGCCAGGGTCCCGGCCAGTACCAGCACAAGCAGTAACTCCTCGGTGGCGTACGCGACCGAAGAGAGCGCGTCCGAAGAGAGCACGGCCAGGGCGCCTACGTTCGAGAGGCGCTCCCGCAAATCGTGGCTGGAAGGCAGACGCCGGCCCAGGACGAACTGTCCCACGCTGGACCAGACGGAGGTTCGGGTTTCGGTTGAAACAGCCATGCTGGCGGCCGGACCGACCGGTCACGGACGCGTACAACCTATGAGTGGCCGGAGATAACCCCGCTGACGGCGCCCCCCCCCGGATATCAGCGTAGGTGCAACGCAATCGGGCACCACCTCATTCTACGCTTGGCATCCCCTCCGATTTGCTCGAATCGCGCTGCGACTCCCGCTGGCTGTCCGTCGTGCATCCCCGTAGATTCTTTACATGCGACCCACAACCGGCGACGCCGACATGACCCGATCCGCGAGCGCGGATCGGTTGGCGTCGTGGTTTCCTCCCCCGCTACGGACGTCGTGTTTCGACTCAGTAACAGGTCGGAGTGCAGGCGCGGTGGTGTCACGGGAAGGCAATTGAAGATGGTTACCACAGTCAATGAGTACAACAGGATGATCAAGACGGCGGCGGTCGATGCCCAACGCCTCGCGGACGTGGTCGGCAAGATCGCCGGCGAGCAGGCGTTCGAAACGCAGCGCCTCGTCGAATCGATCAACAAGATCACCCAGCCGCAATCGGTCGAGATGCAGCGCCTGGCCGACGCTATCCGTGTCACGGCGCCACAGACCTCCGACGTGCAGCGGCTGGTTGAGGCGGTCGGGAAGGTAGCGGGCGAGCAGGCCCGGACCTTCCAGCAGATGGCGGATACGCTGAACAAGTCGGCGGTGCCCCAGGCCCTTGAACTGCAGAGGCTCGCGGAGGCCCTGGCAAAGGCCTATGCGCCGCAGGCCGCCGAAATTCAGCGCCTTGCGGAGACGGTCGGCAGGATCGCATCCGACAACCGGAAGATGGCCGCCGAGCTCGTAAAGGTCATCACGCCGGCCCTGGAACAGAACTAGCCACCAGCTCCGGCATCCCCTGCGGACCGTTTCGGCCGGCGCTCCCGGCCCGACCGGTCGCGCTCGTGGATCCCGGCCCTGGCCCCTAGCGCGACTCCAGGTAGAGGGGCGCCAGCATCTGGTCCACCGGCGCGTGGTCGTCGGTCAGGAAGGTCGCATGCCTGCCCTCAAACAGGTCGACATACGCTTCCGGCGTAATCATGTGGCTGGTGGCGAAAATGTTGCCCCGCCTCTGGGCCGCTGCCCGAAGATCGTCCTGCGTGATTGTTGACATCGATCCCAGGACAACGGTCGTGGTTCGGTGATCGCCGCTCCAGCTCCCCTCCGAGTTGATCAGCGTCACATGAGGGAACGTGCGCTCCATGGTGTGGGCGAACGCAATCAGGAACTTGCCCGACCGCAGCTTGTCGACGACGTTCACCACGTAGATCCCGTCAGGCTTGAGCAGGTCGCGAATCTGATTGTTGAATTCGTGCGTGGTCAGGTGATAGGGGACCGAGACATCGTTGAAGGCGTCGCCAAAGACGATGTCGTAGCTGCCATTCGGAAGGCGCTGGGCGCGCGTCCGGGCGTCCTCGTTGTATGTGACGATCCGGCTGTCTTCGGGCAGACCCAGGCGACCATGGACGATTTCGGTGACCGCGGGATCGATCTCGATCACCTCGATCGAGCTCGACGGGTAAACGGCCTCGATGTACCGGGGCAGGACGTAGCCGCCGCCGCCGACAAACAGGGTTCGCATATCGGGGCTCTCGACGGCGACGTGCTCGGTCACCTCCGAGAAGATCACCTCGTACCCGTACCGGGAGAGCTTCGACGGGTCCGACAGCGACACGTAGCTGTGGACCAGCTGGTCGAGGATTAACGCCTTGACGTCCTCGTCGTCGGAATCGGAGATCTTGATGCAGAAGTAGTTGCTCTCCCTCACGCACGGCGATTGCAGGTGTTGTGAATCCAGCGCGTAGAGCGCCAGGATCACAGGCGCCGCAACAGCTAGCATCGCCGCGACCCTGACCCGCCAGAGACGTCCAAACACGATCGCCATCACGAGCAGGATCGCGGCGACAAGCAGCACCGTGGGACGCGATCCAATCCACTGGACCAGGACAAAACCGGTCAGAAACACCCCGAAGATGGCGCCTGCGGTCGAAACGGCGTACAGCCGGCCAACGACCTTTCCAGTACTGCCAATGTCCCGCAACTGGAGCTTGATCACGATCGGACTGACCATCCCGAGGATCGTGCTGGGCACGAAGAAGAGCAGCGTGGTGATCAGGACGATCCGGAGGAGGATTGGCAGGTCGACCACCCAGCCGGGCACGGTCGCGGCCAGCGGCAGGACGGCCAGGCTGGTGAGCGACGCCAGCGATAGCACGACCCCCAGCAGCGTGTGGGACGCCTTGCGATCGGCGATCACACCACCAAGGAAGTTTCCGAGGCTGATGCCCGCCAGGATGATCCCGATGATGCTCGTCCATGTGTACAGGGAGACCCCGATCACCGGCGCCAGGATTCGGGCCGCCACAATCTCCAGTACCAGGGTGGCGGTGCTGGCGAGGAAGACCGTGAGGAACGGCTCCAGTCCGCGCACCCAGCGGGCCATGCCGCGACGCGGCGCACCCTGGGGCCGGCCGACCGGTTCGGGGGAGGTCTCAGTGGTCATGATGTCGGAGAGCGTACTGGACGGCGTTCAATTTCGGGCTGAGGCGCCCTTGCCGTCGCCGACGATCGCTCGAGCGATGATGAGGCGCTGGATTTCTGACGTGCCTTCATAGATCTCGGTGACCCGCTGGTCTCGGTAGATCCGTTCGACCTTGCCCGGGCGGAAATACCCGGAGCCGCCATGGATCTGTACGGCCTTGTGGGCGGCCCGGTTTGCTACTTCTGATGCATAAAGCTTTGCCATCGCCGATTCTGTAACGTGCGGCTTGCCGTTGTCGACCAGCCAGGCGGCTCGGTGTGTCAGCAGGCGCGCGGCGTCGATCTCGGTTGCCATGTCGGCCAGCATGAACTGGATCGCCTGGTGCTCGGTCAGGCGCTTGCCAAACGTCTGCCGCTCTCCCGCGTACTTGACGGCCGCATCGTACGCGCCGCGCGCCAGGCCGACGCACTGGGCTGCGATCGAGACCCTCGATGAGGAGAGGATGCTGAGGGCTATCGAGTAGCCGCGGCCCTCCTCACCCAGCCTGTTCCGTACCGGGATCCGGCAGTCCTGGAACGACAGCTCGGCGGTCGCCGAGCCCTTCATCCCCATCTTCCCTGTCAGGTGGTTAATGGCGAACCCCGGAGTGTTGCGTTCGACTACCACCGCGTTGATTCCGCGATGGCCCTTGCTGCGATCGCTGTTCACAAACACCACAAAGACGTCAGCCACGTCGCCATTGGTGATGAACGTCTTGGTC
>VGZT01000007.1 GCA_016872495.1 SAR202 cluster bacterium
TGTATCCGTGAGAGTGGTGCTGGGGGCCAGATTTGAACTGGCGGCCCACGGATTTTCAGTCCGTTGCTCTACCGCTGAGCTACCCCAGCACCGTTCAAAATCGTACCACCGCCAGCAGGATTCAGGGATCCTGGCGAGTGATCCGATCAGCGGGTCAGGCGCCGGAAGGCCCGGAGTGGGGCCGCCTGCAGGCCCAAGCCCATGATCCCGATGGCCAGCAGCGCCTTGCCTGGTGCGTCCCGGTCGTACCCCGTGACCACCAGGGAGCGGATCACCTCGAACGGGTAGGTGATCGGGTTCCAATCGTTGAAGATCTGGATCCACCGCGGCACCAGGGATTCCGGCACGAATGCGGTCGAGGTAACCATTCCGTCAAAACGAGCTGCCTGGGAACTTCGTTGGGGTGCTCCGCCACATCGATGCCGGCGACTTTCGCGGTGCCAGGTGTGGCACGGAGTGAACTGCCCCCAGGTGCGGTACCGCTCATTATCTCGATGCCGGGGGGCGTGAATCTTGCCAAAGCTGCGCGCTCCGGCCAAATTGATCACCGGCGCTGGCCACCGCCGTGGCGATGGCCAGCGCCGTCAACCTCTGTCAGGTGATCACGTTGGACCGAAACGCCGGATCACTTTCGGCGAGGTGCGCACTGAACTCCTCGTAGTGGCGAGATTGCCTTCTTGTCCGCAGTGTCCGGGTCGAGATGGCGTTGGAACACCCCATTCATCTCACCGGCCTCGTACTCGCCGACCAGCATGGTCGTCTCTGAGATGGCTGTATCCAGTCTCTGCCGTACATGGTCTGCCGGCCCTTGTTTCGCCTGGAATACCATCCACTGCTCTCGCTTTCCCCGCGTCAGGAACCGCACTCCGTCCCATGAACGAGACGTTACTTCCAGTCGCGACACTACCTCAGCCCACCGGCAAGGATGCAACACCCGGCAGAGCACGTACGCGGCCCCCGTATCTTCCTGCCAACTTCGTGATTCCGGGTGCCCTCCGCAAGAGGAGAGTGTTTCCACCAGATCGGTACAGTTCAGTGCGTACACGAGTCCTCTGACGGACTCGTCAAGCTTCGAGTAATCCAGATACCAGGGGTGCATGAGCTGCACCTCCGGTTCGGTCCGATGCAACACCGCCTGTTTGAACCACCACATATCAGGCTTTCGGCTTGGTCTTCACTTCTGGCACCTTCAAGGCGTCCCAGGTGTTCTTGCTGACAATCCGGAACAGCTTGACGCCGTCCTTCGTGGCCGTCACACCGTACACCTTGCGGGTAGGCGATTGCTGGATGACGGTTTTCTGGAGTTGCCCGTCGGGAACTGTGACCTTCTTCCGGCGCCTGAAATCGTAGAACTCCATGCCAGTGTCCTTTCTGACTTTGGGCCTATGATGTGATACTCAGTATCTGCCCAAATCTACACCGAGTATCTGCTAATAAAAAGATTATTGAGATTGTATCTCAATATCAATGATCGCAGGTTAAGAGTCCCCTGCACCTGTGTCAATAGACCGCCGGAGCGCAAGGAGCTCGGGCAGCCGTACCCCAACCTGGATCCGCGCAAGCTGCGGCGCGCGATCGAAGTTGAGCTCGCAAGGCTATTGCAGATTTACACGCCAGCGATCGGCACGGGACCAGATCGGGATTGGCCGGGTACCCGCGACTTATCAGGCGCGTCGTCGGCGCCAGGATGCCCTCGGCTTGAACCAATGATGCCCGGGGGGCTATCCTAAGCGGTGCGGGCGGAAGTGGCTCAGTGGTAGAGCATCTCCTTGCCAAGGAGAGGGTCGTGGGTTCGAATCCCATCTTCCGCTCCACAGAGTACATCCCTGCGAGACCTCCCCCGGCGGAGGTCTTTTCGCGTCCTTTGAGTTCAGCCAACGACCCTGGTCCACTGGCGGTCAGCGGTGCCTCGGCTCCGATCGGGCCGCGAACCAACTTCGCAGGCGATCCTTGAAGACGGGCACCGAGCGAACCAGGGCGTCGTAGGAATCGCGCCGCTCGTTGGGTAGGATCTTCCTGGAATCGAACTTCAACACCGCGCGCGCCAGCAGCGAATACGAAAACCATCTGGCCTGGTTGGCGGCCTGATCGGCCCCGATCTGCATGAGATAACCAAGCGTGACCGCGAGCATCCACGGCTCTGGAAAGACGAACAAGTACAGCGCCGAGGCCAGGGCGAAGTATTCCCAGCCGTGGAGCAGCAGGTAGATCCGTCGCCAGTCCCGGCGGATGTAGCGGTTGTAGTAATCAAGCGCGTGATCGACGTCAGGAAGCACTCCCGCCGCGATTGCGATCGGGACGGTAATGGCGTGACCGGTGACCGCCCAGAGGACCCCGCCCACCGCGCTGGACAGGGCGAGATGTTGAGGTCCAGTCACGGCGTAGAGCAACCCCCGAGGTTCGAATGAGAGCACACAACGACTAGGTTACGATGTGCGCCCGCCGCCGTGGCCCGCCTGGCACCGGCGGGTTCGAGAAGGTAACCAGGGCCGGGACTGTGAGGGCCGTATGAGAGCCGCTGTGTACAAGGGCAACCGCCGGATAGAGGTCGAGGAAGTGGAGACCCCCAGGCCGGGCTTGGGCCAGATCCTGATGCGAATCAAGTACGCGGGCATCTGCGGATCCGACGTTCACCGGTTTCAGTTCGGCATGCTCCGGGCCGGTGTGGTCCTGGGCCACGAGTACAGCGGCACGATCGCCGCGCTGGGCGAGGGCGTCACTGGCTGGCAAGTTGGCGACCGCATAGTCGGCGGCGGTGGCGTCGCCCCTGGGGGCCAGCCTGCGCGATCGACCTCGTCGCCGCGCTACACGGCCAAGCAGGCCGGATTCAATCCGGCCATCACATACGGCGGGTTCGCAGAGTTCATATGTCTCGACGCCTGGCGACCGCTCAAGACCCCGGACGAGGTCCCGGACGAGGCTGCCGTGCTCGCCGAGCCCTGCTCGGTTGCGGTGCACGCGGTCCGCATGTCCCGGCTGAGGGTGGGTGACTCCGTTGCCATACTCGGTGCTGGTCCTATCGGCCTGCTTACCCAGCAGGTGTGCAGGGCGGCCGGTGCTCGCCAGATCCTGGTTTCGGAGCCGGCGCCGGCAAGACGACGGGCTGCGACGGAACTAGGCGCCGATCTCGTCCTCGATCCGCGCAGCGAGGACGCTGTGGCCCGGTTCCTGGAGGAGACCGGCGGACTCGGCCCGGACGTCGTATTCGACTGCGCGGGCGCCCGCGGGACCCTGCAACAGTCGCTCGACATGGCTCGTCGCGGTGGGCAGGCCGTCGTCGTGTCACTCAACTGGGAACCGGACCAGGTGATGCCGGTCGATTGGGTCGGACGCGAGGTCAACCTCCAGGCGACCTACGGCTCTTTGCCGGAAGACTGGCGCATCTCCCTCCACCTGATGGGCAGGGGAGATGTCCGCCACGGCCCGATGGTCAGCGAGGCAGGGATCATCCCGTTGGAGGGAACCCAGGCGGCCTTTGAGTCGCTGATACGTCCCGGCGACCAGGTCCAGGTGGTCGTGGCGCCCTGAGCAGAGTCGCGCGCGACCGGCATGAGATCGTGTCGGTGGCATGACGACACAGAACGACTAACAGGCGTCTGGACCGGGCGTCGCGAAGCGGCCGCAGCCGCCAGGCCCCCAGGAAGCCGTGGTGAAAGTCTGGGGCTAGACCGCCCCGTCTATCACAACATCCACGACCGCCGGTTTCCCTGACTCAAGCGCTTTCCTGACGGCTGGCCCGACGCCGGCCGGATCTTCGACCCGTTGCCCGGCCACTCCGAACGCCTGGGCGATCCTGGCGAAGTCGAACGGCATCGTGAAGTCCATGCCGATGTGGCTGCCGGTACCGGTCGGGTCGTTCAGGATCAGCTGGTGGTAAACCTTCATATTGACCTTGAGCACCCGGTACGACGCGTTGTTGCAGATTACGTACACGACCGGGATGCCGTAGTTGGCGGCGGTCCAGAGGCCCTGGACCGTCATCATGGCGCTGCCGTCGCCGACCACCGCAACCACGGGCTGTTCGGGTCGTGCCAGCTTCACGCCGAGCGCGCCGCCCATGCCCCAGCCGATCGCTCCGCCACGCTGGCCGATCATGCTGCCAGGCTTGTCGAACTTGATACCGCTGAGCAAGGCCGCGCGGGAGCTGATCGAGTCGTCCACGAGCACCGAGTCCGCCGGCAAGACCTTGCCGATCTCGAACATCATCCGGCCAGGCAGCATCGGTCGCCGGTCACCCGCCTTCTTTAGCGTCGCCCGGAAGGCTTCGTCACGGGCCCTGGCCTGCTCACCGAGCCCGCGCGCTCGCTCTCGCGCAGCCTCCATCGCCGACCCCGACATGCCGCCCGATGCCAGCGCATCCGCGAGGTCGCGCAGCGCGAGGGCCGGATCGGCGTAGATTCCCACCTCAGTTCGCTCGGTACGGCCGAGTTCCCGGGGGTCGCTGTCGATGTGGACCAGCTTCGCGCCGGGGGGCAGCGCGCTCTGGCCCTGGTAGAAGAAATCGCCAAACACCTTGACGCCGACTGCCAGGACGGCGTCGGCTTCGTTCAGGGCCTTCCGGGCTGCGGGATTGCGCAGGCTGAACGGTCCGACGTACTGGGGGTGGCTGGTCGGGAAGCAGACCTCGGCCGAGGTGCCCATGTAGACCGGCGCACCGATCAACTCGGCGACCCTGACCGCCGAGTCGACCCCTCCGGCCATTGCCACCCGATCGCCGACCAGCATCAGGGGGCGTGCCGCCTTTGCCAGCACGGCGGCTGCCGATTCGATCGCCGCCGGGTCCGGGGCCACGGTGACGAAGTAGTCCGCCGACGGCCGGATATCGGCTTCGCCCTCCTCGTCGAAGGCGTTGGCCGCAAAGGCCAGGAAGGTCGGACCGGAAGGAGGAGTGCGCGCTTCCTGGTAAGCCCGCCTCACCGCCGCCGCCATCTGGTCGGCGTGCGTTACCTCGGCGCTCCACTTGGTAATCGGCTTCGGGAATTCGGTGAGGTCGCTGCGACCCTCGACCAGCTTCCTGATATCCGAGTTGCCGGCGGTCATCACGACCGGCGTATTTCCAGAGAAGCTGTCGTAGAGCAGGCTCAGCCCGTTGAGCATGCCGACGTTGATGTGGAGGCTCAGGAACGAAGGCTTGCCGGAAGCCCTGGCGTAGCCATCCGCCATGCCTGCGGCCACGCCTTCCTGCACGGCCAGCATGTACTCCATCTCGGGGTAGTCGGCCAGCGTATCGATCATGGCCGCCTCGGCGGTTCCCGGGTTGCCGAAAATGTACCTGGTCCCTTCGGCGCGCAGGACCTCGAACAGCGCCTTCTTACCTGACATGCGCGGCATGCATCACCTCGATCACGACCTTGTTTGCCCGGGCGCATTCTAGGTGAAATCGAGATTCGGAACCGGGATGGACAGGCGGCAGGTATTAGAATCTGGACCAGCCTTGCGCGGGGGACCGCGCCATCACAGGGGACCATGCAATCGACGACCCAGGCGGCACGGAGTGGTCGCCGATCCGACGCCGACCGGCAGGTTCGGCGTGTCGTCGTTCCGCTCGACGGCACTGAGAACGCGGAGCGCGTCCTGCCCTACGTCCAGTTCCTTGCCCGCTGGTATCGGGCGGATGTCACCCTTCTCCATGTGCTGTTCCGCCCGCAGCGGCCACAATCCGGTCCGGATAGCATCATCTACCCCGACAGCCTGCACGATCGCGCCCACAGCCTGGCGACCGAGTACCTTGCCGAGGTAGCCCGCAAGCTGATGGAGACCGGGCTTAACCCGCGTACCGTGGTCGTCTCCGGAGACCCCGTGCGGGTGATTGCCGCACACGCGACGCATGATGCCTTCGAGCTCACCGCAATGGGGACCAATGCACGCTCGCTGCTCAGCCGGATGTGGCGCGAGAGCGTATTCGAGAAGCTGCTCGCCACTTCGAAGGTCCCCCTGTTCGTGGTGAATGCCCGCCAGAATCGGGCACGCTACGAGGTGCCATCCGAGCCACGCGGGCTCCTGGTGGTGCTCGACGGCACCGGGGTCGCTCGGCGGTCGATCCCCTATGCGATCGGCCTCGCCAGGGCGGGATCGCTGCGGGTCACGTTGCTCCACGTGGTGAAATCAAGGCGCTCGCCCCCGGGGGCCGGAAACGCTTCTGCCGCACAGCAGGTCCAGGAATCGGTCGCGCGCCGGCTGGAAGCGGCAGCGACCCAGTTCAAGGCCGCGGGCCTGTCGGTCACCATCGAGATCCGCTTCGGTCCTCCGGCCGACACTATCGTCCAGGTGCAGAACGAACTCGGTGGGTACATCGCGGTAATCGCGTCGAGGGTACGCCGGGGCTGGCGCCGGACCGTGTTCGGAAGCGTCCTGGACAGGGCGATTCGAAGCTCACCCGATCCGTTGCTGGTCGTTCCGGTGCGCGGCTGGCGCCAGCGCGACACCTCGGCAGCCGACAACGTGGCGCCCTGGCCGGCCTAGCCGGGCGTCAACGCTGCCTTCAACGCCGGCTCCAGTTCGTCGAAGCTGGCGAAAGACTCGAAACGGGCGGAGATGACTCCCTGCCGGTCGATCACGAACGTCCATTCGTCGGTGACGATGCCCCATTCCTCGACCACAGGCGACCTCACCGCACGCGTGAGGTCCCCCTTGATTTCATGCGGGTTGTCGAAGATGTCTACGTGGATGAAGTTGGCTTTGTCGCCATACCTGGCTCTCAACTCGCTGACGACTTCCACCTGTGGCCCGCACAGGGGCGTGGTACAGAAGGCCGGGCTGGCGAAAACGATCATTGTTGGCCGGCCCGACGCCACGGCGTCGGCGATCGTCTGCGCATAGAGGGACGGGTCCGGCTCCGATCCCGTCGTCAATTCTTCGAGGGTCGCGTCGGCGACCGTGCGGTTGCGGCTGGGCGGGGCCGGTGTTCCGACCGCGCGCGTGACTGGCACCGGCGGCACCGGGGTGTCGAATTCGATCGCTGCAACCGTCCCGTCCGGCCTGGGCAGCCGCACCCTGAAGGCCCAGCGCCCAGCGCGGTCGATGTCGAACTGCGTGACATAACTGCCGCGCGCGCCGAGCGGAAACTCAAAGAAACGGGCGGTGTGGGTCTGGACCGGACCCTCACGTGTTCCGTCCGATGGCAATCGGAAGGTTTCGACCGTGACGACCGGAAGCCTTACGAATCCTTCGAACGTCGTGATCGCGAAAGCGACCCGATTGCGACCGATGCCCAGGTCGGGGGTGCCGAAGTACAGGGTCAGGCCGGTCGCGGGGTCGTGAACCTCGGGGTACTGGCCGACCTCTGCGGCCGCGAACGCCGACGAGGTCGGGGACGGAGCGACTGTGGCCGGCGCTCGCCCATCGCCCGCGCAGGCCGCCATGAGGATCGCCAGCACCGTCACGAGAAGGCTGGCGGTGGACTTCATGCTAGGCACCGTCCTGATAGACGCCAAAGGTGAACGCGTATACGGCAAACGCGTCTGAATTCGAGCGGAGCTTTATCTCTCGAATCCCGAACTCCGGGAGCTCAAGAAATCGGTAGAGCCGGGCCTCCTCGACCTTAAGAATGCTGCGCCCTTGATCGTCGAAGACGATGTCCGCGCCTGCCTCGTCCTGTTGCAGAGGACGGCCATCGATCTCGACCACGACATCGAACGCAACCGGCATGGCGGGACTGATCACGACATTTCCGCTTCGTCCGGCCACCCGGACCGCGATGTAGTCCTCCCAGTCCTCGGTCTGGCGCGCGTGGACGATGGCCTGTGCTTCATTGCGCCAGAGCCCCGACAGATACCACTTGTTGTGGGCGTGCCTCTCGTTGTCTTCGTAAAGATGAGTCTGGTCGGGCGCCTTGTAGTACAGCTCCTGGCCGGCATACGAGCCGAACGGGCCGTAGTTACGGTCGTAACCACCATAGAGCTCACGGGTGACGGTAATCGCCCGGGGGTCGGTCGCCGGCAGTTCGTAGCCGCCTTCGGGGATACCGGAGACGTCCCGGCCCGCCTCCTGGAGGGCCAGCCGGATCTGGCGTTCAGTCGCGAGGTATTCGCCCTCGCCGAAGTGCTGGTAGCGAATGCCGCCGCCGGAGTCGATCAGGTACTTGGCCGGCCAGTACGCGTTCTTGAACGCCCGCCATGTTGAGAATTGGTTGTCCTGGGCGACCGCGTACTGGATCCCGAAATCCTTGACCGCCATTCTCACATTGGCGGTGATCTTTTCGAACTCGAACTCGGGTGAATGAACCCCGATGATCGTCAGGCCGTGATCACGGTATCGCTCGTCCCAGACCTTCAGGTAGGGCAGCGTCCGGATGCAGTTCACACAGGTGTAGGTCCAGAAGTCGATCAAGACGACACGCCGCTCGGACAGGAGCTGTTGAATCGTGACCGGCTCGGAGTTGATCCAGGGCGACAGTCCCGCCAGCTCCGGTGCAGCGCGGAATACGGACGTCGGCCGTGGCAGGAACCGCTCCTCGCCGGTGCCGGCCTGGCTGGGAGTCGGCGCCGCGCCCCCGCCACACGCCAGCGCGAGGACGCTCAGAGCAAGTGAAGCTGCAATCAAGGATTCGCGCAGTAATCTCATCGGCAAACACCCCTGTCGCGCGGACGCGCCGGAGGGCGTGCCTCCTGAAAAAAGGCACGTCAGGCGAACCGGTTCGGACGGGTCAGCCTACTTTTCGATCGGGGCTTCCAGCGCGTTGCCGTATTCGCCCCAGGAGGCGTCGTAGTTGCGGACCGAGCGGTAACCGAGCAGTTTGAGGACGAACAGTCCGTGCGCCGCACGGATGCCTCCCTGTCAGTAGGTGATCACATTCTTGTCGGGTGTGATGCCGTGCCTTGCCAGCAGGGAGCGCAGTTCGTCTCCGGCCTTTAGCGTTGGAATTTCGCCCCAGTCGACAAAGTTTTTCCACTCGAGGTGCACCGCGCCCGGGAGCCTGCCCCCGCGCCTGGTGCCGCGGGCGTTGGCCCCCGTCCATTCTTCGTCGGTCCGGACATCCAGCAGAAGCGCGTCAGGCTTCCTGATGCAGCTGACCACCTGCTCCTTGGTCGCAATCCAGGAGGCGTCGGCCCTGGGACTGAAGCGTCCGGCCAACGGCTTCGGCACGGTCCGCGAGATTGCACGGCCTTCAGCCAGCCACTTGGGGAACCCGCCATCGAGCACCTTGACCTTGCGGTGCCCGTAGTAGTTGAGCGCCCAAAACAGGCGTGGGGCGAAGTGCAGCTCGGAGTCGTAAGCGATCACCAGGGTGTCGTCAGAGATGCCCAGCGCGTTCATGGTCGAGGCGAACTCGGCCGGGCCCTGGACGTGCACGCGGTCCGGTCCCGCCTTGTAATAGTTGTCGCTGACCCCGACGGCGTTGGTGATGTGGACCCGCGCGTACGCGTCCGGGCGATCGGTGTCGACGACCCGGACCCCGGGGTCATCGATGTGCCGGGCAAGCCATTCAGTGGTAACCAGCAGGTCCGGGTCGACGTACCCGCGATCGCCAGGGGGCGCGGCTGACTGATTCACCGGTCACCTCCAGTGACTTGGCGTTTTCGAGCGGCCCGGAGCGTAGCACAGCATGGCTTCGGGCCGGATACGGCCCGCTAACTTTGTGATGGGAATCACATTGTGCTAACTTAGCGATTATTGGACTCTTGATGAGACCGGGTCTCCGCGCGCAGCCGGATTCCATCCAGGGGTGGCTCTTGCAGTACTACATGGCGGGACTGAATCACCGCACCGCTCCAGTCGAGCGGATCGCACGCGTTTCGGTTGGCTCCGAGGCGCTGCCCCACGTCCTCGACCGCCTCACGCGGATGGCCGGGGGCGGCGTTATCGTCTCCACCTGCAACCGGACCGAGATCTACTCGGCGGCCGCCGATACCGGCCTCCTGCACCGCCAGGTGACCGAATTCTTCCGGGCGCTCGATGGACGTTCGCCGGGCGCGGTCGACGACATCGCAGATCACCTCTACAGCTACACAGGCGATGGCGCGATTCGGCACCTTTTCCGGGTGGCGACGGGGCTCGACTCGATGGTTCTGGGCGAGGCGGAGATCGCCGGCCAGATTGCTGCTGCGCTGCGCTACGCCGGTGAGGCCGGCTCGGTGTCCGTGCCAGTATCGCGACTGTTCCACTACGCCCTCCGCGTCAGCCGGCGGGCCCGCAACGACACCGGTCTGGACCGGAACAGCCTGTCGGTGTCATCGATCGGCGTCCAGCTCGTAGAGCGTGCGACCGGCGGTCTGTCCGACAAGGACGTGCTGCTGGTGGGCGCCGGGGAGACCGGAAACCTCGCGGCCAGGACGCTCAAACATATCGGGATTCGCTCGCTCACGGTGACCTCGCGCCGGCCCGCCAAGGCGGCGGAGGCTGCCCGCGAGATGGGCGGGACGGCGATTCCGATGTCTGAACTGCCGTCGGCTCTGGCTGCCGTCGACGTGGTCATCACGTGCACGGCCTCGCCGGTGCCGATCCTGACCGGTTCGATGGTCCGTTCTGCGATGGAAGCTCGGCCGGGTCGGCCGCTGTTCGTTCTCGACCTGGCCGTTCCTGCCGATGTAGAGCTGGAAGCGCGCGCGGTTTCCGGCGTCCAGTTGTACGGGCTTGCGGACCTGCAGTCGGTGGCCGACGAACACCGCGCCGTACGTCAGGCCGCTGCTGAGGCCGCCGACCGGTTCATCGCCGATCAGGTGACGCGGTTCAACGCTACTCTGACAACCGCCCACGCCGAGCCGGTTATCCGGACCATGGGCGAACGAGCCGAGGTGGCGCGGCAGCGGGAGCTCGCCCGTGCGCTGCGGCGGCTCAAGGGTCTGACGCCTGAGCAGATAGCCGTGCTCGACGCGATGACGAAGGCGATCGTGAACCGGCTGCTCGCCGATCCGATTGCGTCGTTGCGCGCCGGGGACGACCAGCAAGCGCTGGCTGTCATCGCGCGCATTCTGGATCTAGAGGACGCGCCGGGACAGTCGGCACCCGATAAGGCGTGACAAGCTGTCCACCGGCAAGGTGCCGTCGACGGTGAAGACCACCCGATCTTCGGAACTGTTTTCACGCGCCAGGCGCCGCCTTCCAGGGGGCGTCAACAGCCCGGCCCGATCCTGGGGGAGTGTCGGCGGTGAGCCCCTCTTCTTCGCGCGCGGCCAGGGCGCGCACGTATGGGACGCCGACGGCAATGAGCTGATCGACTACGTCTGCTCATGGGGCCCGCTGATACTCGGGCACGCGCATCCGGCCGTCGTCAAAGCCGTAACAGAGGCGGCGGGCCTCGGGACGAGTTACGGTGCGCCGACCGAGGCAGAGGTTCAGATGGCCGAGCTGGTGTGCTCGGCAATGCCGTCGCTGGAGATGGTCCGGTTCGTGAACTCCGGCACCGAGGCGACGATGAGCGCCCTGCGGCTCGCGCGTGCAGCCACCGGGCGGCACAGGATCGTCAAATTCGAAGGCGCCTACCATGGCCACGAGGATGCGCTGCTGGTCAAGGCCGGGTCCGGCCTGGCGACCCACGGCGTCCCAACCAGCGCCGGCATCCATCCCGGCTATGCCGCCGATACCCTCGTCGCGCCGTACAACGACCTCACGGCGGTCGAAAAGCTCTTCCGGGACAACCCGAAAGAGATAGCCGCGGTCATCGTAGAACCGATTGCCGGGAACATGGGGGTCGTGCTGCCAGTGGCCGGCTACCTCGAGGGGCTGAGGGCGGTGACCCGCAAGCACGGGGCGCTCCTGATCTTCGACGAGGTTATCTCCGGGTTCAGGCTCGGCCTCGGTGGCGCCCAGGCCGCATATCGCGTAATGCCAGACATCACGACGCTCGGGAAGATCATTGGCGGCGGCCTACCGGTAGGCGCCTACGGCGGATCGGCGGAGGTCATGTCCCGGGTCGCGCCACTCGGGCCGATGTACCAGGCCGGAACGCTCTCCGGGAACCCACTCGCAATGGCGGCCGGGCTGGCCACCCTGAGGGAGCTACAGAAACCGGGTACCTACGAGCGGCTTGAAGCGAAGGGATCTCGACTCGAAACGGGCCTGCGTAAGACCCTTGCACGCCGACAGGTTCCGGCGACGATCACGAGGGCGGGTTCGCTGCTGACGCTGTTCTTCAACCCGGGTCCGGTGACCGGCTGGGACAGCGCTTCAAGGTCGGATACCAGAGCATTCTCGAAGCTATTTCACGCCCTGGCCCGGAGCGGGGTTTACATCCCACCCTCCCAGTACGAAGCGTGGTTTCTCTCGCTGGCGCACTCTGAGGCAGACATCGACGCGACCATCGCGGCGGTCGACAGGGCCCTGGCCGCCTGACCTGGCCGTCCGCTTCCCCCCGTACCCGTTCGCTGGCCGGGCGTCCGCCCGCTTCTGCCCGGGGGCCACGCGGGCCGGACCGATTCGCGACTGCACCCGCTGAAGGGCGCCGGTAATTGAAGAGGCCGGTCCGGGAGGGGTTGACCGGCCTCAAGATCGCCTGGTCTGGCAGGCTGGGCTAGAGCTAGATGTCGGGCTGAGCCGTACGGGGCGCAAAGAAGAAGGGTTCAGTCCCGGGAAGCGGGATAGCCGGGAACCACATCTCGGCTTCGTGCCCGGGGCCCGGCTTGAATCGGAAGTGGTGGAAATGCCGAGGCTCTCCGAGCTTTGGCAGCATGAACTCGTGCTCGAATGGGCTCCTGTGGAAGCCCGGGCCGAGCTTGTCGACCGCAGCCGGCCTGGCCTCGATCCACTTGCTGATGTCGTCGGCTTCCTGCTGCTTGAGCTTGCCGGCCTCAACCATGGCCTGCAGCATAGCCTTGACGCCTTCGGACGCAAGCGAAGCACGCGCTTTCGCGAGGGCATCCGAGAGTCTTTCCGGCTCGACGCCGAGATACTCGGCAGTGCGTTCGATGACTTTCTCTCGGGGTTTTCCGCCATCCCACGGCGGCGAAGCAACTGCGACACCCGCGACGAGCGCACCGGTTGCCGCCAGGCCGGTCACGGCCAGAACGATGACTCGCTTCCTCAGCCGCATGTTTGACTCCTGTCCGGTCATCGAACATCGACGCGGCCGACTGTAGCGGCGGTTTCTGCAGAAATTTTCAAGGAATACCTTAAGAATTGACCGGCCCCGTGCGAACACGGGGCCGGTCAATTCGGGGCGGGGAGGGCAGGGCAGATCAGGGCGTTGGGGACGGCTTAGCCGGCTGTTCGAACGGTGGCATCCGGTGCTTCCCGTGCCCTTTGAAACCACCTCGGCCGTGGCCGTGTCGGCGCTCCTTGCCTGTGCCGACATCACCAATCCCGAGCTTCGAGGTTGCTGCGGGACGGCCTTTAAGCCACGCCTGGATGGCGTCGGATTCCTGCTGCGTTATCTTTCCCTTTTCGACCGCGGCAGCGAGCTTTGCCGAGATCCGCTCTTGTCCTACCGCGGCGCGGGCCCTGGTGATGGCGCCGGTGAGCGCCTCAGGCGCGATCCCCAGCTCTCCGGCCGCCTTTTCCACGACCTGGCTCTGCGGCCTTCGATCGCCCGAAGCGGCTTTCACCGCGGCGCGGGCCCTGGTGATGGCGCCGGTGAGCGCCTCAGGCGTGATCCCCAGCTCTCCGGCCGCCTTTTCCACGACCTGGCTGTGCGGCCGCGGATCACCCGGAGCGGCCATGGCGGTGCCGCCGGTGATCGCCACCAGCGCCGCCAGCGCTACGACGGGGCCGAGGACCATTCGCCTGCGAATCTTCATCTTGACCCCCTTGGATGCCTGTCGTCGGACTCGATGGAACTATACTGCGAAGGAAATCTGAAGAAAATATCATGGGCCGCCGCCAATGGAGCCGTTTTCAGCAACGACCCGTTCGCCCGCGACGAGATCGGCGACCTGGAGCGCGTTTGTCCGCGTGATCCCGTCAGGCTAGCGGGCTATCTCTTTGGCCGCGCGTGGGGGGATGACCAGGACCGGGTGCCGCGCCGATCGAACCACGCGGTCGGTGACGCTGCCGAGCACCCATCCGGTCCGGCCCGTGAAGCCCCGGGTGCATAGCGCGATGATTGCGGACTCTTCCCCGTTCGCGGCATTGACAAGCTCCTGTTCGGCCGGCCCGCTGAAGACCTCACAGCGCGTTCGGATGCCGAGCTCGCCAACCTGAACGGCGACCTTCTTCAGATACTCCATGGCGACGTCGGCCGGGGACTGGTAGTAGCGGGCCGCGCCGCCCAGCGTGACCGGCTTCTCGGTTGCACGCACCAGCACGATGTCGCTCCCAAGACGCCGGGCGTAGCTGGTCGCGTATTCGAGCGCGGTGGCCGCCAGTGCGGACCCGTCCAGGCCAACGATGAAGGAGGGGGGCTTTGTCCAGTGCCGGAGGGTACTGCGTACCAACTCAGGTCGAATCAACATGACGGGGACCTTGCTCGACTTGATCACACGGTCGGCCGTGCTCCCGACCAGCTCGACTCCTCCGTCGACCCGGGCGTGCGGGGACATCACGATCAGTTCGCAGCGCGCGCGCTCGGCCGCGGCCGCGATCTCGTCCGCCGGGTCGCCTTGCTGCGCAAGGACCTCGTGGTGCACGCCCTTTGCGCCAAGGCCACTTCCGATGACGCCCAGATAGTCGTTCGCCTTCATCTGGCCCTGGTCGTTACCCGCAACGTTCAGGAGGATCAGCCGGGCGCGAAACTTCTGGGCCAGCTCGATCGCATAGGTGAGGATCGAAGCGCTGATCTCCGACCCGTCGAGCGGGACGAGAACGCTGGTTTCGGGCGGCGGAATGCCGGGTGCCTTTCGCCCCCGCTGCATTCCCGGCCGCCGCCCTGTTGGCATCTAGTCGCCTTTCAGAGCATCAGCCAGCACCTCAGCCAGGTGTCTGGCCTTCCTGCCGGCGCCGAACTCGGTCTGCTCTCGACAAGACACCCCGGTGACCGCGATCTGGGTGTCGGCGGAAGCGCTGCGGATGAAGGGAAAGAACCGGTCTTCACCGACGGCCAACGAGACCGCCACATGCTCCTTTTCGTAGCCGAATGAGCCCGCCATCCCGCAGCAGCCGGCGTTGATCTCGGTGACGCGGTACCCGGCAGGCATGCGCAGGGCCTTGAGCGAGGAGGCGGTGCCGGTCAACGCCCGCTGGTGGCAGTGGCCAAGGAACGCGACGTCTCGCTTCAGGTCCGTGAACGTGGGCTGCGTGCCGCCGTCCCCTGCGATCCCGGTTAAGAGGTCTTCGAGCATCCTCGTGCCGGCCGCGACCACCCGTGACCGGTCGTCGTCAAGCAGGTCCGGATATTCGTCCTTGATCGCCATCACGCAACTCGATTCACAGCCGACCACCGGAATGCCTTGCTGGACGTACGGATACAGCAGGTCAACATTGTGACGGGCGTTGGCGGTCGCCCGCCCGAGCATGCCCTTCGAGACCATCGGCCGCCCGCAGCATTTGCGATCGCGGAGCACGACCACTTCGAAGCCGGCCGCCTCGAGCAGCCTGGTGGCGGATACGCCGATCGACGGATAGTTGAAGTTCATGAACGTGTCGTGGAACAGGACGACCTTCCCACGGGTCCCCCCGCGCACCGGAGCGCGGGCGTCCCACCATTTCTGGAACGTCCTGTGCACCACGCGTGGTATCGGGCGGCGATGGTCAAAGCCAACGAAGGTCTCGAGAAGCCGCCTCGCCGGCGCGGACCGGTTGACCAGGTTGGCTACCGGCGCCAGCGGCGCGGCCGCTGCGTTGAGGCCGTGAATGTTTCCGATCATGCGGTTGCGCAGAGGGATCCGGTGCGACTTGTAGTAGCCGTCGAGGAACTCGTACTTGATCTTCGCCATGTCGACGCCGGAGGGACATTCGGACTTGCACGACTTGCACTCCAGGCAGAGGTCCAGGACATTGAACATGCGCTTGGAGTGAAGCTGGTCGAGCGGCAGCGCGCCGGACAGCGCGGCTCGTAACGCGTTGGCGCGGCCGCGCGTCGAGTGTTCCTCTTCCCTGGTCGCCATGTAGGAGGGGCACATCGCGCCGGCATTCAGCTTCCGGCAGGCGCCGACCCCGTTGCACATCTCGACGGCGCCGGCGAAGCCGCCCTCTTTCGCAAAGCTCATCCTGGTCGCTACGGGTTGCGTCTTGTAGGCGTCGCCGTAGCGGAGATTCGAAAGCAGGTGGGGCGTGTCGAAAATCTTGCCGGGGTTCATGATGCCGCGCGGGTCGAACGCCTTCTTGACGTCCCGGAACGAAGCGGTCAGCTTCTTGCCGAACATCTTCTCGGTCCAGAAGCCGCGCACGATGCCATCGCCATGCTCAGCCGTGTTCGCGCCGCCAAACTCCAGGACCAGGTCCGCCACGTCTTCGGCGATGGCATAGAGGCCCTCCATCCCCTCCCGGGTCTTGAGATCGATCACCGGGCGGATGTGGAGGCAGCCGACGCTGGCGTGGCCGTAGTAGCCAGCTTCATTGCCATGTCTTTTCATGAGCTCGTCGAAACGGCGGACATACTCGGGCAACTTCTCAGGCGCAACCGCCGTGTCTTCTACGAAGGGCAGTGGCTTGGCCGGGCCAGGGACGTTCATCATCAGGCCGAGGCCCGCCTGTCGCATCGCCCACACCTGCCGCTGGTCCGCAGGGGACAGCACGCGCGTCGTCGCATAGCCGAGGGCGGCACGCTTGAGGCGCTGATCGAGCGCGTCCAGTCGGGCCACGACCTCCTTTTCGGAGTCGCCCGCGAACTCGACCACGAGGATGTCACTGGGATCGTCCTGCAAGAAACCGAGGTTGCGAGCGAAGCCGAGCGAGCGCCGGGCTTCGCGGATGATCATTTCGCCGATGTGCTCGACCGCAGTGGGCTTATCCTCGAGGATGGCCACGGTCGCTTCCATCGCTTCGATGATCCCGCGGAAGTGGACCACGGCAAGGCCCCTGGCCTTTGGAATGGGTTCCAGGTGGAGTCGAGCGGCCGTGATCGCAGCCAGGGTCCCTTCTGAGCCGACCATAATCTGCGTGAGGTCCATGCCATCCCCGCGCAAGACCCGGTCCAGGTTGTAGCCGCCGTTCCGCCGCAGGATCTTCGGGAACCGCCGTTCGACCTCATCGCGGCTCGCCTCGGCGATCTGTTGGACCGAGCGATAGATGTCGCCTTCCAACCCCCGGGCGCTCAGTTTCGACTCGAGTTTGCTACCTGCCAACTGCTCGAACACCGCGCGTGTGCCATCCGACAACACGGCGTCGATCTGCATGACGTGATCGACCGTCTTCCCGTAGCGAATCGAGGTCGCGCCGCATGAGTTGTTGCCCATCGCGCCGCCGACGTTCGCCCGGCTCGTGGTCGAGGGGTCCGGGGTGAAGAAGAGGGAGTGAGGGCGCAGCTGGCGGTTGAGCTCGTCGATCGTGACGCCCGGCTCAGTCCTTACCCAGTTCTCCTCGGGACGTATTTCGAGCACGTTGTGCATGTACTTCGAGAAATCGAGGACGACGGCATGGTTTACCGTCTGGCCGGACAGACTCGTGCCGCCACCGCGGGGCAGCACTGGGACACCGTTGCTGCCGCAGACCTCCATGACCGCCTGCACGTCGTCTGCATTGCGCGGCAGTACGACGCCTACGGGTTCGATCTGGTAGATCGAGCCATCCGTGCTGTACATGGCGCGCGTGTAAGGGTCGAATCGCACCTCGCCGGAGACCACGCGCTCGAGCGCGTGGCGAAGGTCATCGGACGGATTTCTGGTGCTCACTTTTCCGGAGCCGAATGTCTGTGGCCCATTCCTGCGCGCTCCCTGACCAGGTCGACGAACTCGACGGTTCGACTCCGGAGGGAGCTGATGTGGACCGGGGCGAAGATCAGCATTCCGGCCGCCATCGCCAGGAACAGTATTCCCATGGCGTAGCGTTCGTGTGTCGTGTTGAAGAAGAGGTTCAGGCCGAACAGGCCGATCAGCGCGAGGGCGCCGAGGGCGCCGATCCGGAGCTTCGAGATCAGGATGACGGCGAAGACGATCTGCGCCATCGTGAGGAATACCTCGGCCTGCTGACGATGGTCAAGTGGGAGGGCCAGCGCGTGGCCTACCGAGATGCTGAAAACGACCGGCAGGGATGCGACCAGCAGGCTCCACTGGTTGACGGCGGCTGATATCAGCGCTGCTATCCCCAGCACCGGCTTCCCGCGCATGGTAAAGATCACGGCGACCAGCATCTCTGGTGCTTCCGAGGCAAGCGGGGCGACCCACTGGACCAGGATGAATTCGTCGATCGCGAAGCTGTGGCCGGTCTCCACGAGACCTTCTGCGAACGGCCCGGCGAACATTACCACCGCCACTCCGGCGAAAACGAACAAGGCTCCGATAACCGCCTTGCGAAGCATCGGGCGCAGCTTCACGATCTCGGCCGGCGGGCCAGGCAGTTCCTCGTCCTCGTGGCCGCCGGTCCGAGAGACCAACCAGAGGTAGGTTGCGAAAAGGGCCAGCAGCACGGCGGCGTCGTGAAGGGCGATTTCCGAGCGAACGAACATCCACGTGGAGTAAAGGGCGGCCAGGCCCAGCACGAAGATTTCCGGCGTCAGGGCAGGCGTGAGTTGAACCGACTTCCTGCTCCTGAGCCAGTAGAGGAGGATCACGAGGGGCCAGCCGAAACCCGACAGCAGGCGGTTGGCGCCCGTCAGGTTGGCCGCGGGCAGTGCGAATGCGGCGGGTGCAGGACCGCCTTCCAGGTACGAACTGACGCCTGGATCGGCGCCGGCCTTCCACGCGAACGCCATGTCCACTGCGTATTCGGGGAGGATCGTCAGCAGGGCTACTGCCGCGATGGCCAGCCCCGCCGAGATCATTGTTTGCGCCGCTTCTGCGCCCCACGCCAGCAGGAGCGCGGCACCGAGGATTCCGACCCCGAAGATCGAAGATGCAACCGCCGGCTGGTGGATGTCCACGAAAGTGCGGATGCAGATCGCCGGCACGGTCACGAGCAGGGCGGCAATCAGCAACGCCCAGTTCTTGTTTATCGCAGCACTCCGATTTGGCGGCGGCGGGCGATTGCCCGCCCGGTGCGGACGCGGAGCTTGAGCCGCTACATCGTCCTAACGATCAGGTAGGTTTGCAACCCCCTGGGCGTCTTGACACGAATCTGGTCGCCGGGCGCCCGGCCAAGGACCGCCGAACCGACCGGGGACGCGCTGGAGATCTTTGCCTGGAGCGGGCTGGCCTCGTTCGGCGCCACGATCTGGAAGGTCGTAGTCCGGCCGGTGCCCTTGTCCTCTAGCACGATGGTGCTGCCGAGGCCAATGCGGGCGCCCGCGGTGTCGATCGACTCGTCGATTACGGAAGCGGCGCGCAGCGTGGCCTCGATCTCATTGATCTTGCTCTGCAGCATCCCCTGGGCCTCCCGGGCGGCCTCCAGCGGGGCGTTCTCGCGCACGTCCTTGTCGGCCGCGGCGCGGTGGATGTCGTCTGCGATCTGGCGGCGCTCTTCGCGGTACTCAGCGAGCTTGGTCGTGAGCTCCTGGTAGCCCTGCTTGGTCAGCCGCACGACCGTCCGTTCGACGGTGGTCTGGTTACTGCGAGCTGTGCTGGTGCGCCCCTTGCGGAGACGCAGGTGCTGGGCCAGCGAGACCTCGATGACGCCTTGCTTCTTGAGGTAGCCGAGGAACTTCTTGACGATTTCGAGGCGGGCGACGGCATCGGGCGCCGTGCCGCGCGCGCTCACCAGGTCGCTGTATTCGCCAATTTCGGGCGCTGCGAGGGTCGTGGCCTTGCGGCCGCCGCCCACCCAGCGGAGGAACCGAGAAAGTTCCGCCTGGACGCGCTTGCGGTCTTCGGCAGGGATCTCACGCATGTAGACGACCAGGGCGTCGTTGAGTCCCCTGGACTCTGCATGGCCGTTAGTCTCTACTGTGTCAGTAACAACCGCCATGCCTTGAACCCTCTTCTCTTATTGTCATAAGCGCGTCAGATCCTCTCTTGATTCTAGAAATCAGCCCGATGGGAGTCAAATCTTGACAATGCGGTCTGCTTTGACACTCGATTCCGGCAGCACGTATAATCATCACGTTTGAGCAAGGAACGAACTTGACAGTAAGAACGTACCAACCGAAGAAACGCCGCCGGGCCCGAGTTCACGGTTTCAGGACACGCATGCGCACGCGCGGCGGACGTACGGTTTTAAGCCGGCGCCGGGCGCGTGGCCGGCAGAAGTTGACCGTTTAATAGCCGCTGCTAGAAAAGCGCGGTCTCGTTGCGACGGGTACAGCGCCTGACACGGCGCTCTGAATTCGAACACACGCGGACCCACGGTGTTCGCGCTGGTGACCGTCTCTTCGGGGTCGTGGCAGCGCGGAGCGATCAGGACACTACGCGGTTTGGGCTGGCGGTTAGCAAGCGGGTCGGCCGCGCGGTCGTGCGCAACCGAATCAAGCGGAGAATCAGGGCGGCGCTCGACGGAATGCCGTTCTCGGAGGGTTGGAACGTAGTCGTTTCTGCGAGGCCAGCAGCAGCCGGCGCAGATTTCAGCGACATCGCCGAATCATTGCGCAAGCTGAGCAGCCGACTCAAGCTGCTCAGACTTGAAGGGCAGGCCGGAACCACCGAGCCCCCACGATCGGCGACGACAGCTCGTTAATCCAGATATGAAGCAAACGATCCTGACCCTCTTACGTCTCTACAAGGCGGCGATCTCACCCTACTGGCCCGGTGCCTGCCGGTATGAGCCGACTTGTTCCGCCTACGCGACGGAGGCGGTCTCAACTCACGGGGGCCTGAAAGGTTCGTGGCTTGCGATCAAGAGGGTCGCCCGCTGCGCGCCCTGGGGCGCAGGCGGATTTGACCCGGTCCCGGAGCGCGCCGGCGCGCGCCCGGACGTTAAGTCAGCTGGAAGATACGCGGGCTCCACCAACAGATAACAAGTTCCGCCCGGACCAACGGGCGAGATTCATGTGTCCAACGACCCGGAGGGTCGCCACGCAAGCCAAAGCAGTGCCAAGGAAAAGGGGATTGAGCGCGCGCGGGGCGGCCATCGCATTTGCATTGCTGGTCGCGCTGAGCACGGTCCTCGCGTGTACCGGGAACTTGAGCCCAAGCGGCGGGTGGGCATCACCGGTGACCTCCGGCGACTGGGTATACCAGGCGACCCGGCAGGGATCGCTCATCAGGGTCGACGCGAAGACCGGCCTCCGGGATCCAGCGTGGCAGTTTCCAACGGAGGACCAGAAGTTTGGCGTCATCTACGGGACGCCTCTGGTCACCGATAACGCCGTATACGCCGCCGCATACACCTGCCGTGGCGACAAGTGCGAGGCAAGGGTCTACGCAGTTTCGACCCGCGACGCGACACCGCTGTGGAGCGAACGGCATTTCGCGCTCGAAACGCAGATCGTCGGGCCGCTCGCCCTGAGCGGCGAGACGCTGCTCTTCGGCACGGCCGATATCGAACGGGATCGCGGCCGGCAGGGCTACCTGTACGCGATCGACGCGCGTCCCGATGCCGACAAACCCCTGTCGGAGCGGATCGGCAACCGCTTGAAGTGGCGAGTGCCGGTCGGCGGCAAGATCTGGGGCGGGGTGACCGTCGCGAATGGCGTTGCGTACTTCGGGTCGATGGACCGGAGCATCTATGCCGTGAACATCTCGGACCAGCTTGCCGCCGGCGCGAGCCGGGTCCTGTGGACGTTCGAGGCCGAAGGGGCGTTCGTTGCGCGTCCGGTCGTGGCCGGCACGAAGATCTATGTAGGCGACTTCCGGGGCCAGTTCTACAAGCTGGACGTCGAAGCGCGCGCAGCAGACAGGACCCGGCGTACGCTGGACGCCCGGCGCGAATGGTCCACGGAACTCGAAGGATGGGTCTGGGCCGAGCCGGCGATCGGCGACACAGCGGTCTTCGCGGGCACGCTTGGCGGCAAGGTGTACGCGCTTGATATCGCGACCGGCAGGTCGTCCTGGGCCACGCCAACCCAGATCGAAGGGCAGGTGATCGGATCGCCGACCATCCTCGGGGCACCGGGGACGCCCACGCTGGCGGTCCCGTCCAGCAAAGAGGACGTCTGGCTGCTGGACCTTCGCTCTGGAACGGTGCTTGGCGAGTTCAACACCAGGGCGGCGGTCGACGCCACGCCCGTAGTGCGTGACGGCTTCGTCTACATCCACAGCCGCAACGACCAGCTCCAGACCTTTGCGATTTCGAGCCGGGCGCGCGTGAACTGCATCCAGACGATCGGCGCGAAGGCATGCTCATGACGTCGCACCGCCTTCGCATTACCGGGGCACGGAGGTCCTGATGGAGTTCCTGGGGATCCTCTGGACCGAGATCATCATGCGGCCGATGATCAACAGCATCGCGCTGCTCCACGTGTTGCTGTTCGACAACCTGGGGCTTGCGATCATCGTCTTCACGGTCATCATCAGCCTGCTGATGTTGCCCTTAACGATCCGTCAGACCAATCAGATGAAGGCGATGTCTGCGCTGCAGCCAAAGGTCAAGGCGCTGCAGGAGAAGTACAAGGCGGGCGGTGATCGCCGGAAGCTCTCGTCTGAGACGATGGCGATGTACAAGCAGGCGGGCGTCTCGCCGATCGGGTGCCTTGGCCCCATGTTCATCCAGATGCCGATCTGGATCGGCCTTTACCAGGCGATCTTCCGCGTGGTCCCGCCCACGCCAGAGGGCCTGGCTTCGCTGGCCAAGGCGTTCTACTTCTGGAACCCGGCTCAGACCAGCGTCCCTCTCGGCAGCGACTTCCTTGGCATGGACCTGGTAGGCCTGGTCTCGGGCCAGCCGATCCCGTTCAACTTCCTGTTCCCGGTGCTGGTTGGCGTCTCGATGTGGATTCAGCAGAAGATCACGACGATGCCTTCGCCGGATCCGAAGCAGGCCCAGACCAACATGATGATGCTCTGGATGCTGCCGATCATGTTCGCGTTCTTCGCGTTCCAGTTCCCGGCCGGGCTGGCCCTTTACATACTCTTCTCGAACGTCATCAGAGTTGGGATTCAGTGGTTTGTGACGGAGCCTGCGCAGCGCTCGCAGCTATTCAAGCTTCGCAACTCCGCGCCCCAGCCGACGGCAGCTGCCGTCGAGCCTGCACGCGGAACGTCCGATTCGGACAAGGAGAAACAGACCGATGGCGACTCGTCAGTTCACAGCGAAGACGGTGGCCGAAGCAACCGACCTCGCGCTCGTTACGCTCGGACTCAAGCGCGAAGAAGTCGAAATCGCCGTCGTTAACCCCGGCCGCGCCGGGATACTGGGATTCGGTGGCGAGCCTGCAGTGATCTCGGTGACGTCCCTGGACACACGCGAGGGCGCCGCAACGGCGGTACGTGCCGCTCCACGCACCGAAATCGAGCCCCCTCGTCGACGCAATGAAGCGCCGGTCGCGATGCCCGCTGAAACCGATGATGACGACGACGCGGATGACGATGAAGACCGCGACGAATTCGATTCCGACGAGGACGGCGACGACGAGGCGGTCGCGTCCGATGACGACGATGAGGTCGACGAGACCGATTCCGACGATGACGACGACGTAGAGGACGACGAGCACCGGCAGGAATCTGCCGACGAGCCGCACAGCCCCCGCACGCAGCGTGAGCGGGCGCCGGTGGCGGTTGCCGACCGTCCGCAGGGCGAGCCCGATCCAGAAGCCGAACAGCTGGCGACCGAGATCCTGGACTTCTTCCTTGGCACGATGGGCGTCGTGGCCACGACCTTCATCCGCGAGGACTCGCCCGAAGGCGTCACCGCGTTCGAGATCGAGGGCGAGGACGCAGGCCTCCTGATCGGCCGCCGCGGCGAGACGTTGCAGGCCCTCCAGTTCCTCGTGAACCTGATCGTCAACAAGCAACTCGACCGGCAGGTCTACATCACGATCGATGTGGAAGGCTACCGGGAGCGCCGGCAGGAGTCGCTTCGCACGCTGGCCCAGCGGACCGCGTCGAAGGTGGCCGATTCGGGACGTCCGGTCCAGCTTCAGCCGATGCCTGCATCGGAGCGGCGTGTGATTCACATGACCCTGGCCGATCATGCCGAGGTGCGGACCGAGAGCAAGGGCGATGGCGATCAGCGCCGGGTGGTGGTGCTGCCGAAGCGCTAGCCTGCGCTCGGTTTCCGTCCGGTCAGGGAGCGGCGCAGGCGGCCAGAATCCCCTCTGAGTGAACGAACGCTTGCCTGTGTACAATGCCGTGCGGCAGGCCTGATTCGGATTCACACTCGGAGCCTTTCGCGTGGACGCTTCCGAAGCCCCAATCCCCACCGGTATGGACAGGATCGAAACGCTCGGGCCGACCGTGCTCGACCAGATCTCCAGGGCCGTTTCAGAGGTCGTCGAGGCGACCGCGCGGGCGATCGTCAGCGTGCGCATCAGCCGCCCGGGACCCGTTCCGTCGCCCTCCAGCGTCAGCGCGCCCGGGATCGGGAGCGCCGGTTCGGGGGTCGTCATTGAGCCCGGCGGGCTCATCCTTACCAACGCCCACGTGGTCAGCCTCGCCAGTTCGGTGCGGGTTACGTTCAGCGACGGCCTGACGCTCCCCGCCGAAGTCGCCGGCAGCGATGCCGATACCGACCTGGCCCTGCTTCGGGTCCGGCAGAAGGGCCTGCCGCACCTTCACTGGGCGCTGCCAGAAACCATGCGGCCCGGCATCTTCGTGCTCACCCTGGGAAGGCCAGGCGGCGGGCAGATTGCGGTGACGACCGGAATCGTGAGCGCAATTGGCCGTACGCTGCGGGTGGCGTCTGGCGAGCTGCTCCAAAACGTGATCCAGACGACCGCCTCCTTGATCCCCGGCACCAGTGGGGGAGCGCTCGTCGATGCGAGGGGCCGCCTGGTCGGCCTGAACGTGGCCGCCCCCCTTCCAGCCGCGAGCGCGGTGGCATTCGCGATCCCCGCCGACACGGCGCAGTGGGTCACCGAGCGCCTGCTCGCGGATGGCCGGATCGTGCGGCGCAATCTGGGCTTTGCCGGCCAGGCGACGCCGGTGAACCCGTGCCTTGCGGGGCGAATCGGGCTCGCGATCACGCGCGGCGTCTCGGTCGAATATCTCGATACCGACGGTCCAGCCGAGCGCGCAGGGCTGGCGCGTAAGGACGTGATCGTCGAGATCGCCGGCCGTCCGGTACACGACCTCGGGATGATCCAGCGGATCGTCGCCGAGCCGGACCTGAGCGACGCCCTTAGCGTGGTCGCTATCCGGGCCGACCGCCGCATCGACCTGATGCTCGAACCACAGGACGCTTCTCCGGTCGCAGCCGGATCGTGAACCGGTCCTGATTTGGCCGGCCAAAGCCTGGTCGCCATCGAGGTCGCGCGTGGTGTCGCCCGCATCGCGCTGCACGGCTCACGCGCAGGGTCACACGCGAACTTGCGGCTGGCCGAACAACTGCGTGCCACGCTTGAAGAGATCTCCGTCCTGGACACTGCGCGGGTCGTGCTGTTGAGTTCCGACGGACCAGATTTCTGGCGCGGCGGCGCTGGAAGGGTCGCGACCACAACGGACGTCAATCGATACCGCATCGCATCGCACCTGGCGGCAGTGCCGCAGCCGGTGGTTGTTGCGATCCAGGGCCGCGCGTTCGACCAGGGACTGGAGTTTGCTCTCGCGGGTGACATCCGGATCGCGGCCGACGACGCCCGATTCGCGCTCAGGCAGCTAACGAGGGGCCAGCTCCCGTTCGACGGGGGTACGCAACGCCTGTCGCGCGTGGTGAGACGGGGCGTCGCGACCGACATGCTGCTCACCGGGCGGGAACTCACCGCAGCGGAAGCGCTCGCGTGCGGCCTGGTGAGCGAGGTTGTTGTTCCCGGCCGGCTGCTGGCCAGGGCGATCGATATCGCAGAAGGTATCGCCATGCGCGGCGCCGCAGCCACCCGCTTCGCGCGCGAGGCCATCAGACGGGGCAGCGATCTGCGGCTGGACGACGGGATGCGCCTGGAAGCCGACCTGAACTTTCTTCTCTTCCCGGACGAGGACCGCCGGGCTGGCCTGGATGCCTTCCGGAAACGACGCAAACGGACATGAGCGCAGCTTTCAAGACGATCGAGTATCGGAAGGATGGCCCGCTCGCGTGGGTGATCCTGAACCGGCCCGACAAGGTAAACGCTTACAACCTCCAGATGCGGGACGACCTCTGGGAGGTGCTCTTCGCGATCGAGGCCGATAGCGAGGTGAAAGCGGCCATCCTGTGCGGCAACGGAGAGCGCGGCTTCTGCGCGGGCGCCGATCTTTCCGAGTTCGGAACCGCTCCGTCACAGATCGCCGCTCGACGCGTGCGCTGGGAACGTGACGTGTTCGGGAAACTTGCCGCATTGCGTGTACCCTCGATCGCGGCGGTCCACGGGCACGTCATCGGCTCCGGCCTGGAACTTGCCCTGCTGTGCGACCTGCGGATCGCCGCGGCCGACGCGCAGTTCTCGATGCCCGAGACGGGGCTGGGCCTGATCCCGGCGGCAGGCGGCACGCAAACGCTCGCCCGTGTCGTCGGTGTGCCCGCCGCGCTCGATATGATCCTGAGGGGCACGCTACTCGGCGCCAGCTCCGCGCTTGGGATCGGGCTGGTCGGCCGGGTCGTCGACCGCCAACGGCTGAGGCCGGCGGCAGAGGCGCTGGCGAGGAAGCTTGCTTCAATCCCGCCGGACGTTCTTGCGCGCGGGCGTTCATGCATGGCGGCGGCTGAAAACCTACCGATCGATCTGGGGCTTGAGTTCGAGGCCAGGCAGGTACACGCTCTTCAGCAATGAACACCCTCGATCTTCTGGAGATCGCTTCGTCGATCGTGCCGGACCGCATCGCCTTGCTGGAGAGCTCAGGCGATCAGCGGCAGGCCACGTATTCCGAGTTGCGCATGCGGGTTGGTCGGCTGGCAAGTGCCATGGAGGGCCTCGGTGTGAAACGGGGCGACCGCGTCGCCCTTCTCGATGTGAACTCGCCGGCCCACGTGGAAACCTACTTCGCATGCGCCGCCATCGACGCCATCTTTGTACCGGTCAACTTCCGGGCGCGCCCGCGCGAGCTCGCCGGGATGCTGGCATCGGTGGAGCCAGCGCTCGTAGTCGCCTCGCCGAGATACGTGGATGTGGTCGACGAGGCCGTGAGGCAGGTGCGCCCCGGTGCCATACGGATGTCGACCGGCCCGACGGGCGCACAGGGCTGGGTCGACTACGAAACGAAGCTGGCCGCGCGGGATCCCATGGATCGGCCGCCGGACGGTGGCGACGAATCCCCTACGATGGTCATGTTCACTTCGGGGACCAGCGCCAGGCCACGCGGGGTCACGCTGACCCATTCGAGCTTCTGCTCCTACGTACTCGGAAATGTCACGCCCGCAGAACCGACCTCCGAGGAGCGGGTCGCCATTACCGTCCCGCTCTATCACATTGCGGGCGTACAGGTGTTGATGGCCGGTGTCTACGGAGGGCGCGTGCACGTACTGCAGCCGCAGTTTGAGCCGGCGGCATGGATGCAGCTGGTCGAGCATCACCGCATATCCAGGGCGATGCTGGTCCCGACCATGATGCGTGCGGTGGTCGAGCACCCCGATTTCGACAGGTATGACCTGAGTTCACTCCGCTTCATCACCTACGGCGCCGCGGCGATGCCGGTCGACGTCCTCGAGAAGGCGATCGAGCGGTTCCCCAACGCGAGCTTCATCAACGCGTTCGGGCAGACCGAATCTGCGGCGACGATCACGATGCTCGGCCCCGAGGACCACCATCTCCGAGGAGACCCGGTCGAGGTAGAGAAGAAGCGCCGCAGGCTGCGTTCGATCGGGAAGCCATTGCCAGATGTCGAAGTCCGGATCGTGGGAGAGTCTGGCAACGATGTGGCGCCCGGCGAGACCGGGGAGATCGTGGCGCGCGGCGCACGCATGATGAAGGGTTACTGGGGCAGCCCGGATGCGACCCGGACGGCGCTCCAGGGTGGCTGGCTGCATACGGGCGACCTCGGTTATCAGGACGGAGACGGGTACATCTTCCTGGCCGGCAGGGCTCGCGAGTTCATCAAGCGCGGCGGCGAGATCATCTCGCCTGAGGAGGTCGAGGAGGTACTCTCATCGCATCCGGCGGTCCTTGAAGCGGCGGTGATCGGGGTGCCTGATCGTGCCTGGGGGGAGGTCGTCCACGCGGTCGTTGCCCTGCGGCCGGGCGCGGCAGTGGCGGCAGCCGAGCTGATCGAACACTGCCGCAGGAGTATCGCCAGCTTCAAGAAGCCCGAACGCGTCCATTTCGTGGACCAGCTGCCGCGCACCCAGCTGGGCAAGATCATGCGATCGGAGCTGCGCGACCGGTTTGCGCCCCCTGCCGCGGCTTCGGGCCCGTGTCTGCCAGAATCCGGAACGAAGGGGCGCGCCAGCGAGTGAATGGACCAGATGATGACGGCTGGCGAACCAGCTGAGCCCGGGATCACCCCGATCCCGGTTCCTCCCGGCTTCCCGGTGAAGTGGGATACCGAGGAAGAAGCGAACCTGCTGTGGAGCTGGGACGAGTTCCACGCCCCGCTCCCGCGCTCGCCCATGAGCCAATCGCTCGCCGAGATCACGCGGGTGGGGATGAACCGGGCGACCCGGGAGACCGGGCGCTACACGTCTAGCCTGCGCAAGACCTTCAACGGTTACCCGTATTCGGCGGCGTTGCCGAAGGACGAGACCGCGGAAGACAAGCAGCTCAAGCAAGCCTTGATCGACAAGGCGATTGAAAGCGCGTGGGACCGGTGGCAGCACGAATGGGAGCCGAAGCTGGTCGCCGACCTGGAGCAGATGAAGTCGGTCGACCTTTCGAAAGGGTCCGATATTGCATTCCTTGCGACGCTCGACCGATTCCTGGCGCTGCACGGGGAGCACTGGTATCTGCATCACCTGATCGTGATGCCGACGATAGAGGCGGCGAGTCGCCTTGAGCAGGCCTACGTGGAGGCGGTCGGAGAGAAGGGAAAGGCGGACGCGCACAAGCTCCTCCATGGCACGGAAACGAAGACCGCCCGGTCGATTCGAGCGCTCGACGCGCTGGCCACGGCCAGCCGGAAGGCCCGGGGAGTCAAGGAGGCCGTCGACGATGCGCGGGACGTGGATGATCTGCGGCGTCGACTCGCGACCACGCCTGCCGGCCGGGCCTGGCGCCGCAGGTTTGAGGGCTACCTGTCCGAGTTCGGCTACCGCACCACCGGATTCGACTTCATCTATCCGACCTGGATCGAGGACCCGTCCTTCGTGCTGATGAATATCAGGGCAAGGGTCGCGAGCGGCGCGGCGGTGGATCTCTGGGCAAAGGGCCACCGGGAGTTGGGCGCGGAGCGCGCTCGCCTGCTGGCGGCAGTCGAGGAACGACTCGCCGCCGAGCCGGAGCGACTGGCCCGGTTCCGGCGGATATACGAGACGGCCCAGCGGCTCTGGCCGCTGAAGGAGGACCACTCCTTCTACATCGACCAGGCCAGCACTGCCCTGGTGCGACACGGCATCGCCGAGCTGGGCCGGCGCCTTGCAGGACACGGGCTGATAGCGCGTCCAGAGGACGTCTACTTCCTGGTGTTCGCCGAGGCGAGTGGCGCGCTGCGAAACAGCGCGACCCCTGGTACAAAGGCTGACGGACTCGACAGGCTGGCGCGCACCCGTCGAGCGGAACGCGAAGCATGGTCGCGACTCAGACCTCCGAAGTACCTCGGGGCGTATCCAGCTGATTACAAGGGCGAGCGGGAATCATCTCCGGCCATCACGGAGGCGTTCCGCGAATTGCGTGGAACTGCGGCATCGGCGGGCAGCGGCACGGGTCGGGCGGTAGTAGTCATGTCCCCGGACGACTTCGACAAAGTCCGGAAGGGCGACGTACTGGTCTGCCGTTCCACGGCGCCAATGTGGACGCCGCTTTTCGAGATCGTCGCGGGGCTGGTTTCAGAAGCCGGCGGGATGCTTTCCCACCCTGCCGTAGTGGCCCGCGAGTTCGGACTGCCCGCGGCGGTCGGGGTGCGGGGCGCCACCGCTCTGATAAGGGACGGCCAGGTGATCAATGTGTCCGGGACCGAAGGGATTGTGCGGCTGGTCGAATGACTGCCCTTGCCCGGGCTCGCCGAGTCCGGTCGCGTCCGGGCGCGCTATTCAACATCGAGATGGACGCAGGCCGGCCGGCCTCGTCTCTACTTGAAAGCATGGGGTGCGAGGTGCCTCACCTGTGATCCCTGGCGCAGCGCGAGGTGGACACGAACGCCTGGTTGTGAACCTGGCGGAGGCCGCTGACCCATCGCGCGCGGGTGGCAAGGGGCACGGCCTGTACTCGTTGTTGAAGCTCGGATTCAACGTGCCGCCCGGATTCGTCGTTACGAGCGCGGCCTACCGCCGAGCCGCCGCCGCCGCTGCGGTGCGGGCCGCCATCGGCACTTTTGAATCGCATGCAGCAGCCGCACGCGTGCCGTCCCCTCAGGCAAGCGCTGCCCTGGAAAGAGTCCGGTCGGCGTTCATCGACACCGCGATCGACGTTGAGGTCCGCGCGGAAATCGACGCCGCCTGGGAGCTTCTGGTCGAATCGGCGCCTGGAGAAATCGTCGTCGCCTGCCGCTCCTCTGCGATTGGTGAGGACTCACGAGACGCCAGCTACGCGGGGCAACACGCGACGCGCCTGGGACTGCGCGACATCGCCGGTGTGCTCCGGGCGATCGGGGAGTGCTGGGCTTCCTACTGGACCGACCAGGCGGTCGCCTACCGTCGACGGGTCGGCGCCGGGCCGCTTGCCATGGCAGTTGTTGTTCAGCGCGTGATACGCGCCGAGCTATCCGGCGTCGCGTTCACGGTGAACCCGGTGACCGGGGATCCCGGGGAGGTCGTCGTTAACAGCACCTACGGGCTTGGTGAGTCGGTGGTCTCGGGCAGTGTCACGCCCGACACTTACGTCGTCAGGAAGTCGGACGGCGAGCTGCTGGCGAGCGAGATCTCGGAATCGAAGTCGGTGATGCTTGAGGTCGGCAAGTCGGGCGGGACGGTCGAGCGGGCGGTTGAGCCCGCGCTCGCCGCAGCCTCATCGCTCTCTCCCGGGCAGCTGGCCGAAGTGGTGGCGAGGGCGATCGAGATCGAGTCCAGGTCTGGTTCCCCGCAGGATATCGAATGGGCGATCGAGAACGGCGAGCTGTTTCTACTCCAGGCGAGGCCCGTTACGACCACCTCCCCACGGTCGGGATCCCGAGGTCTTTGAACATGGCCGCCGACACGAGGGCCGTTATAAGATGCCACCGTTTCGCGCCTTGTGGCCCGGCTCCGTATCAGGAGGATTGGTTATGACCGCGCCCAGTCGCACCGTGACCGGCAGGCAGGCTTCGGCCGGCGAGGCCGACCTGGTCGGCCACCTGATGCGTCGAGCCGCTTTCGGCGCACGTGCCGAAGAGCTGGAAGCACTGGCCATGCGTGGGTATGAGGCGGTCGTCGACGACCTGGTGAACCCGGAACGGCTCCCGCCACTGGCCGAGGATGTGATCGAGCGCTTCCATTCGGACCAGGCGGATGACGAGTCGACCGCGTGGACGGCCACCCGTTGGATCTACCACTGCATCAACTCGAGCAGGCCGCTCGAGCACAAGATGGCGCTGTTCTGGCACGGCCTGTTCGCCACCGCCGTGTCCAAGGTCACGAACAACCCCATGATGCGGGACCAGTTCGCGATGCTGCGTGACAACGGGCTCGGGAACTTCCGCACGATTCTGCAGAAGCTGGCGCGCGACCCGGCGATGATCTACTGGCTTGACCAGCAGCAGAACCACTCGGCGGCCGTCAACGAGAACTGGGGGCGCGAGCTGCTCGAGCTCTTCAGCATGGGTCGCGGCAACTACACGGAAGACGACGTCAAGGCAGCGGCGCGCGCTTTCACCGGATGGACGATCGACCAGACGTTCCCGCGCTACCCGTCCGGCTACTACGACGCCCGCTTTATCTATCGACCCGAGGACCATGACGAGTCGGAGAAGGAGTTCCTGGGGCGCCGTGGGAACTTCAACGGCGACGACATCATCGACATCATCCTCGAGCAACCGGCCACCGCCCGCTACCTGGCGTTGCATCTCAGCAAATTCTTCGTCGCCGACGAGCCGGAGAATGCCCAGGTGGAGGCGCTGGCCAGGATCCTGGTCGATACCGGCTACGACATAAGGGCGTCGATGCGTGCGCTGTTCCTTTCCGAGCACTTCAAGGGTGCCCGGTTCAAGCGGGTCAAGTGCCCGGCGGAACACGTGATCGGTACGATCCGGATCGCCGGCCGGTACAGCGAGCCATGGGAGCCGGGGATCGACATGCTTGAGGACGTGATGACCCGCATGGGACAGCAACCGCTCAATCCGCCTACGGTTGAGGGCTGGCACCCGGGGCGGGAGTGGATCGACTCGGCGTTCCTGATCGAGCGCGTCAACTTCGCTGCGGGGATCCTGGGTGATCCGGCGGCGCCTGGCGTGGTGGCCATGGCGAGGCGCATCGCATCCGGGCGCAAGAAGATCGAGGCGCGCCGGCTCGTCGAGGCGGTGCTTTACGAGATGGGCTCGCTCTCGCTGCCGGACGCGGCAAAGCAGCAGATCCTGGAGAACCTCGAACTGGTTGGCGACGTCTCGTGTGCCCCGGCCGCCGGATTTGCCGAGGTGGTGGCGCGCGTGAGTCGCACCATAGCGACGTCCCCGGAGTTCCAGCTCGAATAGTCAACCGGCCGGGGTAAGTGGAACGAAAGGCGTAGAGAGGCGGATGGCAGCCAACAAGACGAATGGAACCAGTGGTCAGCGGTCGGCAAGCGGGAAACCGCCCGTGCTGGTCGTGCTTCAGCTTTCCGGCGGAAACGACTTCATGAGCACGGTCGTGCCCTATGGCGACCCGCACTACTACGACTTCCGGAAGACGGTCGGGATCAAGGAAGCCGATGTCCTGCGGGTCGACGGGCGAATAGGTTTCCACCCGGCGCTCAAGACACTGAAGAGCATGTACGACCAGGGGCAGGTTGCGATCATCCAGGGGATCGGTTACCCGAACCCGGACCGGTCGCACTTCCGCTCGATGGACATCTGGCACACCGCGGAGCCATCGAAGATCGTCGCCGACGGTTGGCTCGGGAAGGCGATTCACGACCTGGACCCGCAGAAGCAGAACGTTTGTACCGGCGTCAGCTTTGGCCAGGGGCTGCCGCGGGCGATGTATTTCTCGGGCACTCCGGTCATCTCGGTCGCGCACCTGGAGAGCTACGGCCTGCTGACCACGTTGTCGGGGCGCGAGCAGCGGGCTGCGCTGAACGCATTCACGCGCATGTATGCTCCGGAAGAGTTCGGCGAGGCCAGCCTGGTCCTCGGCCACATCGGTCAGACCGGCCGTGACGCAATGACGGGCGCGGACATGCTCAAGGTCGCCCCCCAGAAATACCAGTCCAGCGTGGAGTACGCGAGCGACACCCTGGCGCAGAGCCTGCGGGGCATCGCCCAGGTCCACCTGTCCGGCGTGGGGACGCGCGTGTTCTATGCGCAGCACGGTGGGTACGACGTCCACGGTTCACAGATACAGACCCAGCCCAAACTGCTGGGCCAGGTCTCCCGTGCCGTCAACGACTTCTTCGCTGACCTGCGCGACCACGATGCCGCGGAGAATGTCGTGATGCTGATCTTTTCCGAGTTCGGCCGTCGAGTTCGCGACAACGGGAACGGGACCGACCACGGTTCGGGCGGTGGCGCGTTCCTGCTTGGCGAGCGCGTGCGAGGCGGGCTGTATGCCGAGTACCCCTCGCTTGCCCCCGAGAGACAGTCGAGCGGTGACCTGGCATACAACAACGACTTCCGGGTGCTGTACTCCACGATCCTCGAGCAGTGGATGGGCCTCGACGCGGTGCCGATCGTGAATGGCACCTTCGAGCAGTTTGACGGCCTGCTCAAACCGGCTGCCGCATAGGAGAGAGGCGAATGACTGGCATCGCTGAGCGACGAACCGCCCCGCCCCTTTCAGACGCGATCCCCGCGCCGCGTGCGCCGGTGCAGCCCGGATATCCCACCCTGTTCAGGCGGGGCCACCAGTTCGAGATAGCGCTCGGCCAGCGATTGGCGCTCGGCGGGTTCAAAGGGCCGATGGACGTGGCGTTCGGGCCCGACGGCTGGCTCTATGTCATGAATCGCTACCCAAACGACGGACACCTTGCCGGCGTTCGGTGGGTGCAGGTGAACGTGCAGGACGATGGCTACGAGTTCGAGGTTGTCCCGAAAGATCCGCCAGGGAAACCAGGCTCGACCGGCCGCGAGTGGCTATCCGGGCTCCAGATGACCGTGTGCGACAGCGAGGGTGTCCTGTATTCGGCCGACGAGTACCGGCACATGGTGGTCCGCTGTCGTGTGACCGGTGAGACGATCGGCCACTGGGGCGACCCGGGGACGAGGCCGGGGCAGTTGAACGGTCCGACCGGCATGTGCCTGGACGCCGACGAAAACCTGTGGATCGTCAACACCCTGAATCACAGGGTCGATCACTACACCCGGGACGGGCAGTGGCTGGGCGGTTTCGGGAAGTTCGGATCTGCCCCGGGCGAACTGAACCTGCCGTGGGGCGTGGCCGTCGATCCGATCAACGGTACGATCGTGGTGGCCGACTGGCGCAACGACCGCGTGCAGCGGTTCTCCACCGCTGGCAAGCACCTGCAGACGATCGGCCGTCCGGGGCACGGGGTCGGCGAGTTGCATCGCCCGGCCGGGGTAGCGGTCGACAGCCACGGCGACATCTATGTGGCCGATCGCGGGAACAACCGCGTGCTGTCGTTCAACTATCGCGGGATGTTCGTGGAGTCGTTCATCGGCGACGCCGTGATCAACGAGCGGGGCATGAAGAAGGTGCTCACGAACCTGGACATGGTGCGGATGCGCGACAACATCGAGAACCTCGACCGCGAGAAGAGGCTCAAGTCGCCCGGCTCGGTCCGGGTCGACAACAAGGGCCGGGTGTACATCGTCGACACCGGCCGCTACCGAATCCAGGTATACCGCAAGTGGTGCAAGGTGCTGGGCGACGATGAAGTTGATCCGCCCACCCTGCACGTGGATCCCGTACTGACCTGAGAATTCGCACCGGCTGGCTCAGCACTTTGAAGCCGCCGGAGACTGAGGCCGCCGCCGCAGTGTCCGCCGACCTGGAGGCCGCGCTGCATTACGCCAGGGCGATCGATGCCGCCCGGCGGTCCGGGGTTTCGGAAGCCGAGCAGGGCCAACTGCTTTCCAGGAGAGCTACGCTCCTGGTTTCACCAGCCTGAAGCCTCCCTCGAGGCATGCGCCTGGTCGAGGTACCTGGTATTGCCGACTTCCCAGATCGAGGCGGTCTGGGAGTACCGGACCTTTTCGACCACGCGGCTTGCCGAGTAGGTTTTCAGCACCACGCCAGGGGGCGTCGGCGAGCGGCCTTCGGAGAGTGCTTCAGTGAGCACGCGTCCATCCATCGGCTCGGCATCCATGCCAAGGAGCGAGAGGACGGTCGGGGCTATGTCAACGTTGCCGGATGGCATCTCCGATCTGAATCCTGATTTGAAGCCGGGTCCGGCTGCGATCAGGATATTTCGCATTTCCTGCGGGCTGGCGGATCCATGGTCGCCACGTCCCGGACCGATATCACCCGCCGAATAGGAGCGTCCGGCGTACTCGCTCCCCGCGGGAGTCACCAGGTCCCAGGCCATCGACACCGCCAGGTCAGGGCCACGGGGACCGTCGATCCCGAGCAGGTCGCCGGGTAGCGTCCCTTCGATCTTGCCGAGCGAAGGCGAGAGGAACAGCGCGCCGCACCACTGCTGGGTGGCGCACCAGGCAACGAAGCGGTCGGCGGTCGCCCGATCGCCACTCCCGAAGTAACAGAGAAACGAACCGCCGTTGGGAGCAATAGCGACGCCACCGGCGGCCGGCAGTTCGGGGAATCCGGCGGCGCGCGCGGCCGCAACGACATCGATCTTCCCAAGACTGGTTGAGTAGCCGTGATCGGATACGACCAGTATGTCGGTCGTTTGCCGTTGCCCGGCTCCGTCGATCGAATCGAGGATCCGTCCGAACTGGGCGTCGGCTGCGGTGAGCGCCCCGTTTGCCACGCCGGCGCCAACGCCGTGAGCGTGCTGGGACTTGTCTGGCTCCGAGTACCAGACGAACGCGACCGCAGCATTACGCTCGTGAATGGCGTACTTGATCAGGAGGTCCGTCGCGTGCCGGACCCGGAGATCGTTCGGTACCTTCTCGGCAGGCCAGCGGCCGTAGCTTGCCTCGATAGCGCGGGCGAGGTCGTCAGGCAGGGTGAAGTCCGGGTGGAGAACGGCGCCCCCCAGCCTGCTGGCATTGGGGTTGTGACAGTAGGCATTGCCGGAAGTCCCAGAAATGACGGCAACGTAGTCCTTGCCGAACCTGGCAAGGATATCGGCAAGCGTGGGTACGAGCAGGACCCGGCCCCGGGTCCTGGCCTGGACCGTCCTGAGCTGGGGTTCCAGCACATCCAGCGGCCGGTCAGGGTCCACATCCCTGAACACGAATCGATTTCCGGCGATGCCGTGCGTTCCCGGGTAGCAGCCCGTGACCATCGACGCCGCGTTCAGGCGCGTGACGCTGGGGAAGACGGCGTGGTGCCTGGTAAAGCGGACACCGCGGTCTGCGAAGGCGCTCAGCCTGGGCATGAGCCGCGGGGTGACTTGCGACGGCTGCAGACCGTCGAACGCGACGACCACGACCCTGCGAGCTATTTCATCCTGCCTTTGACGCTGCCCGTGCCTTCGAGCCGGGTGCGCGCGTCGAGCGCCCGCTCCAGCGCGGTCGCGACGTCGTTGGCGATAACGGTTATGTGGCCCATCTTGCGTCCCGGACGCGCTTCGGACTTGCCGTAGAGGTGGAGGTGCGTACCAGGGACTGCGAGCGCGGCTGCGAAGTCCGGGTCGCCCCCGGACCTGGTCCAGATATCGCCGAGGAGATTGACCATGACGGCTGGGATCGTTGGGCGGGTGTCCCCGAGCGGGAGGTTGCACATGGTGCGAACCAGCTGCTCGAACTGCGACGTCGTACCAGTGTCGAGGGTCAGGTGGCCCGAGTTGTGCGGTCGCGGGGCCAGCTCGTTCACCAGCAGCCCGCCGTCACGTGTGACGAACATCTCCACGCAGATCAGGCCGAAGGAGTCGAGCCGCTCGATGATGCCAGACGCCATTTGCTCGGCGGCACGGAGGACCTGTCCCGGTAACCTGGCAGGCGCAATCGTGACATCCAGGATCCCGTCTCGGTGGATGTTCTCGAATGGCGGGAAGCAGCGGATCGAACCGTCGAGCCCCCGCGCCGCGATCACCGATATCTCATGGGTGAACGCCACGAACGACTCGTAGATGAGCGGCTCGGCGCGCGGTGCCAGTCGGGCGCAGGCTGCGCGGGCGTCGCCCGCCTGCCTGATCACCTGTTGTCCCTTGCCGTCGTAGCCCATGGTCGCGGTCTTCAGCACGCCCGGCAGCCCGATCGCCTCGATAGCGGCGTCCAGCGAGCGTTGATCAAGCACCGCCGCGAAGTCGGGGACCGGAAATCCCAGGGCGCGGAGCGTGGTCTTCTCCTTGATGCGGTGTTGTGCGATCCGGAGCACGCGGGCGGGCGGAAAGACGCGCGTCGTCCTTTCCGCCACCTCGAGGGCAGCCGCGTCGACGTTCTCGAATTCGCAGGCGATGGCGACCGTGCTGCCGGCAAGATCACGTGCGGCCTGCAGGTCGGTATAGGAGGCGACCAGGTGGTCACGGGTGACCTGGGAGGCAGGGCAACCCGGGACGGGATCCAGGACACGGGTCGCGTACCCCATCCGGCTGGCCGCAACGGAGATCATGCGTCCGAGCTGGCCGCCCCCGAAGATCCCCAGGGCGGCTCCGGGGCGAACCGGTTCGAGCGCGGGCGTCATCTCGATTCTTCGACCGCCCTGGCCGCCGCCTCTCGAAACTGCGAGACCCGCTGCTGGATCCGGGGGTGCTTGATGCCCAGGATCATTGCCGCCAGGAGGCCGGCGTTGGTCGCGCCCGATTTGCCGATCGCTACCGTGGCGACGGGTACGCCGCGCGGCATCTGGACGATCGACAGTAGTGAGTCGAGGCCATTGAGCGCCTGGCTCTGAACGGGGACGCCTATCACCGGAAGGACCGTCTTGGCCGCCGTCATACCGGGCAAGTGGGCCGCGCCTCCGGCCCCGGCGATGATGACCTCGAGCCCGCGCTCGATGGCGGTCGCCGCATACTCGAACATCCGGTCGGGCGTCCGGTGGGCCGAGACCACTTTCATTTCATAGGGAACGTCGAGTTGAGCAAGCATGTCGGCGGCATGCTGCATCGTTTCCATGTCGGACTTGCTGCCCATGATGATGCCGACGAGGGGGTTGGCCAACGGGTTCGCTCCTGTCGTGCGGTGTTCGGCGCAAGTATATGGCAGGCATGCCGGGTATTGACCCGCGCTCTGTACCGGGAGCAGGCTCCCGCCGCTGCGCACCGGGTCGCAGGCGGGTTCACTTCGCTCTCGCCTCGGGCGAACCGGACGTCCAGTAGCGCGACCTGCAGGAAGGAAGCGAGCCGCCTGCTAATAGCGGTGGACGACCGTCCCGGACGCGACGGTGTAAATGATCTTTGTCAGCGCTACGGCGACCGCGCCCAGCGCCATTGGATTGAGCGTGCCTCCAGGCGCGCGGGCGGTCGCCATTTGAGCGGCTGGTCGAAAACTCCCTGACCCTGGGTCGATTCTAGATTTCCCGTGGCCGGCTGCGACACGGCGCCAGCGCCAGTGGGCCGGGTTCAAGAGCCCGATCGAGGGGGCCGGCCCGGGTCTAGGTCGGCGACTTCAGAGCCGACTCGGCGAGGGCCGCCGCGATCCGTGTCTCGGCCCTGCCGGCGTACTCCTCGGACAGCTCGTAACCCACGAAGTGCCTTCCATCCCGCAGCGCGGCCACGGCCGTCGTGCCGGTCCCCATGAACGGGTCCAGGACGACCTCGCCCTCGTAGGTGTAGAGCTGGATCAGTCGATGGGGCAACTCGACCGGAAATGGGGCCGGATGGCCTACTCTCCGTGCGGACTCAGGGCTGAACGACCAGACGCTCTTGGTGAATTGCAGGAAATCAGCCTGAGAAATGGTCGCCGCCTGGCCTGCTGCGGGCTTGCGAAGGAAAGGCGGCTTGCAGAAGACGAGGATGTACTCGTGCGTGTCGCGCAAGGTCGGGTTGCTGGGTGACCGCCAGCTGCCCCACGCCGTGGACACGCCGGCACCGGGTCCCTTGTCCCAGATGATTTCGCCCCGCATCTGGAATCCAAGCGCGGCTGCGTCCTGGATCACGTACGAGTGGATCGGGATGTAGGGCTTGCGTCCGAGGTTGGCGACGTTGACGCAAGCCCGGCCGCCATCGACGAGGACGCGAAAGGTCTCGGCCAGGACGGATTTCAAGAGCGCGCGATGCTCGTCGAGAGTCAGGTCCTGGTCGTAGTCCTTGCCGACGTTGTAGGGCGGCGAAGTGACCATCAGGTGAACCGAACGATCGGGCAGCTCGGTCATCGACTCGCTGGAGGACCTGAAGATCCGGTCGAGGGACTCCGGCGGGACCGGCTGTTCCGCCTGCGGCGTGGACGCCGGCTGCGCGGCCGACTGCTGAAGTGCGCGCCGGTAGTAGGCGGACGCATCGTGGCTAATCCGTCCGTTCGTGCCGAAGCTGCTGGTGGTAGTCCGCTGGCGGCGGCTCGCCCGGGGAGTCATCGGGTTCAAATGTTACGTGTTCCCAGCAGCCCTTCAGGGGCTGGCAGTGGACTCGTCCAGGATCTCGAGGAGGTCCCGGGCTTGTCGCTTGCCTGCAAGCCCCTGGGCTGAGATCCCTTCCTCGAACATCTGGAGGCAGAAGGGACAGGACACGGCGACCGTCTTGCTTTCGGTATCCAGGAAGTGTTCGGTCCGGATATGGTTCACCCGCCGGCCGGTTTCTTCCATCCACAACCTGCCGCCGCCTGCGCCGCAGCAGAAGCCTCGCTCCCGGTGGCGCTTCATCTCGGCGAGTTCCAGGCCGGGGACCGCGGCTGCGATCTCCCGCGGGGAGTCGTACACCCCGTTGTGCCGCCCGAGGTAGCAGGAGTCGTGGTAGGCCACCTTGCCGGGGGCTGAGTCCGGGCCTGCCTCCGGGCCGCCCACGGTGGCCAGCACTTTCAGCTTCCCTGACTTGATCAGCCCTGCGACGAAGTCCGAATAATGTTCGACCGTGAACCGACCCCCGAACTGGGGATACTCGTTGCGCAGCGTGTTGAAGCAGTGCGGGCACGTGGCGACGATCCTGCGCACCTGGTGCCGGCCCAGCGTCTCGATGGTCTGCCGGGCCAGGATCTCGAACAGGTACTCGTTGCCCAGCCTGCGCGCCGGATCGCCGGTGCAGCCCTCCTCGGCGCCCAGCACCGCGAAGTTGACTTTCGCCTTCTTCAGGACCGAGGCCATGGCCCGGGTTACCTTGACGTTGCGCTCGACCAGCGCACCGGCGCAGCCCACCCAGAACAGGACCTCGGCGCCCGGGTTCTCGGCGATCGTGGGCACGCCAAGGTTCTTGAGCCAATCGGTGCGGGTGAGCGAGGTACCCCGGAAAGGGTGGCCGCGCTGTTCCAGGTTTTCAAGCGCCGCCTGCGCGGTCGGAGGCAACCGTGACTCCTCCATGACGAGGTAGCGGCGCATGTCGACGATCGTGTCGATGTGCTGGATCGACACCGGGCAGGCATCGACGCAGCCGCCGCAGGATGTACACGCCCAGATCGCGCCCTCGCCAACGGCGTCCGACACCATCGACCGCGCGGGCGCCGGCGGCTCGGACCCGGCGGGAGCCGCGAGCAACGCGGGGGAGCGCTCGACCATGTAGGTCTTGAGGTCCTGGATCACCTTGCGGGGCGACAGCGGCTTGCCGCTGGCAAATGCCGGGCACTGGTCCTGGCAACGGCCGCAATTGGTGCACGCGTCGAGGTCCAGCAACTGCTTCCAGGTCAGCCCGGGCAGGTCACGCGCGCCGAAAGTCGTCAACTTCTCTAGATCGCCCATCGGCGCCAGCGCTCCCGATGGACGAGCCGGCTTGAAGAAGATGTTTACCGGGCTCACGATGACGTGGGAAAGGAACTTGAAACCGATCGCAACGTAGGCGAAGCCGGCGGTGTAGATCGCGATGTGGATCCACCACGTCGCGACGTGGGCGGTCGTCATCCCTCCCGGCGTCATCCCGAGTCCGCCCATTGCCCTGGCAAACGCCCAGCCGACCGGCGACCACACCGCCGCGTCGGGCGCGTAAAGGGGGTCCGCGGGATTCAGCTCCGTCGCGCCAATCCGCAGCCCCTCCAGGACGAAGCCGGAGAGCAAGAGCAGGCCGAGCAGGGCCAGCATGAAGCCGTTATCGAGGAACGTGTTGAGGCGCGTGGGCCGCAGCACGTAGCGACGGAACGCGGCCATGCCGACCCCGACCGTGGCGAGCAGCCCGCCAAATACGTCCCAGACAAAGCCGGCCTGGAGCCGGTAGGCCACGGTCGGCAGGGTCCAGCCAAGATAGCGCTCGGCATTGAACTCGAGGGCGCTCAGCGTGGTTGCGATCAGCAGGACCAGGAAGCCCCAGAAGATCGCGAAATGCATCAGGCCCGGGTACCACTCGTGGCGTGTGAATTTGCGATGCGCGAACAGGTCGAAGGCGGCGAGGCGGACGAATCGGCGCAGCCTTGAACCGGTCGGGCCGAGGTCGTTCGGGTCAACGGGGCGGCCCAGACGCCACATGCGCGCCCGCTGGTAGAGCCCCCACGCGATCGCGGCAGCCAGAATGAGCGCGGTCGTATAGGCGAGCGCGCCCAGCAGCGGGTAGCCGATGTTCCAGAAGTCGATACGACCGCTCATGGCGGGATCATGCTAGCGCAGCCGGCCGGGCCGGGGGGAAGTGCCCGCGGACCTGGCGTTCAACTATTCGCCAGTAGGACGCCCGCCGCCGCCGCCAGCCAGAGGACGATCGTGATCAGCATCGGGCGGTCCGTGAGGAGGACCTCCTCAGGCGTCTCACCACGGTTCTTCAGGTAGACGAGGTACAGGTAACGGAAGATCCCGTAGGCGACGAACGGGATCGTGACCATCATGGAGTTGTTGTCTGGGACGTTGGCGCCTTCGGCCAGGTTCCCGCCAAATGTGTACAGGGAGTAGGCGACCAGCGCAGCCGGGGTCACGATCGCGATCAGCAGGTCGAGGAACTGCGGCGAGTACTGGGCCAGGATCGCTCGCTGGATCGGAGATCCCTCCCCGGCCTCGATGATCTCGGCGCGGCGCTTCGCAAGCGCGATGAAAAGCGCCCCGAGCGCCGTGCAGATGTACAGCCATGGCGAGATCGACACTTCCAGCGGCGCGCGTGGCGCGCCCACGAGCGCACCCTCGATGGCGAGGGAACCGGCGACCGCCCGGATCACGAATCCCGCCGAGACCGCCATGACGTCGAGGAGGACGATCTTCTTCCAGATCAGGGTGTACGTCTGGGTGAGCACCAGATAAGCGACGACGGCCAGCACGAACGGGTACCCGATCAGGAACGAGAGCCCGAGCCCGAGTCCGCCCAGGAGGCTACCGGCAGCGAAGGCGACCGGCAGGGGCACGATTCCCGCGGCAACAGGCCGGAACCGCTTGCGTGGGTGCGCCCGATCTTTGTCGACGTCGAGCGCGTCGTTGATCAGATAGTTGGCGCCGGAGACGATGCAGAAGATGGCAAGCCCGAGCAGGCTGCGAGCCACGAGCCCCGACATCCCGCTAACATCGTCGACGTCCCACCACCGGTTGACCGTGAAGAAGAGGGCGACCAGCAGGAGGCCGTTTTTCGACCACTGCCGCGGCCGCGTCGATCTGATCAGACCGCCAAGGGTAGCAACCGGACCTCGTGAAGCCGTTTCGACGGCGGTGTTGGACACGGCACGGATGATATGTAGCCTTCCGAGGTACGGTCAATGAGAGAACGGTCGGGATCGCGCATGAAGCCAGGCAAGGTGAGGCTCGACGACCTCCTGGTAATGCGCGGCAGCGCCGATTCGAAAAGCAAGGCGCGCGCCCTCATCCTGGCCGGGGAGGTCAGGCTCCCGGGCCGCCCATCAGCGCGTCCCACTCCAGGCATGCAGGTGAGCGCGGAAGAAGAGCTGGTCCTCGTCGAGAAGCCCCGGTTCGTCTCACGCGGGGGCGAGAAACTCGCTCACGCGCTCGACCGGTTCGGCGTCGACCCCGCAGGGAAGACGGCGCTGGATGTCGGCGCGTCCACGGGCGGGTTTACCGACTGCCTCCTTCAACGTGGCGCCCGGCGGGTCTACGCGGTCGATGTCGGCTACGGCCAGCTCGACGACTCCCTCCGGCGCGACGAGCGTGTGGTGGTCATGGAGCGTGTCAACGCCCGCCACGACTACGAACTGCCCGAAGCGGTCGACCTGGTGGTCGCCGACGTGTCCTTCATCTCGCTTCGGCTGATCGTGCCGGTCGCTCTCCGGCACCTTTCGCCCGGCGGCGTCGCGGTCGTCCTCCTGAAGCCTCAATTCGAGGCTGAACGAGGCGAGGTCGGGCGCGGCGGGATCGTTCGGGACCCGCAGCTACATGCCAGGATCATCGGGCGATTCGTGGCCTGGGCGGTCGCTTCGGGAGTGCGAGTGCGCGACCTGGCCAGTTCCCCGATCCTAGGCGACAAGGGGAACAGGGAGTTCTTCCTGAAACTTGATCCGCAGCGGGCGACGGGAACAGGCGGGAACCTGCCCGTATAATTCATTACAGGTGGTGACTGTGTGCCCGCCCGTCGCGCGAATCCGCGCTTCCACAGTTGCAGCCAAAACAAACCCGATCTAGGCTGAACGCGTGCCTTCGCAATCTCGACTGCGAACAGGAACTCCCGACACCGGACGCCCCCGCGAGGCGTGCGGGATCTTTGGCATATTCGCTCCCGGCGAGGACGTAGCCAGGATCAGCTTCTTTGGCCTCTTCGCGCTGCAGCACCGTGGGCAGGAGTCCGCGGGGATCGCAGCGGCCTCACGCGGCGGTTCGATTTCCATTCACACCTCCATGGGACTGGTAAGCCAGGCCTTCCGCGAGGGTGACCTGGAGGCGCTCAAGGGCGACATCGCGATCGGCCACACCCGGTACTCCACGATGGGTGCGCCCAAGCGTGCGAACGCCCAGCCGATCCTGGCCCGCGGGCCCAACGTGACGCTCGCGCTCGGCCACAACGGAAATGTGATCAACGCCAGCGATCTGCGCAACGAGCTGACCGGCTGGGGCCTGTCCTTCGATGGCAGTTCGGACAGTGAGGTCATCGCCCAGCTCTACGCCAACGCTCCGGCCCGTAACTGGCCCGATCGTTCCGCCTATTGCATGCGCCGGCTGCGTGGCGCGTACTCGCTCGTGATGATGACCGGCACCGAGTTGGTCGGCGTCCGCGACCCGCTCGGGATCCGGCCGCTGTGCCTTGGGAAATTCGGCGATGGCTACGTCATCGCATCTGAGAGTTGCGCCCTGGACCACATCGGCGCCGAGCTGATTCGCGAGATAGAGCCAGGCGAAACCGTGGTCATCGACCAGGCCGGCGTCCACTCGTTCGTCTGGCCGGGGGCCCGGAGCCAGCACGCGATGTGCGTCTTCGAACACATCTACTTTGCCCGGCCCGACAGCATCCTTGACGGGAAGCGTGCCTACGCCACTCGCCTCGCAATGGGCGCCGAACTGGCCCGGCTGCACCCGGTCGACGTCGACCTCGTGATCGGCGTGCCCGACTCTGCAACCGCTGCCGCGGTCGGTTATTCGAGGGAGTCCGGCACCCCCTACGGCGAGGGGCTGGTCAAGAACCGGTACGTGGGGCGGACGTTCATCCAGCCCGACCAGAAGCTGCGCGATTTGGGCGTACAGCTGAAGTTCAACCCCGTTCCGGAAGCGATCGCCGGCAAGCGCCTGGTCGTGGTCGACGACTCGATCGTGCGGGGCACGACCACCCCGCGTGTCGTCAAGCTGCTGCGCAAGGCCGGGGCCTCGGAGGTCCACCTCCGGATCTGCGCGCCGCCCATCATCTCGACGTGCCACTTCGGCGTGGACATGGGCCGGATGACCGAGTTGATCGCAGCCCAGCGCAGCGTAGAGCAGATCAGGGCCTTCGTTGGCGCGGACACACTCGGGTTCCTGGACATGCCCGGCCTGATGCGTGCCGTCGATGTCGATGACAATCGCTACTGCCGCGGCTGCTTCACCGGCATCTACCCCATACCGGTGCAACTGGACATGGACAAGCTGCAGCTCGAGCGCCCGACCGCGGTGGCTGCTCCGAAACCGATCGGGGTCCGTTCCTAGCCTGCTCCGCCCGTTCCGGAGGCGGTCGATCGGACAGACGGCGCGGCTATACTTGCCATCATGCCGCCCGAACGCCGCAATCGCGCCCCCACCCCAGCCAGCAAACCCACCGCAGTGCCGGCCGGCCTGACGTATCGTGACGCTGGCGTCGACCTGGCCGCGGCCGCCAGCACTAAAGAGATCATCAAGCGCCTGGCCCTCACAACGCACACGGCACAGGTCAAGGGCCCGGCCGGCTTCTTTGCCGGCGCGATGGAATTTCCGCCGGGCAGCGACACCCTGCTCGTGGCCAGCACCGACAGCGTCGGGACGAAGGTCAAGGTGGCTGCCGCGGCCCACAGATACCGCGGGCTCGGGATCGACGTAGTCAACCAGAACGTGAACGACATCCTGGCGGCAGGCGGGGAACCGATCTTCTTCCTCGACTACATCGGGCTTGGCAGGATGGACTCGAAGGTTGTCGCCGAGATCGTCGAGGGCGTCGCCGAGGCTTGCCGTGCCGCGGGATGCTCGCTCATCGGAGGGGAGACGGCAGAGCTTCCCGGAATGTATGCCCCGGGCGAGTTCGACCTGGTGGGGTTTGTGGTCGGCGCGGTGCGCAAGGACAGGATCATCACGGGCGCCGATGCGGCGCTCGGCGACGCCTTGATCGGACTGCCCTCGAGCGGCCCGCACACCAACGGCTTTTCGCTGATACGCAAGGTGTTCGGGACCGACCAGGACCCGGGCGCAATCAACGAATCACCGCGGGAACTGGAGGGGCTTTCCCTGGCGGACGCCTTGCTGGCGCCCCACCGTAGCTATCTGTCAGACCTGCGGCCGGTGCTCAGGGACGTGCGTGGGCTTGCCCACATCACCGGGGGCGGCTTCTTCAAGAACCTGCCAAGGTCGATCCCGCCCCACTCAACCGCGGTCATAGAACGCGATTCTTGGGCGGTGCCCCCGCTGTTCAGGCTGATCCAGTCCCGCGGGAGGATCCTGGACGAAGAGATGTACCGGGTGTTCAACATGGGGATCGGGATGGTGGCCGTTGTCGACCCCGAACGCGCGGATTCAGTTTGCTCAAAGCTTCCCGGCGCCCGGATCATCGGCCGGCTCGAAAAGAAGACCGGCAGCGCCACGGTCCGATTCCAATAACGCGTTTCCAGTACTCGAGGACGTTTCCGATTGAGAGCTCTACTCAGCGCTTCTGACAGGGTCGGACTGGTCGATTTCGCTCGGCAACTGTCGGCGATCGGCTACGAGTTGGTCAGCACCGGCGGCACCGGGCGCGAGCTTGCCGCGGCCGGGCTCAAAGTTCGGCAAGTAGCCGATGTGACGGGTGCGCCCGAGATCCTGGATGGGCGTGTCAAGACGCTGCACCCGAAGATCCACGGCGGGATCCTGGCGCGGCGCGGATCGGCAGACCACCGCGCGCAGATGGAGGCACATGGGATCGTCGGCATCGACGTGGTCGTCTGCAACCTCTACCCGTTCGTGCGCACCGTGGGCCGCCCCGGCGTGTCGATCGACGACGCGCTGGAAAATATCGATATCGGTGGACCGGCGATGGTACGGGCTGCCGCAAAGAACTACCCGGATGTCGTAGTCGTGGTGGATCCCGGCGACTACGCCGCCGTGGGCGACCTGCTGCAGCGCAAAGCCATGACAATGGAGATGCGGCGCAAGCTGGCGGCCAGGGCGTTTGCGCACGTGTCCACGTATGACGCTGCGGTGGCAGAATTCCTACGGCGTGACGATCCCGACGCGTTGTTCCCGAAGGAGCTCGCGATCGGCATGCACAAGGTGAGGGGGCTGAGGTACGGCGAGAACCCGCATCAGAAGGCCGCTCTGTACGCCTACCCGGGCGAATCCGGAGGCGTGGCCGGCGCCGTCCTCCACCACGGCAAGGAAATGTCGTACATCAACTACCTGGATGCCGACGCGGCCTGGAAGGCGGCCGCATTCATGCCGGGGACCGCGGTCTCGATCGTGAAGCACGCCAACACGTGCGGCCTGGCGGTGAACGATGACCAGGTGGCCGCCTACCGCCTGGCGCTTGAAGGTGATCCGGTCTCTGCGTACGGTGGGATCGTTGGTTTCAACTCTGCACTGACGAAAGCCACCGCCGAGGCGATGCGCAAGCGGTTCTATGAGGTCGTCGTCGCACCAGGCTACGAGCCGGAGGCGCTCGAGATACTGAAGACGAAGAAGGACATCCGGCTGCTCGAAGTCCAACCCCAAACCCGGCAGGCCCTCGGCCTCCATACCGTGGTTGGGGGAGTGCTCGTTCAGGAGAACGACGACCGCCCGGATGAGACATCTGCCTGGAAGGTCGTCTCGAAGCGAGCGCCGTCGGAGGCGGAACGGGCCGACCTCGACTTTGCATGGCGGGCGTGCCGTTACATCAAGTCGAACGCGATTGTGTTCGCACGGGAGCGAGCAATCGTGGGGATGGGCGCGGGCCAGCCCAATCGACTTGTAAGCGTGCACCTGGCCGCAAGAGCAGCCGGTGAGCGATCGAAGGGCGCCGTCGCAGCGTCGGACGCGTTCTTCCCGTTCGCCGATGGCCTGGAAGAGGCGGCCAGCGCGGGGTGTACCGCGGTGATCCAACCTGGCGGTTCGATCCGGGATGCCGAGGTTATTGAGGCCGCCGATCGTCATGCCCTTGCGATGGTCTTCACCGGTACGCGCCACTTCCTTCACTGAGGCACCCAGCACAGATGCCCGTCTCGGTCGAGGTTGTCATTCCGGTCTTGAACGAGGAACGCCAGCTTCCGGAGTCGGTCCGCAAGCTGAACGACTTCCTGGGGCATTACCCGGAACGCGACTGGCGCATCGTGATTGCCGACAACGGCTCGACCGATCGCACGCCCTCAGTCGCGCAAGAGCTGTCCCGGGAACTGCCGGCGGTCCGCCTGCTGCGGCTGGAGCAGCGCGGGCGGGGCCGTGCGCTGAAGCAGGCGTGGCTGGGGAGCAAGGCCGACGTCCGCTGCTACATGGACGTTGACCTTTCAACGGAACTGCGTTTTCTGCCCGACATGGTGACGGCCATCGCCGACCAGGGATTCGACATCGCGATCGGGTCAAGGCTGGCCAGGGGAAGTGTCGTGGTCGGGAGGCCCCTGAAGCGGGAGATCACGTCGCGCGGCTACAGCGCGCTGTTCCGTACGATGTTCTTCACGAAGTTCAAGGACGCCCAGTGTGGCTTCAAGGCGGTGAGCGCCGAGGCAGCGGCCGCGATTCTGCCGCTGGTCAAGGACAACGGCTGGTTCTTTGACACCGAGATGTTGATCATCGGCCAACACTCCGGGTTTCGGATCCGGGAGATCCCGGTCAAGTGGATCGACGACCCCGACTCACGGGTCAAGATCCTCAAGACGGCGATCGAGGACGTGAAGGGGCTGCTCAGGCTGCGGTTCGGCGGGACTCCCAGGGCGGATCGGAGGGGTCGCCCGGGGTAGGTGTTCACACCGGCGCCCCACTTGACCCATTCAGAGCCGGCCAATGTAGAGTGAGCCGACACCAAAAGGGGAGCGTTGCTTGGAACGAAGACCACACGGCGGGCTGATACCCCGCGAATTCGAGATCGGACGCCAGGTCCTGGTCGGCGATACCGCCGATGCCTTCTATCACCGGACGCTGGCAATCCTCCGCAACGAGGGCATCAACCCCGAGGTCGTGATCGAGTTCATGCCCGAGCGGCGCGGGATCCTGTGTGGGATAACGGAAGCGCGGGCGCTGCTGACCAAGGTGCTGCCGGAGAACTCACGCGAGGTCTGGGCGATGGACGATGGCGCGGAGATCGAGCCCGGCTTTCCAGTGCTTCGCATACGCGCACCGTACGCTTCGTTCGGACTCTACGAGACGGCCCTCGCAGGCATGCTGGCGTCCTCGAGCGGGTGGGCCGGCGCGGCTCGGGAGTGCGTCGAAGCTGCGGCCGGGATCCCGGTCGTCTCGTTCGGCGCCCGGCACGTGCACCCGACCGTTGTCGGGCACATGGACTACGCCGCCATCGTCGGGCGGTGCGTGTCAGCCACTTCTGTCGTCGGATCCAGAATGGCGGGCCTCACCCCTTCGGGGACGATGGCGCACGAGCTGGTCCTGATCATGGGCGACACCCTCAAGGCCGCCACGGCGCTCGATCGTCACATGCCACCGGAAGTGCCCAGGGTGGCGCTGGTCGACACCTTCCGCGACGAGGCCGAGGAGGCGATCGAAGTCGCGCGCGCGCTCAAGGAGAAGCTGCGTGGCGTCCGCATGGATACCGCGCTCGAGCGGGGCGGGGTCACCCCCGCGCTCGTGCGTGAGGTGCGTGCGCGACTCGACCAGGCGGGTTTCAGCCACGTCGATATCTTCGTTACGGGCGGGCTCAATCCGGAACGCATCCGCGGGTTCGTCAACAGCAAATCACCGGTCAGCGTCTTCGGGGTTGGTGCTTACATCGCCGGCGCCATGCCAAACTTCATGACCGCCGACATCAAAGAGGTCAGCGGCAAGCCAGTGGCCAGGCGCGGGCGCGTGCCCGGCATCACGCAGAACCCGAAACTGGTCAGGATCCTCTGATAGAGGGGCGCTGGCCCAGGGCGCGGTCCATGTCCCCGATGAGTCATTCACGCTCCTCCGGGATGCCTTCGCCGAGCCGGGCCACAGCCGTCACGATCCTGCACGCCCCGGCCTCCCCTCGGGCCATCTGCGTCACAACCACGTAGCGGGACACGCAGAGCGACGGCAGCTCGGGCCGGGGGCTGTAGAGGCGAAGGAGCATCTCCGCCCGGGCACCATCCGCCGCGGGTGATCCAGGGGTGGCGTCGTTCCAATCGATGATTACCGGACCTCTCGAGGTCCGTAGCACGTTCCCGGGTGAAAGCCCCCATGGCACACCACCTCGCCCGCAGGCAGTTCCTTCAGAGGTTCCGCTATCCGTGCGAACCGGGAGCCAGGCTGAGGTATCGCCCAGGGTGTTTCCTACGCGAGCCAGTCACGGCGGTCGGGCAATTCCGGCGGCCGATGCCGGTGCAGTCCTGCGCGTATCGCTGCTAATTCGGTCGCAAGTTCCGGCGGCCTCTACGGGTCTGCAAAGAACTCGTCGAGCACGGGGCGACCGTCGACTTCCACGGTGCCGCAAGTAAGCGGCGGTCTCACGCCCGCCCAGGCGGCCAGTTCGGTGTACCTGGCCTCTCTTCGCAGGTCACCGGGGCGAAGACCAGGGCGCAGAAACATGACCACGTTCGAGTCGCCCCACGCGGAGATCTCGGCCGTCCGGCCCTCGGCGATGCTTACCCGATCGTGGCCAGGTGGTTCTTGGGCCGTCAGCCGGCGCGGGCGATGGTGAGGCGCACCGCAGGACGACGGGATTGTGGTATCACCCTTGCCCAGTCCGCGATTCGCTGGCCGGCTACCCACGCGATCCCTCGTTCGGCCGCAACCAGCGGAACGCGATCCCGCCACTCACGGGGTATGCGCGCGTCGACGAGCACGTCTTGAAGCTTGCGCTCCCCGGGCGCGCCGAGCGGAAAGAAGCGGTCGCCCGGCCTTCGGTTTCGGAGCGTGACCGGATTCCCCAGCGATTCGGCGTCGAAAGTTGCTGCATAGCGTCCGGGCGATTCTGGTCCATCGGCCGGCGGACCGGCGGGACCGATCCCGCCCCTCGGCAGGATTTCTACGACCAGCTGGTAGCCACCGCCCAGGGGACTTGTGGATTCGGCGGCGAGATCCACCCTCGTGTCCGCTACTTCCGGCGGGTAGGGGCAGTCGGAGGGCGCACCGTCGAACGTGAGCAGCAGTTCTCGATACCGCACTGCGAATCGCACTCCGCCAGGAAGTAGCGTGGTCGTTCCGCTGCGACCGAAGGAAAGGTCGGACAGTTCAGAGACGTTGGCGGTGGTCAGGTAACCGTCCGGCAGCAGGGCGCGGTAAGCACGGATCAAGACCCGGGCCTGGATCGCCGCGTGGAGTTTCGAGAACGCCGCACGGTTGATTACGGTCCGTCCAGGCTCTTCGGCAGCAACGGTCGCGCGCCACGCTGCCTCGACCGCGTCGTCAAGGTAGCGCTCGTCGTCGGCCGCAATTGCAGCGAGACGCACCAGCGCGTCCGACACGGACGGATTGATCTTCCGCAGGGCGGGCAGGATCTCGTGCCGGGTCCGGTTGCGCGGCACCGTGATGTCGTCGTTGGACGGGTCGTGGCGGGGCAGGATGCCTGATTTCTCGCAGAAAGCAGCGGTGTCGCTGCGACTGAGCGCCAGCAGGGGACGGACGATAAGCACGGGTGTCGGAAAAGCCTCGCCTTTGGCGTTACTGCCGGCGAGGAGGTTGGGCGGCAGCCTGGAGAGGAGCGCCATGCCGGAGAGGCCGGAAGGTGACGACCCGCGGATGACACGCAATAGCACCGTCTCCGCCTGGTCGTCGGCGGTGTGGCCGGTCGCAATCACGGTGCCGCCGGCGTCCCGCGCGGCACGGGCGAGGAATCGGTAGCGCAGGGTCCGCGCTCTGGCTTCGGGCGACAAATCCTGCACCGAGTCCCAGGCCGCTCCGTCCGCGGTGCCGGTCACGCATGGCACGCGGTTTGACCGACACCAGGACGCGACCGCCGCCTGGTCGAGGTCGGACTCGCGATCACGCAGGGCATGGTTGAAGTGAGCGACCAGGAACTCCAGCCGTTCGGTCTCTCGGAGCGCCAGCAGCGCGGCGGCCAGCGCCATCGAGTCCGTTCCCCCTGATACTGCCGCAACCAGGGGCTGATCGAAGTCAAAGCCTGCTTCACGCAGCCTGGTCCCGACTTCGTCCACCAGGCCGGTGGCACCGCGTGGGCGGCCTGGCTTCGTGCGCCTCCCGCGCGTCGATTGACCTGGGGGGTTCATGGCCGGCCTACGCGGGCACCGGCTCGCTGGACGGGACGCGCCGGCGCACCCTGACCCGTGCAATCTTGTTGTTGTTCATCGCCGTAATGCGGAGGCGCAGGTCGTTATAGCGCAGGCGATCGCCGTTCTTTGGGACCCTCTGCAGCTCTTCGAGGATGAAGCCGGCAAGCGTGTTGTAGTCGCCCTCCGGGATGCCGAGGTTCAGGCGGTCGTTCGCCTCGTCGATCGACATCGCGCCGTCCACCTCAAAGGTGTTGGCGTCCACGGCGACGAACATTTCGCGGGGCAGGATGCCCTCCTCGCCGGTCCTGCCGATCACGCGCTCGACCACGCTGTTGAGGGTCACGAGGCCGGCGATGCCGCCGAACTCATCGACCACAAGCGCCATCTTGTGCCCCCCTTGCTTGAACAGGGCGATCATCTCGTCGAGCCGTTTCGTTTCCGGGACGAACAGGGGCGGGCGCATCAGCGAAGTTACCGGGAGCTCGAGCTGGTTCGGGGTGTCGGACATCCCCCGGATGGCGTCCTTGATCGAGATGATGCCGACCACGTCATCGGTGTCGTCCTCGTATACGGGGTACCTGGTGTGCGGGAGTTCACCGTACCTGGCGAGCATGCCGCCAAACGTCATGTCGGCCTCAACCCACTGGATCTCGTTGCGCGGCGTCATCACGTCCCTGACCTCGGCCTCGGCGATCCGGAAGACGTTCTCGAGCATGGTCCCGGAATGGCGCTCCACGGTGCCTTCCTCTTTGCCGACGTCGATCAGCATGCGCAGCTCCGCCTCTGTGATCGAGGGAGTCATGAGCGCTTTCTTGCCGCCAAGCAAGTGGATCACGATGCGAGGCAGGAAGGCGAGGATGTTGACCAGCGGGCTTGTGATGATCATGGTCAGGCGCATGGGCCGTGCGATCAGCATCGACCAGCGTTCGGAGGCGTGTACTGCGAGGGACTTGGGGATCAACTCGGCGAAGATCACGAGCACGACCGTGGTGCCCAGTGAGGCGAGCGCGATCGCGGTCCCGGTGTTGCCCCATAGCTGGATCGCGAGTGCTGCTCCCATCGATGCGACGATCACGTTCAGCACGTTGTTGAGCAGGAGGATGGTGCCGAAGAACTTCTCGTGCTCGTCGACGATCTTGATTACCGCTGCGGCTCTGCGGTCGCCCTTTTCAGCCAGGTGGCGGACCCGGAACTTGCTTACCGAAATCAGGCCGGCCTCGGTCGCGGAGACGATTGCGCTTCCGGCCAGACCGCCGACGATCAGGATGATTGCGAGAGCGGTCACCGGCGCCTCCTGTGCCTGGGACTGAGGGGTAGCTCAGCCTGAGTCTAACCGAATCAGGACTGTGATCAGGCAGAGGCCCCGCTCAAGGCGAGCAGCAGTAGCTCCAGGCGGGAGGTGGCAGGGGGCCGGCGGGAGAAATCCCGCCGGCCATGAGACAGGCGTTACTGGTCGTCGGAAACAGAGACCGGGTCGTCCTGGCCTTCCGACTCGTCTGATGCTCCAACAGGGAGAGGGGTACCGGCCTTGGCCGCGAAGTTGGCGCGGATTCCCCGGTCGATCTCGTCACGCACGTCGGTGTTCTTCTTAAGGAACTCGCGGGCGGCCTCGCGTCCCTGCCCGAGGCGGGTGTCGCCAAACGAGTAGAAGGCGCCGCTTTTCTTCAGGATCCCCATTTCGGTGCCCAGGTCCAGGATGCCGCCTTCCTTGCTGATCCCTTCCTTGAACAGGATCTCGAGCTCGGCGACGCGGAATGGCGCGGCGACCTTGTTCTTGACCACCCGGGCGCGGACCCGGTTTCCGATGATCTCGGTTCCCGACTTGATCGGCTCCATGCGGCGCATGTCGATCCGGACCGACGAGTAGAACTTGAGCGCGCGGCCGCCGGGCGTCACTTCCGGGTTGCCAAAGACGACGCCGATCTTCTCGCGCAGCTGGTTGATGAAGATCACCGAGGTGTTGGTGCGGGAAGCGGTGCCCGTCAGCTTGCGCAGGGCCTGTGACATGAGCCTGGCCTGGAGGCCGACGTGGGCATCGCCCATCTCACCTTCCAGCTCGGCCTGCGGTACGAGCGCCGCCACGCTGTCGATGACAACGATGTCGAGCGCGCCGCTGCGGACCAGGTAGTCGGTGATCTCGAGGGCCTGCTCCGCCGAGTCGGGCTGCGAGATGTAGAGCGTGTCGACGTTCATGCCGCAGATGGCCGCGTAGGCAGGATCCATGGCGTGCTCGGCGTCGACATAGGCGGCGGTGCCGCCCATGCGCTGGCACTCGGCGATGATGTGGGAGGCCAGCGTGGTCTTGCCGCTGGACTCGGCGCCGAAGATCTCGATGATGCGCCCGCGCGGGATGCCCCCGACACCCAGGGCCATATCGAGGGAGATCGCGCCGGTCGGCACCGCCTGCACGGCCTGAACGCCGGATTCGCTGAGGCGCATGATCGCCCCGCGACCGAACTCCTTCTCGATCTGGGAAAGCGCCAGTTCGAGGGCCCTGGTTCGTTCTGACTGGTTGCCGTTGGACGAGGCGTTCGAGCGGGCGGCGGCCATGTTTGCCCTCGCGGAGTTATTGGCCATGAGTCGGGATTCTCCCTGAGTGCGAGCGTAGCACAGTGTAGGTACAGGTTTTGCTCTCGCCGGTGGCGCCGGGATCGGCGCGGTCCGGCGTATTGAGCGAAGCAACATTAGCACGGATGTTCTACAGCCCGAAGCGGGCTGTGGCAAGGTCCGGAAAGGGACCCCCGGAGGGCTCTCTAGCGCGGGCGGTAGCGCGAGGCGATCGGCAGCCGGCGGTCCCGGCCGAAAGCGAGTCCGGTGATCTTCACGCCGGGTGGCGCCTGCCGCCGCTTGTACTCGGTACGATCGACCATCCCGATGACCCGACGAACGGTGGCTTCGTCGGCCGTGGGTTCGGGGGAAGTGGCTTCGGCCTCAAGGATCTCCTGGACCGATTGCCGCTTCTCGATGTAGCGCTCCAGCACCCGGTCCAGCACGGGGTATGGCGGCAATGTGTCCTGGTCGAACTGGTCCGGCTTCAGCTCGGCCGACGGCGCCTTGTCGATCGATGGCTGGGGTATCGGCGGCTGGGCTCCGCGCCGTCGCGCATCGTCGTTGCGGTAGTTCGCGAGCCGGTAGACGAGGGTCTTGGGCACGTCCTTGATGACGGCAAACCCGCCCGCCATGTCGCCGTATAGCGTGGCATAACCGGTCGCCATTTCCGACTTGTTGCCGGTCGTCAGGACGATCCAGCCGAACTTGTTGGCGATCGCCATCGCGATGTTGCCGCGCAGCCGCGACTGAACATTCTCCTCCGCGGCATTGGGCTCGGTGCCTTTGAAGATGTCCCCGAGCATCTCCTCGAAGGCGCGGTGGCCGGGTTCGACAGGCACGGTCCACATCTTGATCTTCAGTCGCCGGGCCAGCTCCGCCGCATCGGTCATCGATCCTTCGCTCGAGTAGCGGGACGGTAGGGAAAGGCCGGTCACATTGTCACTGCCGAGCGCATCGACCGCGATCGCGGCCGTCAGGGCGGAGTCGATGCCGCCGGAAAGGGCGATCAGGGCATGCTTGAACCCGGTCTTGCCGAGGTAGTCGCGCGTGCCGGTTACCAGCGCCGCGTAGACCTCGGCATCGCCGGTAACCGGAGACTGGACCGGCCGATCGGGCAAAGGCGACCTTCCGTCCTCAGATACGAAGATCCTGGCGGCGACCCGAACCGGCCTCCCGATCGCGGCCAAGGTTGTGGGATCGCCCTTCCAGCCTTTGACCTTGCGTGCCTCGCGCACCATGGCGAGGTCGAGATCGACGAACACGATGTCTTCCTCGAAGCTCCTGGCGAGGACCAGCGGGGCGCCGTCCGGTCCGAAGACCATGCTCCCGCCGTCGAACACCAGTTCATCCTGCCCGCCGACCTGGTTCACGTAGACGGCGAACGCGCGGTTGCGCGTCGCCACGCCGCGCACGAGCCGCCTGCGGACCTCCGACTTGCCCATCTCATAGGGGGACGCGTTGATGTTGATGATGATCTCGGCGCCCGCCGCGCACTGGACCTCGCTCGGTCCCCGGTCGGTCCAGACGTCCTCACACACGTTCATGCCGATCTGCGCGCCGGCCAGCTCGAAGATCGGGCAGTCGCTGCCCGGTGCGAAGTAGCGTTGCTCATCGAACACGCCGTAGTTGGGCAGGCGGATCTTGTGATAGACGTGGGCGATCTTCCCATCGGCCAGCAGTGCAGCGGCGTTGTAGGCGGGATCTCCCGCCGCGTTGAAGCCGTCCACGAAGCCCACGATGGCGGCGATCCCGTGTGCCGCCTGCGCGACTTCGCTCAGGCGTGCGCGATTGTCCGCGACGAAGCTGCGATGGAAGACCAGGTCTTCGGGCGGGTAGCCGGTGATCGTCAGCTCTGGGAAGGCGACGATGTCGGCGCCCGCGCCACGGGCCTCTTCGATGCCTCTAATGGCCAGGGCGGCGTTCCCGTCGAGGTCGCCAACGGTCGTGTTGAGCTGTGCCAGGGCAACGCGAAGCGGCCGCATCTGTATCGTTTTTCTCCTCGGTCCTATGCGACGGTACCAGAGGCCGCAAAGCTGGCACAATGCGCCCGCAAAAAGCGCTCATGCGGGATTGTGACGGAATGCACGGTCGCCGTCGCTTGTTTCACGAAGCCGAAGCTAGCGGACCGGCCTCGCTACCGAAAGCAGGTTGCGCGCGTATTGCTGGACCGCGGGCAGGTCCGATGAGCCCATCAGCCACTCGTCAACATCACGCGCGCACTGGCGGCCGCTGGCGATTGCCCAGACCACCAGCGATTGTCCGCGCTGCATGTCGCCGCAGGCGAAGACGCCATCCTGCGAGGTCATGGACTTCCGAAGCGTCTTGACGTTGCCACGCGGGTCGAGTTGCACGCCCAGGTCCTTGAGCATCCCCTCGTGCTCCGGATGCACGAACCCGAGCGCCAGGAGCACCAGCTCGGCCCTCACCGTGAACTCGCTGCCCGGGACCTCGACCATCTGCGGGCGACCGCCATTGACAGGCGCCTTCCATTCGATCCGGACCCCGTGGAGGAACTTGACCTTGCCGTTCTCGCCGGAGAACGACTTGGTCAGGATGTTGTAGCCGCGCTCGCCGCCTTCTTCGTGCGCGGATGAGGACCGCATGATGATCGGCCACTGTGGCCAGGGGTTGCCCGCGCCCCGAACATCGGGTGGGCGAGGCATGATTTCGTACTGCCAGATGTGCTCTGCGTTCTGGCGGTGAGCAGTGCCCAGGCAGTCGGCGCCCGTGTCTCCCCCGCCCAGAATGATGACGTGCCTGGCGTCGGCGGTGATGGTCTCCTCTGGCGAGAACTCGGCCCCCTCGCCCCTTCGGTTCTGCTGGGTGAGGTAGTCCATCGCGAAGTGAATGCCGTCGAGTTCCCGGCCGGGCACCGGCAGGTCGCGCGGCGCGGTCGATCCGCCCGCCAGCACAATGGCGTCGAACTGCTCTCGGAGCTGGCTGGTCGGTACGTTCTTCCCGATGTGAGCGTTGGTCTTGAACACGACCCCCTCTGCCCGCATCTGGTCGATCCGGCGCTTCACGATCCTCTTCTCGAGCTTGAAGTCAGGTATGCCGAGCGACAGGAGACCGCCGATGACTTCGGCCCTTTCGAAGACCGTCACTGCGTGCCCGACCCGGCGGAGTTGCTGCGCAGCCGCGAGGCCGGAGGGGCCGGAACCGACCACCGCCACCTTCTTGCCGGTGGTGCGCGTCGGCTTCTGCGGCGTGATCCAGCCCTCTTCCCAGGCCTTTTCGGAGATGGCCTTTTCGATCATCTCGATGGTCACGGGGTCCTGGTTGATGGACAGGGTGCAGGCCGGCTCGCAAGGCGCGGGACAGATGCGGCCCGTGAACTCCGGGAAGTTGTTGGTGGCGTGCAGCTGTTCGATGGCAGCGCGCCACTGGCCCCGATAGACCAGGTCGTTCCAGTCGGGGATCAGGTTGCCGAGCGGGCACCCCTTATTGCAGAAGGGGATACCGCAATCCATGCAGCGGGCTGCCTGCTGCCGCGCTTCCTTCTCCGGCCATGGCTGGTAAACCTCTTGCCAGTCCCGGAGGCGCTCGTCGACTGGACGGCGTTTGGGACCCTGACGCGGGTGCTCGAAGAAACCGGTCGGCTTACCCATGTCGCGCCAGCTCCGGTTCGGAGGTCGCGGTCCGCTCCGCCATCTCCCTGAGCGTGCGCTTGTAATCGCGCGGCATCACCTTGACGAATTTCTGCCGCGTGGCGCCCCAGTCCTCGAGCACCTGCTGCGCCACCGAGCTGGCCGTGTAGCGTGCGTGCCTCGAAAGGAGATCCCTGACCAGTGATTCGTCCTCTGATCCTGGCTCGACCCTCTCGAGTTCGACCATCCCTGGATTGCACCGCACTGCGAAGTCGCCATCCAGGTCAAGTACGTAGGCGATGCCACCGCTCATGCCGGCGGCGAAGTTCCGCCCCGTCGGACCGACTACGACGACGCGACCACCGGTCATGTACTCACAGCCGTGGTCGCCTACGCCTTCGACGACTGCGTGGGCCCCGCTGTTCCGGACCGCAAAACGCTCCCCGGCTACCCCACGGATGAACGCCTCACCGGAGGTCGCTCCGTAAAGGTTCACGTTTCCGGTAATGACGTTCTCTTCCGGCGCGAACGTGGCGTCCCTGGGTGGGATCAAGATCAGACGGCCGCCGGAGAGCCCCTTCCCGAAATAGTCGTTGGCATCGCCTTCGACCTTGAAGGTTGCGCCCTTCAGGAGGAAGGCGCCAAAGCTCTGCCCGGCCGACCCGGTGAAGTTGAAGTTGATGGTGCCGTCGGGCAGGGCGGCGCCGCGTTCCTTGATCACACGGCCGCTCATCATCGCGCCCACCGTCCGATTACGGTTCCGGATCTGGAACGTGGCGCTCACGCGCTCGCCCTTCTTGATCGCCGGCCGCGCGGCCTTGATCAGCTCGTGGTCGAGCGCCTGTTCGAGCCCGTGGTCCTGGGTTACCGCCTGGTAGCGTTTGCCGTCGGCCAGGACCGGCAGCTGCTCAAGTAGCGGCGAGAGGTCGAGCCCGCGCGCCTTCCAGTGCGTAATTACTCGGCGAGGTTCCAGGAGGTCGGTCCGGCCCACCATCTCGTCGATGGTCCGGCACCCGAGCCTCGCCATGTAGCGGCGCAGGTCTTCAGCAAGCATGTTGAAGTAGTTGATGACGTGCTCTGGCTTGCCCGCGAAGCGCTTGCGCAACTCGGGGTCCTGGGTCGCGATGCCGACCGAGCATGTGTTCAGGTGGCACTTCCTGAGCATGATGCAGCCGAGCGCGATCAGGGATCCCGTTGCGATCCCCCACTCCTCGGCGCCTAGCAGCGTCGCAACAGCCACGTCGCGTGCCGTCTTCAACTGGCCGTCGGTCTGGACGACGATGCGGTCGCGCAGACCGTTGGCGCAGAGGACCTGCTGCGTTTCCGCGACTCCCAGTTCCCACGGCAGGCCGGCGTGTTTGATCGACGATAACGGCGACGCGCCCGTTCCCCCGCTGTCGCCGCTGATCAGGACGACGTCGCCCTTGCCCTTGGCGACTCCAGCTGCGATCGTGCCCACGCCGACTTCGGCGACCAGTTTGACGTGCACGCGGGCGTCGGGATTGGCGTTCTTCAGGTCGTGGATCAGTTGCGCGAGGTCTTCGATCGAATAGATGTCGTGGTGCGGCGGGGGCGAGATCAATTCGACCCCCGGCGTCGTCAGCCGGATCTTCCCGATGTATTCGGTGATCTTGTGCCCCGGGATCTGTCCGCCTTCGCCCGGCTTCGAGCCCTGCGCCATCTTGATCTGGAGGTCGGTCGCCGACGACAGGTACTCGATCGTGACCCCAAAGCGGCCCGAAGCAACCTGTTTGATTGCGCTGCTGCGCGAGTCGCCGTTGGCATCCGGCTTGAAGCGAGCGTGATCCTCACCTCCCTCGCCGGTATTGCTGCGTGCGCCTATCCTGTTCATTGCGATCGCAAGCGTCTCGTGGGTCTCCCTGCTGATCGAGCCGAGCGAGATGGCGCCGGTGGCGAACCGCCGCACGATCTCGATCGCGGGTTGAACCTCCTCGAGCGGGACAGGCTTCACCGATGCGAGGTTGAAATCCAGGAGGCCACGGATCGTGCACAGCCGCTCCGCCTCGTCGTTGGCGACCTGCGAGTACTCCTCGAACGTCTTGGAGTCGTTCCGGCGTACGGCGTCCTGCAGCAGGGCAACGGCGTCGGGGTTGTGCATGTGCTTCTCGCCGGTTGCGCGCCAGAGGTACAGCCCGCCGACATCGAGCGCCAGGTTTGCCGGGACCTTGAGCGGCGGATAGGCCTGGCGATGATTCGCAAGGACGTCCTCTGCGATCTCGTCAAGTCCGATGCCCTGGATCCTGGTGTTCGTCCAGGTGAAGAATTCGTCGACCAGCGCCTGGGATATGCCGAGGGCCTCGAAGATCTGGGCGCCGCCGTAGCTCTGGAGGGTCGAGATGCCCATCTTGGACATCACCTTGACGACCCCCTTCTGGCACGCCTTGATGAAGTTCGACGGCGCCTTCTCGGCGTCGATCGTAAAGCCGTTTTGGTCGGAGTCCTGTGCGAGGGCGGTGAGCGTCTCGACTGCCAGGTACGGGTTGACCGCCCCGGCGCCATAGCCGAACAGGACCGCGAAATGATGCACCTCGCGCGGTTCGCCCGACTCGAGGACGATGCCGGCACGCAGCCGGGTCCCCTCTCGTATCAGGTGATGGTGCACGCCTGCAGTGGCCAGTAACGACGGGATGGGCGCGTGTGTGGCATCGACGCCCCGGTCCGACAGGACCAGGATCGACGCGCCTTTGCGGACCGCCTCGGACGCCTCGGCCCGGACCCGGTCCAGCGCCTTGCGCAGCCCGGAAGCCCCATCGGCCACGTCGAATACGATGGAGATCGTGTGGCTGCGCAGCCCGTTCAGCTTGAGGTTCTTGATCCTGGCAAGTTCCTCATTGCTGAGGATCGGGTGGTCGACGCGCAGCAATCGGCAGTGCTCGGGGGTCTCGTCGAAGAGATTCTGGTGGGTCCCCAGCGTGACCGAGGCCTGCGTTACGAGTTCCTCTCGAATCGCGTCGAGGGGTGGGTTGGACACCTGGGCGAACAGTTGCTTGAAGTAGTTGAATAGCGGCAGCGGGCGGTCGGAGAGCACCGCGATCGGTGTGTCGTTGCCCATTGAGCCAATCGGCTCGGAGCCGTCCCGGCCCATGGGTTCGATCAGCAGCCGCAAGTCCTCCTGCGTGTAACCGAACGCCGCCTGGCGGGACAGCAGGGTATCGAGCTCCAGACCCGGTACTTTCCGGGGCGCAGGCAGGTCTTCGAGGCTGACCTGGTTCTTGCGCAGCCACTCGCCGTAGGGCTTGCGCTCGGAGAGCCGGGTCTTGATTTCGTCGTCGGCGATGATCCGCCCCTCGCTGGTATTGAGCAGGAACATCCGCCCGGGGCGCAGCCTCGACTTGTAGGCGACTCTCTCGGCGGGCATCTCGAGCACGCCGGTTTCCGATGCCATCACCAGGAGCCCGTCGCGGGTCACCCAGTAGCGGAACGGCCGCAGGCCGTTGCGGTCCAGAGTGGCGCCGATGCTGATACCGTCTGTGAAGGCGATGAGGGCCGGGCCGTCCCACGGCTCCATCAGGCTCCCGTGGTACTCGTAGAAGTCCTTCTTGGCCTGCGACATCGCCTCGTGACCGAACCACGGCTCCGGGATCATCATGGCCGCTGCGTGTTCGACATCGCGCCCGCCCAGGACGAGCATCTCGAACGTCTTGTCGAACGAGGCGGTATCACTGTCACCCGACGTGTGGGTCGGCCCTAGCTTCTTCAGGTCGTCGCCGAATAGCGTCGAGGAAAGACTTTCCTCGCGCGCCGCCATCCAGTTGATGTTCCCGCGCAGGGTATTGATCTCGCCGTTGTGGCAGATCATGCGGTAGGGGTGTGCCAGCTTCCACTTGCCGAGCGTGTTGGTGCTGAACCGCGAGTGCACCATGGCGAAGGACGAGGTCATCGCACTGTCACCGAGGTCGGCGTAGAAGCCTCGCATCTGGTCGGCCATCAGCAGGCCCTTGTAGACGACCGTGCGGGCCGAGAATGAACAGATGTAGAAATCGTCCCACCCGGCCGCCGGTGTACTCCGGGCCGCGACCGCCGCCCGGTTCTCGATCTGCTTGCGGGTCAGGAAGAGCTTGCGTTCGAACGCCGCATTGTCGAGCTTTGCCGGCGCCGTCACGAAGTACTGCCGGATCACGGGCATGACCTCGCGCGCTAGCCACCCCGCGGCCGACGCGTCCGTGGGGACGTCGCGCCATCCGATCGCAGTCAAACCTTCCTCGAGAGCCACGGCCTCGATGATCTTCTCTGCGGCTCGCCGCAACGCCGAGTCCTGTGGAAGGAAGGTCATCGCGACGCCGTAGCGGCCCGCCGCAGGGAGACTGAGCCCGGCCTTCTGGGCGGCCCGGGCCATGAACGCATGGGGCATCTGGAGCAGGATCCCGGCGCCGTCGCCGGTACGCGGATCACAACCGCAGGCCCCTCGATGTCCCAGGTTGATCAGGACGTCGAGCCCGTTCTGGATGATCTCGTGGGACGCCTTCCCTGCGATGTTCGCGACGATTCCGACGCCGCAAGCGTCGTGTTCGTGGTCGGGGCTGTAGAGGCCCTGTTTGGCGGCGCGCCGCACCTGGGCGCGTGCAGGCTCGGACACGAAAAGAGAATCAGGAGTCATCTAGGTCAACGGTTCTCCGGGCTAAAGCTTGCCCAGGTATTCGGCGATCTCGTAGTCGGTAACCGCGCGTTCGTACTGCCCCCACTCAATCCGCTTGTTGCGGAGAAAGCTGTCGAACACACGTTCGCCAAGGGCGTTCCGTACCAGGTCGCTGCGTTCAGCCAGTTCGATCGCCTGCGCCAGGTTGGATGGCAGTCGGCTGACGCCCACCTCGGCGAGGTCGGCGTCTGACATGCGGTAAATGTCGCGCTTGATGGGTTCGGGCAGCGGGTACTGGTGCTCGATGCCTGCGAGCCCTGCCGCCAGCATCACGCTGAAGGCGAGGTACGGGTTGCAGGCCGGATCGGGCGCGCGGTACTCGATTCGAACGGACGACTCCCGCCCGGCGCGATAGGCCGGAACCCGGACGAGGTCCCCCCAGCTGCCCTGCGTCCACGAGGCAAAGACCGGGGCCTCGTAGCCGGGAACCAGCCGCTTGTAGGAGTTCACCCACTGGTTCGTGACCACGGTGATCTCCGCGGCATGACGGATCAGGCCGGCCAGGAATCGCCGGCCGGCCACCGACAGATTCATCTTGTCGGCGGGGTCGAAAAAGGCATTCTCCTCGCCCCTGAACAGCGAGAGGTGTGTGTGCATCCCGCTGCCGTGGCGGTTCGCCAGTGGCCTGGGCATGAAGCTGGCATATACGCCACGCTGCGCGGCGATCTCCTTGACGGTCAAGCGGAAGGTCACGATGGCGTCGGCCATGGCCAGCGCGTTGGTGTGGCGAAGATCGATCTCGTGCTGTCCGGCGGCGACCTCGTGATGGCTGTGCTGGACCGGGATCCCGATCTCCTCGAGTGCAAGCACCGTCTCGCGCCGAAGATCGGGGCCGGAGCCGACCGAAGACTGGTCGAAATAGTCGCCTTCGTCGAGCGGCTCGGGTCCCTGGCCGTTCCGGTCGCGACTCTTGAAGTAGAAGTACTCGATCTCGGGGCCGACATAGAACGTGAAGCCAAGTTCCGAGGCCCGCTTGAGGTTCCGGCGGAGGACTTCCCGGGAGTCGAACTGCGCAGGTTGCCCCTCCGGGCCCAGGATGTCGCAGAAAACACGCGCCACCGCGTTCTCACGCGGGCGCCAGGGCAGGACCTGGAAGGTCGTCGTGTCCGGCATGGCGACCATGTCCGCCTCGTCGGAGCGGGCGAAGCCTTCGATCGAAGCTCCGTCGAAGGTAGCGCCGTGGCGCAGGACGTGCTCGAGCTCATCGATGGTGATCGCAAAGCCCTTGAGCGCGCCCAGGATGTCCGTGAACCAGAGGCGGATGAACTTCACGTCCTGCTCCTGAGCAGCGTGAAGTACGTACTCGATGGCTTCGTTACCGGTGTTGGCGGGTGACATTACGGTGCGCACTCTTCAACAAAGGTGCCAGAGCGACGGAGGCCTGTGGTCGGTCGGCGCCTCCGCCGGGGGAGTGCACAACTGACGGCCTGTGAAAAAAAAGCCGCCACGTGACACGTTGGCGACCGATCCGCTGGAACTCAGCCTAACTATCGAACATTGTGAAAAAGTTGTCAAACTCGCGTGCGTTTCGGGGCGGCAATCGCCCGCGGGCCCACCGCCTATGCGGATTTCACACCAGCCAGTCAGGGGTTTTCCTCAATACGCTTCACGCATCCGCAAAGCACAATTCTATTGCAGGCCAAGGAAGGGCGGTAATGGCGCCCATCCTCGTTATCGATGACGAAGCAGGCGGCGCGGTCGCTCACGGCTTCGCTGGCAGGCGCCGGGCATGCCGTGCTCCAGGGGCCGGACGACGCCCAATCAATGCCGCTTGCCAGGTAGCACGGGCTTGACCTGATTTTCCTCGACCTGGTGATGCCCCGGCTCGGCGACTCCCCGCACTGCAGGGTGCTTGCCATGTTCAGCGAGCAGGGTAGCGCGGTCCGGTTCCGCAGCTTCACCAACCCGGCGCAATTCAGCTCGGAGCAGGTGCGGCAAACCTTTGATGCCTGCGAGCTCTACGGGATGTGCGCCTGTCACGCCCGCAAGGTGTCCTGAACGCCGCTCGCCTTCCGGGCGGCGAACCGTGACACGACCGGCCGCCGCAGTTATACTCCCGCCGTCTTGCAGCCCTCCGTCCCGGAACTGCCGGCGCAGGGGCCTGACCTGCATTCACTGGCCGTCCACGCGGCACGACCCACGGGAGATCAAATGCACATCGTCATGGTTCGTTTCAGAGTCAAGCCGGACAAGGTCGCCGACTTCCTGCGGGAATCGATCGGAGACGCCAGCGGTTCCGTCCTGACCGAGCCGGGCTGCCGGAGATTCGACGTCATCCAGGCCAACGACGATCCGACCATGGTGGCGTTCACCGAGGTCTACGACAACGTGGCGGCCTTCGACGATCACAAGACCCGCCCGCACTTCAGCACCTGGGCCAAGAACACGAAGGACATGCTGGATGGCCCGGCATACGTCGCAGAATGCCGGCCATTGTTCCCACAGGGCAGGCACGCGCAGAACGCGCTGGGTGGCGGCCATGTCGATCCATGGAGCAGTTATCGGCCCGATGCCGCCGATCACCCGCACTTCCGGAACGCGGGACTGATGGTGCTCTGGGTGCCCCTGCCGGTGAAGCCGGAACGGGTGAACGATTTCATCCAGTCGGCGCTTGGCGACTGCGTGGGGTCAACGCGCGAGGAGCCCGGGTGCCTTCGCTTCGACATGTACCAGGACATCAAGAACCCGTCCGAACTCTTCTTTTACGAGGTCTACGCCAACCCGGCAGCGTTCGACTACCACGCCAAGACTCCGCACATTCAGAAGTGGCGGGACACGGTCAAGGACTGGTATGCCCGGGAGCGGACAGGCGTCGTACGCGGAAAGAACATCTGGCCGGCCGATAACTGGAACTGGAGTTCTGGCAAGCCGCGTTTCTGAGGTACACCCACATCACGGGCCCACGGACCAGTGGATCAACGTCCGGGTCCGCAACGCGGAGCGTAACGAGCTCCTGGGCGCCCCTGACTACCGATACGGCGGAACCGGAAAGGCCGCGCGCTGGCCGGGCATCATGACGGCCTGCGCCTCAGTGCGCGAAGCCGCCAGGGAATGCCTGGAGGACTTGACCGACGCCAGCTGCTTTCGACGACTTCCCCGTACACAGGTTCGAATGAGCGGCTGCGTGGCCGGCAGATCTCGTCCCGCTACTTCGTCTTGAGGTCGGTTGCGCACCGCCACTCTCACATCGGCGAGGTAGCCGCGCGCCGCGCTCGCCAGGGGCACCAGGTGGACGACGATCCGGGGCCGCTCGACGTCGCCCACCAGGTGTGACGACAGCAAGATGCTGGTGCCGAAATCGCGTCCGGTCCTGAGGATCAGTTCCAGCATCTCCTGCCGGCCGGTCGGGTCTAGGCCCGAGGTCGGCTCGTCGAGCAGGACGATCAGCGGATCGTGCACGAACGCCCGGGCGAACTTCGCCCGCTGCTTCATGCCCGTAGAGTAGTCGCCTGTTGGCCGGTACCGTTCTTCGCCGAGACCGACGTGGCGCAGCACATCCGGGGAGCGGGTACGGGCCTCGTGCGGCGGGAGGCCGGACACCTGGGCGATGTGCGTCAGGGACTCGGCCGCAGAAGCGTGCGACGGCAGGCATTCGTGCTCTTGCCGGCGCCGTTTGCGCCGCGCAGTCCAGTGATGTCCTCGTGGATGTCGAAGTCGACTGCGCCGAGCGCCACCGTGGAGCCGTAGCGCTTGGACAGACCTGCGGCCCGGAGCAGGGCCGTTATGTCAGCTGGCGAGTCCGTAGAACTTGACGGCGTTGCCGCCGAATACGTCGTCGCGCACCCTTGCCGGCATCCGGCCCAGGGCGGACCG
>VGZT01000008.1 GCA_016872495.1 SAR202 cluster bacterium
AGCGCTCGGGCATGGGCTTCCGGATCGCGGCGATGAAAGCGACGTATGCGCATCTCCGTCACCATCTGTCGCGCGAGGAGTCGATCTTTGAGTGCCGCCTCGCCTGCATCGCGTCCCAGGCCTGAAACGGCCACAACCATGACCACCAGGCTTCCTGCCCTGGCAACCCAGTTTGTTTCAAGGAGGTTGAGCATTGTCAGGGCGAATCCTCACATCACAATCCAGATCGACAGTTAGATCAGGGCCGCCACTGGCACTTTCATCGGCTGCCCTTTCCTCTGACAGAATTGATTGAACCAACAAACCTCGGAGCAGAACGTGGCCGACAGCGCCGACACGCCTGGAAATCCTGACGCCGCCGCACCAGCGGCGGCCAAGCCGGTGCGCGGACGCGGTCTTCGTGACTCCTTTGGCGTCCTGGGGATCAGGGACTTCCGGCTGCTTCTGATCGCGAACGCCCTCACGTTCGCCGGCTTCCAGGTCCGCAACATGGCCCAGGCGTGGCTCGTCCTGGACCTGACCGAGTCGTCGCTCTGGGTCGGAATCGTGAACGCGATGCCCGGCATCGCAATCATCCTGGTGTCGCTTTATGCCGGCGCGGTGGTCGACCGTTCGGAACGTCGAGGCATTCTCGTTCGCTCGCGGTTCGTGATCGCGGTGCTTTCGTGCCTGACCGCGTTCCTGGTCACGACCGGCCACATCCAGGTATGGCACCTGATCCCAATCGGCCTGGCAATGGGCGTGATGTTCGCGTTCAACAACCCGGCCGGCCAGGCGTTGGCGATGGACGTGGTGGGGCGCGACCGCCTCATTAGCGCCGCCTCGATAAATACGACGATCTCAAACGTGGCCCAGATCGCCGGGCCCGCGGCCGGAGGCGTCTTGCTGGCGCTTGGAATCGACTGGGCGTTTTACCTGCTGGGCGCCCTTTACGGGGTTTCCTGGCTGATGTCGGCCATGATGCACACCCGCAGCGAAAAGTCGGGGCAGGCGCGCAACATGGTGGCCGACATCAGGGCCGGCGTGGACTATGCCCGCAATTCCCCGGCGATCTTTTCGTTGCTGATCATCTCAACTTCGGCAATCTTCACGGGCATTTTCCAGGCGGTGGTCCCGCTCTACGCACGCAACATCCTGGAAGTGGGCGAAACCGGCTACGGCGTGATGCTGGCGGTACAGGGCGTGGGATCGCTGGTTGGCTCGATGGCGCTCATGGTCGCCGGAAACATCCGCCAGAAGGGACCAATGCTCTTGCTCTCCAGCCTCCTGACCGGCGGCAGCATCGTCCTGTTCGCCTTCAGCGGCCTGTTCGCGTTGTCGCTGGTGGCGATGTTCATCATGGGCGCTGCGTTCAGTATCTGGTTCGTCATGGTTCCGACGATCATCCAGACGAGCTCGGCACCCGAAATGCGCGGGCGCGTGATGAGCATCTTCTTCATGGTCGTGCTTGTGTTCCAGCTGGGCTGGATCGTCGGCGGCGTGCTCGACACTGCCATCGGGACGCAGGCCGCGGGCCTGATCTCGGGGATCGGCGGGACAACCATCGTGGTGCTCACCTACCTGAGATCACGGGCCCTCAGAAGCGTTACCTAGGGCCAATCGACCATTAGGCGCTCGGGCCAGCATCGTAAAGCCTGCAGACTTCTCTCAATTGTCGATTGGCCCCGGGGCGATAGGACCGCCGCGATCGTGATCGGTCGAACCAGCAAAGTGGCTCAGCGTTCGTAGGTCCGGGCGGCCGAGGTGAACGACTCGATCTGCTTGGCGTTCTTGCCCGGGAACACCTCCACCTTGACCAACCGTGGTCCGGTCATCTCGACGAGCGCCACCCCGACAACCTGGTCGATATTCTGAGAAATAATGTCGTCTCCGGCCCTGATCTCGTGCAATCCGTGCCGTTTCGGGTCGTTCCTGGCGAGGTAGTCAAAGTACGTTAGTTCGTACTTGATTAGCCCGAACCCGGGTGCAACGTCCCTCGGGGCGGGTCCATTGCCCTTGATGCCAAACTGGCGGGCCTGTCCGTCGTAGTTCCCGATCGAAAACCGCCATTGCGTGGGGTCTAAGTAATCGGGAACGAGGGCGAGGTGGCCGTCCCAGTAATTGCTCTGAGTAAGCCCCCCGTAGCCATTGGTGCCGACCTGAAACCAGTTGCCGACGAGCCGCCCGTCGACGTCGTGGTCGATCTTCCCGGCACGAGGCTCAGCGCGACGGAGCATCTTGCCCAGCAGCTCGCTGCGGATCGGCTCAGGAAAGTACGGGAACGGGTCGACCGTGTGCACCTTCCAGGACTCGGACTGGTAGTGTTCCGGCACGACGAAGCCGGACAGCTTCTGCTGGTAGTCGTACACGCCAAAGTCGAGTGTCTGGGCGCCGATCCTACCGATGACCTGTCCAGCCTTCACCGGAATGCCGGTCCAGCGGCCTGTCCTGCCGCCCTGCGTCCGGTTCCACTCCGCCTCGAGCTCGGGCGAGAGCGACGTCAGGAGGTCGAAGTAGCTGGTGAATGTGCATGTGTGGGCGATGTCCATGCGCCACTCACGTTCCTTCGCCTTGCCAGTATCGACATTGATATCGCGCGGTTGAAGGTTGTAGATCCGCCCGTCCTGGACGACTCTGACTTCGTATACGTCGCGGCCGAGCGAGCGGTCAGCCGGCTCGAAATACATGTGATCGATGGGGGTCACGTGGGCGCCCGCCAACAGGCCATATGGCAGCAGGTACTTGATGTCCTCGTGGCGCATCGGCGAGTTGGCGAATTGCACGGTACCTGAGCCGGAGCAGCCCGAGGATTCAGGGATGCCACCCTTTGTGGGTGTGGGCGTTGGCGCCACAGTTGGTCTGGACGTTGGAGCCGGCAGCGGCGTCCGTGTAGGTGTAGGCACGGGCGTTGGCGCCACAGTTGGTGTGGACGTTGGAGCCGGCAGCGGCGTCCGTGTAGGTGTAGGCACGGGCGTTGGCGCCACAGTTGGTGTGGACGTTGGAGCCGGCAGCGGCGTCCGTGTAGGTGTAGGCACGGGCGTTGGCGTCGCAGTTGGTGTGGACGTTGGAGCCGGCAGCGGCGTCCGTGTAGGTGTAGGCACGGGCGTTGGCGTCGCAGTTGGTGTGGACGTTGGAGCCGGCAGCGGCGTCCGTGTAGGTGTAGGCACGGGCGTTGGCGTCGCAGTGGCGGCGGTGCCGCAGGCCACGGGTAGAAGCAGGAGCAGCAGCAATGGGGTCAGTAGAATTGCCTTTGGCTTCAGTAGCCAGTGGCGAGCCATGAATACACTTCCAGGCTTAAGAATGGGGGGAATTATCTGCGGCGCTGTGTCTGTGTGCCTTGCTGTGCAGAGGCGCCTTCTTTTTGGCATTTCCACCGGGATTCCTCATATGACGCTTGCCTGGGCCTCGATCGGGTCCCTGAGAGCCTGTGTCAAATGTCATCCTGAGGGAAGGGAAGAATCTGGGGTGGCGGGACTAACCCCTCCCCAGATGCCGCGTCCTCGCCATGCATTCGCTACTCCGCAGCGTGACCCGAGAGACTTGCCGGGACTTTGAACACACGCGCTTAGATATTCTGGTCCAAGGCTATTAGGGCGGATTTAGCCGGGCCGAGGGGACTCGGAAGAGACTTTACTCCCAGTCCTGTTCCTTGATGAGGAGGAATCCAGGTTAACGAAGGGGGACCGCCCGCGGGTCGGTGGGCGCCCCCATTTCGGGCGAAACCCCTGCCGGCAAGGGGCAGCGGTTGGCCACGATCTGCAGGTCTCGCGTGGCCTCGACGCTGCAGCGAGAGGTGGACGGCAGGTCTACCCGGTAGAGAAGAAAATTATCATCGGCGCGCCCCTGGTATCCTCGCACCTCCAACTGCGATCCCTCGTTGCGGGGAAAGCCGAAGATGATCGGCCGCTGGCTCCCCAGCACGCTGTTGACGATGGCTGCCCGCACAGGTTCCTCGGTGTCTAGCGAGAGTGTGACATCGGCAGGAGTCAGGCCGCCGGTAGCCCGGTGGCCCTCCAGGCTCACTCCGTCCAGGACAAGGTTGCTCCCGGCCTTGAAGATGACTCCCACCGGGGCGGCCCGTTGATCGGCCGCCACCTTGCCCAGAATGCGGCCTCCGCGCACTCGAAGGTTGGTCCCTTCCAGGACGACATTGCCTTTCTGGCTGCCAAAGAAAAGGGGTTCAACCAGGCCAGTGTTGGCGGCGTTGAGGTAAGCACCGTACTCCCGGTTGTTCCAAGACCTGAAGCCAACCATCTCCCGGGGCGCCCCCTGATAGCGCAGGTGCAGCCCGTCCACCCTGAGACCTTCGCGGGCGATGGTGTGGGCGGTGTTGTCCCTGAACTCCTGTAGAGGCACGGCGCGAGGAGAGACATTGCCGGAATGGCCCGGCATCGCCATCAGCTGCTCAGGAATCTGGAACTGGAAGCCTCGCCGTCCGGCCACGGCGTAGTTGCCGCGCCAGGTGTTGGCCGGATTTTGGGTCCAGAACACGGCGGCGTAGGCGTCGGAGGGGAGCAGCTTGCCCGGCATGGTCAGAATTCCCAGGTTGCCATCGTACACGTTGTCCACTTCATCCCCGTCCTCCACGAAGAAGCCGTGGCCGATGGCGTTGTACCCGACGTTGCCCCGCAGGGTCACGCCGTTGGTACTGTGCACGGTGATGAAACGGTTACCCGAGTCGTGTACCGAGACTCCTTCGACGACCGTGCCCCTCATGGTGTTTCGGGCCATATGGAAGTGAATTGGATATTTGCCCAACTGGGCCTGCGCCCCCAGGTGGGCGAACTCGGCGTAGCTGATCCCGCCTCTCGCGCCGTCATGGAAGATGGTATGGCCGCGCTTGGACACGTCTTTGCTCGTGATCAGGACGTTCCGGCTCAGCAGTGCTACCTCCCCCGGGTACTGCCGCTCCCCGCTGTGCAGGAACTTGAGGGGTCGGTCCAGGCCGACCCTATTGCCACGGACCGATGCGATGGTGAACTCCTCCACTTCACTTGGATTCAAGCCGGTCGGGGCCACAACGATCCGGCCCCCCACGGGCCAATCTACAGGCTGCGCGAGCTCCAGAATCCGCTGGCCCTTTTCGGAGGTGCGTGCCAGAAAGGTGAAGGTTGGGGAGACGGGGGCGCCATGGATCTGCGCCTCGCCGTGCACCACCAGGGCGTGCTGGCCGTCCTCTTCATTTACCAACCGGATGCGTGCCGTCACGCCGGCTGGTATGGGCTGTTCCCGAGTGCCGATCTCCAAACGGCCGGTGGGGAACACGGTGATGTCCCCCACGTCCAAGTTGGTGTGTACGCTCCGGCTAAAGTCCAGACGGCCTTTGATCTCCAGACTGTGCAGGGCCTCGGTGGAGGCAGAGTCGTACACCACCGTGATGCCCGGCGGGATTACCACCCGCGACGCCTGAGCGGGAACCTTTCCGCCGGACCAAACGCTGGGATCAGACCAGAGCCCGTTGCGGATGCTCTCCACGGCGGGCGTTTCCCGGGCGCCGGACAAGCTCCGGTCCGGCGCGCTGGCCGACGCCGCAAGGAGGCCGGCCCCCAGGGTAATGTTGAGCACGGTCACCAGAGCGAGGGTCTTGGCTTTCGAGTGCATATCAAGCCTCCTGTGCTGTCGCGGTCACGCGGGGACTCATGCCGCTGGCTCGGGTGTCGACGCCTGGACGCAGGCCATGGTTCCGACGATCAGAGACCTACCACCAGAATTCGTTGCGTGGCTCCCTCCCTCACCTTCCTATCGTTCCGATGAACCTGGGATCAGCATAAGGGAAACACCACTTCGCGCGCACGCGCATGAACGCCGGGGGCCGTGGGGGATTCTCTCCGGCCCGATCACCTACCGACCGCGCCAGCCGATCCGCATAATGATCGCACTATGACGAACCAGCCGCGCCCGGACATGGACCACTACATGATGGGAATCGCCATTGCCGTGCGTTCCCGCGCCAACTGCCTCGGCAGCAAGGTAGGCGCCCTGATCGCGGTTGATCGAAGGATCGTCTCGACCGGGTACAACGGGACGCCCAGCGGGATGCGAAATTGCGACCAGGGAGGATGCGACCGCTGCGCCGATCCGAGGCGATTCCCGCCAGGCACCGCCTACGATGTGTGCATCTGCGTGCACGCCGAGCAGAACGCCCTGCTGGCGGCGGCGCGGTTCGGCATCCCGGTGGCGGGCGCGACCATCTACACGACCCTCAGACCCTGTTTCGGTTGCTTCAAGGAGCTGCTCCAGGCGCAGGTCGAAGCCGTGCGGTATTTGCACGAATGGGCGCCGCGCGACCCGTCGCTACGGAACGAATACGAGCGACTGGTGTCAGCGTTTGTCTCGGGCGTGCAGCAGGTCACGGTCGAAGATCCGGATCGCGCATGGGCGATGGCGTCGGCAAGGGTTGGAACCGGCCAGGCGCCGCCCGGCGAGGTTCGCACTTCCTGACGGGCCGGGGTCGGACCACGGGTCGTGCGCGCTGGAGGCGAAAGGGGGTGAGGCATTGAAAGACACCCGGTACGGCGTGTCCGCGGGAGGTGGCGACGCCTCGACTGTCCTCAACCGCATCGTGGAGATCGAGGAGTCAGGCATCGGCGCCGCGTGGCTTACCACCGGCGGCGCAGGCATCGACGGCCTCACGGTGCTGGCCGCGGCAGCGACCCGGACGAACCGGATCAAGCTGGGCACGTCGATAGTTCCGACCTGGCCGCGTCATCCGATCGTGGCCGTCCAGCAGGCCCAGGTTGTAGAGGCCCTTGCACCGGGACGGCTGCGCCTTGGCATTGGCCCGAGCCACAAGCCGGCGATCCAGGCCATGTACGGATTCGACTTCAGGGCTCCCCTGGGGCACCTCAAGGAGTACGTCCACGTAGCACGCACGCTCTTGCACGACGGGGCGGTCGACTTCAAGGGCGAGTTCTATGAGGCGCACGCTCGAATCGCCGCCCCGATGCCGCGGGTCCCGGTCCTGGCTTCCGCTCTTCGCCGTGCTTCCTTCGAATACTGCGGAGCGGAAACTGACGGGGCGATCAGCTGGGTCTGCCCCCCGGCTCACTTGAGAGACACGGCGTTACCCGCTCTCAAGCGTGGCGCCGAGCGTGCGGGGCGACCTGTCCCGCCACTGATCGCGCATGCCCCGATTTGCGTCCATGAGCGCGTCGAAGAGGTGCGCGAGGCCGTCGGGGAGCAGCTGGCCATCTACCCGAAGCTGCCGTTCTACGCCCGCATGTTCGCCGATGCCGGCTTCCCCGAGGCGATCGAATCCGCCCGGTGGAGCGAGCGCATGATCGACGCCACGGTGGCTCACGGAAGCGAGACCGCGGTCGCCCGGCAGCTTGAAGCCCTGATCAAGTCAGGGGCGACCGAAATCCTGGTGTCGGTTGTCACGGCAGGGCCCGATCGGAAAGCATCCTGGAAGCGAGCCCTCGAGCTTGTAGGGAAGCTCGAAGCCATTGCCTGAGCCGGACCGCTTCGTGGTACTCCTCAGGGCGTGGCGCTGCCCCGCGCGCCGTGTGCGCGCCACAGGAACAGCAGGATAGACGCGGGCGCAAAGAGCAACAGCCACATTGCGTTGGCCAGGCCCCACGACGAGGCCGCAAGGCCGATTCCCGCGGCCATCATGCTGCCGAACAGTCCAGAGATGTTCGTCATCGTGATCACCGATCCGCTGCGCTCCGGCACTTCGTCGTACACGCGCGCCTGCAGGACCGGGTACCAGCCCGCCTTTACGAGGCCCAGCGCCGCGATCAGGACCAGTCGCACCCCCAGTGATGGCACCAGCAGGAAGGTCACGAACAGTACGACCGCCAGCGCGGCGCTGGCCTTCAGGTAGGTAACGCCCCCTGTGCGGGCGAGCAGCGGCACCGAAAGCACCGACCCAAGCGTGCCGGCGCCAATCCACAGCGCAACGCTGGCCACCGCGATCGTCGGAGAGGCGCCCGCAACGTCTGCCATGTAGAGCGCCAGGAAACCGAGGAACACATCGAGCATCAGGTCGGATATCTCAAGGAGGAACAGCTTCGAGGCCATCCGCCTGGTCCTGACCGCCCGGAAGAGATCGCGGACTGCCGTGGCGAACTGGTGTCCGATGGGTTTCGTGACGACCGGGGTGTCCCGTATCACGTACTGAAACCGGGCCCGCAGGGCGAATGCAAGCATGATCCCGGTCATGCCGGCGGAGGCCGCGAACGCCAGGCGCCAGCTCAGGCCCGTGCCGAGGAGTCCGGCGATCACTGCGGTGGCGGCCAGCGCGCCGACGTATCCAGCGAACGTCCACAGCACCATGTTGCGCTCTCGCAAAGCCGGAGCGCTGTCCATGAGCGAGGCCTGTGAGAGCGAAACGAACGCTCCCGATGCCGGTGCCAGGGCCATCGTCGCAACCAGCAGCACTTCAAAGCTACCGGCGACCGAGAGTGCGACCAGTGAAGCCGCGAAGGCAAGACCGCCGCCGATGACCAGGAATTTGCGCCGCCAGATGTCGCCCAGGATCCCCAGCAGCGGCTCGATCAGGTTCGCCAGGAAGATCGGGACGCTGAGGACCAGGCCAACCTGCGCGTAGCTGAGTCCGAGGTCGGTGCGGATCTGCGGCCAGGCCGCTTCACGGGCCCCAAATACGAACTCATCAAGAAACTCGATCGCGAGGTAGATAAGGGCTACACGCCCGATTCGGAACCTCGGCCATCGCAGCTTTCGGACCCGGGCCAGGGGCGATGTAAGCAGGATTCGCACGCCCTCGAAGAGTTCCTGGCTCTCTGACCGCTAGGTGTTCGGAATCGCCGGTGCGACCAGGCGCCAGATCTCGTCCATGTCGGACCGGCTCAGCGCCCAGTCGGCCGCCTTCGCATTCTGCGCGACCTGCTCAGGGGTCTTCGCCCCCACGATGCTCGAGGTCATCGAAGGATGCGCCAGCGTCCATGCGATCGCCAGTTGAACCAGGTCGTGCCCGCGCGCCATCGCCCAGCTTTCCAGCCCGGGAATTACCCTCCAGACCGCTTCTGCCCTGGCCTGGTCGAACGCGGCATGGCGCGATCGCTCGTCATCGGCGGGGAACCGGTGTCCGGGCCGGTACTTCCCGGTGAGCAGTCCTTTCGCGAGGGGCGTATGAGCGATCACGCCGATGCCCTGTTTCTGGCATTCGGGGAGGATCTCGGCCTCGGCCTCTCTGAAAAGCATGCTGTAGCGCGGCTGTGAACTGTGAATCCGTCCGTAGCTCGCCGCGGCGCGCGTCTGTTGCGCGGAAAAGTTCGAGATCCCGATGTACCGGATCTTCCCGCGCTCCTGGAGCTTCAGCAGGTCGGCCATCGTTTCACCGATCGGGCGTGACGGATCCGGGCCATGCAGCTGGTAGAGGTCGATGACGTCGGTCTGCAGGGCCTTCAGGCTGTTCTCGATCGCCGCCGCCATGTGGCTGGCCGCGTGACTGCCGGAGAGCTTGGTAGCGATGAACGCCCTGTCGCGTCTCCCCTTGAGCGCCTTCCCGATGACGGTCTCGCTCGAGCGATAACCCTCGGCCGTGTCGATGAATGTCATGCCGAGGTCCAGAGCCGCGTGGATTGTCGAGATCGCCTGCGGTTCCGGGATGTCTCCCATGCCGCCGCCAAGCGGCCATGCGCCAAGGCACACGACCGGTACCCGCGGGCCGTTCTTCCCGAGCTGCCTGTACTCCAACCTTCCTCTCCTCAGGCGAGGCTTTCACCCCATCATACGGCCGGGCGGAAAGGCTGCCCCTCGAAATCAGGGTTCATTCAGGCGCCGAGCATAAGCAGACCCGGCCCGGGGCGCCGAGACACGCGGGCAACTGCGGTCAGAGTGCGACGATGTGGTGCTTCCCGGCGCCCCAACCGAGGAGGGGTGCGCCGGGGATCAGGTCGGTGCGCAGCCGATCTGCCCTGGCGTTGAACGCGGACCCTCGGGCGCAGGGACGGCCCGGGCTGCCGATCGCGCACGTGGCGACGTGGATGCGGGCTGCGTTGACGCGTTCGAGCGCGGTCCGCAGCTCGCCCATCGGGGTGTCCGTGGCGTCGATCGGGTTGTTCAGTTCCGCCCCGTCCTCCGATTCGTCAGGTTGGCCACGCGGTCGAGATCCCCACGATGACCCCGGACGCCGATCCGCCGCCAGCGAACCGCGCCGCGGCTGATAGCCCGGACCTGTTCGAGCCAGATGCTCGAAGTGCTTTCGACCTGGACGCGGATGGTGCGGAGGGTGCCAGGAGGCCGCCATTCAGGGGCAGGATAGGACCTTCGTTTCGTTTTTCGTATCGGCGCCCGCGCGGCGCCCCGGAAGGCCGGCGCGCGAGTCGTCGCACCAGATCTCGGGCATGCCGCCGGGCCGTGCCAGGTCAACTGCCGGCGGCCTCTCACTGTTTCCGCTGCACTGGTGTATCCCGTGCGGCTGACTGAGAATATAGGCGTCATGCTTGTGCGTGGGCGATCCATCTCGAAAGATCGTTGGTTAAGTTTTCGTTCTCAATGGGTCTTCGTTCAGTCGAGGTTGTAGTGAACAGATCATCCGCCGTCTTCATATCCGCCGCTCTGATGCTTGTGATTTCCATAGCGAGCCTGGTCGTCATCTGGGTGACCTTGATACCCGACTAGATCCCACGGACGCGCCGCCCACTTCGCGACCCGCGATCAGGGTGGGAGACGGCACGCCGGTGTGAGGAGTGTCCGGTGAACATCGACCGTGTCTCCGTCTATTCGCTCGAAGCGGAGCTCGAGAAGCCGTTCGGCTGGTCGCAGCGCTGGACGCGCTCCCGGGGCATGACCGTGGTCCGAATCACGGCCTCCGACGGGACTTCGGGCTGGGGCGAATGCGGCAGTGGTACCGCATCCCGGGCGGCCATCGAATCCCTCGCACCACTGATCATCGGAGAGGACGCGCTGGCCCGGGAGCGCGTCTGGCAAACGCTCTTCAACGCCTCCTACCAGGGGCACGGCTTCGCCGGTGCCAACCTGTCGGCGGTCAGCGCGCTCGACATGGCCCTGTGGGACCTGGCCGGCAGGGCAGCAAACCGGCCGGTCTCCGACCTCCTGGGCGGTGGCCTCAGGGATTCGATCGCGGTCTACGCCACCGGCCTCTACTACGGCGAGGGAGACTTTCCCGATGCCCTGATCAACGAGGCGGTGGGGTACGCGGAGCGGGGCTTCTCCGGCATGAAGATGAAGGTGGCCGGCAAGCCGCTATCCGAGGACGTCGAGCGCGTATTCGCGGTCAGGCAGGCCATTGGCCGGGACCTCCACCTGATGGTCGACGCCAACGAGGGCTACAACGCCGCCACCGCGATCGAATTCGCCCGTCGCGTCGCGGACGCCGACCTTTCGTGGTTCGAGGAACCGTGTGCGTCATATGACGATTCGGCGAATCTGCAGGTCAACGCCGAGGCCGCCATGCCGATATCTGGCGGTGAGGGGCTGCGGACCCGCCACGAATTCGCGGACCGGCTCGCCCGCAGGGTGTTCGACATCATCCAACCGGACGTTGTGAACGTGGGCGGGATCTCGGAGTTGGCGGTCGTCGGAAAGATGGCAAACGCCTTCGGCGTCCTGATGAATCCCCATTTCTGGGGCACAGGTATCAGCTTCGCGGCATCCCTCCACGTGGCCGCATGCCAGCCGCCGACTCCGCACTCGGTCGTATCGGAGCCGTATGTGAACGAACTCGTGCTCGAATTCGACCAGACACCCCACCCTGTCAGGCGTGATCTGACGCCCGGATTCCCGGTCGTGGACAGCCGGGTTACCGTGCCAACCGGTCCTGGTCTTGGAGTCGAGGTCGATGAGGCGGCGCTAAAGCGCTATGCCGTCGGGCGGCCGGCGATAGTGAAGGGATAGAGGCAATGGTAAGCAGCTTCAACCACACGGGCATCGTGGTCAAGGACGTCGGCAAGATGGTGGCCTTCTACACGGAAGTGCTTGGCCTCAAGAAGCTGCGCGAGATCGACAGCGTCGCTCCACCGACCGGCGACCACACTGGAATACCCGGCGCCCGTCGCAAGCTCGTGTTCGTCGGATTTCCGGACGGTCACCAGATCGAACTCGTGCACTACATCGACCCGCCGAGCCCGCGCGGCCATCTCGACAAACACCAGTTCGGAGCCACGCACATCTGTTTCAACGTCGACGACCTGGCGTCGTTGCACCGCGCGCTTTCTTCCCGAGGCGTCAAGTTCGTGACGACCCCGAAGTTCCGCGACATGCCGGGCGGGAAGATCGGAATCGTCTACGCGCAAGACCCCGAGGGCAACTGGCTCGAGTTCATCGAGAGCTAGATCGATCCCCGTTCGGCGCGGAGCGAGCAATGCTCCAGGAGCGACGGGCGATTGCCAAACGCCCCTACTCCAGGAAGTCGCGCAGCTTGCGGCTGCGCGTCGGATGGCGCAGCTTCCGAAGCGCCTTGGCCTCGATCTGCCGGATGCGCTCCCGGGTCACGTTGAACTCCCGGCCAACCTCTTCCAGCGTGCGGCTACGCCCGTCCTCAAGGCCGAACCGGAGCTGGAGGACACGGCGTTCTCGCAGCGATAGCGTGCCCAGCACGTCCTCGACCTGCTCCTTGAGCAGCTGTTGCGACACGACTTCGGCGGGAGCGGTGGCCGTACGGTCCTCGATAAAGTCGCCCAGGTGGCTGTCCTGTTCTTCCCCGATCGGGGTCTCCAGCGAGACGGGCACCTGCGAGATCTTGAGGATCTCGCGCACCTTGTCGGTCGGCAGCTCCATGGCTTTTGCGATCTCTTCGACGGTCGGCTCGCGCCCGTACTCCTGGACTAGCCGTCGGCTCACCCTGAGCAGCTTGTTGATCGTTTCCACCATGTGGACCGGGACCCGGATGGTCCTGGCCTGATCGGCGATCGAGCGCGTCAGCGCCTGGCGGATCCACCATGTCGCGTAGGTGGAGAACTTGAAGCCCTTCCGGTACTCGAACTTCTCGACGGCCCTGATCAGGCCGATGTTTCCTTCCTGGATCAGGTCGAGCAGGGCCATGCCGCGGCCGATGTACTTCTTGGCGACGCTGACGACGAGGCGAAGGTTCGCCTCCGCAAGGTGTCGCTCAGCTTTTTCGCCCTCGTCCCTGAGGCGGGCGAGGTGCGAGTTGAAAAGCAGGCCGTACATGTCCAGTCGACCATCGAAATCTTCTTTGTCGACCTGTTTCTGGAGCTGCTTCAGGGTTGGGTCGCCGTCCAGTGCGTTCAGGACCTCGATCGGGAGCAGGCGGGAGAGCACCGAGACCTGCACGATCATTGGCTGGACCTGTGCCAGCTCCACCTGAAGGGAATCCTGCAGGTACTTGACGAGTTGCTCGTTGTCGGGGCCGTCGATCAGCGATCGAAGCTCCGGATCGGTCATGAGGACCGACAGCGGCAGATCCCCCCGCAGGCCGACGAAACGCGAGATCGCGGAGGAGACCTGCTGCAACCCGGACAGGCGGACAAGGATTTCCTTGACGACTGCGCTCGCGCGCGGCGTTCGCCCCTGCGGCTCGCCGATCGCCGCTTCGATGATGTCGAGGTGCTTCTCCAGCTCCATCGCCCGGGCCAGGACGCGCTCGTCTTCGGCGGTCAGGAGGTCGACACCACCGATCTCGCGCAGATACATGCGGACCGGGTCGTCGGTGACATCCGCGTCGAGCGCGGCCGGTCCCAGTTCCTCGGCAGCGCGGGCCGCCTCCTGCTCTGCGGCGCGCGTGGCCTCCCAGTGGTCCAGTTCGGAGGCGGTCAGCACCTCCGAAGCGTTGGTCATCGTCGCAGCTTCGGGGTTGTCGGGGTCGTATTCGTCCCCTACCGCCGGAGGCGTGTAGTTGACAAGCCGCGAATCGCGTGCGAGGTCGTCCGTTCCGATGCCCTCGGCGCCTGGCTTACGAGCTCTCTTAACCATGATGTGGAGTCGCCTCGTTACCGGGCTGCGCTTCCCGGTCCGTGCATGCGTGTTCCTCTCCTATCTGGAGGCAGGAACGGCCGCCGTAAGAATAGACCACACCATCGGAGCGGTAAAGCTGCCGCGCGCCCAACCAGGCCGGAGGCTTCCCCCCAGGCCCGGAGCGCCTTCGCCGGCGAGTCGAAAAGCAGCACCGATCACCCGGTCGTCCAGAGGACGCTCCGGCTGCACGGTTCGACCAGGATCTCCGATCGCCCGGGCGACGTCGACGCGCTCGCCGTCGCGTCGGGCCTCGTCAGGCTCGCCGGGGATACGGGCCTGTCAGCTGACCTGTGGGAGGCCCAGAAGAAGATGATCGCATCGATCTCGGACGCCCTGCCGTCGCAGAAGGAAAAGGCCGGCAGTGGCGACCTGAACTCGGCTCGCTGGATCGAACGCCTTTCCGCGCTCGGCGGCCTGCTGCACCTGAGGGTCCACTGATCGTGAGACGACTCCGCACGCAGGCTTGCGCGCAGCACCGAGCGAGGACCCCTGGCTTGAGTCGATGCCGCAGAATGTACCCGGCGCCACCGATCAGCATCCAGACTGGCGGCCACGCGCTCGGCAACGTTCGTCGCGCCAGGGCCCGGTTGCGGAGGGCTTGAATCCGACTCTCGCGATTTAGCGTAATAGCGCCGGTAGAACATCTATCCAGGGGTGAAGGTATGGGGCTGCGCATCCTGGTCACGGTTCTTGCATTAATGGCCATGGGGCTGGTCGTCTCTTGCGGCGGCGAAGTCCCTCCGACGGCGACTCCGGCCCCTGCGGCGTCCCAGCCGACCACCGTCCCGCCCACCAGTATTCCGCCCACGTCCACCCCGGCGCCGTCCCCGACGGCCCGGCCGGTGGCCACCGCCACGCTGGCCCCAGCGCCCACCGCCACCGCCACGCCGGCCCCAGCGCCGACCGCCACCGCCACGCCGGCCCCACCGCCCACCGCCACCGCCACCTCGGCCCCGGCGCCGCCCGCCACCGCCACGCCGGCCCCAGCGCCGACCGCCACCGCCACGCCGGCCCCAGTGCCGACCGCCACCGCCACGCCGGCCCCGGCGCCGACGGCCACCGCCACGCCGGCCCCAGCGCCGACGGCCACCGCCAGGCCGGCCCCAGCGCCGACCGCTACCCCGGCACAGCCATCGCCGACGCCCGCGACCACACCCGGAGGACCAACCAGCACACCTGCGTCGCCGACGGCCACGCCGACTGCGCCGGTGCAGAGCGCTCCCACCGCCACACCGACCCTGCCAACGGCCACCCCGGCAGCACCGGGATCACAGGGCGTCGAGAAGACGGTGACGCTCACCGCGTCCAGGGACGCGCCGCTGTTCGTCGGATCTCCTGATAGCAACCACACCGGCGACCCCAATCTGTTCGTGGGTCGCACGCGCATGGGCGATGTGCGGCGGGCCATGGTGGCGTTCGACATCTCCGGCGCCATCCCGGCCGGATCGAAGATCAAGTCGGTCAAGCTACGCATGTCGGTCGACAAGACCCATCCAGGCGGTCAACCTGTCGGTCTGCATCGGATCACCGCCGAGTGGGCGGAGTCGGCCTCGTGGAACAACCGCCAGCCGGGCGTGAAATGGGCCAAGGGGGGCGGCGACTTCGCGGCAACCGCCAGCGCCACGACCAACGTTTCTGGCCAGCTGCAAGGACTGTTCCCACAGGTCTGGGACTCGGCCGGGCTCAGCGCGGACGTCCAGGGCTGGCTGGATGCACCGGCCACGAATGCGGGCTGGGTCCTGATCGGGGCCGAAGGGCTTGATCAGTCGGTCAAGCGCTTCGCCAGCAGGGAAGCCAGCGACGTCAACTCACGCCCCACGCTCATCGTCACCTTCACCGCGCCGTGACCGGCTGACGTTCAACCGGCGAGGAGCAGGCTGACCGGGTGCCACCCGTCAGCTCTTCGAGGGTCAGCTCTGTCAAACGTGACAGAGGTTCGTTGGACCGCCCCGCGCAGCTGTGAGAGAGCAATCGCGGCGAGCGGCAGGCAGGTGGCGGGGCCTCGTCGTTGCTGCTCGTCCGGTACCGGTACGACCTGCTGTCCGCTCGTCACGGGCCTGACGTAACAAAGTCGGCTTCTAAGCCCGTATCATCAGCGCAGCGCGCCGTCCGCGCGCGCCGGCCCCTTCCATATGGCGGCCGGGGAACCGGAGGCCCACATGCGAGCTGCGCGTTTCTACGGTGGCAAAGACATCCGGGTCGAGGAGATCCCGGTGCCTGAGCCAGGGCCCGGCGAGGTACTGGTTCGCATCCGCTCGGCAGGGATCTGTGGGAGCGACCTCCACAACTACCGGGGCAACCGGGCGTCGGTGTTCACCCCGCCCTGGGAGCAAGGCCACGAGCTGGCCGGCGAGGTCGCCGGGCTGGGCAAGGACGTCACCGGCCTCAAGATCGGCCAGCGTATCGCGATTGAAGGTGAGCACCTGGTGGGGTGCGGGGTGTGCCGCCACTGCCTGGCCGGCGACAACCATATCTGTCCGACCAGGGGGTTTGTGAACGGCCAGCGGCATGGCAGCCATGGCTTTTCCGAATACGACGTCTGCGTGGCAAGGAACTGCCATCCATTGCCCCACAACGTCTCCTGTGACGAGGCCGTTCTGCTCGACTCCTACGCCTGCGCTGTTCACGTCCTGAACCGCGCGCCCCTGCACGTGACCGACACCCTCGCGATCATCGGCACGGGCGCGATCGGGCTCACGCTCGGCCAGGTGGCCAGGGTGTACGGCGCAAGACGGGTGATCATGATCGGGACGCGGGCGGCGCCTCTGCGGATCGCGCAGAACTGCGGCGCCGCAGATGAGGTCGTTGCCATCGAGGACGGCGATCCGGTCGCCGCGGTAATGAAGCTGACCGACGGCCAGGGGGCGGACGCCGTGATCGAGACCGTAGGCGGCAATGCTCAGATCCTGGCGCAGGCGATGGCGCTGGCACGCCGGGGCGGCACCGTCTCGGTGATGGGCGTGTTCACCGCCCCGCAGACCATTGATCCCTCGCTTGGCTTCAGCCGCGAGCTAACGGTCAAGTGGTCGAACAGCCTCTCGTCCTGGCACGGCATCTCCGAGTTCCGTACGGCGATCGATCTGGTCTCGAGCGGCCGCTTGCTGGCGGCGCCGATCATCACGCATCACTTCCCGCTGGAGAAGATCGCGGAGGCGTTCGCTGCCACCGACGACAAGCGCAGTTCAGGCGCGATCAGGGTGGTCGTGCACGCCTAGCGGCGCTCAGGCCTTGCGGGCGACGATGAACAGTCGCTTGAAAGGGAAGATCGTGGTGCCGTCGTCCTGCTTCGGGTAGGCCTTGGCTACCAGGGCCCCGTAGGCCGACTCGAATTCGTCTCGTTCCTTCCCATCGAGAGCCTCGAGCAAGGGGCGAAGCCAGGTGCCCTTGGTCCATTCCTTCACGGGATTTTCGCCGCGCAGGATCTGCAGGTATTCGGTCTCCCAGACATCGAGCCAGCTCGCCACGGGAGCGAGGATGCGAACGTACGAGGATGGCGGAGCAACCGGCGCGGGCCTCAGGAGCGGCTGGAGGCTCCGGCGCCATGGCCCCGCGCGGGCGGCCTCTGCCATGGCGGTGTGCGAAGGCGCGCCGAAGTTGCGCGGCATCTGCACGGCAAGCACTCCTCCGGGGGCCAGGGCGCCCATGAGCTTCGGGAAGAGCTCCTCGTGCCCACCAACCCAGTGAAGTGCCGCGTTCGAAAAGATGAGGTCTGCCGGCCGGTCGGGTCGCCACGCGCCGATGTCGGCTTGCTGCCACGCAATGCGCGGCGAGGCGGTCGCCCTGTCGAGCATCTCGCTCGAGTTGTCGACGGCGGTGACGCGTGCGGCGGGCCAGCGCTGAGCGAGCAACGTGGTCACGCTGCCGGTGCCGGCGCCGAGGTCAAAGACGCTGCCGGGCGATTCGAGATCGATGCGATTCAGCAGGTCGAGCGCCGGGCGCAGGCGGTGGTCCGCGAACTTCAGGTACTGGGCAGGGTCCCAGGGCACAAAACCCTTCCTTTCCTGGCGCGTGGCAGTCCGAGGATTGTAGGCGGCCTCCACTGCGGTTGCAGGAGCCAGTTGCGGCTACCAGTCAGCTGTCCGGGCGCACTTGCTAACATGCGCCAGTTGCCCGTGCACAGCGGGCATGTGCCAACCCGAAGGTCGCATGGAAGGCCGCACCAATGGCTGAGCGTATCCACTCCGATGATGCAGACACGCGCGCCGGCGAAACTGAGCCGATGCCGGTGCGTGATCCGAAAGATCGCAGTAACGACGGCAACAAGAACGACGGGCGCGGGATGCAACAGATCCGTGTACTGATCGCGGACGACGATCCCGCCTTCCGGTTGCTCGCCCGGCGGGAACTGGGTCGCGACGCGCGATTCTCCGTTCTCCAGGATGCCGCGGACGGCGCCGAAGCGGTCAACCTGGCAGCGCGTGAAAAACCGGACATAGTCCTGATGGATATCCGGATGCCGGTCATGGATGGCGTCGAGGCGTCGCGGCGCATCCTCGAAGCCAGGCCAGAAACCGCGATCATCATCGTGTCGTCGTTCGCGGACATCGACGCAGCAACGGTTGGCGCACGCGCCAGGATCGACAAGGCCGATTTCACCCATCGCCGTGTGCTGCAGGCGATCGACCTGGACCGTCCGGCGAGCAAGCCAGCGACGCCTCCCGCGGAGGTGCGCAAGCCCGCACGGACGGCGCGCTTGCGGGTAGTCGTAACTGGCGGCGCCGGACGCCTCGGCCAGTACGTGATCCCGGAACTGGTGCGGCAGGGGTACCAGGTCGTCAACGCCGACCGTGTCGAATCCGCCACCGCCGAGGTGTCAACGCTGCGGATCGACGTGACTGACTTCGGTGACGTGGTGGCCGCTCTGGCCGGTGCCGACGCCGTGATCCACCTCGCCGCAATTCCGAACCCAATGCAGGACCCCGGGCATCGCGTGTTCAGTACGAACATGCAGGCCGACTGGAACGTCCTGGAGGCTGCCCACATCCACGGGATTCCAAAGCTGGTAATGGCCTCTTCGGTGAACGCGGTTGGCGCGGTGTTCTCGCACGCCCTCGTGCCGCCGGAGTACTTTCCGATCGACGAGGAGCATCCGACCCGGGCCGAGGACGCCTACAGCCAGAGCAAGTGGCTGGGCGAGGAGCTCGCCAAAGGCTTTTGCCGCAGGCGCGACGTGCAGATCGCCAGCATGCGCTTCCACGGCCTGTGGGACCACTCCCAGCAGCGCGCCCATAAGGCCAATCCGCACTCCGACCCATCAGGCAGGCAGGCGATGCACTTCTGGGGCTGGCTAGATCGCTGGGACGCCGCACGCGCCTGCCGGCTGGCGATCCAGAAGGAGTGGAATGGACACCGCGCTTTCTTCCTGAACGGCGCGGATACGACGCTGACCGTTCCGACCGAAGAAGCTATCAGGACGGTTTACCCGGGCGTCCCGATCAAGAAGCCGTTGGCCGGATTTGCTGCGGCGATCGACAACAGCCACGCCGAGCGGGTGCTCGGCTGGCGACCCGAGCGCACGTGGAGAGACGCCTGACGCGCTAGCGCGGGGCGGCCCGGACCGCCCGGCATTAAGGGTTCTGTGACGTATGGGCCGAAAAGAAGGCTAGCGATCGTTCCGGGGCGGTCGTCCGCCACCCGTACCGCCGTCCCGCCCGCCGCCGCCCGTGCCGCCGTCGCGGCGCGGGGGCCTTGGCTGCGCTTCGCTGACCGTGATCTGGCGGCCATTGGCCATCGTGTTGTTGAGGCGCGAGATGGCCTGCGCGGCGCCCGCATCGTCACCCATCTCGACAAAGCCGAAGCCACGCGACCTGCCCGTCTCGCGATCCTGGATCACCTTCGCCGAGACGACCTGCCCGACCTTCTCGAATATGTTTCGAAGCTCGTCGTCGGTCACGCTGAACGCCAGATTCCCCACGAACAAGTTCTTACCCAAGGAAGGCACTCCAATCCGGACAGGACTGCGCGGGGAAGCCGGCTCGCCATCGCCCGACATCTTGCGCCAGGTCCGGGGCGTCGGGCCCCTGTTCCACTACGTTCCGCCCGAGGCGGATCCCGTGCCGCACCAGGCGGTCGCCAATCCACTCATGGTCGCCGGATTTGCGATGGTCAAGTCCGGTCGCTCCATACTGCGTGCCGGGCACCCGGACACGACGGCGTAGCATACCCCGGAACTCTGAGGGGTGCCACTCCCCGTCCGATCAGCTACCGACGCGAACCCGGCCGTCGCATACCCCGCGCAGAGCCTCCAGTGCGGAGAGGATGGCCAGCTGGCTGGTCTTGGGATTCGCCTGGCTCGGCCGGTTGACGAACCGGGCGGTGAACTCGCCGAACTCGCCCGACGCCACCAGCTCGTGTACGTTGCCCGGCGCGGCCGGGTCGGCCACCACGCGCGCGATCGTCCGGTCCGGACCCAGGCCGGCCAGGCTCACGGATGCAGCGACGTTGACGTTGGCCGGGAACTGGCGGACCGCGGCGCCTGCCGGACCCTCGTAGACCAGGACCGGCTTCTCGATCTTCTTCGACTCCCAGGCGGCGAACCCCGGCGCGCCGCGCAGCGCCTCGGGTCGCTTGGTCGAGGTCAGGATCACACGTTCGAGCCCGGCCCTTACGGCCCGCAGGGTGTCCAGGCAGCCGATGGCGCCCGACGGCACGGCGAGCGATACGTTGCGTTCCCGTGCCAGCCTCGCGAGCTCCGAAAACGTGTCGCCGATCAGGAGCGCGCCGGTGCTCATGATGAGCAGCGAGCGTCCCCGGTTCAGCGCCAGGCGGGCGCATTCGGTGGCGGCGGACTGCGAAGCCGCTTCGATCACCAGCCCGACGGACGCCTCGTCCAGCATCGCCTCCACGGAGGGGCAGACCTTCGACTGCGAGAAACGGGCTACCGTCCGGGCGCGGTCCTGGTCGCGATCATAGACGGCCCGCAACGCCGCACTGCCACCCTGCCCGTCGACGATCGCGCGTGCCAGCGCCTCCCCGATCGTCCCGCAGCCGACAAGCCCCACACCAATCGTATCTGTCACTGAGATAAACTCCGGCAGTTGCGGTCGCGACGCACTTGATGGCTACACACTACTACGAGCCAGCGCCTGGAGCAGATATGGCCAAAAGCGGACTTGCCGGCAAGGCGCAGACGGTCCTGGGACCGATCGACGCCGCCCAGATCGGGATCGCGGTTACCCACGAGCATTTACTGATCGATTTCAGGGTCGTGTTCGTGCCTCCGACGAGCGAAGAGGGCAAGGCGTTATCGAAGCAGCCGATTTCGATGTCGAACCTGGGCTGGGTTCGCTACAACTGGGCGAGTAGCCTGGAGAATCTGCGCTACGAGGATGAAGCCCTGGCGGCCCGCGAGGCGGCCCATTATGCGCGAGCTGGCGGACGCACGGTAGTAGACGCTACGAGCATCGGGCTGAAACGCAACCCTCGGGCGCTGGCCAACATCAGCAAGGCCGCCGGGATCAACGTGATCATGGGTTCCGGCTACTACGTCCAGGCGTCGCACCCCCAGGGCTTGCACGCTCGCACCGTGGAGGACATCGCGGCGGAGATCGAGCGCGACATAACCATCGGCGCCGACGGCACGGCCATCAAGAGCGGGATCATCGGCGAGATAGGCTGTTCGTGGCCCTGGACCAGGGACGAGAAGAAATCGATGCAGGCGGCAATCATCGCCCAGGCGAGGACAGGAGCGCCCCTGCTCATACACCCCGGGCGCAGTGAGACCGCTCCCATCGAGATCGTGAACTTCATCGTCAAGAACGGGGGCAACTTGCGGCGCACGATCATGGGCCACATCGAGCGCACGATCTTCACCGCCCCCGTGCTCGACGAGCTGGCGGCCACCGGCATTTACCTTGAATACGACCTGTTCGGGCACGACTCCTCCTACTATCCGTTTGCTCCCCAGACCTACATGCCCAACGACGCGCAGCGACTCGAGCAGATCGACCGGCTGATCGCCAACGGGCACCTGGACCAAATATTGCTGGCGCATGACGTGTGCTCGCGACACCGCCTCAAGGAGTTCGGTGGCCACGGGCTCGACCACATTCCCGCCAGGGTGGCGCCATGGATGAAGGCCCGGGGGCTCTCCCAGGTGCAGGTTGACCGCATGCTGGTCGACAACCCTGCCAGGGTGCTGGCCTTCGTCTGAGCCGTTCTTGACGATGACTCGAGCGGAGGCCTGGTTGTCCTCCGCACAGGCCAGCAGGCAGGCGCAGGTATGGATGGCACACGAAGCCGCCATGCGAGCCAGGTAGCGCTCACGCCCAGGGCGATTACCGTTGCCAGTCCCAGTAATGCGTTGTCCACTGGCCACGTCGGTCTGCCAGTCCGTGAAAGCGGATCATTAGAGCCTGTATGGCAAGCTTAGTGATGGATCGAGAAAGGACCGGGGGGATGCGGGTGCGGATCCGGCTGTCTTGGCTAATGATCGCGGTCATTGCGTCCGCTGCCGGGCTCGTGGCTTGCGAAGGAGGTAGCGGCCTCCAGTCGGCGAGCCTCGGGGTCTTCCCCATCGCCTCCGACCTGAAGGTGGGCGAGAACCGCCTTCCGTTCGCCATCATCGACAAGGACGGCAGGTACCTGGTGGTCCGGCCCGCCGCGATCCGCGTCAACTACCACCCGCAGGACAGCAGCGACCCTCGCCGGGCTACCGCATCGATCTACCGCCAGTGGCCCGGTGGGCGTGGCGTCTACGTGACCGAGGCCGTGTTCGACAAGCCGGGGATCTGGTTGATGGACGTCACCATCGATGGCTACTCCGGCACCTTCTCGGCCGGGCTCGAAGTGCGCTCCCAGCCACGGACGCCGGCGGCCGGCTCGCCCGCGCCCCGCACCCCGACGAAGGTCGCCGTGGCCGGAGAGGACCTGAGCAAGATCACCAGCGCGCCCAATCCGGACCCGGCGTTCTACTCGATCTCGCTGGCCGATGCCGTGGCTGGCGGAAAGCCGGTGGTCGTGTCCTTTTCCACGCCTCTCTACTGTGCAACCGCGACCTGCGGCCCGCAGCTGGACGAGCTGGCAAAGCTGCGTCGCCAGTTCAGGGAGCGCGCCAGCTTCATCCACGTCGAGATGTATGACAACCCCCACGAAATCCAGGGAGACCTGACGAGGGCCAGGCTCGCCGACGCGGTGAAGGTCTGGGGGCTGCCCTCAGAGCCCTGGACCTTCGTGGTCGACGGTGCGGGAGTGATCGTGGCAAAGTTCGAGGCGTTCACCAGTGCCGACGAGATCGCGCCCGCGCTCGAATCCGCGCTGGCGGGTTCCGGGAGCTAGCCCCCCGGACGGTAGACGCCTGCTACGCCCTTGCTCTCGAGGTCTCGGATCGCATCGTCTGCGAATCCGATCTCGCGTAGGACTTCGACCGTGTGCTCGCCGCAAGCCGGGGACCCGGAGCGGCGGCGTGCCGGCGTTCTGGAAAAGCGCACCAGCACGCCAGGCTGGCGGAGATTCGTGAAACCCGGATAGGGGTCATTGGCCAGAACCTGCAGATGAGCGGCCTGCGGGTTCTGGTAAACCCCCTCGTCGTTGTTCATGGCTACTCGCTCGGCCGGCACGCCTGCCTTGTCCAGGCGTTCGAGCCACTCGCCGACCGTACGGGTTGCGAACAGGCCAGCGAGCTCTCTCTCGGCGGCCTGCTCGGCCAGGGCTTCCCCGGCCGCCCGAACACCGGTCTGACCCTCGAACGCCGACCTCTCGCCGGGCAACCGGCAAGCGACGAAGATGAAGCCGTCGCGGCACCGGTACCAGCGATGGGCCAGGTTAGTCCCGGAGTTGTCGGCGTTGGTCACCGCCCGCGGCTCATGACCCGCGTATCGGACGAAGGCGTCGGATTTGAGCCAGAGACCGGTCGCGAGCAGCGATGTTTCGATCAGCTGTCCCTGACCCGTGCGGTCGCGGTGCGCGACGGCAAGCAGGACTGCGGTCGCGCCCAGCATCGCGGTGGCGATATCGCAGATCGGCGTCTTGGGGAACACCGGGGGTCGGCCCGGACCCGCCTGGGCGAGGCCGATGCCGGTCAACGACTGGAAGAGGGGATCGAACCCGGGCTGGCGGGCGTCGGGCCCCTTGCTGCCATAAGCGGTGCTCTGAAGGTAGATGACATCCGGTCGGATCCTGCGCACGGAGTCATAGTCGAGGCCCAGCCGCTCGGCGACGCCCACCCGATTGTTGTGCACCACGACATCGGAGCGTTCGATCAGCCGGACCAGCGGTTCCCGAGATGCCGGCGACTTGAGATCCAGCGCCAGCCCACGCTTGCTCGGATTCCCGCCGAGGTACAGCATCATGATCATCCGGCAACCCTCGCCGGTCGGCGGCTCCACCTTTATCACATCGGCCCCGAGGTCGGCCAGGTAGGCTGGCCCGATCGGTCCTGCGAGGTAAGACGACAGGTCGAGCACCCTCAGACCGGCCAGCGGTCCGCGGCCAGCCACGACCGCCCGTTCGCGCTGCGCCTCGAAGAACCGGGTGGCGGATTCCCAGTCGAGTTCGTCTTGGGGTGCCTCCGGCGCCGCTCTTCGCACGCCCCCCGGCGTGGCGGACAACGCGACCGGCGGCATCGCCTGCTCCAGCGGGCCGACACGCGGATCGACGATTAATGTCGAAAGCCCGTTGGCGACCACTTGCGGGTGCGAGAAAAGCTCGTGTGTCGGCGTGGCCGGGGAGACCGGCACGTCGCCATCTCGCAGGAGCTGCAGCCAGTGTGCGCGGTCTTTCGTCCGGAACTTCTCTGCCAGCAAACGCTTGGCGGCGGCGCGCACTTCCTCGGATGGCCAGTAAAGCGGTGCGCTTTCGAAGCGGGGGTCGGTAGCGAATTCGAACAGGTCGAGGGCGATGATCATTTTGTTCCAGAAGACCGGGATCAGGGTCCCAAGGTGAAGCCAGTTGCCGTCGGCGCACTCGTAAAGGCGGTAGTTCGGCAGCGCGCCCTGCGGGTCGTTGCCGGCGCTGTCCCACGTCTGGACGCCTTCCCCCCGGACCAGCATGGGCGACCGTGCGGCGATCGCACCCTGGTAGAGGGAGGTCTCGACCAGTTGCCCGCTCCCCGATCTCCTGCGCTCGTAGATCGCAGCCAGCACGCTCTGGATGGCAAGGAGGGCGGTTCCGATCCCGGCGATTGGCAGAGGGTTGAAGGTCGGCTCGTTGTCGGGTCCCCGCTGCTCGGTGTGGATCCCGGCCACCGCCGCCACCAGCGCTTCGTAGCCAACCCGGCCGGCCAGCGGCCCGGTCGCGCCATAGGGAGTGATGGAGCACCAGATCAGTCCCGGGTTGCGCTTGCTCGCCGCCAGGTACGCAGCCTTGCCCGCCGCAGCAAGGGACTCGACGACCACGTCGGCGCGTTCGATCAAGGCCTGGCTCGCGGCCAGCAGTTCCGTTACCGGAGCCTGCATGGCCCGCTTGTTCCGGTTCCAGACCAGGTATTCGGGGCCGGTTTCTAGCCCTATGCCAGGAGATGGGACGACCTTCACGACATCTGCGCCGTAGTCGGCCAGGAACATCGTCGCGAGGGCCCCGGGGTGGTCGTTGGTCAGGTCGACTACCCTCAGCCCCTTGAGGGGTCCGACGTTATCGCGTCCCTCAGGGGGCCTTTGCTGGCGGTTGCTTTGGGGCAACGAGGGCACCTGGTTCTAGTTCTTTGATCGGGAGAGGCGGGAGGTTCGGGCCCTGCCGCTTCACCCAGTTGTCGATCTGGTCGAGGAGGATTGAAGACTGCCGCTCTACGCCCTCGTTCCTGGGCTCGATCTTCGACCGCTCACGGGCTTCCTCCACGTCGGGCCTGGCGAGCCGGGGATCGAAACCGGCATCGAGAATCGTTCGGGCACGATCAAGGTAAGCCGCCGCCAACGAGGGCGCAAGTTCGATGGCCACGCTGAGGTCTGCGAGTGCCAGGCGGTACTCTTCGATCGCGTAGCGGAACCTTCCCCGCCACCAGTAGACGTCGCCGCGATCCGGCGCCACGCGCACTGCGTCGTCGAAGTGCTTGGTGGCGACGACGACCAGCCCGGCATCTGCGGCCAGGCGGCCCAGGACGATGTACGGACGTGGGTCGGTCGGGTCGAGTTTAATGGCCTTGTGTGAGTCGGCCTCGGCGCCCTTCGTGTCATCCAGCACGTAGCGGGCGGAGGCGCGGTTGCCGTAAGCCTTGGCCAGTTCGGGCTTCAATTCGATCGCCTTGTCGAAATCGGCGAGGGCGCCGGCGCCGTCGCCCTTGTTGAGCCTGGCCTGTCCCCTGCCGTCCCAGGCGCGCGCGAAGTTCGGTTCCAGTTCGATCACTACGGTGAACCGGCGCTCGGCGTCGACCCACTCGCCGCGACTCAACAGCGCATATGCGTGGGCATAGTGCTGGACGCTGTCGGTCACGTTCGGGACCGGGGTCGGAGTCGGCTCAGGCATGGCGGTCGCCTCCGGAACCGCGGTGGACGTCGGCTCAACGGTTGGCGATGGCGTCGCGATCGGCGCAGGACCCGAACAAGCGGCAAGCAGGATCCCGCACATGGAGAACGCGATCAGTCCCCGTGCCACCCTGCTGGCTCTTTGCGCGTCGACACCTGTAGACATGCAGATATTGTCCTTCGGCTCCCAGACGAATGCTATCGTCTGGCGAGTCGGAAAACTCGCGACTACTCGCTGCATTGATTACGCAGGCAAGCTCCACGACGATTGATCCACAGGCAAAACCATGGCTCGTCGACCTCCACTGCCACACGGCCGCGGGGTCCGACGACAGCACGGCGAGGCTCGATGCGCTGGCCGCGGCGGGCGCCGCCAGGCTGCTCGACGCCATGTGTGTGACCGATCACGATCACTTCTGGCGGCCGGGCGAACTGCCGGGATCTGCATCGGGGCTTACGATCTTCGGTGGATCCGAGATCAATACCGATGCCGGGCACGTGCTGGTCTTCGGGCTCGACGGCTACGAATTTGGCTATCACCACCCAGAACGCCTTGCCGATGCGGTGGAGCGCGCGTCGGGGGCCATGATCTGGGCCCACCCTTACCGGCGACGGCTTCTGCCCGGCGTCGAACCAGGCACTCGCGGCTGGCTCGATGCGGTCGAGGCGGCGGTTGAGGGCCCGCTCGGGAAGCTCGTCCACGCAGTGGAAGCCAGCAACGGGCGCGGGACCGCGCTCGAGAACCTCTTTGCCGAAGCCGTTGCGCGGGCCCTGGGAAAACCGCAGACCGGGGCGAGCGACGCCCACGCTGCCGACGAAGCCGGTTCTTGCGCAACGGCGCTGGTCCGGCCGGTTTCGACCGTTCACGAACTTGCGGGAGAGATCAGGGCCGGGCGAGTTCGCCCTGGCGCTGGATCAGCCTCCGCTCGAAAGTCGCGCCGCCAGTAGCTCCAGGGCGAGGCGCTCCTCCAGCTGGCCATTCTTGATAGCCACGTCAGCCTCGAGCAACCGGCGCATGGTTCCCGCCATGTATGCGGGCTGGAATCGCCGGGCCTGGTCGACCGTCTTCTGGAGCGGGAATCCGGTGCTGATCCCGAGCCGGGCGGCCATCTCCTCCCGGTCGGTGACCGGATTCATCCCGCTGTCGAGCAGTTCTCGGGCGATCAGCACCTTGCGAACCTGGCTGCCGATCAGGGCAATGATCGACTGTACGCTCTGCCCGCCCGCCATCAGCACGTAGAAGCTCCGCGTTGCGACCGCGGGCCGGCGCTCAAGGACGGCGTCGACCGCCACGAAGACGTTGGCCTCCCTGGCCGGGGCAACGAGCAGGTCGACGTCGTCGCTCTGGACCGGCGCCTCACCGGCATAGGTGGCGAGCTTCCTGATCTCCTGGTCGAGCGCCCTCGTGTTGTCGCCCACCAGTTCGGCCAGACGCGTCACGGCCGCCGGCGACGCCCGCGCCTTCTCCATTGCGAAGCGCCCTGCGATCCAGTCGAGGAGGTCTTTCCCCTTCTTGCGCGGGTACTCTTCGATGCGTGCGCCGGGGCCGGCTGCTCGCAGCCCGGCGCCATTCTTCCGCAACGCGCCGTCGGCGAAGATCAACTCAGTGGTCGATGGGAGCGCCTGGATGCTCTCGGTCAGCCTTGCAACGTCGATCTTTGCCCGGGGTGCGCCCGCCCGGGCGTTTCTCCGTCCTCCGGTGGGATTGTCGATTCGCCCCAGCAGGCCGCTGACAATCACGACCCGCTTCTCGGCAAGAAACGGCATCGCCGCGGCCGCCTGCAACAACTGGTCGATGGTGACGCGCTCACCTTCGAATGCCGATACGTTGGCGTCGCCCATGCCGGCGTCGCCCGCGGCCTCGTTCCGGAGTTCGCGAACCCGGGTGGCAACGCTATACTCGTCTTCACCGAATATGACACGGATCATGTGTTCGGTCTGCTCACAGATCGAATCGGCCTGCGCCGCAGGGCCAGGTTCCGTCCGACAAACCACTTAACGAACAGGCCGAATCCTACCAGTGCGAGTAGCAATCATCGGACTGCCGCGCAGCGGCAAGACCACAATTTTCAACGCGGCCACACGCGGGCGGATAGCCGTCGGCGACTTCAGCGCACGGTCGTCTGCGAATGTCGGCGTCGCCAAGGTGCCGGACCCTCGCCTGGCCCGGCTCACCGCAATGTTCAACCCCGAGAAGGTGGTCCCCGCCGAGATCACCTATGTCGATTTCCCCGGCCCGCCACCCGGCCAGGAGAACGCGCCGACGTTCAGCGGCGAAACCGTCACCGCGCTCCAGAAGGCCGACGCGATCCTGCACGTGGTGCGCGGCTTCGAGAATCCGAGCGCGCCGCATCCGAAGGGCTCGGTCGATCCCTGGCGCGATATCGATGCCGTCGGATTCGACCTCCTGTTCGCCGACATTGCACTGATCGACCGCCGGATCCAGAGGGTGACCGAAGGGCTGCGCGGGTCACGTGCTTCCGAGCGCGACAACTCGCTCAAGGACATCGAGGTGTTGAAGTCGGTGCAGGCCGACCTGGAAGCGGGCAAGCCGATGCGGGGCCGCACACTTAACGACAGTGAGAAGCGGGCCTTGCGCGACACGTTCCTCGTGAGCACGCTCCCCTATCTTGTGGCGCTCAACATCGGCGAGTCAGACATCCCGCGCTCCGTGGAACTCGAGGCCGAACTCGCCAGGCGGGTCACCGGGACGCTCACCGGTTCGGCGGCGATCGCGGGCCAGCTTGAAATGGAACTCGGTCAGATGGCCGAGGCCGAAGAAAAGGAGTTCCGGGCCTCGCTGGGCGCCGGCGAACCAGGGTTGGAGCGCATGATCCGCCTGTGTTACCGGGCGGCTGGCCTGATCTCGTTCCTGACCGTCGGCCCCGACGAAGTCCGCGCGTGGCCCGTGGCCGAGCATACCCCGGCGCAGAAGGCCGCCGGCCGGGTCCATTCAGATATCGAGCGCGGGTTCATACGGGCGGAAGTGGTCGCGTACAACGACCTGGTAAGCGCCGGCGGGCTGGCTGAAACCAGGAAGGCCGGCACTCTGCGTGCCGAGGGCAAGGACTACGTCGTCAAGGACGGCGACGTCATCAACTTCCTGTTCTCCGTATAGGCAGACCCCGGGCCAGCCTCCACCGGTACCCGCATGGGGGCATCCTAGCCACGCTCGTCCCAGGTTCAGGCGCGACCCCCCGCCACATGTTCGCGGTGGTGGAGAACATCTCCGAGCGGAAGGCTGCCGAAGAAGCTACCCGCGACCGCCTCGCGCAGGTGCTCGCCCTCCGGTAAAACCGTCATGCTCTCCGCCAGGGTTTGCGACGGAATGGTCTGCGTCGAAGTGCAGGGCCAGGGGACCGGCAAAGGTACGGCCGACATGGCCCGGGTCTTCACACCGTTCTTCAGGTCGGACGACCAGGCCACCAGGCAAGTGCCAGGTACCGGACTCGGCCTCGCGCTCGTGCAATCGATCGTCGAACTGCACGGTGGAGAGGTGACCGTTTTCTCCGAGCCGGGATCGGGCAGCAAGTCCGGTTTCCGCATCCCGGGCGTACTCGCCGCGGCCTGAACCGCCGGCCGGTAGCGCCGGGTTCCCTAACGTTCGAACACCCCGAAGTACGACTCGAAGAACCGCTTCGGATCGACCGTCAGCGCAACCTCGTGGGCGCCGCCCTCGCTCCGAGTCCATGAAGTGACTCCGGACCCCGTATCGACCTCGACGCGCCCGCGTTGGAAGCCACACACCCGCCCGTCGAACAGAGATGCCGCGGCCAGCGGGTCATGGAATGTCATCAATTCGGCATCCTGGTACCAGACCGTTGCCATGTCGAGTACCGGGAGCAGCCCAGGGTGTGCGGAAAACCTGGCACGGACTGCCTGCTCTTCCATCTGGACCTGCAAGGTGACGTCCAGGCCCACCGACCTGTGGACCGGTACCCGGGTCCGATAAACGATGTCGGCCGCGACGGGATCGCAGTAGACATTCCACTCGTGGTCGGCCCGGGCGCTCGGAGGTTTCGGTCCGAACCGACCGGACATCAGCATGAGCCCGTTCAGCGAGCCGGCGACTCCCGGGTGTTTCTTGAAGAGGGCTGCGACGTTGGTCATCGGCCCGACGGCCAGGAGGGTTACCTGGCGTTCGTGGGAGTGGATCGTCTCTGCCATGAAATCGACGGCATCGAGCCGCGGGAACCGGGATTCGTGGGGCCAGCGCGGTAATACCGAAGCCTGTTTGGCGAGTGGCTGCCGCTGTCGTCCACTGAAGGGCGCTTCGGCGCCCGGCACGACCGGAACCCCGGGCTGATTCGCCGCCTTGCACAGGACGCTGGCTAGCTTCGCCCGCTCCGCCGGCTGCCCGGAAACCGTGGTCACGCCGACCAGTTCACACTCCGGGTTCGCCAGCAGGTAGGCCAGGCAGACGGCGTCGTCGATATCTGACCCAATATCGGTGTCGAACAGTACCTTCATTGCGGCACCTCCTGGTTGAAGGCGCCCCACGAACCCCGGTGTGCGCCCGACATGCACGAGCGGTTACGCGATATCCTCATAAGCTGTCATCCGGTTCATGAATGAGAGGGTGTGATGCCGGCCCAACCGCTAGGCAGGATCGATCGACAGGACGCCGCCGTGATCCTCGGCGAGCGCAAGCTGTACGTCGCCGCGCTGCTTTATCCGATCCCAGGAGCGCCCCAGGGCTATACCGATCGACTGACCGCGTACTGGAAGGCGATCGATACCCACGTGGCGAAGCTCGAAGCGCGCGCCGGGGTAGTTAAGCACATCTTCCACGAAGGCGTGGCCGATGCTGGTGAATCCGCCCTCGAGGCGATCAAAGAGATCAACCCGCCGGCCATGTCCGTGATCAAGTCCCGCATCGACGCAGGAGCCGAGTTCGAGGCGCTCGAGAACGACGAGGCGTTTGCGGAGACCGTCGACTGGTCCCGCTGCGCCCAGCTTGGGTTCATGAGCCGCAAGGTCGCCGACGTGGTCAGCGAAGCGTATCGAAAGGCAACTGAGGCCCGCTTCAACCATATGAGGCAGGCCATCGAGGAGACGCTCGGGCAGTCCGAGGCCGGCCTTCTCATCGCGGCTTCCACCCGCGGCCTCCAGCTGTCGGCGACGATCCACCTTTACAACGTGGTCCCGCCCGAGCTCGACGAGCTGATGCGGTGGCTGCGTGACGCGTCGGCCCAGGGCCGCGAGCAGTATGAATCCGAGGAGGAGACCCGCGAGCACGGTCCGGCCGATGAGCCGCCGGCGAAGCCCGGAGGCAGCAAGCTGTGGGTGCCCGGGACTTGAACATCACGGCCCCGGCACCCGGCCCGGGGCCGGCCACCGCGCTGGGTCTTTACGTACACGTCCCATTCTGCGCGACCAAGTGCCCGTACTGTGACTTCAATACCTACGCCCGGATCGAGGACCTGATCCCGGACTACGTAGGTGCGCTCGGCAACGAGATCGCGACCTGGGGCGCCGCGCTCGGTCGCCCGAGCCTCGCCACGGTCTTCTACGGCGGCGGCACGCCGTCGTACTTGCCACCCGACCAGTTCATGCGTCTCGCCCACTGCGTAGAAGCGGCGTTCCGGGTCATGCCTGGCGCAGAGATCACGGTAGAAGCCAACCCCGACGACTGCAGCCCGGCGAAACTCGCATCTCTGCTGGACGCCGGAGCCAACCGGATCAGCATCGGGGTGCAGAGCCTGGACGACACGCTGCTCAGGCGGCTAGGCCGACGGCATGATTCGAAACAGGCGCTGGGTGCCGTCCGAGAGGCACGCGCAGCAGGATTCGACAACCTGAGCGTCGACCTCATGTTTGGCCTCCCCCACCAGTCGCAGGCGACCTGGGAGAGCACGGTCCACCAGGTCCTCGAAAGCGCGCCCGATCATGTCTCGATGTACGCGCTGACCATCGAGCCGGCCACCCCCTTCGCGGCGCTGGTTCAGGCACAGGAACTGCCCGAGCCCGATCCGGACCGCGCGGCCGACATGTACGAGTTCGCCTGCGAGGCGATGGAGTCGGCGGGTTTCCGGCATTACGAGATCTCCAACTGGGCGAAGCCCGGAAGGGCCAGTCGCCACAACCTGATCTACTGGCGGAACTCGTACTACCTGGGCGTCGGCCCGGGGGCTCATTCATTCTTGCCCGGCGTGAGGTTCGCCGACCTGAAGTCCCCGCGCGAGTACGTGCGCCGCGCAGGCTCACTGACTCCCGAACTCGCAAACGGCGTTTCCTGGGTCGAAGCTGCGCCTGACGTGGTACGCGCGCTGGAAGCCGCCGGGGTGATCGGCAGCTCAGAACGTATATCCAGGTCGCTCGAGATGGCCGAAACGATGATGATGGGCCTCAGGCTTGACCAGGGAGTCGGCAACGCGCAGTTCCAGGCCCGTTTCGGACAGAACCTTGCCGAGACCTATCCTTCGGAGATCGCCGACCTCACCAGGCTGGGCCTGCTCGAACAGGACGCCGAAGGGTTGCGCCTCACGACCCGTGGCCGCCTGCTGGGCAACGAAGTATTCGGTCGCTTCGTAATGACCGCCCAGCCCGCCTGACGCATGTTCGTCATCGGCACCGCCGGCCACGTCGACCACGGGAAGTCGACGCTGGTCCATGCGCTGACCGGGATCGATCCCGACCGCCTTCAAGAAGAGAAGGAGCGGGGCATGACGATCGAGCTCGGCTTTGCCTGGCTCAAGCTCCCCTCCGGCCTCGAGGTCAGCGTGGTCGATGTCCCTGGCCACGAACGCTTCATCAAGAACATGCTCATGGGGGTGGGCGGGATCGACCTCGCGCTACTCGTCGTCGCCGCGGACGAGGGCGTGATGCCGCAGACCCGCGAGCACCTTGCGATCCTCGACCTGCTGCGTATCGGCCGGGGGGTCGTCGCGATCACGAAGAAGGACATGGTCGACGACGAATGGCTCGGTTTGGTCACGGCCGAGGTGGCGGAGCTACTCGAGGGCACGGCCCTGGCCGGCTCTCCGATCGTCCCCGTCTCCGCGACCAAAGGCATGGGACTCGACGCACTGAAGGAGACGATCGAAGAGTCGCTCGCCCACGTCGCTGCCCGTTCCGATCTCGGACGGCCGCGCCTGCCCGTCGACCGATCGTTCACGATCGCCGGCTTCGGCACCGTGGTCACGGGGACGCTCCAGGACGGACGGATGCGCGTCGGCCAGGAGATCGAGATCCTGCCCGGGCGACTGGCGGCCCGGATCCGCGGCCTCCAGACGCACCGTAAGGCGGTCGACGAGGCATTGCCTGGCACCCGCGTGGCGATCAACCTGTCAGGGGTCTCCTACGACCAGATCAAGCGGGGCGATGTGCTCACCATCCCGAAGTGGCTAAGGCCGACCGCCGCGTTCGACGCCTCGCTGAGGATCATCGAAGGCGCTCCGCGCCCGGTCCGCCACAACGCCCGCGTCACGCTCTACACCGGCGCGGTCGAGGTCGAGGCGGTCGTCAGGCTCCTGGACGCGAACGAGCTCCATGCGGGCGACCACGGCTGGGCACAGCTACGTGCAGATGCGCCGGTTGCCGTCGTAAAAGGCGACTACTTCGTGATCCGAGATTCGGCCTCCACACTCGGCGGAGGCAACGTGGTCGACCCGTCGGCGCGGCGCCACCGCAGGTTCGATGAAGCGACCCTGACCAGGCTCGGCGTGCTCGCACGCGGGAGCGAGCACGACCTGATCCTCTCGGCCCTTGAAACCGCCCAGGGGTCGTCGCTGGCAGCGCTTTCGACCCGCGCCAACCTGTCGCATGGGGAGGCGCGGCGACTCGTCAACGACGCACTCGAGCAACGGGCGATCGTCGCGCTCGGGCCGGAGCTGGAAACCCTGTACTCGGCCCGGGGATGGTCGAAGCTGGCCGCTACGGCGGGCGATGCCCTCGCCGCCTATCACCGGCAGTACCCGTTGCGGCCAGGCATGCCGCGCGAGGAGTTGCGCAGCCGGATGCAGATGAAGGCGAGCCCCTTCCTCCACGCACTCGCCCTGCTGACCGAGGAACAGGTGCTCAAGGCGGATGACGCGTTCGTGCGGCTGCCCGGGCATTCGCCCGCGGTGTCGCCCGAACAGCAAAGGGTGGCCGACGACTTTGTGCGTTCCCTGGCGACCAGCCCCTTCACGCCTCCGACCGACCAGAAGCTCGACCCTGAACTCCTCAACCTCCTCCTGGCCCAGGGCAAGGTAGTGCGGGCCAACGAAGACGTGGTCTTCCTGAAGTCAGCCTATGAAGAGATGGCGGGCAAGGTGGTCGCCCGGATCCAGGCGTCGGGCAAGGTCGGCGTGTCCGACGTGCGCGACATGTTCGGGCAGAGCAGGAAGTACGTGCTCGCCCTGCTCGAATACATGGACCGGATGCAGGTGACCCGGCGCGTAGGCGACGATCGCGTCCTGCGATAATCGGCAGCCATCGAGGAGGCGACATTGGCTGCACCCGACAAGGGTGGCCCGCTGTTCATTGAGCTGAGACCGGACAGGCTGTCGGTTTCCGCGGTTTCCTCTTTGCTGCGCGAGGTACAGGCTGCGCTGAGGGAGGCGGCTCGCCACGTCCCCGAGGTTGCGCCGATGTTCGAAGGCGAGGGCACCCCGGTCCTTCTGGTCGCCTTCGCCCGGACCGCCGATGCCATTGGCATGGAGTTCACTTTCACCGACCCCACCACTCGCCAGGCCAGCGGCGCGGTGAGCGGACTGGTTGCGCGCCGGTTCATGGCCGCGCTGGAGTCGGAGCTCAAGCGCAGGCCGCAGAGGACGCTGTGGGGACAGCCGGCGACGACCGCACGGCGCAAAGCCGCGGAAGCCGAGAGCGACCCGCTCTCAGGACGGGCGTCGATCATCCTTGCCGAGCTTGGCCGCGTGTCGAGCGCCGTCATTCGCAGCGGCGAGCGCCAGATCCGCCTCTCCGGTGATACCGCGGAGATCATCTAGCGGATACGGTACGGACCGCGATTAAAGCCCCAGCTCGTGCAGCTCTTCGTCGTCCATGCCGAAGTGGTGCGCGATCTCGTGCATGACGGTCTGCTGGACTTCCTCGACCACGGCATCCGCGCTGTCGCACATCTCTTCTATCGGACGCTTGAAGATCGTGATCTTGTCCGGGAGGACGAATCCGTAGTTCTCGCGCGCAGTCAGCGGCACGCCCTCGTACAGGCCAAGCAAGGTGTGCCCCTCCTCGACCCCTCCGGTCCGCAGCTGCTCTGCCGTGGGCTCGTCGTCGACCACGACATCGACGTTCTGGAGGCGCTCATAGAACTCCCCGGGCAGGGTGTCGAGGGCCCTGCGGACGAGGTCCTCAAAGCGTTGGCGGGTCATGGGTTCCATGTGTGATCTGGCAGTCGCGTCTAGCGAGCGGCCCCGGCCTCTTTGCGGAGCCGCGTCAGGATGTCGATGTTCTTCTTGTCGGGACCGGAGTTATCAAAGCCGGGCACCTCGAGGTAGAACGGGACCTTCCCGAGTGCGGGATGCGCCAGGATCGTACTGAAACCGTCGGCGCCGATCGTCCCCTCGCCGATGTTCTCGTGCCGGTCCACGCCCGACCCGCGCTCCGTCTTGGAGTCGTTGGCGTGCACCGCAGCGAGCAGCTTGAGCCCGATCGCCTTATCGAACTGCTTGAGGGTTTCGTCGAGGCCGCGCGGGCTTGCGACATCGTAGTTGGCCGCCCACGCGTGCTGCGTGTCCAGGCAGACCCTGATGCGAGGGTGGTTGATCGCCTTCACCAGGCGGCCGAGTTCTTCGAACCTGGAGCCGATGTGATCGCCCATGCCGGCGCTGTTCTCCAGCGCCAGCCACACCTTGCCCGGCGCCGACTTGAGCACCTGGTGGACGGCACCGACCATCTGCGCCTCGACCGCCTCGTAACCAGCGCCGCGATGGCTGGCCGGGTGGAAGATCACGCCCGACGCCCCGAGGCGCTCGGCGGTCTGCATGTAGTTGATCAGCGACTCCATGCTCTTGAGCAGCAGGGCCTCGTCCGGCGCGCCCAGCGCGACCAGGTACACGGCATGAAATACCGTCGGACCCAGCTTCGCCTTGCTGGCACCCTGCTTGAAGGCTCCGACTGCCTGGTCGGTCGGTGGCTTGAACGCCCACGCGCGGGGCGACGAGGCGAACACCTGGACGGCCTCCGCGCCGATTTCGACGGCGCGGCCGATCGCCTTGTCGATGCCTCCGGCGGTTGACACGTGCGCACCGATATCCAAAGCCATGCCTCCCTCGCTCAGTCGAGGTCCCGATTATAGGTGCGCTGACCGTCTGCCACGGACTCAGCCGCGCGCGGTCACGGACGCGCCCTGGCCGGCCTTGTTGCCCCGGGGCTCGCCTACGACGCGGTCGCGGCCTTTCGGCGGCGCGGCAGCCAGCGGGTGAAGTCCCCGTTCTCCCACGCCACCAGGACCTGCGCCGCGTTGAAGATCGAGCTGTAGGTGCCGACCGCGATTCCGGCGAAGAGGACGATCAGGAAGTCGCGGAGCGACTCGCCGCCGATCAGCAGCATCGCGAGGATCACGAGCAGGGTGGTCGATGACGTGCCCAGGGAGCGCATCAGCGTCTCGCCGATGGCCAGGTTGACCGACTGCGCGAACGGGCGCGACGGCGAAATCCTCACATTCTCGCGGATGCGGTCAAACACCACGATGGTGTCATGGACCGAGAACCCGATCACCGTGAGGATGCCCACTACGAAGATGGCGTTCACCTCGGCGCCGATGAGGCGGCCCAGGATGGCGAAAAGGCCAAGGACGAATCCGACGTCGTGCAGGATGGCGATGACGGCGGCGATGGCATAGCGGTACGCCTTCGGCACCGACCTGAATGCCCAGCCAATGTAGGCCATGACGAAGCCGGCCGCGACGACCACCGCGATGATCGCGTTCCGGACGGTGTCCTCCGCGACGGTTTTGCCGACCGACGTGACTTCGGGGATTCGGAACTGCGGTCCGATTTTGGCGGCGATCTCAGCCTGGATCGGCTCGATGCCGGTCTTACCCAGGTCCCGTGTGCGGACGATGTAGCTCCCCTCGCCGGCACCCTGGATCTGTGCATCGGAGTAGCCGGAGGAGGCGAGGGCGTTGCGCAACGCCGCGCTGCCCGGATCACCCTCGAAATCGACCGTAAATGTGGTGCCTGACGTGAAGTCGATGCCCACCCTGAGATGGGGCGGAAGGATCAGGAATACCGCACCCACGGCGATCAGGGCAAGCGAGAGCCCGAAGTACCAGAAACGATGCTTGACGAAGTCGATCATCGGTTAGCTCCTGGCCTGCAATGCGGGCTCTGCGGTGCCAACGGCGCCAATCGGTACGTAGAGCGAGGCTCGCCTGCCAAGCGGAGTCGACGAGATCGCTCGCATCAGGATCCGGCTGGCGGCCAGAGCGGTGAACATGCTCAGGATGGTGCCGATGAACAGGGTCAAGGCAAACCCCTGCATGAGGCTGGTGCCCAGGCGATCGCCGAACCAGAAGAGCACACCGCTCGTGATGATCGTCGAGATATTTGAGTCACGGATCGATGGCCAGGCCCGGTCGAAGCCGGCGCTGATGGCGGCGAACAGCGAACGCCCTGAGCGCAACTCTTCCTTCGTGCGTTCTGCGATCAGGATGTTCGCGTCGACGGCTACGCCGATCGAGAAGATCAGCGCCGCCACGCCGGAAAGGGTCAGCGTGACCGGGAGAAGTTTGAACAGGCCGACCACCAGCACCGCATAAAGGATCAGGGCCGTGGATGCCACTACACCCGGTATCTTGTAGTAGAAGACCATGAAGCCGATCACCAGGATCAGCCCGATACCGCCCGCCATGACACTGCGGCGGAGGGAGTCGGCACCCAGGGTCGCATCGACGTTGCGCTCCTGGACCAGTTCGAGCCGCACCGGCAGCGCACCCGACTTCAGCTGGATGGCGATCGTCCGGGCCCGCTCCGGCGTGAAATCAGGTCCCTGGATGAAGGCGCGGCCGCCGGAGATGGCCTGCTGCGCAGTCGGCGCCACCAGTTCCTTGCCGTCGAGGTAGATCGCCAGGAGGTTGCTCGACGGGTCACGTGAGATGCGCTGCGTGATCCGGAAGAACTCCTCGGCGCCCCGCTCGTTGAACTGGATGTTCACCACCGGGTTCGCGATGCCCGGTTGCGTGCCGGCAAAAGAGTCGATCAGGTCCTGACCGCTCAGCCCGGTCGCGACTTCGTCGAAGTACTTCGGGTTTCGGCAGCGCTCGAGCAGCCACTGCTCTTGCGTAAGACCATCGGGCGGCCACGCGATCGTGGCGTCGGGCGCCGTGAACGATGCACAGGCGCGCTCACGGAACTCGAGCTGCGCGGTCTGTCCGATCAGGTGCTTGGCCTCCTGGACGCCGCCGCCGATGGAGAAGAGCTTGATATCGCCAATGGTGGAAAACAGGGCGGGCTGGCCGAACTCGCCGAACAGCGCGGTCCTGATCCGGGCGGCTTCCCGGGCTACCGGACTGACTCCCGTGGGGTCCGGGCTGGCATTGGGCATTCTGATTGTGAAGGTGCCCGGGTCGGTCCGGGCAACGGTGGCGCCGTCGATCGAAAGCCCGGCGATGATGGCGCTGACAGCGTCAAGATCGGGCACCCGGAACGGGGTTGAAGTCGCCCCCGTGGAATTCGCGGTCGGGGTCGCCGGCGGATTGGTCGGGTAGGACACGACGATCTTTACCGGAAACGCACCCTCCAGCGCGGCACGGATCCGGTTCGCCTCGGAAGGAGTTGTGATTCTGCCCATGGCATCCCGCTGCGCAGGCGCCAGCTTGTCGAAGCGCATCGTGATCGAGCCGTCGCTGTTGGCGACGACTTCCGCGTCGTCTCGCCCGACCGTACCGGACGCCAGGAAGCTCTTGATGTCGTCGACGCTCACGAGCTGGGCGCCGAAGTCCGCGGTGATGGTTTCCCCCCGCAGTCCGGGCAGCTGAACCAGAACGCGGTCGGGGGGCGTACCAAGCAGCTGTACCGTGGGCTCGCTGAGACCAAACTGGTTGACGCGGCTCTCGATGATGCGCCGTACGCCATCCATATCGTCGGACGACGGCGCGGACCCGTCTTCATTCACCCCCCGGTAGACGAGGTGGGTCCCACCCTGCAGGTCGAGACCCAGGGTCAGCCCGAGGAAGGTGTCCGCGTTTCCGCGCTGGAAACGGTTACCGAAGACGCTGAAATCAACCTGGGGGATCGCAATGGCCGCCACCGCTACGGCGAATAGCGCGCCGAGGAATAACAGCTTGCGAAGCTCTCGTCTCATCCACTACTCCTGCCGGGAACCGCTGCCCTCGCGGACCGCTACCCTTAGCAGGTCGAGGGCTTCCTCATGGGTCTGCACCTTGCCGGCCGCCTCTGCTTCTCTGAGGGTCTGGAGAAGCCGGCCGATCTCAGGTCCGGGCGGAAGCCCAAAGAGGCGCTGGATCTCACTGCCGTCAAACAAAAGAGACGGCTTCGATTCGCGCAGCTCCTCGAAGCCTCGACGGAGTATATCACCGAGCATGCCAGTATGACGCCGCCAGTCGTCGAGGTCCAGCATCGGGCCACGCGCGGCCAGATAGTCCGCCATGGCCAGATAGATCGTATCGACCGCCACCGGCGCGACGTCGCGGAAGTAGCGCAGCAGGGCCCGCGACGTCGGTTGACGCACGCCGTCGGATAGCTGGACCGGGCGCAGGTGCTCCTGGATCATCAGGGAAACATGGGCCTGGGTTCTTCGGCTGGCCCGCAGCCGCGCCAGGACATCCACGGCGACCTTTGCCCCCTGGTCGGAATGCCCAAAGAAGTGGGTCCGGCCGTCAGGCTGGACAGATTTCGTCTGGGGCTTGGCGACGTCGTGCAGCAGCGCGGCGATCTTGAGCAGGGATCCCCGCGTCTGGTGGTCGCTGATCTCCTCCACGAAGAACGCCTCGAACCCATCGATCCTCGGCACCAGCCCCATCACCTCGTCCGAATCGACTCGCGGATCAAGGATCCGCTCGGCCTCCGCCACCGTCTGGATACAGTGGTCAAGCACGTCCCAGTGGTGCTGTCCGGGCTGCTCCACTCCCCTTCCGAATGCGACCTCGGGAAGCAGGCGGTCCATGATGCCCGACGTATCCATGAACCGGATGGCGTCGGCGGCATTGGCGCCGCCGAGCGCGGCAAACAGCTCGTCCCTGGTTCGCTCGGGGGCCACTCCGGTTATCCGGCTGGCGAGCCGCCGCATCGCCTGGCTGGTTGAACTTTCGATCGAGAAGGAAAGTTGCGCCGCGAATCGGCACGCCCGCAAGATCCGCAGCGGGTCTTGCTCCAGCGCCGATGCCGAGACCTGGCGCAGCTTCCGAGATCGAAGATCGTCCCGGCCGCCGGTCGGGTCCTCGACGGCGCCCTCCCACGCCCGCTCACCCCATGCCGGCAGACGAACGGCCATCGCATTGATCGTGAAGTCACGCCTTGCCAGGTCAGACCGTAGATCGCCTTCACTGCTGTTCACGTCGATCCACCGGGTCGCAGAGTCACCCGGGAAGACCAGCCGCATATACCCGCGTTCCTCATCCATGACGATCGGATGGGCGCGGAGCCCCTCGGCGAGCGCGCGGCAAATCGCCGTCGCATCGCCCTGAACAATGACGTCAATATCACGGGCCGGGCGGCCGAGCAGGCGATCCCTTACCGCGCCGCCTACCACGTGGGCCTCGACCCCGCGTGCGTGCAGCGCAGCGGTCAGGCGTTCGACCGCTGGCATTTCACTGCTGGCACAGGAGCGACGTGACACGGCCCTCTCACCTGGCCCGGGTTGGCGTAGTGTTCAGTTGCGCGTCGGCACTACGATCCCGGGCGCTTCATCGGATGCCGGCTCGAGGTCCGGAGGACCCGAGAAGTCGACGTCGTCATGGTCGTGCTCGGACGGCGTCTTCTTCAGGTCTTCGTGGCTCTTGAGATGGTCCAGATAAAGGATTCCGTTGAGATGGTCCAACTCGTGCTCGATCGCCTGGCCAAGAAGACTGCTCTCCGCCGCTATGCGGTGCTTTGAAGAGTTCTCATCCACATACCGTGCCTTGACGATCACCGAGCGCTCTATGCTGCCCGTGTAGCCAGGAACGCTGAGGCAGCCCTCTTCGACGACACGCGTACCTTCCCGGTGCGTGATGACCGGGTTGATCATGACGAAGGGCTCTTCTTCGGGCATCTGGATCGTGACCACGCGGACCAGCTCGCCGACCTGGTTCGCGGCCAGCCCTACACCCCTGGCCGCCTGCATGGTTTCGATCATGTCGCGCGCGAGTCTGCGGATGGCAGCGTCAATCACCTTAACCGTCCGCGCCTTGCGGCGCAGGACGGGGTCGGGAACGATTCGTATTTCGCGAACTGCCAAGGTGAATCTCCTCGAGTCACCAAAAAGTATATCCATGGAGGGCCGTTCCTTCCGAACGGTGCCCCTGTGGGCCAGCAATGCTGCGCCGCTAGGAGACGGAAACCGGATCCACGTCCACTGACCAGCCCCGCGGCAGAGCTGCGAGGTCCAGCAGCCTCGTCGGCGCGTCGCCTTTGAGTATCAGGTGCCACCGGGTCAGGCCTCGCAGCCTGAGCGGGTAGCCGGGGGTAGGGCCAATTACCTGCGCGGTCGCTTCGCCGCTCGTGTCGCCCGCGCGGCGGAGGACCCTGGCAAACCGCTCCGCCTCCCTCACGGCCTTCAGCGGGTCGGCATCGGCGTATTCGAGCAGGACGAGTCGCGAGAACGGGGGGTTGTCGAAGTCCGACCGCAACCGGATCTCGGTCGCATAGAACGCGGAGAAGTCCTGGTCGGACGCCGCCTGGACCGCGTAGTGCTCCGGCTGGAAGGTCTGGATGATCACGCGGCCGGCACGGCCGCGCCCCGCCCGGCCAGCCACCTGGGTGAGAACCTGGAACGCCCGCTCGCCCGCGCGGAAGTCCGGGATCGACAGTCCGGTATCGGCGGATACGACCCCCACCAGGGTTACCGAGTGGATGTCGAGGCCCTTGGCCACCATCTGCGTCCCGACCAGGACGTGTTCGGGCCCGGCGATGAAGCGCTCCAGCAGCGCGGTGTGCTCGCGTGCCGTTCGTGCGGAGTCGCGGTCCCAGCGCAGGACACCGGCCCTGGGAAACCGTCGGTTGACCTCTTCCACCACGGCCTGGGTGCCGGGAGCGAACGGGACCAGCGCGCTCGACCCGCAGACCGGGCAGTCGGTCCGATAGCGGGTCTGCAGGTTGCAGTAGTGGCATACGAGCCGGACGCCTCCGTCCTCTTTCCGGGGAACGGCGTGGGCCGCGAGGGTGGTCGAGCAACGCCGGCACTTCAATGAGCTCCCGCAGCGACGGCACTGGATGAACCCGGCGTTGCCCCGGCGATTCAGGAACAGGATGACCCGGCCCCCCGCGCGCAGAGTGCCGTCGATCCCACGGTGCAGCGCCCTGCTGAACATGCTGGCATTCCCATGCCGAAGCTCGTCCCGCATGTCTATGATCTCGACGTCAGCACGGCTCGCAGGAGGGCTGCCCGGCAGTCCGCCGATCCGATCCGGTAGCTCGAGCAGCCGGTAATCGCCCCGGCTGGCGCGCCGGTAGGTCTCAACGTCCGGGGTTGCGCTGCCGGCCACGAGAACCGCGCCCGCTGATGCGCACAGCACTTCTGCCACGGCGCGTGCGTGATAGCGCGGTGACGCGTCGTGCTGTTTGTAGGTCCACTCGTGCTCCTCGTCGATCAGCACGAGACCCAGCGCGGGCAACGGGGCGAAGATCGCGCCACGCGAACCCAGCACGATCGGATACTCCCCCCGCTGGACGCGCCACCACTGGTCAAACCGCTCGCCGGCGGTCAGCCCGGAATGGAGCAGCGCGATCTTGCCGGGGAACCGCTCTGCGAACCTGCGCAGGTTCTGCGGAGTCAACGCAATCTCGGGTACGAGCAAGATCACCTGTCGTCCCGTGGCAATGCAGGCCTCCGCGGCTCGCAGATACACCTCTGTCTTTCCGCTGCCGGTGACGCCCATGAGCAGGAAACGGCGGCCGCCCGCCTGGGGTGCCGCGCGGAGCTCGGCTGCAATCGCGTCTATTGCGGCCTTCTGGGCCGGCGAGGGCGCGGGCGGAAACGTCTGCTGGATCACGAGGCCTTCGAGCGGGTCGCGCTCAACCTGCACTCGCTCTACTCTGGCGAGCCCGCGCGCGAGCGCGCTGGCGACCGCACTGGCACCAAAAGCGCGCGCCATGTTCGCCTTTTCGGCGCCGTCCGGGTTCGCGGCCAGCGCATTGAGCAGGTCGGAGAGGCGCCGCCCGCGCGTCGCGGTGGCGCTTGCCTCGGCCTCCTCCGGCGAGACGGCGAGGCGCAGGAAGTTCACGAACCGGTGGCGGATCGACGGCGGTTCCCACTCCGAGGACGCGGCCAGCAGCTTCCGGCGCACGAGGCGGTCGACTACGTCGAGGCCGCCCCTGCCCAGGCGGCGACCGAGGATATCGCGGCGCAGCCGGCCAGCCTCGACGACCTGCTCAAGCGCCCTTCGCTCGCGTGCGCCCAGACCCTCCGGCATCGGTCGTCCGGTCGCGCTGACATACGTGCGAACGACCTCGGCAAGTCCTGCCGGCAGCATCAACGAGGCGGCGTGATACAGGCCGACACGGTAGTAGCTGGCGATCCAGCTTGAAGTCGTGAGCTGCGGACCGGAGAGCAGCGGGGACTCGTGGATCAGGCGATCGATGTCGCGGGTCCGCTCGACGGGCGAGGTGTCGACGACGTTGAAAACGACGCCACGTAACGTCTGTTTGCCGAAGGGTACCCACACCACGTGGCCCGGCGAAATGGCAAGACCGGCGGGTATGGAGTAGGTAAATGTCCGCGCACGGTCGCCGGGAACGTCGACGGCGACTTCTGCGAAGGTCAAAGAATCGGCCGGCAGCGGCTAGCGAAGAGCCGGCGGCCGCTCACGGGTGCGGTCCCCTAAGCTTTGGCCTGGTCGGAGGCCTGGGCAGGCTTTGCTGAGGTGGGCGGCGCGGCGGGAGCGGCCTCGGCCACCACAGCCTCGGGTTCGACCGGCTCCGTTGCGATCTGCGACTCATCGATCGCGGCCGTCCCGGGCACGAGCCGCTTCTCCTTGATGCGAGCCTTCTTCCCTGAGAGACCTCTGAGATAGAACAGACGTCCCTGCGCGACCTTGCCGCGGCGGGTGTTCTCCAGGGAGTCGATCAGCGGCGAACAGAGCAGGAAAGTCCGTTCGACGCCGGTGCCGTAGGAAACGCGCCGCACCGTGAACGTTGCGCTGGGCGCCGGCGGCTTCTGCCTGGCGTAGGAGCCCTTGAGAACGATGCCCTGGAAGGCCTGGACGCGCGTGCGGTCGCCCTCACGGATCGTCACGTTCACCCTGACGGTGTCACCGACGTTGAAATCCTGAACGGAGGCTCTGACCTTGGCCGGGACAAGCGTAGCGGCGGCGTCCATGACGGGGTTACCTCGAGATCGGCGCCCTGCTGCCGGGCTTCGAAGACCGATCCCGGGAGCATGCATGCGCAAATAGTTACTGAACCTGTCCGTTCGCCCGCGAGTTCACCGCGAGTTCACGGAAGTCGAAACATTTATGTTAGGGCCAGCGGGACGCGTCGGCAACTTCTCGACCCCTGGGAACCCCGGGCGATGGCCACCCTGCATCTCATGTGCGGACTACCTGGCTCGGGTAAGACGACGCTGGCGAAGGAGAGCGCGCGCGGCCAGGGCGCTTCGGCTCTCTCCCGACGAATGGATGGCGCGTGTCGTCGGAGACGGCCACGTCGCCGTCGCTCGCTCCAAGGTCGAAAGAGTGCAATGGGATCTCACGGCGAGGGCCCTGTCCCTTGGCATCGACGGGATCCTCGAGAGCGGCTTCTGGTCGAAAAGCGAATGGGATGATTTCCGGGCGAAGGCCGCGGCGCTGGGCGCGACCTCGCAGTTCTACTGCCTCGCTGTCCCTCTGGAAGCCCTCCTGGTGCGGCGCGCGGCCCGCAATCAAGCGTTGCCGCCAGATACTTTCCACATCACCAAGGAGCAGCTCCGACAGTGCTGGCGCTGGTTCGAGCCACCCGGCCCGTAAGAACTGTAGCCAGCGCCCCGGCGGTCACTTCAGCAGGTCCGGCCTGCGCGCGCGCGATCTTTCCGTGACGTGCCTCTTTCGCCATGCGTCGATCGCGAGGTGGTCTCCGGAGAGCAGGACTTCCGGGACCTTCCAGCCACGAAACTCGGCCGGACGGGTGTAGACCGGCCCCTGCAGGAGCCCGCCCAGGCCCGTTGAAAACGAATCACGCGCCGCCGAGTCGATCGAGCCCAGGACCCCCGGCACATAACGTGCAACCGCGTCGATCAGTACCAGCGCCGGCAACTCCCCACCGCTGAGCACGTAGTCGCCGATCGAGATCTCGTCGTCCACCAGGTGCTCGGCAACGCGCTCGTCGACCCCTTCGTAGTGACCGCAGATCAGCACCAGGGAGCCGGTGGCGGCCATCCGCCGGGCAAGCCCGTCGGTGAGCGGACGTCCCTGCGGGCTCAGCAGGACAATGAGCGGCTTTCGTTCCAGACCTGCCGTGATCGATTCGACGGCGGCGAAGATCGGCTCCGGCTTCATGACCATGCCGGGCCCTCCGCCATACGGCGCGTCGTCGACCACGGCATGCTTGCCGGCAGCGAAGTCCCGGAGCTGGTGGAGCCTTACCTCCAGGACGCCGTTGCGCGCGGCACGCCCCAGCACGCCCGTGCTCAGCGCTCCCTCAAACACCTCGGGGAAAAGCGTTACCACATCGATCTGCATGGGCCCATTGTCTACCCCGGTCGGGTGATGGCTCGGCGCGGATGGGGCAGTGGGCCGCCTGTTCGGCGGACGGCCTGGCTGCCGTTCCGTGCACCAGGATCTCCGCCATCCCGGCCGCTACCGGCGCGGTCGTGTACCTGATCTCGATCACCGCGCCAGCGCAAGGTTTCTCCGCTTCAGCGGCCATGCGATTCGTGGCGTCTGAGCGCGCCCGTGAAAGCAGGATTGCGTACCCGGGGACGTGGCCACCGACCAGGCCGGGGAAGAAGGCGGTGAGATCAGCGCCCCCGCGGCGGGCGCGCAGCGCGTTGCCCCGCACGAGGCCGAACGTGCTCGACACCCGGTGGCTGGCGATCGTTCCCGTCGTGGACAGAAGCAACGCGCTCTTCCTCCCCCTAAAGCGGGACCTGACCTGAGCGCGCGGGAGCCGAAATTGTCGACCTGGTCGGATGGGCGACCTGGCGGCCCTTCAGCATGTCCAGGGCGTGCACCAGCAACGGCAAGACGACCTCGAGGGTCTCGCGTACGCCTTTGGGACTGCCGGGCAGGTTCACGATCAGGGTTCCACTTCTCACACCCGCGCGCGCGCGACTCAATGCGGAGAACGGGGTCTTGGCGTAGGTCTGGCCGCGCATCGCTTCGGCGATGCCAGGCACATCGAACTCGATCACCTTGCCCATTGCTTCGGGCGTGACATCGCGCGGTCCAAGGCCGGTTCCGCCGGTCGTCAGGATCAGTTCTACCTCGCCCGCATCCGCCCAGTCGCGGATCGTGTTGGCGATCGGGTCGACGTCGTCAGGCAGCAGCTTGCGGTCGGCCAGTTCGTGCCCGGCCCCGCCCATCATCTCGATGATCGTGTCACCGCTGACGTCGAGCCGCTTCCCGGCGGCTCCCAGGTCGCTGCAAGTCAGGACCGCGTATCTCGCCAAGCTTGCCTGCCGTCTCTTCTGGACCGGGACCGCTTCCCAGCGGTGCCGCTGCCGATCCTGGTGTCCGTATCCCCGCAATCCAAAGGATAACCCGGTCTGGTTCCGGGGCTTGCTCGCGCTCCTGTCAAAACGTGAAAAGAGGGGTTCAGTTTTGCTTGCGACCATCGCTCTGCTCTGGTAGAACTTGGTGGCTACAGGGGACGGCAGGTGGTTTTAGGGGCGACCTGTGGCTTCTTCAGGGGGAACTCAACTTCGTGATCTTTTCAGGGGAGTACGAACACCGTATCGACTCCCAGGGCCGGATAGCGATCCCGGTCAGGTTCCGTGCGGCCTTCGCCGACGGCGTCGTGCTGGCCCGCGGGTACGACGCGTGCATCACCGCGTACCCGACGTCCGAGTGGGACCGTCTCTCCGAATCCCTCAACAGCCTGCAGGGGACCAGCGCGGATGCCCGGCGGCTATTTCGCGTGACATTCGGCGGCGCCTACCCCACCGAACTCGACCGCCAGGGCCGGGTACTCGTGCCGGCGGGTCTCCGGCAGTACGCAGGCATCAGTGAAGCAGTGGTCACGGTGGGCACGGGCCGGTACCTCGAAGTCTGGGGCGCCGAGCGATGGGCGTCGGAGCGTGAAGCGCTCGACGAACAGGCGGCGGAAATAGCGGAGCGCACGTCCCGACCAGCGGGCGGCGGCCAGGCCAACTAGGCGGAGCGCGGCGGTGATCTTGATGGGTCTCGAGCTTCACCACACCCCGGTCATGGTGCCGGAGGTGCTCGAGGCGCTTGCCGTCCAGCCAGGCGGGCGCTACATCGACGGGACCCTGGGCGAGGGCGGTCACAGCAAGGTGATCCTCGAGGCGTCCGACCCCGGCGGCCAGGTCCTCGGTCTGGACGCCGACCATGAGGCGATCGCGGTTGCCCGGACACGCCTCGAGCGGTATGGCGAATCGTTCCTGGCGGTCAATACCAACTTCCGCAACATGCGCAACGCCGCACTGGATCTCAACTTCATCCCGGTGCACGGCATCCTGCTCGACCTGGGACTGTCGTCCCTGCAACTCGACGCTGAAGCGCGCGGATTCAGCTTCCGCCGTCCCGATCCCCTGGACATGCGCTTCAGCCTTGAGCAGCGCCTCACTGCCTCCGAGATCGTTAACGGGTACGGCCAGGGCGAGCTGGCCGACGTGATCTACCAGCTTGGCGAAGAGCCGCTAGCCAGGCGCATCGCTGCGGCCATCGTGCGGGCCCGTCCGGTCCGCACTTCATCCGACCTGGCGGACGTGGTGGCGCGTGCTGCTGGCGGCGGGCCCCGCAAGCGCATCCACCCCGCGACCAGGACCTTCCAGGCGATCAGGATCGCCGTCAACGACGAGCTGGGCGCGCTACAGGAAACGCTCGAGCAGGCGATGACCGTCCTCGGGCACGGCGGCCGGCTGGTCGTGATCGCCTACCAGTCACTTGAGGACCGGATCGTTAAGAACTTCATGCGGCGGGAGTCCACCGACTGCGTCTGCCCACCCGAAACGCTGGTCTGCGCGTGCGGGCACAAGGCGACGTTGAGGCTGGTAAGTCGCCGGGTCATAAAGCCTTCGGAAACGGAAGTCGCTTCTAACCCGCGCAGTAGAAGCGCCCGGCTTCGCGTGGCGGAACGGATCTAGCGCGCAGGTACGCGGAGTAGTGCGCCAGAGGCGCACAGACGTCCGCCAGAACGGACGGAGGGAGGACAGAGTATGTTGCAGGACGACATCAGGGCGGCGATCGATCTCGGGACCACGAAGGTCTCCGCGATCATCGGCAAGCAGCGCGACGGCGGTTCCGTCGAGGTGCTCGGGATGGGCACCGCGCCGTCCGACGGGATGACGCGTGGCGCGATCACCGACGCGCCCCAGGTAACCGGCGCCATCCGGACTGCCCTGTCGGCGGCCGAAAAGGACGCCGGGGTCTCGATCCGGGCCGCGTATGTGGGTCTTGGCGGAAGCCAGATCGAATCCCGCAACCAGTGGACCCGGGTGCCCAACCAGGGCATCGCCGTGGTCACGCAGACCGACGTCAACCGGGCACTGGCGATTGCCCGGAGCGAAGCCGCCAACAGCGGCGACCATCTACTCCACGTCCTCCCTCGCAGCTACGCGCTCGATGGTATCTACGGTGTCCGGAACCCGCTGGGCATGCACGCCAGGGAGATGTACATCCAGACCCACGTCATCACCGGCGCACGGGAGGCCATGGGGCTTCTCACGTCAACCGTGGAAGACGCGGGCCTGCAGGTTGGCGGCACGATCGTCCAGATGCTCGGCTCCGCCGAGTCTGCCCTGAATCGCCAGGAGAAGGACGACGGTGTGGTGCTGATCGACGTAGGAGGCGGCACTACCGACGTGGCCGTCTTCTACGAGGGAACGATCGTTCACACGGTCGTGCTGCCGGTGGGCGGCTGGCAGTTTTCCAACGACCTGGTGCAGTCCTTCAACACCAGCTTCGCCGAGGCCGAACGCCTGAAGATCACGCACGGCGCGGCGATCCCGGCGGTACGTGGCGCGACCGATGAGCTGTCAGTCAATGCCAACGGGATGGACCAGCCGCTGGTAATCACCCGCCGCGAGCTCAGCCAGCTGATTCACGACCGCGCCTCGGAGATGCTCGAGATGGTCCGCCTGCGGTTGCAGGCGCCCCACCTGCGCGACATCCCGCTCAACAGAATCGTGATAACGGGCGGCGGCGCCAAGCTGGACGGCTTCCAGGCGGTCGTCAAGGCGACGTTCCAGGGCAAGGTTCGGACCGCAGCCCCGTCAGGCGTGGAAGGGCTCCCGGCCGAGCGCCAGGACCCGGCCTTCACGAGCACGGTGGGCCTGCTCCTCTGGGGCATGCACAACCTGGCTCGCGAGTCGCACGTCGGCGCCCGGAAGGCCGTCTCGACCAGCGACGTTCGGATGTTCGACCGGTTCAAGGGTTGGATCAGCTCGCGGCGCACGACCACCGCAGAACGCACGCCGGTCGGGGCCGGGAAACCCGCTTCATAACTACGCGACCTAATTAAGCAGCAGGCAACAAAAAAGAGCCGACAGGGACGAGGAGACAGGCATGGCGGATGACATTCTTATAACGCAAGAATCTACGGTAGTAGTACCAAAGATAAAGGTAGTAGGCGTGGGTGGCGGCGGCTCGAACGCCGTCTCACGCATGTACCGCGACCGGCTCACGGACGTCGACTACGTCGTGATCAACACGGACCTCCAGGCGCTGGTGCGCTCGGACGTCCCGGTCCGGCTCCAGGTCGGCGCGAAGGTCGCCCGCGGGCTCGGCGCCGGTGGCGACCCGGACAAGGGCCGTGAGTGTGCAGAAGAGAGCCGCGAGGGGCTTAAGAAGTCGCTCGAGGGCTCTGACATGGTCTTCATCGCAGCCGGCATGGGCGGCGGTTCGGGCACCGGCGGCGCACCGGTCGTGGCCGAGGTCGCCAAGGAAGTCGGCGCCCTGACCGTCGGCGTGGTCACCAAGCCGTTCGGCTTCGAAGGCGCGCGCCGCATGCGCACTGCTGAAGCAGGCATCGCCGCCTTGAAGGACAAGGTCGACACACTGATCATCATCCCGAACGACCGGCTCCTTGTGATCTGCGACCAGAACGTCACGATGGAAGCCGGGTTCCGGATGGCCGACGACATCCTGCGCCACGGCGTGCAGTCGATCGTCGAGCTCATCACCACCGCCGGCGAGATCAACGTTGACTTCGCCGACATCCGGGCCGTCATGGGCAAGGCCGGACCCGCGTGGATGGCCATCGGGCACGGCACCGGCGAACACCGCGCGATCGAGGCGGCCGAGAACGCGATCAACAGCCCGCTGCTCGAGGTTTCGCTCGAGGGCGCCAAGGGGATCCTGTTCAACATCACCGGCGGCGCGGACCTGACGGTAAGTGAGGTCCACGCGGCAGCCGAGGTCATCGCCAAAGTGGCCCATCCCGACGCAAACATCTTCTTCGGAATGGTCAACGACAAGAAGATCGAGAACGAAGTGACGCTGACCCTGATCGCCTCCGGGTTCCCGCAACTCGAGAACACCTCCGACCAGGTCGAAGGCTCGAGCGCAGACCTGCAGACGATCGACCAGACGTCGCTGGACCTGCCTCCGTTCCTGCGGCACCACCCGGCAGCCCGCCGGCGCCTCAAGGGCGAAGGGCCTTCGCCGATGAACCGGCCGGCCCCCGTCGAGCCGCCGAGGGTCAAGCAGGTGGCCGACTAGCGCTCTCCAGTTCCCGCGGCGCGGCCCCGAGCGGCGGCCACGTCTACTCCCTCCCCGGCCGACCGCATCGCGCCACACAGGAGCCCGCCAGCTCGCCACTGGCGGGCTCCGCTTTTTGCCCGCTCCCCTGCCCGGCCTGGGACTGCCGCGCGCGTGGCGCAGAATCGGCTCGCCCCGAAAGTTGGGCGGGAAAATGGCGGCTTCAACGGGTCAAACGCGGGCGCGTCTTTCGAAAGTCCTGCTTGCCGCCTGGTCGGGCTGACGGCCCCTGGCTCGATCACATGCGGCAGCCAAGACCCGAAAGAGGCCATGCGCTCGCCCGAGCCGGGCGTGCCATGGCTTCCGGAAGGTCGTACGCGTTCGACGACCTGAAGGCCGCCGGCTTCAAGCTATCGAAGAACGTACAACGTGACCGACCTGGCGCATGCGCAGGCCGCATATTTCGGCTTTCGGGGGGCTCCACCCCTGCAAGTGGCGCGAACTCGACGCCCGCTTCTCCCCTGACCACGAGACGGCGGTTCGCCATGGCCAGGACCTGGCCCGCGCGCGTCGCATCCTGAGCCAGACTGACCGAAGAAACGACGACTAGGAGGCGGGCGGGGTCGACCTCGCGACGCCATGGACGTCACACGTCAGAACTACGCCACGCTGCTGGAGCATCTCAGGTAACCGCGGGTCCGGCCGTGTTTCCCATGGCGAAGCGTACCTCGCTCAGGGCAATCGTCGGCAGTCGTAACAGCACCAGCGGCCGCTCGAACCTCAGCGCCGAATTCCGCCGGGCTTTTCACGCTTTTCGTGACCGAACATGCCTTACAACGCTTGGTCTCGTAATTACCCGGTGGTTGTCAACACCTTGTGAGATAATTGTTAATAAGTCCACAACCAGTCGCGAAATCGTCGAAGCTTGACCACAAGTGGTAGTGCACAACGCGGGATTGACGGCCACAATTAATCAGGGTTAAGTTAGCAGCCCACCTGGTTAAAGGGGGGCCGCGCTCAGCAGGCGTCATTGCCGGGGCGTTTGCCTGGCGGGCCAGAAGTTGCACTGTCCTTTCTGCGGACACGTTGACTCAAAGGTCATCGACTCCCGTGAGTCGCCCGATGGCGTGCGCCGCAGGCGGGAGTGCCAGGGTTGCGGGATGCGCTTCACCACTTATGAGCGTGTCCATGCCCTGCCGCTCATGGTGGTCAAGCGGGACGGGAGACGTGAGACGTTCTCGGCGGAGAAACTGGCCAGGAGCGTCCGGATCGCCTGCGCCAAGCGCCCCTTGGAAATCGGGGCATTAGAGAAGTTAACTGTCGATGTCGAGAATGAATTGCACCGGCTTGGCCGGGCGGAAGTCGAGAGCCGGATCATCGGCGAGATGGTCATCGAACGGCTCAGGTCGCTCGACCGGGTGGCGTTCATCCGCTTTGCGTCGGTCTATCGTGATTTCGAAGACATCGACACGTTTGCCCGCGAGCTCGAAGCGCTCCGTGACGAAGCGGGGCAACCGTCGGCACCGCGCAACCAGCTCCCGCTCATCCCGGACGACGTCCCCAGGGTCGCCGACCGGGGACGAAAGCGGCGACCACGCCGCCCCGGGCCGGGCACAGGCCGGCCTGTCAGGGTAACCGGGCCCTAGTCCATATCCGGCTCAATCCATCAATCCGACCATTCAGTTCTTGAACTGTCCGCAATTTCAGGGGGGCGAGATGTCCGGCAAGTCCATCAAGGCGAACAACGGCTTCCATCCAGCAGAGCTATCCGAAAACTCCGTAGTCGTGCTCAAGAAGCGCTACCTGCGCAAGAACGACCGGGGAGAGACGGTCGAAGACCCGCAGGGGATGTTCAAGCGCGTTGCGCAGGCGCTTGCCGCAATCGAGCGCCAGTACGGCACGCCTCCCAGGGAAGTGGAAGCGATCGCCGGGAAGTTCTACCGCTCGATGGCCAGCCTGGAGTTCGTCCCCAACTCCCCCACCCTGATGAACGCTGGCACCGGGGCCGGGACGCTCTCGGCCTGCTTCGTGTTGCCCCTGTATGACAGCATGACGAGCATCATGGGGTGCGCCACCGACGCCGCCATGGTCCAGAAGTTCGGCGGCGGGACCGGTTTCGCCCTCTCACACATCCGCCCCAAGGGCACCGCGATCAAGACGACGCACGGGCGCGCCTGCGGCCCGATCGCCGTGCTGCGCCACCTTTCGTCGGTGTCCACGCTGGTTACCCAGGGTGGCAAGCGCGACGGCGCCAACATGGCCGTCATGGACGTGCATCACCCGGACATCCTCGAATTCATCGACTGCAAGCAGGTCGAAGGCCAGATCCACAACTTCAACATCTCGGTCGGTGTGACCGACGAGTTCATGAAGGCGGTAGAGGACGGCACTGACTACGCGCTGCGCTTCCGGTCCAATCCCGCCGACCCGAAGAGCAAGCCGGTCGAAGTGGGCCGGATCGACGCCCGACAGGTGTTCAATAAGATCGTCGAAGGCGCCTGGCGCAATGGCGAGCCGGGCATGATCTTCCTCGACGAGGTCAACCGCAACAGCCCGGTGTTGCACGTAGGCCGCATCGAGGCCACCAACCCCTGCGGCGAACAACCGCTGCTCCCGAACGAGTCGTGCAACCTGGGTTCGATCAACATGGCTCGCTTCCTCGTGGACACGAAGGACGGCAAGGAGCTCGACTGGCAGAAGCTGGGCGAGACCGTCCGGCTCTCGGTCCGCTTCCTCGATAACGTGATCGACGCCAATGGATACGCGGTGCCCGAGATCGAGAAGATGACCAAGTTCACCCGCAAGATCGGGCTCGGGGTCATGGGCTTCGCCGACATGCTGGTCGAGATGGGGATCCCGTACGACTCCGACGAGGGCGTCGAGATGGGACGCAGGGTCATGAAGTTCATCCAGGAGGAGTCGGATCGCGCCTCCAATGACCTGGCCGCGGTCCGGGGCCCGTTCCCGGCATTCGAAGGCAGCCGTTACCAGAAGGAAGGTCACAAGCCGATCCGGAACGCCTGCCGCCTGACCGTTGCACCCACCGGGACGATCTCAATGATCGCGGGTTGCTCGAGCGGCATCGAGCCGATCTTCTCGCTCGTGTTCCGCAAGCACAACATCCTGGAAGGCCAGACGCTCTTCTACATCGACCGCAACTTCGAGCGGATTGCCCGAGAACGCGGCTTCTACAGCGAAGAGTTGATGGCCTTCCTGGCCGACGGCGGATCGCTGCAGGCACGCGACGATGTCCCTGAGGACGTGCGGCGCCTGTTCCACGTCGCCTCGGACATCTCGCCGCGCTACCACGTGCTCATGCAGGCCGCCTTCCAGGCCAGCACCGACGCCGGGATCTCCAAGACGATCAACTTCCCGAACTCGGCGACCATCAAGGACGTCGAAGAATCGTACCTGCTGGCATGGAGGACAGGCTGCAAGGGGATCACGGTCTACCGGGCCGGCTCCCGCGAGAAGGAGGTCCTGACGGCAGGCACCACGGAGAAGAAGAAGCCGGAAGCCGCAACCGTCGCCGCTGAAGAGCCGGCCAAGGTTGAAGGACACAAGTACCTGACGCCGAAGGACCGCCCGTCCGAAGTACACGGCGTCACCCGCCGCATCCGCACCGGGCACGGCAACGTGTTCGTCACGGTCAACATCAACGGCGGCGGGCGGCCATTCGAGGTGTTCGCCACGCTCGGCAAAGCCGGCGGATGTGACGCCGCCCAACACGAGGCGATCGGACGGCTGGTATCCCTGGCGCTCCGCTCGGGCCTCGATCCGGACGAGGTGGTCAAGCAGCTAAGAGGCATCACCTGCTGCCCGACCTGGGACGATGGCGTGCTCGTACGCTCCGGGCCCGACGCGATTGCGCTTGCGCTGCAGAGGCAGCTCGAAGCAAGCAGGGAATCCGAAGCCAAAGCCATTGAACCGCGCAGGGAGTCCGCCCAGCTCGGGATGTTCAAAGGTGAACGCCGGGTGCTCGACGTTTCCGGCGCCCGGCCGGTCGCCGAGTTCGTGAAGTCGCCAACCGTCAACATCATGGCGCAGCTCAACCAGCGGACCTGCCCCGACTGCGGCGCGCCGTCTCTGGCGTTCGAAGAAGGCTGCATGAAGTGCTACACCTGCGGCTACAGCAAGTGCTGACGAGGGCAGGTTTCCGGCCGGCTCTTGACGAAGGCCCCCGCGCTGCGGGGGCCTTTCGATTCAGTCACCCGCGGTGAATATCCAGGAGATCGCCGACATCCACCTCGCCTTCCCGGGGTTCTACCTGTTCAACCTGGGCATATTCACGTTCACCGCCGGCTCGGTCGTGACGATCTTGGCCGGGTTGGCGGTCGCGTGCCTGGCCTGGTCACGTGCAGAGAGACCGGCCAACGCCTGCCTGAGCCGCCGGGCTCGCATGCCACGGGGCGTCCACTACACGATCGCCCCCGCCACCCAGATCATGCTGGTCGCCACCACTATCTTCATCACGCTGAAAGTGAGCGGGGTGAACCTGACGGGGCTTGCGGTCGTCCTGAGCCTGCTCACGTTGGGACTCTACGTCCGCCCGCAGAATCTGCCCTCGAACTTCGTCTCGGGCGTGCTCCTGCTGTTCGTGCGTCCGGTCCAGGCGGGCGACCGGGTCGTCACCGAAGGCGTGGCGGCACCACGCGCGGTGTTCGTGCACCAGCCTTCGGCGCGCGCGGTCGAAACGCCGAACCGCGTGGCCAGGCGACCCGACGTATGATGGTTGGCCTGTGACTGTGGCAGGAGCAACACCATTGGCCCAGAAACGTCCAACGCTTGCGCTCACGCTTGGCGATCCATCCGGCATCGGACCCGAGGTTGTCGCCAAGGCGCTCAAGCGGACCGAGGTTTATGAAACGTCTGTCCCGTTCGTGATTGGCACGGTCGCGGCCATGAGCGATGCGGCGCGGCTCGTCGGGCTGCAGGCCAACGTGCGCGCGATCACCCGGCCCCAGGATGCGTCCGGCAAGGCAGGCACGGTCGACGTTCTGAACGTCGATGGCTATGAAGAGACCCGCTTCCCTGTCGGCAAGCACGCGGTCGACTCCGCAAAGGCCTCCCATGCATGGGTCGAACGCGCCGCAAGGCTGTGCATCGACGGTGACGTCGCTGGCATGGTGACGGCCCCGGTCAACAAGGAGGCCTGGCACACCGCCGGCTTCGAAGACACGGGCCACCAGGAAGTGTTCAAGCGGCTCACGGGCGCGGGATACGTGGCGACGATGCTGGTGTCCGGCGGCTTACGCTGCATGCACCTGAGCACGCACAAACCCCTGCGAGAGGCGTGCGACTACGTGACGCGCGCGAACGTACTGCGGGCGATCCGCCTGACCCATTCCGAGTTCGAGAAGTGGGGCTTCGACAGGCCCCGGATCGCGGTCGCCGGCCTGAATCCGCATGCCAGCGACAACGGCCTGATCGGCCGTGAAGAGCTCGACGAGATAGCGCCGGCGGTTGCGGACGCGCGCAAGGAAAAGATCCTGGCCACCGGCCCGGTGCCCGCCGACTCCGTATTCAGCCAGGCGATCAACGGCAAATACGACGTTGTTGTCGTCATGTACCACGACCAGGGACACATCGCGATCAAGGTCCACGGGTTCGAGGAGAGCATCTCGGTCAACCTTGGCATCCCCTTCCTGCGAACGTCGGTGGACCATGGGACCGCGTTCGACATCGCGGGCAAGGGCGTGGCCGACGAAACGAGCATGATCGAGGCGATCCGGCTCGCCGTGGCGCTTTCGACCCGCAAAGGCATCGTGCGCCGGTGACTGCGGCGTTGGTCGTGCAGAGAGGTTGGGGTCGATGAAGATCGGTTTCATTGGCGGCGGAGTGATGGCCGAGGCGCTCATCTCTGGCATTCGCCGGGCGAAGCTGTCCGCCGATATCACGGTCGGCGAGCCCGTGGAGCCTCGCCGCCATGCACTGACCAGGGGCCTTGGCGTAGACGTGACCGGGGACAACCGGGCCGCAATAAAGGGCGCCGAGCTGGTGGTGCTCTCGGTAAAGCCTCAGCAGCTTGACGGCGCGGCCCGTGAGCTTTCCGGAGCGCTGGCAGCTGACCAGACGGTGCTTTCAATCCTCGCCGGCGTGAAGATGCACTCGATCGGGTTACGGCTCAACCACAAGAACCTCATCCGTGTGATGCCCAACACGCCCGCGCAGATAGGGCTTGGCATGAGCGTGTGGACTTCGACCGCGACCGTGCCCGCCCCGGTGCGCGAGTTCACCGGCGGGATGCTGACGGCGATCGGCGAGCACGTTTACGTTGAAGATGAGAAGTACGTGGACATGGCGACCGCCCTGTCCGCCAGCGGACCAGCGTATGTTTTCGTGTTCATCGAGTCGCTGGTCGACGCAGCGGTTCAGCTGGGCATGCCCAACGAGATGGCACGCAAGCTGGTCCTGCAAACGCTGATGGGGAGCGCAGCCCTGGTCAAGGCGACCGGCAAGCATCCGGCCGAGCTGCGCAACATGGTCACATCACCGGGGGGAACGACTGCGTCAGGGCTGCTGGCGCTTGAAAACGCCGGATTCCGCGCCGTGGTGATCAAGGCAGTTCTGGCGGCATACGAGCGAGGTGAACAGCTGGGGTCCGGGAAGTAAATTGGCTCTCCTATTCATTTCATATCTGCTCCAGTTGCTGGGATTCCTCATCATCGCCCGCTCGTTGCTTTCATGGTTCCCGGATATCCAGGGCAACATGCTGGTCCAGATCCTCCGGCAGGTCACTGATCCGATCCTTCTGCCGCTTCAGCGGATCGTCCCGCGCGTCGGGATGTTCGACTTCAGCCCGATGATCGCGGTGATCGTCCTTTTCTTCCTGGCCGAACTAATCCGCAGTCGGGCCGGTTAGCTTCGGGCAACCCGGCCCGGCGCCCTCGAATCCACCGGGCCGGTTGATGCCGGCGGCAAGGCCCTGAACCGCCGCCGTTCGACAACGTACTGCTGATATCTGTCGTGGTCGTCGTTCTGGCGGCCCTTGTTGGCACATTGATTCGCGGGCTCCGCAAGGACATCTGCCGCAAGAGCCTGCGCGTACACGATCACCGTGCTGCTGAAGAGCGGCAAACGGATCGGGGGCCGTCTCCAGGTCGAATCGACCGGGATCGAGTTCAAGTGCCGTGCCGATTGCACCGGCATCGATCGCATCGAATCCAGCTTCATCATCTACAAGTCGAAGTACCCGTCGATCGACCCGACGATCAGGTACCTCGACGAGCTGGCCCGGACCAACGTATGGCGTCGCGAGAAGACGTTGCGCCACTCCTGCAAGCCGGGGCTCATGCGGCGGATGCCGTGCAATCCGCAACGTCCTGAATACGTTCCGCGACGGCCTTCACGACACCATGGACATGCCGCGTTCCCAGGTGAAGGCCCCGGTGCATCGACGCAGGCCCAGCAACGGGTCTCGAAACCCGGCCTCGAGGTGCTCGAAGTCAACTTCCCCGGTGCCGGAATTATCGAAGTGGGGGTCTTCCGCGACTACAGCCCCGGCTTCCTGGAGGTGATGACAATCCGGTTTCCCGAAGGCGTCAGGACACGGGGGTCGACCTGGTCCCCCGCGTGCCCACGGGTTCATCCGCTACAGCGGCCAGCACGCCGGCCCGATGAAAACCTGGACCTGGACAGGCCCGGGCTCGATCAGGCGTGCGCCATTGCACCGCCGTCGACGTAGATCGTCTGGCCCGTGGTGAAGTCGGACGCGTCCGAGGCCAGCAAGACCACCAGCGAGGCGACATCGACCGGCCTGCCCTTGCGGCGCAGGGGCAGGAAGCGGACCAGCTTCTCTTTCAACTGGGCCTCGGCCGGCTGATCCGCAAGGTCGTACCATCCCAGCCCGATCGCGTTGACCCGCACGCCGGACCGCGCCCACTCAAGGGCCAGCGACTGCGTGAGCCCTCGCAGGGCTGCCTGGGTCGCCGAAAGCGCCGTGCCGTTCGCCATGCCACGCTCAGCGAGCACCGAAACAAAATTGACGATCCGTCCGTAGCGCTGTGCCGTCATGTGGGAGCCGGCGGCACGGGTCCACCGCATGGGCGCCAGAAAGTTGAGCTCGAAAACCCGCTGCCAGGACTCCTCGTCGATCTGCCCGAACGGCCGGGCGTACCCCGCGCCGGGACAATTGACCAGGATATGCAGGCCGAAAAGCTCGCCTACCACCTGCCGTACCGCCTGTTCGACCTCCTCCGGGAGGTCCGAGTTCAACTGGAGCTGGATCCCGGTCCGCCCGGCTGCCCGTGCCGCCTGGACTGCGGCGCCCGTGTCCTCGTGTGACCGCCCCGCCACCGCAACATCGGCGCCTGCTTCCGCCAGCGCGTGTGCGATCACCGATCCCCACGGCTCGGTGGCGCCGGTCAAAAGGGCCTTCTTGCCGTCGAGCCGGAAGGCTGGAACAGGTGGCACGCTTCTACCCTCTGGCCAATTCGGCAACGGGCGCATGGCCGGTCGGCGCGATGCCCCCCGCCAGGCCTCCGCCGTCCACGACGAAGATCTCCCCGGTCATGTAATCCGACCCTGGTCCGGCCAGCCAGACGGCCACTGGTCCGAGCTCATCGGGATCTCCCACCCGACCCACGGGTATGAACTCCCCGCTCGGCAGCTCCATGGCGCTGTCGGCCGTCCCCTCGGTCGGGAACAGTCCGGGGACGATGGCGTTACTGGTTATTCCGTAGCGGCCGAGGCTGACCGCCAGCGAACGGGTCAACTGGACAATTCCGCCCTTTGCACATGCATACATATAGTTGTCACGGGCGCCTCGAAGGCCGTAGCCGGAAGAGACGTTGATGATCTTCCCACGGCCCCGTTCCGACATGTGCCGGGCGACCGCCCGTGCGCAGAAGAAAGCACCCGTCAGGTTGGCCTCGATTCCTGCCCGCCACTGGTCATCGGTGATGTCCCACAGCGCGACGCCGCCCTGGCCACGGACCATCCCGGCGTTGTTCACCAGGACATCCACCTTCCCGAAGTCGGATATGGCCTGGTCGACCATCGCCTTCACCGACGCCGAGTCGGTGATATCGGCCGTCACGACCAGGGCGCGCCCGCCCGCAGCCTGGATCTGACGCGCGGTCGCCTCGAGCGGGGCCGTCCTGCGCCCGGACAGGGCGACGTTAGCGCCCGCTCCGGCGAGGGCGATAGCCATCGCCCTGCCGAGCCCGGACCCCCCGCCTGTCAGGATGACGTTCGTGCCAGCCAGATCGAGGGGCCGGGCCAGTTGATCGTGAAGCATGAGGCAATCCTTTTGCCGACACCTTAGCGTGCGCCCTGGAGCGTGACCTCACCTGCGGTGAAGCGACGCAGCTGCCCGTCGGCGGTCCTGACGAGCAGGCTGCCATCGTAGTCGATTCCCTCTGCCCGGCCGGTCACGACGTCGCCGGTTGACGTCACTGTAACGGTTCGCCCTACCGTCTCCACCCTGCTCGCCCAGTCATCGCGCACGCTTGCACCCGCAACCACCCGGTCGTACAGGTCGTTGATCTCTTCCAGCAGGATGCGCAGCGTGGCCACACGGTCGTGGGGTGCCCCGGTCAGCTGCCGCAGGCTGGTCGACGATTCCGCGATTTCCGACCAGCGAGTGGGATCCAGGTTCACGTTCAACCCGATACCTACCACCGAAACCGTCTGAACTCCGCTCGTTTCGGATTCGACCAGCACGCCGCAGATCTTGCGGCCCTGCACTCGGACGTCGTTGGGCCACTTGATGGCGCTGGGGATGGGAAGCAGGCGGTCGACGGTCCGCGCGCAGGCAAGGCCGGCGAGCATCGACAGCTGCGACGACGAAGCTGGTGAGGGCCTGAACAGGATTGACACCAGGAGGTCGTCGCCGCTCGAGCCCAGCCAGGAGCGACCATGGCGGCCTCTGCCCGCCGTCTGGCCGTCGGCGCCTGACACCAGGCCCTCGGGCGCGCCTTCGCGTGCACCCGACCGGGCGTCATCCATCGTCGAAACCGTCTTCTCTTTCCATCGGATCGCGTGGCCGACGCGCCGCCCGGCAAAGAATGCAGCGACGGACTCGAATCCGGCACGCCCTTCGGGTCTACCCACCGCGATTACCAGGAACTGCTCGGTTTACGTTGGTCATGGATGGCCTACGATTCTCTTCTGAGCAGTCTCTCCGTGCAATTCCTCGAATCAGCAGGACAAGCCTGGAAACTCGCCACGGCCACAGGCGGACAGGGACCTGATCGCGGCGTGGCGGCACGCCAGGCTGATAAGGGCTTCAGGCAGGAAAGTATCGACCAGGCAAGGCTCTCACGCCGACAGCTGGATGAGGCCCGTTCCGAAGGTCATGAAGCCGGGCGGCAGGACACTGAGGCCACCCTCGCCGAGATCCGGGCAAGGGAAGCCCAGGACGCGCGCGCCGTCACCGAGGCTGAGGTCAGGGCGCTGATTGCCGAGCTCGGCGCCTACCGTGAACCCACTCATGATCCTGAGGAGCCCGGTCCACAGGCCGACCGCGCCGCCCGGCCCCCGGCTGCAGGCCCCTTCAAGCATCCTGTCGCTTGGAGCGCTGGTACGCCACGGGAGCCGCCGCCGGCCGGCCTACAATAGGGCCTTCAGTCCTCGTGGTTGACTCGGAGGCAGCGGTGGATTTCAAGCGCAGCGAAGCGCTCTTTGCGCGGGCAAACGACCTCGTGGCCGGCGGCGTGAGCAGCCAGATCCGTCGGGGCGAAAAGCCGGTCCCGCTTTTCTTCGTCCGCGGCAAGGGCGGCAAGCTCTGGGACGTCGATGGGAACGAGTACGTCGACTACGTCCAGGGGATGGGCCCGAACATCTTTGGCCACGCGCCCGACTTCATCGTCGACGCGGTCGCCCGGGACATGCGCAACGGCTTCGTCTTCGCAGGCCAGTTCGAAAAGGAACTGGAAGTCGCAGAGATGGTGCGGGGGATGGTCCCGCTCAAGGGCCCCGTGCGCTTCGCGTCTTCGGGCACCGAGATCGACCAGCTGGTGCTGCGGCTGGCCCGAGGATTCACCGGACGGCCCAAGTACGTCAAGTTCGAGGGCCACTATCACGGATGGACCGACACCGTCCTGTACTCCGTTCACCCGCCCCTGGACCGGGCCGGTCCCGCGCATGCACCCGTCCCGGTCGGCGAGTCGAAGGGCATGGCGCCCGGGTCTGCCGACGACGTCGTGATTGCTCCGTGGAACGATCTCGCCACGCTCACCAAGATCTTCGAGCGTGAGCGCGGTCAGATCGCCGGCGTGATCATGGAGCCGATCCTGGCCAACACCAACTGCATCCTGCCGAGGCCGGGTTACCTGGAAGGCGTCAAGGCGCTCTGCGAGAAGCACGGCGCCCTGCTGATCTTCGACGAGGTGATCACGGGATTCCGGGTCGCCGCGGGTGGCGCACAGGAGATGCTGGGAGTTACGCCCGACCTCGCCACTTACGCGAAGTCGATGGCGGGCGGGTTCCCGATCGCGATGTTGCTGGGCCGCCCCGACGTGATGAGCATGGTGGGCGACGGCTCGGTGTACCACGGCGGCAGCTTCAACTCGAACGTGATGTCGATCGCCGCCGCGCATGCGTCGCTGTCGCACATCGCCTCCGACCCCACGCGCTTCTACCGGGACCTCACGAATCGTGGCCGGCGCCTGATGGAGGGGCTGCAGGGCGCGGCCCGTCGGGCCGAGTCTGACCTCTTGGTCCAGGGTGTCGGCTCGGTGTTCGCGACCTCTTTCAGCTCCCGCGACGAGATCCACGACTACCGTGAGCATGCCCGTTACTGCGACGACGGCCGCTATCGCCGGTTCGCCGAGCTGATGCTGGAGAACGGCGTGCGCCTGGCGACCAACGGGCGCTGGCATGTGGCGTCGAGCCACACGGACGCCGACATCGAGAAGACGGTAGCCGCCGCGGAGAAGTCGCTGCGGGCCCTCTGATCGAGCTGCTCCGCGCACCTGCTTCCCGGACCGGCTGATTTCTCCCCCGCCGAGTCAGCGCAGGTGTGTGCACACCGGTGCCGTATCCGCGTGACAGGCGGTATCCCCGCCTGTTTATGATGCAGGTGGAGCGAACCATGCGCTGGGCTTCAGCTGTGTCCGATTCCGCCTCGCTGAGCGAGGCTATTCAGCACGCCAGCGAGCAGACGCTGGAGAACCTCGAGGGCGAGCGTGCAGACGTCGTCATGGCGTTTGTCTCGCCACACCACTCGGCGTCTTACCTCTCAGTCCCGGAGTTGATCCGGTCCCAGTTCGGCCAGGTACCGTTCATCGGCTGCTCTGCGGGGGGCGTGATCGGGGGAGGACACGAGGTCGAACGGCGGCCGGGCGTGGCGATCACCGCCGCGCACCTCCCCGGCGTAAAGATCAAGCCATTTCATCTACGGCAGGAGAGCATGCCGACGGCCGATGCGGGCCCGGACGAGTGGGAGACCGCGCTTGGCGCGCCTGTGGCCGCGACCCCGCAGCTGATCCTGCTGCCCGATCCTTTTTCGATCGACGCCGAGGCGCTGGTCGCCGGCCTGGATTTCGCATATCCGGGCTCCATCAAGGTTGGAGGACTCGCCAGCGGCGGACGCCAGCCGGGCGAGAACGCGCTGTTCATGAACGAACGCACCTGGCGCTCCGGTGCGACCGGCCTCGCCCTTTCCGGCAACCTGCGGGTCGAAACGATCGTGGCCCAGGGGTGCCGGCCGATCGGCCGCCCTGCGGTCGTCACCGAATGCGAGAAGAACGTGATCAAGCGGCTCGGCGAGGCGACGCCGCTCGAGGTACTGCGAGGGCTTTTCGAGGCCGCCGATGAGCGCGACCGCGGCCTGATCCGCCGTTCTCTGCACGTCGGCGTGGTCATGGATCCGCTGTCGAACTCGTTTGCCGCAGGCGACTTCCTGATCCGCAATGTGATCGGCGCCGACGAGGACACCGGCTCGCTTGCGATCGGCGAGAGGCTGCGCGAGGGCCAGGTCATCCAGTTCCATGTGCGCGACGCGGCAACCGCCACGGAGGACCTCGCGGCGGTGCTCGACAGGTACGGTAGAGCGCGGGGGCGCAGGCGGCCCGCCGGCGCCCTGCTCTTCTCGTGCCAGGGACGCGGGCAGCACCTGTTCGGCACGGTCGATCACGACACCGAGATGTTTGAGTCGATGGTCGCCTCCGTCCCCATGGCCGGCTTTTTCTGCAACGGCGAAATCGGGCCGGTCGGCGGGTCCACCTTCCTGCACGCCTACACCAGCTCGTTCGCCCTGTTCAGTCCCGCCGCACCGGAGCCGGCCGCGGGCCGCTAGTCTCTACCTGGCGGCCCACACCGGGCCGTCGGACGATTCCCCGCTACAATCTGCCGGTTCGACCGGATTTCATAAATTCCTTTGGAGGTAACGGCATGGGTCGGTTTGACCAGCAGGTGGCGATCGTCACCGGCGGCGCCCAGGGGATCGGCGGCGGGGTTGCCAGGCGCCTCGCCAGAGAGGGCGCCCGCGTCCTGATCGCAGATATCGATGGCAAAGCGGCCGCCGCTAACGTTGGCCGGATCGAGGACTCGGGTGGCGAAGCGGCCGCGATCACCGCCGACATGTCGAAGTCCGCCGACATCGAGAACATGGTCGCCCAGGCCGTACGCCGCTGGGACCGGCTGGACATCCTCGTCCAGAACGCCTGGGGCGGCCCCAACTCCCGGCAGATCGGCGGCAGCGCCGTCGATGTCACCGAGGAGGCCTGGGACTACGGCATGGCCGTCATGACCAAGGCCCTCTTCCTGGGCGCCAAGCACGCGGTGCCGGCGATGGCCAGGACTGGCCACGGGAATATCGTAAATATCGCCTCCGTACACGGCATGCTGCAGGCGAAGGAGAAGCTCGTCTACGAGGCCGCCAAGACCGCCGTGATCGGCATGACGAGGCAGATGGCGATCGATTTCGGGCCCCTCGGGATCCGGGTCAACTGCATCTGCCCGGGCCACATTGTCACGGAACGTAACGGGGCGAACTGGAAGAAGAACCCTTCCGGTCTCAAGTTCTTTGACCAGCAGTACCCGGTCGGTCGGACCGGCACGCCCGACGATATCGCCGGCGGGATCGCTTTCCTGTGCTCGGAGGACGCCAGCTTCATCACCGGCCACGCCCTGGTGATCGACGGCGGTCTCACGATCCAGCTGCAGGAGGACCTGACCGTGCAGACCGCCCACTGGGCGCTCAAGAACCCCGACGTGAAGCTGCCCTACTAGG
>VGZT01000009.1 GCA_016872495.1 SAR202 cluster bacterium
GCGGTACCGCACCCGGGGGCAGTTCACTCCGTGCCACACCTGGCACCGCGAAAGTCGCCGGCATCGATGTGGCGGAGCACCCCAACGAAGTTCCCAGGCAGCTCGTTTTGACGGTGCAGACACCCTCTCTCGATATCTTCTCGACCGGTCGCGAAACGTTGGAGTTGGCCGACCGGCTGTACCGAGTCCCCGCCCAGTAGATCAAGCGTAGGACCAATGAGTCGCTCGAACTCATGGGGCTGCCGGTCGATAAGAAGATGACCGGTCCCTGCCCGGGCGGCATGAAAGGTCGCCTCGACCTCCCCAGCGCGATGGCCCGCACGCCCGAACTGCTGATCCTGGACGAGCCCACCGAAGGCCCCGACCCACAGAGCAGGCCCGCGCCCTGGGAAGAGCTTGCCCGGGTCAACAAGGGTAAGAAAGGGCGGAAGAATTGGTTTCCTGACAAAATAGGCGCTGAGCTCGCTACGCATGTCACAGTACATCAGCCCAAGCGAATCAACCAGCCATTGTTTTGCATCCAACGGAGTGACGCCTTTACAGCAAATACATTGACACATATCGTCAATGGGGTTTGCAAAGGGCCGGTTATTAGCCGCTCAACGTCACATAGCGGCGAACGAACTGAACCTTCATATCCGGCAGCACGTGCGGTTAGCTAATTTTCGCTAATGGCATTCGCCAGACACAGCAATATGGCTAGAACACAACGCTACAATGACTTACGTCCTGTTATGCTTAAATAGGAAGTTGCTTTGCTTTAAATAGATTTGGAGACCACTATTTCTCGTCCGCGACACATAAATCGTTTGAACATATTGTTATGTGAATATGAAATCCATCCCCTTGAAGCAAAATAAATGAGAGCAGCATGCGCATCCATACTCACAAACGCATCATCATCGGAGATGTGTTCATATTTCTGCCATAAACTAAAGTCGGGCTCAAGTTTCGAGTATTCAAGCGGCAGTTGACTTTTCGTTGAAAAGAGTTTGACTTCGCGAAGTAGCCTAGATGGCATAGAGCAAAGCATTCGGAAAAGCAGGTTATTTCTGATGGGAATAAGAAGCTTGCCTATTTTTTCTGAGAGCTGAAGCTCTGAATACGGGCGCTGCTCGAGTTTTTTTACTGTCCAAGTCCGGCAGTTCCAGGCAGGGTTCAAAACGGCGATCCCATTTGGTTTAAGTATTCTTTCGATTTCTTTAAAGGCATTTTCGACTTCTGGAATGTGCTCTAAGGCTGCGAAGGAAAAAATAAAATCGACCGATGATGATTCAATCGGCAAAGCTCTCGCATCGCCTTCAATAATATTTAGGTCTCGTCCATAAAGATCCTTTGCCAAAGCTACAGCTGTATTGGAATATTCAAATCCTTTCCAGCGGGGATGGCAAATGTTGAGATGGCCAAGACCACAACCGATTTCAATGACTACAGCATCATCAGCGACTTCATGGATCTTGAGATATTTTTTTACAATATCCAGCTGTGCATCAGGCCTCTCCAATGTATTTTTTTGCTTGTCGAATGATCCGTAATCGTATCCATCGATCTTATATATATCAGAATAAAGCTGCTTTGTATCAATCTTATGGCTGTCGTTGGGGTTGGCGCTATTCTTGCTTTGTGTCATTGTCGACTCTTTTGATTAACGTTATGAGTCATTCTACGTGCGCAACGTGGCGACGCAAAGCACTATGCGTTTCGCCTCGTAAAGCGTGACCAAAAACCGGTAAAATCCAACAATCTCAATTGGTTACGTGAGGGTATGCTACTACAAAAACGAACGAGAAAGGCACGCAAAACTTACACACAGAAGGCCTGGTGCGCTGTAAGCCGCTTGAATGCTGTGTTTTTAAACTACGTAATTATTGAGTGGTAGTAGCGGTGCCGGTGCCGAACGCAGGCGCGGCGATCCCTGCGATCCTCAGGTAGCTGGACGGTAATGGCGTGCGCAGCATAGGGCTGCAGATGAGTCATCCAAGCCTGGATGACGTCTTCGTGAATACACAGGGCGGCGGATTCGAGAAGAGGCTGCCTGCCTACCCCTGGTCATGGGATGGCAGGCACGGTGACATTGCCGCGCTTGCCTCCAAGGCCTACTTCCTGGGCAGACGCACCCTGCGTCGCTTTCTTCGTGTGCCATCCAGTCGGATGCCGATCCTCGCGTTTCCGCTGAGCCAGCTACCTCGCTTACCTGGCGCCCGGCCAGGTCACGTTCACGGCCTGCATGGCGCTGGCCTGGTCGGCCTGTCGCCTGCTCGTCGAGTAACGGAATGGTTACCGCGACCGCATTCGTGCCGGAATCCCTGGTGCCGCGGTGGATCCAGATCTTCAACGATTGGAACCCGATCACCTACCCGTTCGAGGTGATCCGCTCCCTGGTGATCACGGGGTACGACCGGGACGCACCAGGCAAGGCGCTGCTGGCCATCGGGATCATGGGCTTGGGCCTGCAGGCGGCCCCACTCCGGGCCTTCCGGCGCCTGACCCGCTGATCGGATCACTCGCCAGGGCCCCTGAATCCTGCTGGCGGTGGTACGATTTTGAACGGTGCTGGGGTAGCTCAGCGGTAGAGCAACGGACTGAAAATCCGTGGGCCGCCAGTTCAAATCTGGCCCCCAGCACCACTCTCACGGATACAAAATCGGCCCTCGTATGACGCGAGGACGCGGGGGTCGGTGAGCCAGCGTGCAAGCAGCTGGAAGTCGTCCTCGCGGTTGCGCATCGGGCGAATCGCCAGCGGACCGTCGGGCGCCACGAAAGACGTCAACTTAGAATCTCTGGCGTGTGCAAGGGCATGATCGGTCGGCTGCGGCGCCAGGAGACCGCCCGCGCGGTCCTTTCCCTTTCGTGGCGGGGCCGTTGGCGCCTGCTTCGTCGTGTCATGGGCGACCGGCGGGTGCCCATCTGCGCGAAGCTGATCATCCCTGCCCTGGTCCTTTACCTTCTCTCGCCGATCGACATCGTTCCCGATTTCATCCCGGTCCTGGGTTACCTCGACGACCTCGTCGTCCTGACGCTTGCGGTGTGGGCCTTCTCTCGCCTGGCGCGGGCCTCGATCGTGCTGGAGCACACCGCGGCGCTACTTGCGGAATCGCAGGAGAACCGGCCGGACCCCTAGCCGACGCCCAGGTAGGCCTCCCTGACGGCGTCGTGCGCTTGCAGCTCGGCCGCGGTGCCGGATAGTACGACACGCCCCGTCTGCAGGACGTAGCCGCGGTCGGCGACCTGCAGGGCCATGCGGGCATTCTGCTCGACCAGAAGGATCGTGGTCCCCTGGGAGTGGAGCCGCCTGACCGTGTCGAAGATGGTGTCGACCAGCACCGGCGCGAGGCCCATCGAGGGCTCGTCCAGGAGCAGGACCTTGGGTCCCGCCATCAGGCCCCGTCCCATCGCGAGCATCTGCTGCTCGCCGCCGCTGAGCGTCCCCGCCAGCTGCCCGCGCCGCTCACGCAGGCGCGGGAAGAGCTCGAACACCTGCTCGATGCGCCTCGGGATCTCGGCCTTCCCGCGCACCGTGAACCCGCCCATCTCGAGGTTTTCCAGCACGGTCAGCCTGGCGAACACGTGCCTGCCTTCGGGCACCTGCACGACCCCCCGCGACACGATCTGGTGCGGCGGCAGTGTCGAGAGGTCGATGCCTTCGAGCATGACCAGGCCCCGGTCCGGACGCAGCAGGCCGGAGATCGCGTTGAGGGTCGTTGTCTTGCCGGCGCCATTCGCCCCGATCAGCGTGACGATCTCGCGTTCGTTGACCTCGAGTTCGACCCCGTGCAGGGCCGCGATCTGGCCGTACGAGACGTGGAGGTTGCGGACCTCGAGCAGCGCCATCAGGCGCCACTCCGGCCGAGGTACGCCTCGATCACCTTCGGGTCGTTCTGGACCTCGGCCGGCGTGCCCTCGGAGATCTTCCTGCCGTAGTCGAGGACCGACACCCGGTCCGAGATCCCCATCACGACCCGCATCTGGTGTTCGATGAGCAGGATGGTGATCCCGAGGTCGTCCCGCAGGCGGCGAATCGAGTCCATCGTGTGCTGCGTCTCCATGGGGTTCATCCCGGCGGTCGGCTCGTCCAGCAGCAGCAGGCGAGGCCTGGTCGCCAGCGCCCGCGCTATTTCGAGGCGCCGCTGCATGCCGTACGGCAGGCCCCTGGCCATGTAGTCGCCCATCCCGCCGAGCCCCACGGCCTCCAGGAGGCGGTCGGCCTCCGAGCGCGCCTCATGCTCCTCAAGCCTCGTGCCCGGAAGGGCCAGAACTGCCCCGATCATTCCGGTCTTCAGGTGCGTGTGCTGAGCGATCAGGACGTTGACTAGCACGCTCAGCTCGGCGAAGAGGCGGATGTTCTGATAAGTCCTGGCCACGCCGAGCCGCACGATCTGATCTGGGGAGCGGCTTACCAGCGACCGGCCTTCCAGCAGGATCTCCCCTTCCTCGGGCCGCTCGAAGCCGGTGATGCAGTTGAAAAATGTGGTCTTCCCGGCGCCATTGGGGCCGATCACGCTGTGGATGGCGTGTCGTTCGACGTCGAGCGTCAGCTCCCCGAGCGCGGTGAGCCCCCCGAACCTCTTCGTCACCTTGATCGCCTGCAGTAGAGGCACCCGTGCGGGCATCCTAGCTCGTGTCCCCGGCGCTCGGGGAGGTGCTCGGCGTTTCCGGCACTCCGGCCGGCCGCGCGGTGAGCTCGCGCTTGCGGATCGCCTCCGGCCAGAGCCCGGCCGGGCGGAGCAGCATCATGCCCACCAGGGCAGCGCCGTATACGAGCCAACGGAAGTCGCCGAACTCGCGCAGGATCTCCGGCAGGCCCACAAGGGCGAAGGCGCCGATGACGACGCCGGGTATGTTCCCCATGCCTCCGATGATCACGATCGCGAGCACGTTGATCGATATCAGCAGGCTGAAGCTGTGCGGGTAGATGATGCCCAGTCTGCTTGCCGCGATCGCGCCGCTCATGGCGGCGAAGGCGGCGCCGGCCGCAAACGCGAGCAGCTTGAAGTACACGCGGTTGATGCCCATGGCCGCAGCGACGTCTTCGTCCTCCCGGATCGCAAGCCAGGCGCGTCCGAGCCGTGAGCCCTTAAGCCGCCACGAGATGAACGCGGCGAACACGCACCCGCCCAGCACGAGGTAGTAGACCTGCTGCGACGACACGAACTCGAAGCTGCCGATCTCGGGCCTGGGGATCCGGCCGATCCCCTGCGCCCCGCCTAACCACGGCCTGAGCGCGTCCGACAGCACAAGCAACCGCACGATTTCGCCGAAGCCGAGCGTCACGATCGCCAGGTAGTCGCCCCTCATCCGGAGCACGGGCACGCCCAGCAGCACGCCGGTGACGACGCCTGCCAGGATGGCCAGGGGGAGCGCCGCCCAGAAGTTGAAGCCGAAGAACGCGAGCTCGGACGACGTAAGGATCGCCATGGTGTAGGCGCCGATGGCGAAGAAGGCGACGTAGCCGAGGTCGAGCAGCCCGGCCATGCCGACCACGATGTTGAGGCCAAGCGCCATGAGCGCTGCGAGACCGACCAGCACGAGGACCTCGCTGAGGAACAGGCCGAGGATCTGCGGCAGGGCCGCCAGCAGGACCAGGGCGGCGAGCAGCGCGACCGGGCGGGCCGCGGACCTGGCCAGCGGGAGCGTCTTCGAACGCTCCCGGATCTGCGGGCCCTTCATCGCCCAGAGCAGGCTCCAGCCGCCGAAGATGAGGAACAGCGCGCTTGCGCCGCGGACTTTGAGACCGGTGGACGAATAGAGCCATGTGTCCAGGACCGAGAGGGGTCCCCAGTTCTGGAAGGTCAGGCTCATCAGGTCATGCAGGATGCCCATGCCCGCCACGACGGTCAGCCCTATCAGGAGCGCTCGCCGGGGCGCCGGTGGGAGCAGCGCGATCAGGCCCGAGCCGACCGCCCCGGCGATGATCTGCAGAGCGAGGAGGCCGGCGCCCGTTCCCAGGCCCTTGCCGAACGTGAGCTCCAGATAGAGCGATGGCGACGCGTTCAGCAACACCTGGCGGAGGTTGATCCGGTCCCCGAGCACGAGCAGCGCGAGCAGGAACAGAGTGGCGATGACCCCCGAGAGCGTAGCGGCGATGACCGACTTCCCGATCCCGCGCGCCGCGAACCTGCTGGCTGCCAGGTAGCCCGCGGTCCCGGTGATGACCAGCAGCAGGACCTGGTCCATCGACACGGCGGTCTCGATGACCTCGCGCCGGCTGAACGCCTCGACCATGCCGATGAGCGAGACGAACACCGCGGTTACGCCGGCGACCGCACCGTAGCGCACGGGGATGCGCCAGGCGCCCCCGGAGAACGGATTGCCGGTCGCTGCGCCGAACCGCGCCCGGAGCGTGGTTACCGTCGTCATGCCCGATTCGCCAGCATGGCTACGCCTTCTTCTGCACCAGGCGCTCGCCCAGTACGCCGGTGGGCCGGAAGATCAGCACCAGCACGAGCATCGCGAAGGCGATCGCGTCCTTCAGCTGGTACGGCGCCTTGATGCCGAAGCCGTCGAGGAACAGGATCGGACCCAGGGACTCGAAGATGCCGAGAAAGGCCCCGCCGATCATCGCCCCGGGGATGTTGCCGATCCCGCCCAGCACCGCCGCGGTGAACGCCTTGATCCCGGGGATGAAGCCCATGAAGAAGTGGACCTGCTTGAACATGAGGGCGAAGAGCACTCCGGCAAAGCCGGCTGCCAGGCCGCCGATGACGAACGTGATCACGATCATGCGGTCGACGCTGATGCCCATCAGCGCGGCGGCGGCCTTGTCCTCGGAGACTGCCCGGATCGCCTTGCCGGTCTTCGTCTTCTGGATAAACAGGTACAGCACGGCCATCATGAGCGCCGCGGCGACGATTACGACGACCTGCAGGTGGAGGATGCGGAAGTCGCCCAGGCTCCATGAGCCCTCCAGGAAGCTCATGCGCGGGTACGCCTTGAACCCGGAGCCATAGAGTCCGCGGAACGCGTACTGCAGGAAGAACGAGGCGCCGATCGCCGTGATGAGGGCGACGAGACGGGGCGCGTTTCGGAGCGGGCGGTATGCGATCCGCTCGACGAGCACGGCGACCAGGGCAGAGGTGCCCATGGAGACTGCAAATATCATCGCCAGGCTGATGACCGGATAGCGCTCGATCCAGCCATTCTGGGCGAGGGTGAACGCCAGGAAGTAGGCCGTGTAGGCCCCCGACATGAAGACTTCGCCATGGGCGAAATTGATCATCCGGAGGGTGCCGTACACCATCGTGTAACCGAGCGCGATGAGGGCGTAGACGCCGCCCTGGGCCAGCCCGAAAACGATGAAGTCGACCCACTGGCGGAACGAGTAGATGCCCAGGCGGAGGGTCGCGATCGAACCGGCGACGATGAAGATCAGGATCGCCCCTCCGACGATCCACATCAGCAGGTCGGCCACGTTGATCCGTGCCGACCATCGGCGGATGGCAGCGAGGGAAGTCGCAGGGCGTCCTGTCATCTCACTCCCGTCGATGTAGATGCGAATACGCCGGGCCGTGGAGGCCCGGCGTATTCAACTTAGCTCCGCGACTGCGGCGGGTTGTTTCGCCTAGTACGGCTTCCAGATCGGAGTGTCAGGAACCTTCGCCTGCTTCACGTTGTCGGCCGAGTTCTGGTAGACCGCGATCTTGGGATCGGCGCAGTCGCCGTTCTTATCGCAGTTGATCTTGCCGGTGAGGCCCTGGTGGTCCTTGGTCGCGAAGAGGGCGTCCCGAAGCGCCTTCTGCGGGATGTAGAGCGACTTGTCGGGACCCTCCACGCCCACCTTCTCGATCGCCTTGAACATGATCATCGCCGCGTCGTAGGCGTGAGCGTGGAAGGCGCTGACCGGGTCCTCGCCGTACTTGGCCTTGTGCTTGGCCTTGAAGTCGGCGTACCCACCCGCGAAGGCCGAGAAGTCCGGGCTGGAGTGGTAGACGCCGACCGCAGCGTCGCTGGCAGCCTTGAGGAAGTCGACCGCGAAGGTGCCGTCGGCGCTCATCAGCTTGACCTGCTCGAGGCCCGAGGTCTTCCGCGCCTGGGTGGTCACGTGGCCCCCGGCCGCGACGAAGATCGGGTAGTAGATGAGGTCAGGCTTGCCCGCCGCGATCTTGGTCAGCACCGGGCGCATGTCGGTGTCGGTCGGTGCAACCGCTTCCTGCGCGGTGATCTGGCCGCCCAGCTTCTTGAACTCGGCCGCAAAGACGGCCTGCAGCTGCTCTGCGTAAGGGCTCCCGTCGTGGATGGTGGCGACCTTCGACACCTTCAACTGCTCGCGTGCGAACTTCGCGGCGACTGCGCCCTGCACCTTGTCGTTGTGCGCGGTCCGCAGGTAGCCGGCGAAATCTGCGCTTCGGTCCGGGGCGGTAAGCGACGGAGCGGTGTTCGAAGGCGACACCATCACCTTGCCCGCTTTCGTGATCAGGGGCGCTGCCGCACGGGCGGCGCTCGAACACGAGGTCCCGACTACCCCCACTATCTGTGGGTTCGCAGCCAGCTTGGTGCCGGCCGCCTGGCCGCCCTCGGAGCTGCAGCCATCGTCCTCGGCCTGCAGCTGTATCGAGTGGCCCTTGATCGCCTTCCGGTCCGCGATGGCCAGCTCCACGCCGCGCTGCGAGTCGGTTCCCAGGTTGGCGTCGGCGCCAGAAATGACGAGCGCGCTGGCGATGCGGATCGGGTCTTTGGGACCGATCTTGATGACGCCGATCGGGTCGCTCGGCGGAGTGAAAGCCGTAGTGGACGCTCCCCCACCGCAGGCCACCGCCAGAACGGCCAGGACCATGATCAGAAGCCCAAGGAAACTGAAGCGCCGCATACCCCCCTCCTGTCGGTAGAAAGTGGACGACGGAACAGGCAACCTCGGATTGTGGCGTTTCAGATTGTCGCCTGTCGCGCCCTCTCTGGATCCGGCGCGATCTTACTAGCGCCCAAGCCCCGCCGCAACTTTGCAGCTACAACCTCCTCCTTTCTGAACGATTTCTTCTCCCTAAAACGATCATTCGCCGGAAACCGTCTTTCATATGGGCCAGGCTGGCGACCCCGAACGGGATCCATCCCCTGTGTGCAATACAGGGTGGAGCCGCTGCTGAACAAAGCTGCGGTGGAGAACTGCATCGCCCGGACCGACTATGGATCGCGTCCAGGACTGACCACTTATGAACGGGCAAGCTGCGGCAGCTCGAGCGGGAGGACAAGACGCTCCGGCGGGCGAACCAGAGCCTGCAATCCGCCTCGGCTTTTCGCGCGGGAGATCAACCCGCGCCGGCCGGCGAGATGACCCTCTTCGTCGATGCCCACAGGGAACGTTTTGGGGTCGAGCCGATCTGCAGGGCGCTGCAGGCCGCTCCATCGACCTGCTGCGCCGCCAGGACGGGAGCGATGCCGGCGCGTCGCGTCCACGACGAGGCTCTGAAGGTGAAGCTGAGGCACGTCCATGCCGGGCACTTTGGCGTCTACGGGGCCCGCAAGCTGTGGCGGCCCGCTGCACGGTCGAGCGCCTGATGCGCGCGATAGGCTCCAGGGCGCGGTCCGCGAGAGGATCGTCCGTACCACGATGCCCAACGAGACGGCAGAGTGGCCGGCAGAGCTGCTCGAGCGCGACTTCAAGGCGCCCGTTCCCAACCGCCTGTGGGCGCCGACCTGACCTGCGTTGGTACCTGGTCTGGCTTTGCCTAAGTCTCGTTCGTGATCGATGCCTTCTACCGCTACATCGTAGGCTGGCAGGTGACGAAGTCGCTGCGGGCTGAGAGCACCCTGACCGCACTCGAGCAGGCACTGCGGGCGCGGGACCCGGCACCTGGCCTCGTCCATCGCTCGGACCATGGCGTCCAATATCTTGCGATCCGCGGCAACGAGCGGCTGTCTGAGGCAGGTGCGTTGACGTCGGTGGGGGAAGTCGTGGCGACTCCTACGGCAACGCGCGGGCCGAAACCCTCATCGGCTTGTTCAAGACCGAGCTCATGCGCCGGCGCGGCCCCTGGCGGGGCGTGGAAGACCTGGATTTGCGAACCTTGAATGAATCGACTGGTTCAAGAACCGTCGGCTCATGAGCACGCTCGAATACGTCCCGCCGCTGAGCATGAGGTCGGCTGGTGCCGTCCAACCGCCCCGGCGCTGGCAGGGAGCCAAAAAGCCGAGTCTCCATGAAAGCCGGGCGGTTCAATCTATTTCAGCGGTATCCCGGGTTGGCGATCGTTCTATTCTGTTGGCCCCGTTTCGGCTGCGATCGTGCAGCAGGCTTAGAGGCCGTCACCAAGCTCGCGGATTTCGTTCACGCAGGACGCACTCTCCTACCGAGTGCATGATTTCACAGGCGCCCTTGTTGCGACTCAGTCTCAGGGACAGTCAAGCGCAGTCTGCAGGGACTCCAGGTTCCGATCCATGATCGTGAAGTAGGTACTGCCGGCGGCTGCTTCGGCAGAGGTCAAGTATTCAAGCGGGTGCAGGGGCAGGACGGTAGCGCCTACGGTCTCAGCGATCTGCGCCACTAGCTTCTCGTTGACGACCGGCTCGGCGAGCACGTGCCTGATCCCCTGCTCCCGCATCAGGTCGACGATCCTGGCGATAGTCGCCGGGCTCGCCGCTTCCTCCGCCTCCAGGCCCGACAGCCCTGCCTGTTCCACGCCGAAGTCTTCGAGGAGGTGACCGTAGGCCTCGTGTGAAACGACGGCAGTCTTGATCCGGCAGCCTTCGAGCGCCTGAGACATGCGTGATTCGAGCGACTCAAGCTCCGCGATGAGCGAGTCTGCATTCGCCTCGAATGTGTCGCGGCCTTCCGGGTCGACTTCGATCAGGGCATCGCGTATGCGCTCCACCATCTCGATCGCCTCGTGAGGGTTGAGCCATACGTGCGGGTCAGCCTGGTCGTGGCCGTGGCCGTGACCGTCCTTTTCCCCCGTTGTCCCATGCTCGTCTTCGATGTGCGCCGCCTCGACCGCCATCACCGAGGAGCCGGCCGATTCGAGAGCTCGGCTCATCCAGGTCTCGAAGAACTCACTGACGTAGACGACGAGGTCTGCCTTGCTTATGGCCGCGAGGTCGGAAGGTCGAGGCTCAAAGTCATGAGCGTGTGCCCCGGTGGGCACGATGGAGGTCAGCCGGATGCGATCGCCTCCAACGCGCTGCGTGAAGTAGACGGCAGGATAGATCGTGGTAACCACGTGGACCGCGGGCGAGGAGATCGGGACAGGTGTCGGCTTGGCCGAGCTGCAGGCAATGGCCGTGAGCCCTAGAACTCCGAACACCACCAAGAGAACAAGACGAGCCATGGCACGAGATCCCTTTTGATATGCGGTATCAGTTTTACTGGAAATTAGACTGTATCACGAGCCTGTCAACTGGTTGGCGCGCCGCGGCCTCTAGCGGGTGATCTATACGACCAACGGGCAATGACCAGTTCGTCGAACGGGACACCCGGGAATCGGCCAAAGCCGCCGCACAAGTACAGTCAGCCGCCAGATGACGCCGCTGCTGTAGTGCCGTACCGGGCCATGCACTGCGTGTGAGCAGCGGTCGTAAAGGGGATCGCCGGTCCACTTCAGGTGAACATGCTCATCCGGATCGATGAGGCCGTCGTCGGCTGCCAGTCCGAGCGCTGCCCACGTGAAGGCCTTGCCTGGGTAAGCGGACTGGGATAGGTAGTCCGGGTCCCCCAGGAGTGAACGAGGAAACCGCCGCGCGCCACGACTACCCCGTACTCGCTGGCGGGGCGAAATATGATGTCACTCCTGCTCCGGGCAGGCGATCCACGCCGGCAACTTCATGCATGCCGGCTCATTCGCCGGCCCGGGCGAAGCGGTCCCACAGTATTCCTGCCTTCTGCTGACACACCTCGACATCCTCCTCGAGCAGGTACCGTTGCTTGACCAGTTTGCGGCTGGCCGCCCGAATGAGGTCGAGGTAGGCCGATTTGCTGGAGTAGCGTTCCTCGATCGAGGGCCGGAGATCGCCGGACCGAATTCGAGCTCTCCTGGTAGGAGCGAAGGGAAGGGTCGCTCCGGCGAACATCAGTAGCTGCGTCTCCCCTCCCACGTCGGGATGCCGGAGCGTCCATCCGGTCGTTGCTGCGAGTGGAACTTGCACCTCGGGCATCCTTATCCCGGCGACCTCATTCCCGTCGGAGTCAACCGCTGAAACCAACGCGCCGTAGACGCTGCCGACCTTCGGCGGCAACGTCGTCACCTGCTCGCGCGCCTGCAGCAGGCCAAAGTCCCGCCGACGCGGGTGGGCATGGTGCCCCGGGTATGCCGAGCCCGGTATCGCATCAAAGACCACCCGGAGTTGTTCGACTGACACCGCGGTTCCGTCATCGACGCGCGGGTGGCAGCTGGAGGGCGGCTCCACGCCCCCGGCGACCCACCGGTCCAGGTTCTCCAGGCAGGCCCTCAGCAACGGCGCGTAGTCGATCACGTTGCGCAGGTTCTGTGAACGGTCCGCCACGAAGTTGACGGCAGCGCCGAGATCGCTCGGAGGCCACGTCCCCAGACCGTGCTCCGTGCCCGCAAAGGCATACACCCGTACATTGGGACCGGGATCGATATCACGGGTGCCATCGGGGTCGGTATGCACCAGCGACGCGTCCCCACGGTGGTACTCCGCCGAGGAATTGGTGTAGAAGACCTTCAGCCTGCTCCCACGGGCGTCCAATCGACCGTGCAATGAACCGGCTTCCTCGGTCTTGGGGTCGGTACTCAGAATGCTGGTGAAGGGGAACAACTGCGTCAGCATGTTGTTCCGGTCCTTGGAGTTCTGGCCAAAGCGCTGGTTGAACTCCCCGCGCATGCCCCCTGCTACATTCGCGATGACGCCATCCAGCGCCTCCCGGCCCTGCTGGTCGAGGTTGAAGTCGTTGTGGACATAGGTGCGCAGGAAACGTCCTGTCTGCGACATTCCGTAGGCGTAAGCGTGACGGATCCCGGGCACCGGGGACTCAAGGCGGGGCGCTCCGTATTTGAACCACGATGTTGCGTCCCGCAGCGCCGCAAAGCTGAGTCCCAGCACGCGTGCTCCGGCGGTCGTGTACACGATCTGGTACAGGCGGCCCTTCTTGAACTTTTCCGGGGCGCAGACGTAGTCGGGGTCCGCGACGTACTTCCCGGAATCATCGATACGCCCGAATCGCCAGGAGCTTCTAGGGACGGGGTGTGGAGCCCCATCAGGCTCAGCGCGGTACTCCATCGAGGCGTTGCGCTCTTCCAGGTCTGCGGCTGGATACGCTCGATGATTCTTGTCGGAAAGCAGGAAATTGTGCGTGTCGACCGGCGACTGCAGCTGCGAATACACCTTGCCGCGAATCGGGGTGCCGTCCGGGTTTGCCGCATCCGGGCCACGCAGGGTTATCAGGGCCGGGTGAGGCGGAGCGTCCTTCTGCCAGCCACACGCTACGACCACATAGCCCCGGCGCATCAGAAAGCCGTCGCCCGCGTCAACGGGGACGTCGATCGGGGTCCGTTCGTCGATCGCCGGGCGGGTCGCGCGGTTGAAGTTTGGCAACGCGACGCGGTTCCCGCGATTGACGACGTCGAGCACCATCTTCCCGGTCGCCCGCGCCCGGTCAACTGGCAACAGGATGGAGATATCGGCGTTGAACTCCACCATGCCTGCGTGATTCCGCGGCGCCAGCTTCAGGTCGGTAATGCGCTCGTTGGCCGGGTTCAAAGGATCGATTTCGAAGTAGAGCCGCCCGCGCAACTCTTCGTAGGGTCCAACGTCACCCCAACTGCGGCCGTCGGACAGCGGACGCCTAAACAGCAGCTCGAATCGCTCGACAGGCACTGAACCCTCCGTGGCACCCCTTGATAGAATCCGGGCCGGAACGAAACCGCTGCGATGGCCCAGAGAAGTCGCCTGAGCACCAGTTGCCAGGCTGAATCCTACCCCGAGGACCTGCCCGACCGATGCCAACACTGCTGATCGTCTCGACGTCGCCAGGAGCGGGCAAGACCGCTGTAGGCTGCTGGATCGCGGCTAAATTCGTGGCGGCCGGCCGCAAACCGGCCCTGACCAGTGCGTTCGTGCGGGCGGGCACCGCTGGGGAACGCGATCCGGAAGCGATGGCCAGACTCGTCCCTGGATCCGCGCCCGGCACGCCCACAAGAATTCAGACCACGTTCCCGCAGCTTGCTCAGATCCCGGGCGCGGCTGCGGCCATCAATCGGTTAAGCGACCGCGCCGCGCCGATCATCGTCGAAGGGCTCAGTGGCTCACCGGAACTGAACCTTCGCCTCGCCGAGGAGCTCGACGCGCAGATCCTGATCGTGGCTGCCTGGGGTGACGACCCGTTGGCGGCCGCCCGGACATTCGGGCGACGGACCCTCGGCGTCATCTACAATGCGCTGCCGCGTTACCGGGAACACACGTTGCGGACAAAGTCCGTCCCCGCGCTGGACGCCGCCGGCGTACCCTTCCTCGGAGCGATCCCGGATGACCGTCACCTGCTCGCGGTGACGATCACTGAGCTGGCCGCCCACCTCGACGGCAAGATCGTTGACGGCGAGGACAGGGCCGACGGGCTTGTCGACTACTTCCTGGTCGGCGGCAACATCTGGGACTGGGGCGTCCACTACTTCGGGACCCGCGAAAATGCCGCGGCTGTCATCCGGGGCGATCGGCCTGACATCCAGATGGCGGCCCTCGCAACCCCGATCAAGGCGCTGGTGCTCACCGCGGGCAAGCCGCCGGTGCCGATCCAGTACGTCCAGTACGAAGCGCGGGAAGAGGGGGTTCCCCTGATCACGGTGCCGCACGACACACACAAGACGGCGGCCCGCCTCGAAACGGTGCAGGAACGCGCGCGGTTCGACCACCCCGGGAAGTTGCTGCGCCTGCAGCAGATCGCCGAGGGCGCGGTCAGTTTCGGGCGCATCGAGGAGTCGCTGGCCGTCGGCGCCGTGCGCTAGCGAACGGACACCGCAACCTGAGAGTTCCGACCCTCCGCTGCTAGAATCGGGACGTGACATCCCCAGCTTCGACGCAAGCTATTCTCGAAGGCCTCACTGAACGCCAGCGCCAGGCCGCCACGCACGCCGACGGACCGCTCCTGATTGTTGCCGGTCCGGGAAGCGGCAAGACGCGGGTGATGGCGCACCGCATCGCGTACCTGGTCTCGGCGCTCAACATCCAGCCCCACCGCATCCTGGCGGTAACCTTCACCAACAAGGCGGCGCGCGAGCTGCGCGAACGCTGCGAGCGCATCCTCGGCGCGCCTGCGGGCGGGCTTGCGGTCAGGACCTTCCACTCTTTCTGCGCCCAGCTGCTGAGGATCGACGGGGCGCTGGCCGGACTTCAACCGAACTACTCGATCTACGACGACGACGACCAGGAGCGCATGGTCAGGCGCGTCCTCGAGGAGTTCGAGATCGATCCCAAGCGCTTTGCCCCCCGTGCCGTGCTGGCTGCGATCTCCGACGCCAAGAACCAGATGATCGAAGCCCGGCAATACGCGGCCGGGCCAGGCTCGTACTTTGAAGAGATAGTTGCGCGCGTCTATCGCAGGTACCAGGAGCTGCTGCTCGCCGCCAACGCGGTCGACTTTGATGACCTGCTGCTGGTCACACATCGCCTCTTCGAGAGCAGCCCGGAGGTGCTTGAGAAGTACCAGGCGCGGTTCAAGCACCTGCTGATTGACGAGTTCCAGGACACCAATGCCCTCCAGTTCGGCCTGGCACGCATGCTTGCCGCCGGGCACCACAACATCTGCGTGGTGGGTGACCCCAACCAGTCCATCTACTCCTGGCGGCACGCCGATCCCAGGAACATGCTCGATTTCAAGAGGGTCTATCCGAACGCTCGCACCGTGACTCTGGACCAGAACTACCGGTCGACCCAGACGATCATCGAAGCTGCGGCCGCCCTGATCTCGCACAACAAGGGGCGGCTGCCAAATGACCTCTGGACCGAGAACGACAAGGGGGCGCCGGTCGTGATCGGCGAGGCGTACGACGAGGAAGAAGAGGCACGGCTGGTCGTGCAGGAAGTGGAGCGGCTGGTCCAGGACGACCAGGTCCCCCGGAGCGCGATGGCGGCCATGTACCGCGTCAATGCCCAGTCACGGGCGCTCGAGGTGGCCTGCAACCGGCATGGAATCCCCTACCAGCTGGTCGGTGGCCTGAAGTTCTACGAACGCCGCGAAATCAGGGACGTCCTGGCCTACCTGCGGGTGGTCTCGAACCCGGCCGATGATGTCTCACTTGAGCGGGTCATCAACGTTCCAGCACGTGGCATCAGCGACCGGACCGTCACCGCGCTCAAGAACACCGCAGCTCGCCACGGGCTCTCGATGTTTGAAGCGATTGCCAGGCGCCTCGACCCGGAGGTCGGCGTCGCAGAAGCCGTGAACAAGCGAGCGATGACCGCGCTCGAAACATTCTCCGCAACGATCCAGGAACTGGTCGCCCGCAGCTTCGACCTGGCGCCCACCGACCTGATCGACTTTGTCCTGGACCGGACCGGGTACAAGCGTTTCATTGAACAGGATGAGGAGACGCGCGAGGAACGGTGGGAGAACATCCTTGAGTTGCGCGCATCCGCCGCCCCCTACGATGGCGCAGATACCCATGAGCGGCTCTGGGACTTCCTCTCAAACGTCTCCCTCGTTTCGGACGTGGACACGATGGATGGCAATGCAAGCGATGCGCTCACCCTGATCACCCTCCACCAGGCCAAGGGGCTGGAATACGACGCCGTATTCATGCTCGGCCTCGAGGAAGGACTGCTGCCGCACTCGCGATCGATGGAAGACCCGATGCAGCTCGAGGAGGAGCGCCGCCTTTGCTACGTCGGGATGACGCGTGCCCGCAAGCGCCTGTACATGTTGCGCTCGTTCAAGCGCGGATTTCGCGGTGGCGGTTTGCCGACCCTCCCGTCCCGCTTCCTGGACGAGTTGCCCCGCAGCCACATCAGCGGTGGGCGGGCCCAGACCAGGCATGACGCTCGCCGTGCCGAACCCTTCCGCGACCCCGCCTCGCTGCGGCGCGCTGCGGCCACGCCGCTGCCCGCCTCTACGGGTCCCCGAGACACATACACGGCTGGCGAGCGCGTGCGCCATTCAGTATTCGGGGAAGGCGTGGTGGTCAGTTGCACGGCGTCGCACGGCGACTTCGAACTGACCGTCGCCTTCGCAGGCAACGGCGTGAAGCGACTGATGCAAAGCTACGCGAAGCTGGAGAAGGTGCCCCGCGCGGGCTGACGTCCCTGAGTGCCGGTGGTTGGCCAGGCGCCGCAATTTGACACTTTTCGATTACGCTGCCTATGCTCGCCGGCGTCCAAAAGTCGTCGCTCGCTGAGAGGTTTTCTTGGCCGAAACGTCCGTCATCACCCCTGAGATGCAGGCCCTGGTAGGAACCGACTCCGTCCCGGTCTTCTATGACGTTGAGAAGGGGGCTATCCGGAAATTCGCGCGCGCGATCGGCGATCCAAGTCCTCTGTATGTTGACCAGAAAGCGGCGGTCGCCGCCGGATATGCCGGCATAATCGCCCCTCCAACCTTTGCTCGGCTGCTGATTCCCGGTCCCGGAAGCAAGCCGTTCCCGGAGCCATTCCGGCGCATCCTCGATGGTGGAAGCGCCTACCGGTATTCGGAGCCGATCGTGGCAGGCGACCGCATCCGTGTCATCGCGCGGCTGGTCGAGCTCTTCGAGAAACATGGCCGGCTGGGCACGATGCTGTTCAAGGTCCATGAGATCCGCTATGAGAACCAGCATGGGCGCGTTGCGCAGGCCCAGCGTTCGACCGTGATTACCTACTGATGAGCACGCGAAAGGCCGGCGCAATCCTCTATTTCGATGACCTGCGCGTAGGCGATCTGCTGCCGGTGCTGACCAAGCGGCCCGACACGAGGCAGCTCGTCATGTATGCCGGCGCCTCCGATGACTACGTGCCCATCCACTACGACAAGGATCTTGCCGCCGAGGCCGGGCACCAGTCGGTGATCGTGCATGGGGCGCTCAAGAGTGCGTTCCTCGGGCAGCTCGTCACGGACTGGATGGGCTCGGAGGGCCGCATCGTAGAGCTGCAGGTCTCGTACCGGGGCATCGACTACCCTGGCGATGTACTGACCTGCAAGGGCAAGGTCACGGCGCTAAGACGCGAAGGCACACAGAACCTGGTGGATTGCGACATCTGGCTCGAGAACGGAAAAGGCGAAGTCACGACACCCGGCAAGGCAGTGGTAGCACTGCCGGCGCGCTGACCGCGTCAGGCGTAGGTCGCGAAAGGACCCCAATGGAAAGCTTGCTTGAAGGACGTGTGGCAGTCGTCACCGGGGCCGGGCGGGGGATAGGCCGGGCCTGCGCTGAACTCCTCGCAAACCTGGGCGCCCGCGTCGTGGTGAACGACCTGGGGAGCGCGGTCGACGGATCGGGCCGCGCCAGCGGCCCCGCCCAAGAGACGGTCGACGCGATCAGGAAGGCAGGCGGGCAGGCGGTCGCCAACACCGACTCGGTCGCCGAGATGGCCGGCGGCGAGCGGATCGTCAAGGCGGCACTGGACGCGTTCGGCCGGCTCGACATCGTCGCAACTCCCGCTGGAATCCTGCGGGACCGGATGATCTTCAACATGTCCGAACAGGAATGGGACGACGTCATCGGCGTCCACCTGAAGGGCACGTTCACGGTTGTGAAGCACGCCGCCATCCTGTTCCGGCAGCAGCGCGGCGGCCGGATCATCACCTTCAGTTCCGAGTCCGGGCTGATCGGATTTGCCGGGCAGGCTAACTACGGCGCGGCCAAGTCAGGTATCGCCGGCTTCACCAAGGTGGTTGCCCGGGACATGGGCAAGTACGGCGTGACTGCGAACTGCATCGTCCCGCGCGCGGCCACGCGCATGCTGGCCACGGTTCCGGAAAGCGCGCGCGCCGCGATCACAGCTGCCGGCGGTGAATTCTCATTCGACGCCGCCAAAATCGATCCCGCCGACGTAGCCCCCATGGTCGGATTTTTGGCCAGCGACTACGCGGCCGGCATCAACGGACAGCTCTTCCTAGTCCACGGCGGGACGGTCGGTCTCCTGACGCAGCCCAGACCGGTGCGTACGATCTTCAAGCCCTCGGCCCGATGGACCGTCGAGGAGCTCGACAGGCTGGTGGCGCGCAACCTCCTCGGTTCTGCCCCCGAGACGCCGAAAACGTCTTCAACCCGGTTGGAAGGCAAGGTCGCCGTAATCACCGGCGCCGGGCGTGGGATAGGGAGGGGCATCGCCAGGCAGCTGGCGTCCCAGGGGGCCCGCGTCGTGGTGAACGACGTTGGCGCCGCACTTGACGGCTCGGGCACTGACCTGCGCCCCGCCGAGGAGGTCGTGAAGGAGATCAAGTCCGCGGGCGGCGACGCTGTCCCGTCGTACGACAGCGTGGCCAGCGCAACGGGCGGCGAAAAGATCGTCCAGGCGGCGCTCGACGCATTCAAGCGCCTCGACATCGTCGTCACGCCCGCCGGAATTCTGCGCGACCGCATGGTCTTCAATATGAGCGAACAGGAGTGGGACGACGTAATCGCGGTGCATCTGAAGGGCACTTTCTCGATCGTGCGACCCGCCTCGGTGATCTTCCGCCAGCAAAAGGGTGGACGGGTCATCACGTTCACTTCCGTGTCCGGCCTCTACGGGTACTCCGGCCAGTCGAACTACGGCGCCGCCAAGGATGGGATCGCCGGGTTCACCCGCGTCGTCGCCAGGGACCTGGCGAAGTACGGAGTGACAGTCAATTCGATCTCGCCGGGCGCCGCCACACGCATGACCGCCAGCGTGCCTGACCAGATCCGTCAGATGCGCCGCGCGGGCATCGCGCCGCCGCCCGAGGGGATCATCACCCGGGAAGCGGATGACATCGCGCCGATGGTCGGATGGCTTGCCTCCGATGCCGCCGCGGGCGTGACCGGCCGCATCTTCCACTGCGTCGGCAACACAGTTGGTCTGATGGGCGATACAACGGTCAGCCGGGCGATCCACAAGGACGGCCGGTGGTCGGTGCAGGAACTTGCCGCCGTATTCCCGGGAACAATTGGCCACGAACTGGCTAACCCGGCGCCCCCGCAGCCGCCCGCGGACCCCGCCACGGCCCCACCTGCGGCCAGTACGCCCACGAGGCAGTAGCCACCCGGGCTGACCAGCACCCGGCGCCCCGCCGCGCCCGCGCAAGCACTGCAGACCGGGTGGGGCGGGGCTCGGCGTGACCGGCTATCTTTATGCGATGACGTTCGTACGCTCCCTGACGGGCCCGCCCCTCAAGCTCGTTCTCACGGCGCTGAGCCGCCGCACCGTCCCGCGCACTTCGGGTCGCCTGGACGTTGACGGACTCGGCGATGCGGTCGAGATCATCCGGGACACATGGGGTGTGCCGCACATCTATGCCCGTTCCCCACGCGACGCGTTCCTCGCCCAGGGATTCGTGCATGCCCAGGACCGCCTGTTCCAGATGGATCTGCGCAGGCGGGTTGCACGCGGGACCCTGAGCGAAGCGTTTGGCGCCGGAGGTCTCGCCACGGACCGGTACGCACGCACCCTCGGCATCGGCCGGATCGCCGAAGCGGAGTGGGAGAAAGCCTCGCCCGAAGAGAAGGAGGCTCTGCAGGCGTACTCCGACGGAGTGAACGCCTGTATCGGTCGCAAGGGCTGGCGGCGTCCACTCGAATTTGCGCTGGTGGGGCTTAACCCGCGACCGTGGGAGCCGGTCGACAGCCTGGCATTCCTGCGCCTGATGATCTGGCAGCTGGCCTTCGGTTGGCACGGTGAACTGGTGCGCGCCCGGTTGCGGTCCGCGGTTGGCGACGAAGCCGCGGCCGAGTGGAACTTCAGGTACCCGGAAGGGAATCCGACGACCATCGCTCATCGGAGCCTGGAGAAAGCCGTCTCCAGCGTTGCCGACCCTGGAATTGTCGGGCCAGGCGCGGGGGGCGGTAGCAATGCATGGGCGATCGCCGGCAGCCGCACGGACTCTGGCCGGCCCCTGCTGTGCAACGACCCCCACCTTTTCATGTCATCGCCGTCGGTCTGGTATGAGAACCACCTGTCGGCGCCCGGGCTCAATGTCACCGGCGCGTCGCTGGCGGGCGTACCCGCAGTCATGATCGGGCACAACGAGCGGATTGCGTGGGGCATCACCGTGGCCTTCACCGACTGCCAGGACCTGTTCGAGGAGAGGTTCGACGGGGATCGGTACCTGTTCAAGGACCAGTGGCTGGACAGCGATCCACGCACCGAGACGATCCGCGTCAAGCACGAAGACGCGCCTGTGACCCATCGCGTTACCACGACCAGGCATGGGCCGATCGTGGAAGAAGGGCCACCCGGATCCGGGTCCCGGTACGCGCTGAGCGCGGTCGCGTTGACCGGGTCCGGTGATGCGCTCGCCCTGCTGAAGCTCAATCGAGCCGGCAACTGGAGCGAGTTCTCTGATGCGATACGCCGCGCGGAATCGGCACAACTGAATTTCGTCTATGCCGACGTCGATGGGAACATCGGCTACCGCGTCGCCGGACGCGTTCCGGTCCGCGCCCGCGGCGACGGATCTGTGCCCGCGCCGGGCTGGGCCGGCACACACGAGTGGACCGGCTATCTTCCATTTGACGAGATGCCGAGCGCCTTCAACCCCGCAGAGGGCTGCATCGTCTCGGCCAATCACAAGATCGCCCCCGACTCATATCCTCATGAACTCGGGAACGCCTGGATGAACGGCTACCGCGCTCGCAGGATCACTGACCAGCTGGCGGATGCCTCCCGGGTTTCCGTGGACCTGTGCCGCGCGTTGCAGGCCGACGTCACATCGATCCCGGGGAGCGAGTTCGTCCAGATTGCGGCCAGTGTCAGGTCGGAGGACCCGGCGGTCCGACTGGCGATCGACCTGCTGAAGGCCTGGGACGGCCGGCTGGGCCCGGACTCGATCGGTGGGACGGTGTACGAGGTCGCCCGCTACCACCTGATCCAGCTGCTTTTGGAACCGGTGGATGTCGAGCTTCGCAGGGGCCTGACCGGGATCGGTCCGAGCACTCTGCTGGCGCCCGGGAACGAGTTATATGCGAACGACACCGTGGCGGTGCTCGGGATGTTGCGAAGAGCGGACTCCTGGTGGCTGGCTCGGGCGGGTGGGCGCGATGCCGTGGTGTCCGAAGCACTGGCGCGCACAGTCGCCTGGCTTCGGACTCAGCTGGGCAAGAACCCCTCCAGATGGCGCTGGGGCCGAATCCATCGCGTTCGCTTCTCGCATCCGATTGGCCTCAGGCCGCCCCTTGACCGGGTCTTCGATCGCGGCCCGTACCCGATCGGCGGTGACATGGACACGCCCGCCCAGAGCGGCCTTTCGCCGGCCAAACCGTTCGATGCCCTGGCATCCTGTCCGTCGTACCGGCAGATCATCGATCTCGCCGACCTCGAGAAGTCAGTGTCGATCCACGCGCCGGGGCAGTCGGGGCAGATAGGCAACAGGCACTACGACGACCTGGTGCGACCGTGGCTTGCGAACGAGTACCACGCGATGCCGTTTGCTCGCACGGCCGTCATGCAGCACGCGCGTCGTACGCTGAGGCTTGAACCGTTGGGAGCGACCACCGCGGTCAGGCCTGGGTAGTCCTGTCGCGCATATCCCGTGCGGATCGAGTCGGAACGCCGGCCGGGGAGTTCACCTGGCTATCTTCACGCCGCGCTTCTGCGGGCTCACCGAGCCTGGCCAGCCAATCGCGTCGGAACACTTCCATCATGAGGAAGCTATGGCCGTCCCGACGCACCGGGCCGACGTCCTTGAATCCGACCCGGCGAAAGGCGCGCTGAGCGCGGAGGTTGTAGTCGAGCGTGTGCAGGTACACGCGCTCGAGCGGGGTTTCCGTGAAGATATGGCGCAGGACCGTGCTCAACGCGTCGGAACCGTAGCCGCGATCCCAGTAGTCGCGGTTGCCAATCATGATCCCGATCTCGGCATGCCGCTCGTCGTCATTGATGTCGTAGTACATGCAGTTGCCGATGTGGATGCCATCGCGCGTATCGATCGCGAGGCGGACCGACCATGGCGACGGGTACTCGAGCTCGTCCCGGAAGTAGCGGACGTACTCCCTGAGCGTCATCCGCACCGGGGTCGTGGCGTCGAGCCTTGCTAGCTCCGGGTCGGTGCGCCACGCGTAGTCGGCTTCGGCATCCGACGCTCGCTTCTGCCGCAGGACGGTTAGCTCGCCTTCGAGCCTGAGATCAGCGGCGTTCATCGGTTTGCTGCGCGGCCATGGCAACAGCCGCTTCCACGATTCTCGCTTCATTGGGGTATGTCAGCCGCCGCAGCGCCTCAGTTACTTCTACCCATTCGACAAAGTCGTATTCGTGATCGTGGGCGGCCGTGTCGCCGCCGGTTGCACGCATCAGGAAGAAGCGAACCGTCTTGTCAACGCGCAACCCGTCTTCGGGTCGAATGTACGAGTAGTTTATGTCACCGACTTCACCGGCAACCCTGACCTCCAGGCCCGTCTCCTCCCGGACCTCCCTCAGCGCCGTCTCCGAGGGCCCCTCACCAGGGTCAGGGGTACCCTTCGGAAGCGCCCAGAGCGAAGCAGCGCGGCGCCCACAGATTACGACTTCCACCGCGGACCGGGCGTTGACACGAGTGACAACACCACCAAACGAGGCGGCATTTACGGCATCAGGCGTCGGATATCGTAGTGACAATGGGGTTCCGATTCGAACATACCCGGCTACCCTGCTGCGGTCCGGCAGGCAGGGAAAGCCTCAGGTTATAACAGCAACGCGGCTGACCTGTTCGATTGACATCGCATATGTGAGAAACAAATAATAAAAGACTTGGGCTACGATTCTCGCTGCCCTCGTTTGGAACCGGTCTCCGGCCATGGTCAGGGGAAGGTTCCGCGGGCAATGGAACGAGCGCCTGACACACCTGCCTTTAGGCGGTGACGGGGGCGCCAGCATCCGAACCGGTACTGAGTCGCCGCCCGGCACGCGCGACAGCGCGCGACGCGAATTGGCCGCGCGGTGTGCTCAGCCGCACCGCTGATCGGTGGAGACCGTGGTCGAAGTGTTCGATCGGGTCCTGATATGGAGGGTTGCTTGAAGAGCCGCGATTTCGTAGTCCGGTTTGCCGGCGAGGGTGGCCAGGGCGTGGTGACATCCGCCGAGGCGCTGGCGCGCGCTGCGGCACAGGTCGGCTACCACGTCTACACCTTTGCGACCTTCCCTTCGCAGATCCTGGGCGGCCCGACCTGGACTCAGGTACGGATCTCGACCAATCCGGTACAGAGCCAGGGCGACTCGCTGGACATCCTGGTTGCATTCAACCGGTACGCCTATGACAACCACATTTCCGAGCTACGGCCGGACGGGGTCGTGATCTACAACTCCGAAGAGTTCGACCTGGGCGGAGAGAGCGGCCGCAGTTTCGGGATGGCGGTCGACCAGATCGCGAAAGAAGTCAACAATGCCCGCGCGGCCAACATGGTCGTTATCGGGGGCGTGGCGCAACTGGTCGACATGCCGGTCAAGTACCTGGAAGACTTCGTGGTGAAGCGCTTCACCAGGGGCCGCGACGAGGACGCCCAGATCATCGAATCGAACATCAAGGCGCTGCGCGCCGGAGCCGAAGTCGCGCGCAAGAGCGGCTTCCAGCTCGGCGAGCTCGAGCCTCCCACGCCTCCCAAGTACGACCAGCTGCTGATCAGGGGCAACGAGGCGCTCGCCCTCGGAGCAACCGCCGCCGGGCTGAATTTCTATGTCGGTTACCCGATCTCTCCCGCGACTACGATCCTCGTGTGGATGGAGAACAACCTGCCCGGCAAGGGCCGTTTTGTCCACCAGGTCAGCTCTGAGATCGAGGCGATCACCGCGATCCTCGGCGCGGGTTACGCCGGGGCGCGTTCGATGACGGCGACCGCCGGCCCTGGCTTCTCGCTCATGAGCGAGGGCCTCGGGCTGGCCTGGATGGCCGAGATCCCCCTCGTGGTAATCGATGTCCAGCGCGGCGGGCCGGCCACGGGGCTGCCCACGAAGACCGAACAGTCAGACCTGCTTTCAGCCCTCCACCCAGCGCACGGCGACGTCAAGCTGCCGGTGATTGCACCGGGGACGGTCGAAGAGTGCTTTGAAGCGTCGATCTACGCCCTCAACTGGGCCGAACGCTACCAGGGTCCAGTGATCGTGCTCAGCGAAATGGCGCTTGCTGAACGGTCCCAGAACATCCGCAAGCCGGACCTGGGCGCGGTGAAGTCCGAGCGCCGCAAGGTCTACACCGGAAGCAACGGGTACCAGCGCTACGAGGCGCGCGAGCTTTCCGAGATGCCGCTGCCGGGCGGGCCCGGGGCCTACGTCGCCAACGGCTCGGAGCACGATGGCATGGGCGATACGACGCACCTCCCGGAGCGCCACATCAGGGGCACCGAGCGTCGCTTCGGCAAGCTGAACCTGTTGAACGACGGCCACTACGAGGCTGAGCACGCCAGCAGCCCGATCGTGGTACTGCCGTGGGGCGGTTCCAAGGGCCCGGCACGCGAGGCCTTCAACCTGCTGCGCGAACAGGGCGTCGACATCGGCTGGCTCTACACCATGTTCCTGCACCCGATGCCGCCGAAGCTCCTCGAAATCCTGCGCAAGAAGGAACTCGTCATCGTCCCTGAGCTGAACTACCAGGGCCAGTTCTCGTCGATCCTGCGCGGCGACGGCATCCGCGCCGAGTCGATCCGCCAGTACAGCGGCCTGCCGTTCAAGGCCAACGAGCTCGCCGTCCGCTTGAAGGCGAGGATCAAGCAACACCAGGAGAGGAAGGTCCCTGCATGAGCGCCAAGAACCCCGAGTACGACTTCAAGTGGTGCCCGGGTTGCGGCGACTTCGGTGTGCGCAGAGCGCTCGAGTTCGCCCTGACCGCCCGCAGCCAGAAGCATGAGAAGCCAATGTCGACGAACGTCGTCGTGGCCGGTATCGGTTGTTCCGGAAACCTGGTCCACCTTCTGGAGGGCGAACAGCCGTTTGGCATCCACGGCATTCACGGGCGAACCCTCCCGATCGCCTTCGGCGTGAAGATGGCGCGGCCGGAGCTTAACGTCGTGGTGGTCGCCGGCGACGGCGACTTCCTCAGCATCGGCGCCGAGCACCTGGGGCCGCAGGCGCAGCGAAACCTCGATATCACCTGCGTAATCATGGACAACGGCGTCTACGGACTGACCAAGGGCCAGAGCTCGCCGACGACCAGCCTCGGGGTCAAGACCAGCTCGACCCCGTTTGGCAAGATCGAAGACTCCATGAAGCCGCTTTCGCACTACCTGGAGCTTGGCGTTTCATTCATCGCCTCGCACTACTCCAGCAAGCCCAAGGAGCTGGCATCGCTGATCGAACAGGCGATGGACCATCGCGGGTTCTCGATCGTGCACGTGCAATCACCGTGCACGACCTACAACGACACCTACGAGCTGCTTAAGGGCAACAAGGCCAAGGGCATCGAGCCGATGGCGGTCCCGGTCCCCGACGACTACGACCCGACCGATATCAACCAGGCGGCAGACCTGCTGTCCAGGCCCACGATTCCGGTGGGGGTCGTCTACAAGTCAACCCGACCCACTATGAGCGACCGGTACGCGCAGGTGCTGACGGGCATCAAGGAGCGCACGCCGGAATCGCTCATGCGGCCCTACGCCCTCTAAGGGGAGTCAGCGCTGCTCGCCGAGATAAGGCGCCAGCATCTCCCGAAGCGCCAGGCGGCCGCGGTGCAGCCGGGTCTTGAACGTCGAGACGCTGATCTTGAGCGCCCTGGCCGCTTCGTCGTTGGAAAGCTCCCGAACGTCGCGCAAAACCACTGCGTCACGCAGGTCAGGCGGTAGTTTCGCGGTCGAGGCCTGGATAACCGAGGCCCGCTCCTGGCCGAGCGCGTCCCGTTCCGGCGCTGCCTGCTGATCCGGAGAGTCATACCGCCGAACCATATCGGCTGAGTCCGTGGCGCGGTCGACCTTCTGTTTAGACGGTGGAGAGGATCCGGAGGACACCCGGATGCCACTGGCTCCCGGTTACGGTTGCCGCTGTTCGGATAGCTCCCCGTCGCCCACCTGCTCGCCCTCGGCGGGTGAGGACACCCGGGCCCTGGTGGGATGCCTGCGATGGTAGATCACGCTGTGCAGCAAGATGGCCGCACAGATGACCGTGATGCCCAGCACCACGCCGCTGTCTACGTTGATCCAGCTCGACTGCGCGAGGGCCAGGAACACGACGTAGCCCACGATGCCGCCCCAGAGCGTCGGGTGCGCGGTCCCGTGCCGGCGCCACAGAACAACCGCCGCGATCACCATCGGAATCGCAACGGCAAACGGGGCCAGGACGAGGGCGATACCCACCCCGGTCGCAACGCCGTCGCCGCCCTTGAAACCCGTAAAGATTGAGTTCCAGTGACCCATGGTTGTTGCCAGGGCAGGCACCAGAAGCCACCCGCCGGTCAGTCCCAGCCAGCCCCCGAAGAGGATCGAAAGCGCGCCCTTCGACACATCCCCGAAGAAAACGATCGCCGCGTACCGGGCGCCCACGTTGCGGAAGACGTTGGTCGTCCCGGCCTGGCCGCTCCCTACCCGAAAGATGTCGATCCCGCGTGTCTTACTGACCCCGTAGGCGAAGGGGAGAGCGCCCAGCAGGTATCCCAAGAGGGCTGCAAGGCCGAGTTGTGTTAGCGGTGGCAGAGCGCTGAGCATCCATCATTTCCTGAGTGGTGTTCGCCGGGCACGAGCATAACATTCCGGGCGGGTATCAGAGCTAAGCCCCAGGGCTATGCCGGGGCCTCGCCTTCGCTAGCTGCCGGTAGCGCTGTACTGCTCGGTCTGATAGGGCGCCTCTTCGCCCGACTCCTGCAGAGAGACGTACTTGGAGGGGCATCTGACGATGAGCGTCTCGGTATGGAAGATCCTGTCGCCCGTGTACTTCCCTTCGAGGATCAATTCGGAGTGCTCGTTAAAGAAGAGCTGGCCGACCTCCCCGCGATAGGCGACTGGCAGCGTATTACCCCGGTCATCCTTCAGTCGAAACGAAACATCCAGGCCGTCGGCGTCCCTCACGAATGAGCCGTCGACGAGTTTCCCCGCGACCCGGACGAGCCTGCCTTCGGCGGTCGGGCCAGTCTGTTCGAGTTCACCCACGGTGAGGTAGTAGACGGTCGCGCTGCGGAACGCCAGGAAGGAGAAGTAACCGAGCGCTCCAATAAACAAGACGGCGGCGATCGCCAGGCGTACACGGGGTGACATCAAGGTCGTGGCCCGGGCGGTTGGCTCCGGAGCGGGTGAGTTTTCGGGACGAGATTCGTTCGCGTTCATTTTCAAGTACGTTTCGCCGGCGAAGATGATTCCTCGCCGAGGCGCTCCCGCAGGCGGGATAGTTCCTTCTCGATCTCCTTCTGTCGCCTGGACACCAGGAACAGGTAGGCGAAGAAACCCGCCCATGTGACGATGTACACCGCGAACAGGTAGCCCAGATTCGTGCTCGTGTTGGTGTTCTTTTGCGAGGTGATTGACCCGGCCATCGCCCCGGCCTGTTCGCCCGCGGCCAGGGCAACGGTCGCGATCGAGAGCATGGCCGCCGCCAGAACGCAGGCCGAAAGATACTTGCCCATCGTCACCCTTTGCTCATCGCCTTCAGAGCCCCCGTTGCCGGTCCGCTCACCTCGCTGTGCGCCATCTGGATCCTCCGTCCAAGCTCAATCACATCGGCCTCGGACTTTCGTACCCGGTACCGTTCGACCAGCATGTAGGCGAATGCCGAAAACACCGCGATGCTCGACACCAGCAGCGTGAGCAGCATCTCGGATTCGAGGCTGCCATCCGCCCCCGGACCGGTCACCCGTCCGGGATGTGCGGTCCGCCACAGGTCGGCCGCGTAGTAGATGATCGGCGCGTCGATGGCGCCGATGACGCCCAGGATGGCGGCAAGGCGCGCGCCCTGGCGACCGGGTGGCGCGTAGGCCCGCAGCATCAGGTAGCCGATGAAGATAAACCACAGGATCAGGGTCGTGGTGAGCTTGGCGTCCCAGGTCCACCATACGTTCCAAATGGGACGGGCCCAGATCGACCCGGTGATCAGGGCCAGGGCACCGACCACCACCCCGGTCTCGGCGCTGGCGTGCGCGAACCAGTCCCAGCGGGGGCGGTTCGTGATCAGGAACCCAACGCTGCCGATCGCAACCAGGACGATCGCACCAAGCGCGAGGATGGCAACCGGAACGTGGAAGTAGAGGGCCCGCTGGACCTCGCCGAGATTGGATTCCGTGGGTACCCAGATGAAGATCAGCCACAGGGTCAGACCCATCAGCCCGGCGGTCAACGCGAGCCAGATTGTCCTCGCCGGAAAGGCGCGCAAGACATAGCCTCCGCTGCTTCGATGAACTATGTGCATCCTATCACAATCGGCCCGATTTTCAGGTTGCTCCCCCACCCCGACGTCCCTTGCCGGTCAGTCCTCCAGGACGTACTGGAAGAGAAGCACCCCGGCGACCACAAAGACGAGGTCGAACACCGCGATGATCTGGAGCCACTGGGACACCGCCGACCAGCTGGCCCCGGACGCCACCCGGGCGGTCGCCTCGACCGCGCCGATCAAGACCGGCGATATCACCGGGAGGAACAGGACGGGCAGCATGATCTCGCGGGAGCGGGTGCTCACCGCCATCGCGCCGAACACCGTCCCGGCTGCCGCCAGGCCCAGGGACGCCAGGAGAGCGACTGCCAACGTCTCTAGCCTGAGGATGTCGACGCCGAATAGTGCCGCGAACACCGGGAATATCACGAGCTCTGACAGGAGGATGAACCCCATGCTGCCCAACGCCTTCCCGAGGAAGATCGTGTCGCGGCTGACCGGGGCCAGCATGAGACCGTCCAGCGCATCGTGGTCCTTCTCGAGCACGAACGTCCGGTTCAGGCCGATCACACCCGCAAAGGCGATCGCGACCCACAGGATGCCGGGTCCGAGTGCATCGAGGTTGACCGCGGTCAACTCGATCGCGAAGTTGAAGATGATGAGGACCAGCATGGCGAAGACGACCAGTGAGACCAGGATGTCGCGGTTCCTGAGTTCGAGGAGGAAGTCCTTGCGCGCGATCGTCAGCAGCGGTCCAAGCGCACCCATGCTCACGCCCCTCCGGTAAGGCGGGTGTAGCTCGCCCGCAGCCCCGGGAGGTCGACATCGACGGTCCGGGCATCGGCCACGACGCGCCCGCCGGCAAGCATCAGGATCCGGTCGCACATCTCGATCGACCGTTCCAGGTTGTGGGTCACCAGGAGCGTAGAGCCCCCGTCCGCGCGCTGCGCGGCCAGGACCGAAACGAGCACCGCCAGCGACGACTGGTCGAGACCGGCGTCCGGCTCGTCGAGCAGGAGAAGGCGTGGCCGGTGAAGCAGGGCGCGCGCGAGAGCGACACGCTTCTGGAGCCCGTGCGAGAGATTGCGAACCCGATCGTCCAGGCGATCGGCCACGCCCAGCACCCCGGCCGCGTCCCGGATTCGCCGAGCCCCGTCGGCGATCCGGTACATGCCGGCATGGAATTCGAGATTCTCGCGGGCCGTCAGGTCCTGGTAGAGCATCGGGGCGTGCATCACCACGCCTGTGGTGCGGCGTGCCTCTTCGGGCGCCCGAATCAGATCGTGCCCATTCACAGCGACGCTGCCGGAGTCGAGCTTCGATAGCGTGGCGAGGACCCTGAGCAGGGTTGTCTTCCCGGCGCCGTTGGGACCGAGCATGCCGACGGACTCTCCCGGTTGGATCTCGAGGTCCAGGTCGTTGAGCACGTGGACGCGGCCGAAGCTCTTCTGAAGCCCTGCGGCCGACACTACAGCCTGGCCGGACCCTGGCACGGTCATGGGACGTTAACGCTCATCGGTTTCTGGCAACGCGACTCGCTTTACGCCTGGATCGCAAAGTGACGGTGTCCCGCACGTACCGTTACCACGGGTAACAGTCGGCGCTTGCCTTCCCGCCGGTCGCCCTGGGCGTCAACGAACGTCACCGGACCCTCCTGGAGCTTCAGGACGGAGATGTCGGCCACCGAGCCGGGCTTGAGGGTTCCGAACTCGCCCAGCCTGCCTATGGCACGGGCCGGGTGCAGGGTCGCGAGTGCGATGACGTCGTCGAGCGGAATGCCAAGGTGCAGAAATTTGGAAAGCGTGGTCACGAGGTCGAAGACCGGACCACGCAGATTGTACACGTGGATGTCGCTCGAGATCGTGGCGGGCGCGAACCCCTGCTCCATCGCCTGCTCCGCAACCTTGAATCCGAAGCTGCCGGCGCCGTGACCGACGTCGAAGATCACCCCGCGCTTGCGCGCCTCGAGCGCGGCCGGAAGGAGCTTGCCGGAGTCAGTGATGATCCCCGGTGGCCTCGCCGTGAAGCTGTGGGTGACGATGTCACCCGGGCGAAGCTTGCCGAAGATCTCCTCAAGCGGGTGCCTGGTGCCACCGATGTGGATCATTACCGGCTTCTTGATGTGGTTAGCCGCTTCGATGGCCCGGCCAAGCGCCACGACGTCGTTGGCTCCGACGATCGCCTCGCTGAGGCGGACCTTGATCCCGACGATGCTGTCGGCAAAGTGGCGGGCGGTCTCCACCGCCGGCTCTACGCGCGCCCACCGGATGTCTTCCAGCTCGCCGATGTCCCGGTCCAGCTGGCCCATCCCTGAGATGTGGAGGAACGCGAGGGTGCGCGCATGCGTGTGGTCGATCACGTATCGCTTGAAGCCTGCAAAAGTGTTGGCGCCAGACGATCCGGCGTCGACTACCGTCGTCGCCCCCCGGGCCAGGCTGTGCGGATCGGCCTCGATGGCCAGATGGGCGACGCCCCACCACACGTGCACATGCAGGTCGACCAGGCCCGGCGTGACCAGCAGCCCTTCTGCTTCAATGACGTCGCGCGCGTTGTTGTCGGAGATCGAGGGCTCTACGGACACGATCTTCCCGCCGCTCACGGCGATGTCGCGCTTCTCGTGCAGGCGCTGCGACGGATCGATCACGGTGCCGTTCTTGATCACGAGGTCGTATGCCATTTGCATCTCCGCCGGTCGCTTGGATTCAGGCGCTGCAGGGACGCTAAGATAACCGGGCCCCCCAACGCAAGCCAGTCTGGAGGAAACCATGCCGCCGCCAGTGGATCCGAATAACGTCCTGATGACAGGCGAGAACTCGTTCATCAGGCTCAGCCCCGATGGTGGCAAGACGATGACCGACCGGATCAGCCACTGGCGGGTGCTGTGGTGCCCCGCCGGCTCGGGTCATGCCCTCTTCATCCAAAGCAAGCTGACCGATGGCGTACGGCTTTACTCGGACAACATTGCGGTCGCCCGCTGGTTGCAGTCGACCATCGAGTCGCTTCTGTACCCGGCATTCGCCGACTTGAAAATGCCGGTCAGATACGCGGAGTTCGCGCGGGTCGGCGGGGCCCACTCCTCCGCGTCCGAGCAGGTGAGTGGAGATGAGGACGAAATCTTCCTGACCTGGTATGACTTCCTCGAACCTTTTGTCCTCAACGCTCCCCCGGGATTCAACGGGCGTCCCCTGGGCGTTTTCAGCACATTCTTCCCGGCGAGGCGGGCCCAGATCACGGTCAACGGAGAACACGCGCCGGGGGAGCCGTGGCTCGAAATGCGCGGCGACCGGCAGGCCTCTACGGCGTGCCTGGCCTGGTCGGAGACCTGGGTGAAACCGCGCCCTTGAGCGCGGGCCGCCAACCCGGAGCGCCGACCCTGTAAACTACGCCGGTTCCATGCCCAGCCGTAACGAGTGCACGGCTGCGGTACTTAGCGGATTCAGGAGCCCACACAACATGCGTTACGGCAAATTCACGGCCAAGGGCGTGACCGCCCACTGCGAGATCGAGGGACAGACGGTCCACCAGGTTTCCGGGCTGCCCTGGAACGCTGGTTACAAGCGGACCGGAGAAACCTACAAGCTCTCCGAGGTCAAGCTGCTGGCCCCGATCCAGCACCCTGGCAAAGTCCTCGCGATGGCGTTGAATTACGGCTCGCACCTTCACAACGCGCCGAAGCCCGAACGGCCGGAGCCCTTCCTCAAGCCGTCGACCTCGATCGCAGGCCCCAACGACGCCATCATCCTGCCGCGCGACTCGACCCGCATCGACGCGGAGTCCGAGCTGGTGGTCGTCATCGGCAAGACGGCAAAGAACGTCTCCGAGAAGGACGCCCTCAACTACGTGTACGGCTACACCTGCGGCAACGACGTGAGCGCGCGCGACTGGCAGCGTGGCGATAAGTCGTGGTGGCGCGCCAAGGGGTCGGACACCTTTTCGCCAATCGGCCCATGGATCGAGACCAAGCTCGACCCCACGAATGCGCAGATCATCGGGCGGATCAACGGCAAGGAAGCCCAGCGCTGCAACACGAGCGAGATGATCTTCAACGTTGTGCAGTGCATCGCGTTCATCAGCAAATACATGACGCTGAACCCGGGCGACATGATCTTCACGGGCACGTCGGGCACGCCCGATGCCCTGAAGCCGGGCGACAAGGTCGAGATCGAGATTTCCGGCATCGGTACCCTGGTCAACACCTGCAAGTAGTACGCCGGTCCGGATCAGGTCCCGTTCTTGCACGTTTCTGATACGGGTCTGGAAACGACAGGCCCCGCCAGCAAGGCGGGGCCTGTTGGCGTCCCGGGATCAGTTATCGCCCCGGGCCGGTAACTGAGATCTATCCGATCTGCGCGGCCAGGCCGCCTTCGGTCAGCCAGTAGAAGATGATGAACCCCCCGGCCAGCAGGACGAGGACGGCGGACACCGGTTGCATGACCGGCATCACCCTCCTGAAGACGCTGATAACCGCGCCCTTGAAGATCGCCATGCTCACGGTCAAGAGCAGGATCACGGACGTCATGCCCAGCGCGTAGACGATGAACTGTCCCAACGCGAACGCGAAACCGCCGGTCGCCAGTGAGCTGCTGACCAGCGCGAGGAAGACCGGCAGAGTGCAGCTCAGCGACGCCAGCGCGTAGCTGATGCCGAACAGGAAGTAGCCCCGAATCGAGGCGTCGCGCGGGTCGCCGATCTTGCTTGCCGCCCGCGAAGCCATGGCGGTGTACAGCTTGCCCCCGCCCAGAATGTACGCGCCCATCAGGACGACGATGATGCCCACGCCGAGCCCGATGTACGGGAATGCGCGGGCGATCGACCGGGCGCCCGCCGAAAGCACCACACCGGTCGAGCCGAACAGAAGCACGAAACCGGCGCCCACCGCGGCGCTGACCACGATTGCGTTCAAGAGTCGGTGTTCGATCCTGACACCCTTGCCTTCCTGTGTGCCGACGTAGAGGCCGAGGTAAGCAGGGAGCATGGCGAACCCGCACGGGTTAACGACGGCAACCATGCCGGCGGCGAAGGCAAAACCAAGTCCAAGCCCTGCGCCGGCACTGCCGAGGAGCGCGCTTGAACGGGCCGACAAATTCAGGACCCCGCCGACCACCCCGCCGCCGGTTCCGCCGACGGCCAGGCCGGTGACAAATGCGAACAGGATCACGCCCAGACCGGCCGCGGCCGGGACGACCACGCCGCGCCTCAGAAGCTTGCTGCTCCCAGCTGGAACGTCAGATGTCGCCAAGCGCCTCTCCTGGCCTGCTTATTCCCCGCATGCGGGCTCACGCGGGGAAATCAAGCGCCGCTCGCGAATCCGTCAAAGCCCGTTTTCAGTCCGCCGTGACGGATTTGATATCGCCGTCCACACTACCTGATCTGATACGACGAAGCCGGGATCCCGGTCGGCACGCGCGTCCGATGCCATCATTACGATGTGTGAAGCCGCGTTATCGTGGCGCCTTCTTCGGAAATGGCGCCGCGCCTGACAAGAATATGCCTCATCGCCAGTTCATATCTGCACCCCCCACCGAGCGCCGGGCGAGACGTGGGCGCCCACTTACGCCGGCGCAATCAAGCTTCCACCAGGAGGCCGACCCGCCCCGGAGGCCGATCCTCGTCGTCGCCAGCCTGATCGACCCCGAGCTCTCGGCGCGTGTCCGGGCATATGTTGAAAACACGCCCGGGCTCGAGATGGTGCCGGTTGAGACGGCCGGCCGCCCGGTGGATGTTTCGGTCATCGAGTACCGGCCGCCTGACCGGATCGCGATGGTGCATGGCTTCGATTCCGCGCGCCCGATTGCGCTCACCGGGCAGTGCACGGACGCGGCCCTGATCGGGGCCCTTCAGGATGGCGCGTGGGCGCTGTTGCCGACCCGCGCTTCGTCGTTTGAGTTCCTGGCTGCGGTTCGGCAGGTCGCGGGCGGACGGTGCCCGATCTTGGCCGAGATCGCCAATCGGCCTTCGCTCGCCCACGATATGCGGGCGCGCTTGCAGGCGACCGCCGCATGGCGGAGCAACCCGCTTTCGGCGCGCGAGGCCGCGATCCTGGCGCACGTGGCGTCCGGGGCCAAGAACGGCGTGATCGGCGCGATCTTCGGGCTCAGTGAGCAGACCGTGAAGAACTACCTGTCCGGCATCTTGAAGAAGACCGGGACGGGCAATCGGGCCGAGGCGGCTGCGATCGCCGTCAGGAACGGCTGGGTGACAGGCCACGGCGAATAGCGAGCTCATTTGACCGATCGGTCGGTCTCCAACGAGGCTGACTCCGCAGTGCCCGGTGGCAGGACCCCGAGAATCGCGGGCGGCTACGAATTCCGTCTATCCAAGTACGGATTGTGCTATACTCCCCGAGGCTTTCCGGAGGCTCGGCGACCGGGCGGTTTTGCGCGCGCTATGGCGTCCCGAGCGTTCCTCGATTCATGTTCCAAGAAGGCGGAATTGATGCAGCAGTCGGTCGAGTCGTCCCTGACAGGCGAAACGCTCACAGTGCGTTCGCTCCTCGAGTCAAGCGCCCATATCGGTCACCCGACCAAGCGCTGGCACCCCAACATGCGGCCGTACATCTACGCGAAGCGTGGCGGCGTTCACATCATCAACCCGGCGCGCACGCTCCAGCAGCTGGAACTGGCCTCGCGCTTCCTCAGCGCCCTGGCGGCGCGCGGCGGCAACATCCTGATGGTCGGCACAAAGAAGCAGGCCCAGGAGACGATCGCCGACGAGGCGATTCGCAGCGAGTCCCACTTCATCAACCGTCGCTGGCTGGGCGGGCTGATGACCAACTTCCAGACCATCCAGGAGCGGGTCGATTTCCTGGTCCGGATGCAGGAGCGCAAGGCCAAGGGCGAGCCGCTCGGCCACACCAAGCGCGAGGAGCTTCTGGCGACCGGCGAGATGAACCGCCTCGACAACTACCTGGGCGGCATCAAGAACATGACCCGGCTGCCGGACGCGATCTTCATTGTGGACATTGAGAAAGAGAAGAACGCGATCGCCGAGGCCCAGCGCCTGGGCATCCCGATCATCGCGATCGTTGACACGAACTCGGACCCCAGTCAAGTCGACTACCCGATTCCGAGCAACGACGACTCGGTCAGGGCCATCCGCCTCATCGCTCACCGGCTGGCGAGCGCCATCCTGGAGGGCCGCGCCCAGTACAAGCGGTCGGAGGAGGAGCGCCTGGCCGAGGTGGCCGAAATCGAGAAGCAGGAGGCCGAGGCTCGGGCTTCCGCCCAGGCGGCCGCTGCCGCCCGGCTGGCACGCGCACGCGCCGAGGCGATCGAAGCCGATGAATCGGAAGACGACTCGGATAGCAACGCTTAGACCTCCAAATATGGGGAGCTTGCTCCCCGTTCCTCACGGCGCCACCGGCGCCGCAAGTACGGGTCAGGTACCAGATGCAGATCACAGTGGACATGGTCAAAGAACTTCGCGCTCGCACCGGCGCCGGCGTCATGGACGCCAAGAAGGCGCTCGACGACACCAAGGGTGACCTCGCCAAGGCCGAGGAGCTCCTCGCCAAGAAGGGGCTGGCGTCCGCCGCCAAGAAATCCGGGCGCGAGACTTCACAGGGCCTGGTAGAGGCGTACATCCACAGTGGGAACCGCGTAGGGGCCATCGTGGAGGTCAACTGCGAGACCGACTTCGTGGCTCGCACTGAAGACTTCCGGAACCTCGCGCGCAATTTAGCCATGCAGATCGCGGCGATGTCTCCAAATTATGTGGACCGGCCATCGTTGCCGGCCGATGCCGGCGACGTCTCGGACGACAAACTGCTGCTCGACCAGGCTTACATCCGCGACCCGGGCAAGACGGTGCGCGACGTGATCACCGAGGTAATCGCCAGGACCGGCGAAAACATCCGGGTGAGGCGATTTAGCCGCTTCTCGCTGGGCGAATAGACCCGCCTGATGGGCGCCTACGTGTACGAGCGAATCGTTCTAAAGCTGAGCGGCGAGTCGCTCAAGGGGAGCCGCCCGTCCGGCCTTGACCCAGACACCGTTCGCTTTGTAGCGGAAGAGGTTGCGGCCGCCGCCCGTGGCGGCGTGCAAGTGGGCCTGGTCGTTGGCGGCGGGAACATCTGGCGCGGTGCCGACTACGAGGCGACTGGCATGGACCGCTCGACCGCCGACTCGGCCGGCATGCTCGCCACGATCATCAACGCGCTGGCGCTGCAGGACGCGCTCGAGCGCGCCGGAGTCATGGTCCGGACGCAGACCGCGATCACGATGCCGTCGGTGGCGGAGCCCTATATCCGTCGCCGTGCGATCCGCCATCTCGAGAAGGGCCGGGTGGTGATCTTCGCCGGCGGCACCGGCAACCCCTACATGTCGACCGATACCGCGGCCGCGCTGCGGGCCCTCGAGATCGGGGCAGATGCCCTCGTAATGGCCAAGAACAACGTCGACGGCGTATACACGGCCGACCCGCGTAAGGACGCGTCGGCGACCAAGCTGACGCACATCACGCACCACGACGCATTGCGCCGTCGCCTGGGGGCCCTGGACTCGACCGCCCTTTCCCTCTGCATGGACAATACGTTGCCGATCGTCGTCTTTAATATGTTCACACCCGGCAACCTCGTGAAAGTGCTCGACGGCGAGCCGGTAGGCACCCTGATCTCAGAAAAATTGCCCGCGCCGGCCACCTGAAAACCGAGAGCGCAGGCGAACCCGATCCGTCCGGCACGAACCAGGAAGGACCAGGCAGGCGATGACCATGCAACAGATCGATAGTGCGAAAATCAGGATGAAAGGTGCTATCGACGCCCTCCAGAAGGACCTGTCGAGCGTTCGGACTGGCCGCGCCAGCCCGGGCATGATCGACGGCCTGATCGTCGAGTACGCCGGTAGCCAGCTGGCGCTCCGCCAGCTGAGCCAGATCTCCTCGCCGGACCCGCGTACCCTGCTGATCCAGCCCTGGGACCAGGGCTCCATGGCGGCCATCGAGAAGGCGATCCGGAACTCTGACCTGAGCATCATGCCCAACGTTGACGGGCGGGTCATCCGCCTCAACATCCCCCCGCTCACCGAAGAACGCCGCAAGGACCTGGTGAAACTGGTGCGAAAGCGGGTCGAGGATTCGAAAGTTGCGGTTCGCAACGTACGACGGGACGTGCTCGAGGGTATCCGGAAGCTCGAGAAGGACGGCCAGGCGTCGCAGGACGAGTCGCGCCGGGCCCAGGCCGATCTCCAGAAGCAGACCGATGCCGCGGTGGTCCAGATCGATCAGCTGAGCAAGCGCAAAGAAGAAGAGGTAATGGCGGTCTAGGCCATGCTCACCCAGAAGAAGTTACAGGCCCAGGTCGTCCAGGTCGGAGTCGACCATGGCGCAATCCCGGATCACGTTGCGATCATCATGGATGGCAACGGCAGATGGGCCAGCGCCCGCAGCCGGCCGCGTACCGAAGGGCACCGCGCTGGCACCGGCAATGTGCGCCGGATCGTCCAGCACCTGGCCAGGAAGGGCGTCAAGCACGTGACGCTGTTCGCGTTCTCGACCGAGAACTGGGAGCGGCCGGCCGAGGAGGTCTCCTTCCTGATGGAGCTGGTCCGGGAAGTCATCAAGACGGAAGTCGCCGAGCTACATCGGCAGGGCATCCGAGTACGCCACCTGGGCACTCTGGACAGGCTCGACCCGGGCTTTCGCCAGGAGATCGAGAACGCGGTCGCACTGACTGCGCTGAACCAGGGAATGACCCTCAACGTCGCCTTCAACTACGGGGGACGAGACGAGATCGTGCGGGCGGTGCGGCGTATCGTCGAATCCCGCGTGCCAGTGGAAGATGTCGACGAGGCACTGGTTCGTCGCCACCTGTTCTGCCCCGAGCTTCCTGATCCCGACCTCATGATCCGCACCGGCGGAGAGTTCCGGATCAGCAACTTCCTGCTTTTCCAGTCGGCCTACAGCGAGTTCTACTCGACCGAAACCAACTGGCCGGATTTCGGACCCGAGGACGTCGATCGCGCGCTGGAAGCCTACGCGCGCAGGCAACGACGCTTCGGCAAGGTCATCTGACCGCCCCGTCCGATGGCAATGCCCCTCCCGGCGCGCCCAGCCCCGGCCGCCCCGGCCGGTTCAACTCGCGCAGGAACGTTGCGAGCCCGGCTGATCAGTGCCGCGATCGGGATCCCGATCGTCTTCACCGCCGTCATCCTGAGCTGGCAATCTACGGCCGCACTGGCGGCGACCGCCGCAGTGGCCGTCGGTTGGGAGTCGGCGAGGCTGACCGGCGCCCGTGGCATCGCCCGCTGGGCGACGATCGGGCTGCCGCTGGCGTGTGTGACGGCCGGTATCGGCTTCGCGTCCGGCGCTCAGTGGCTGCTCTCCGCCGCGCTGGTCGGAGCAGCAGTTCTTATCGCCGGCTCCCTGGGCGGACTGGGAGCCCGCGGGGTGCGGATCGCCGTGGCGGGGACACTGGTCGCCCTCTACTTCGGCGCACTCCTCGCGTTCGCTCCGGCAACCAGGGGATCTGAAAGCGGCGGGCCTGCGGTCCTGGCCTTTGCCCTGCTCGTCTCTTTCTCGGTCGATACGTCCGCCTACTTCGGGGGCCGCGCCTTCGGACGGAGGAAGCTCGCGCCATCGATCAGCCCGGGCAAGACCTGGGAGGGCGCGCTGATGGGCCTGGCAGCGGGGTCGGCTGCAGGCGCAGCCCTGGCCATCCTCTTGCCACTGGTGGCGGGCGACGGCCGCATGAATTTTGGCGCCGCGACCGGCGCCGGGCTCGGCCTCGTCATCGCGGCCGTGGCGGTGGCCGGCGACCTGCTCGAATCCTGGTTCAAACGCAAGGTTGGGGCCAAGGACGCCAGCGGCCTCATACCGGGGCACGGCGGCGTCATGGACCGGCTCGACTCGTTGGCGCCGAATCTGGCCGTCGTATACTACGCGGCGGCATGGTTGAACGGGTGAAACGGGTCGCGATCCTCGGGTCCACGGGGTCTGTCGGGACCCAGACCCTCGATATCGTTCGGTCGTTCCCGCAGTCCCTGCGTGTGGTAGCTCTGGCGGCCGGACGCAACGAGCGTTTGCTGCGCGACCAGGTGCTCGAATTCAAACCGAGCTACGTCCATGCCGGAAGCGGTCGCCTCGATTCGGTAGACGGCGCGACCCAGATAGCGAACCTCGAAGATCTCGCCTGCCTGTCCGACGTCGACCTGGTGGTCGTCGCCACGGTGGGAGCGGCCGGGCTAAGGCCGACGCTGGCGGCCCTTGGGGCCGGCAAGCCGGTGGCCCTCGCCAACAAGGAAGTGATCGTGATCGCGGGCGATCACGTGATGGCAGCGTCCAGGGACTCCGGGGCGCCGATCCTGCCCGTCGACAGCGAACCGTCTGCGGTCTGGCAGTGCCTGGCGGGCGAGTCCGGCGCGGTAGGCCGGCTGATCATCACGGCATCTGGCGGCGCCTTTCGCGGGCGAAGCTGGGACTCGCTCGCCAACGTATCCCCTGAAGAGGCGCTGAAACACCCGACCTGGACGATGGGTCGCAAGATCACGATCGACTCCGCGACCCTCGCCAACAAGGCGTTCGAGGTGATCGAGGCCCACTACCTTTTCGATATCCCGTATGACCGGATCGACGTCGTGATCCACCGGCAAAGCATCATCCATTCGATGGTCGAATTCACCGACGGCAGCGTGAAGGCGCAGATCGGGCCACCCGACATGCGGTATCCCATCCAGTTCGCGCTGTTCTACCCGGAACGGCAGGCGAATCCGTCCCTGCCCCGCTTCGACGCCGCAAATGCCGGGACCCTTACCTTTGAACCGATGGATCCGGAACATTACCCTTGCTTTCAGATGATCGTCGATTGCGGCAAGCGGGGCGGCACGTGGCCCGCGGTCGCGGCGGGCGCAGATGAGGCCGCCGTTGACCTCTTCCTTGACCGCGCAATACGGTTTACATCGATTCCAGAGGTGATCAAAACGACCCTCGCCGCGCACCGGCCGATCGCGAATCCCGACCTCGACGACCTAATCGGCGCCGCCGAGTGGGCTCGCGGTCACGCGCTTGCGCTGGCGACGGGTCATGCCATCCGATGACGGCGCTCTACGGTGTCATAACCTTCCTGGTCGTCCTTGGTCCGCTGGTCATCCTCCATGAACTGGGCCATCTGTTTGCTGCCCGGCTCATGAAGGTGAAGGTGATCGAGTTCGGATTCGGCTTCCCGCCGCGCGCGTTCGGCCTCTGGACCGGCAGGACCCGTGTCCGGCTCGACCACGACGCCTCATTCGACGAAGGCATGTCGAGGGAGGACCTGCGCGTTGGGCGGCAGGTAGCGCTGGTCACCGCAAAAGACCAGGCCGGCCAACTCGTCGTCCGCCACGTGGCGCGCAATCAGGCCCGCCCCAAGGGGGCGACCGGCCTCATCAGCGGTAAGCTGCGGGCGATCGAGGGCGATGACCTCGTCATCTCCGAGATGGTCTGGTCGTTCAACTGGCTGCCGCTCGGCGGTTTCGTGAAGATGGTCGGCGAGGAGGACCCGTCTTCCGAAGGCTCGCTGGCCGGCAAGAGCCGGCTCGCCCGCGCCTTCGTGCTGGTCTCCGGCGCGGCGATCAACGCGATCATCCCATTCGTCCTCTTTGCGGCGATCTTCATGGTGCCGCAGGAGCAGGTCTCTGGTCGGGTGGTGATTACGAGCGTCTTCCCGGGGTCTCCCGCCGACGGGGCCGGCCTGCGGCAGGGGGACCTGATCCGGAAGGTTGACGGGCGCGACATCGACTCGCTGGCCGACCTGCAACAGGCCGTCACGCTTCGCCTCGGCGCCGTCAGCCACTGGGACGTCCAGCGAGGTATCCCAGATCCTGCGCCCGAGCCCGGCGGTCCCCGGTTCCAGTATCGCGGCGGGACCGACCAGATCAGCGTCGTTCCACGCTGGAAGCCGCCGAGTCGTGCCGTCGTCCGGGAGGTCGCCAACGAGGGGTCCGAGATCGCCCTCTGGAAGGCCCGGCAGAGCGACCCGTTCATCGGCATCTCTGACCGCCTCGTGGTGGTGGAGCGGGCGACCGACACCGTTACCCAGATTTCTCTTCTGAACGCGCAGGCCCTGGATGCGCGCCTGGCGGTCGGCGCCACCCTCAAGGTGGTTCGTACCGTCACCGATCCCCTTACCCAGATTTCGATCGAGGACGCCAGGCGGCACGACGCTTCGCTGGGGACTTCGACCAGGCTGCAGGAGGGCGCGGTCGGCATCACGATCAGCATGACGGAGCCGACACGCGAGAGCATTGCGATGAACCCGTTCGCAGCCATCGCCGCCTCGGTGCGCCAGGTGGGCGATGTACTTGTGCTAACCAAGAACGGCATCACCGGAATCTTCGTCGGCAGCTCCAACCCTCAGCTAGAGGGGCCGGCAACCGTGGGACCGGTCGGCATCGGTCAGCTGACCGGCGAGATTGCGACCTCAGGGGCGGATGGCAAGGCCAAGGTCCTTACCCTGGTCAGCCTCGCGGCCACGCTGTCGCTGAGCCTGGCAATCCTGAATATCCTCCCGATACCCGCGCTGGACGGCGGCCGCCTGCTGTTCGTGGTCATTGAATGGGTGCGCGGCGGCCGGCGGATCTCGCCCGAACGAGAGGGTCTGGTACATTTGGCCGGCATGATCATGATCCTGATGCTGGTTACGTTGATCAGCGTGCAGGACGTCCTTCGCATCTTCCGTGGAGAGAGATTCTTCTAATGGCGGCTCGTCGAGCTACCAGACAGATATCGGTAGGCGGCGTAAAGATCGGGGGCCGCAACAACCCCGTCGTCGTCCAGTCGATGACCAAGTCCGACACCCGTGACGTCGCCAGGACGGTTGCCGAGATCAAGGGCGCAGAGGCGGAAGGGTGCGAGATCATTCGCTCGGCCGTCCCGGACATGGCGGCCGCCGACGCCCTGGTCGAGATCAAGCGGCAGATCTCGATTCCGCTAATCGCCGACATCCACTTTCACCACGAGCTCGCCCTGGCTTCGATCAAGAACGGCGTAGACGGGCTTCGCCTGAACCCCGGAAACATCCGGGACGCCGACAAGGTCCGTGAGGTCGTGCGCGCCGCCCAGAGGGCGCGCATCTCGATCCGAATCGGCGTCAATTTCGGCAGCCTGCCGCCGGTCGGCAAGATCGGTGCGTCCGGCGGCCGCCGCGTAGTGGACGGCGTCAACGAGCTTCCTACGATCGCGGAGGCGATGCTCAGCGGGCGGCCCGACGCCTACACGGTCGTCGACCATATGGTCGCCACCGCGCTCTGGGAGATCTCGATCCTGGAGGCGCTCGACTTCGACGACATCAAGATCTCACTGAAGGCGTTCGACGTCCCGACCACCGTCGAGTCGTACCGACGCCTCGCCACCCTGGTGCCCTATCCGTTCCACCTGGGCATCACTGAGTCCGGCACGGTACGGACGGGGTCGATCCGCAGCGCGGTCGGCCTGGGAGTCCTCCTCTACGAGGGGATCGGAGACACGATCCGGGTCTCCCTGGCGGGCGATTGCCGCGAAGAGGTGAAGACCGGATTCGAGATCCTTAAGTCGTTGAACCTCAGGAACAAGGGGACGACGCTGGTTGCGTGCCCGAGCTGCGGACGCGCCGACATTGACGTGCTGCGGTTGACGGCGAAGGTGGACGAACTGCTCAAGGGCCGGGCCACGCCGATCAAGGTGGCGGTCATGGGTTGCGAGGTGAATGGCCCCGGCGAAGCGAAGGATGCGGACGTCGGCATCGCCGGTGGCAACGGGCGGGCGGTCATCTTCCGCAAGGGCGCCAAGGCGCGGGTCGTACCCGAGGCCGAGATGCTCGAGGCGCTCATGAGCGAAGTCGAAAAGGCCGAGGAAGCGCTCAAGGCCCGTGCCTGATCCGGGCGCGGGGATCCGAGAAACTTGAAAACCTCCAGATACTTCGGAAAAACGTTGCGCGATGCCCCGTCCGAGGCGGAAACCGTCTCGCACCGGCTGTTGCTTCGGGCCGGCATGGTCCAGCAGCTTGCCGCCGGCATCTACAGCTACCTGCCGCTCGGGTGGCGAAGCCTGTCCCGGATCAAGACCATCATTCGTGAGGAGATGGATCGGGCGGGCGCCATCGAGGTCAACATGCCGGTGGCCCAGCCACGCGAGCTGTGGGAGGAGTCGGGCCGCGCCGACACCTTCGTGCCGCCGCTGGCGCAATTCGAGGACCGGCGCGGCAGGCAGATCGTGCTGGCGCCGACCCACGAAGAGGCGATTACGGCGATGGTGCGCGCCAACGTCAGGAGCTATCGCGACCTCCCCTTCACCCTCTATCAGATCCAGACCAAGTTCCGGGACGAGCCGCGACCGCGCGCCGGCCTGCTGCGCGTTCGAGAGTTCGAAATGAAGGACGCCTACAGCTTCGACGCCGGCGTCGAGGGGCTGGACGTCAGCTTCAATGCCATGGCTGACGCCTACCACCGGATCTTCGCGCGTTGCGGCCTGAAGGTCGTCATGGTCGAGGCCGACAGTGGTCCGATTGGCGGCAAGGACTCGAACGAGTTCGTACTGCTGGCTGAAAGCGGCGAAGACACGATCTTGCTGTGCGAGGCATGCGGCTACGCGGCGAACAGCGAGAAGGCCGACTTCAAGAAGAGGCCGTTGCCGCAGGAGCCGGAACTCGCGGTTGAGGCGATCCATACTCCCGGGATCAAGACGATCGAGGCGCTTGCCAGGTCGCTCGGGATCCCCGAGTCGAAGACCGCGAAGGCGGTGTTTTACTCGGTGAGCGGGCAAGTCGTCCTGGTTACGATCCGCGGAGACCTAGAGGTCAATGAGACCAAGCTGCGCAATGCGCTTGGCGGCGCCGAGGTCCGCCTCGCAACTGCAGAGCAGGTCGCAGCGGCGGGGCTGGTTCCGGGTTCCGCCTCGGCGGTGGGCCTGAACGGGGTGCGGTCGATCGTCGACGATTCGATGAAACTCGGCCACAACTTCGTTGCCGGGGCCAACAGGCCGGACCATCACCTCAAGAACGTCAACTTCCCGCGCGATTTCAAGGCGGACCTGCTCGTTGACCTCGCGATGGCAAGGGCGGGTGACGCCTGCCCGCGCTGCGACGGCAAGCTGATCGCCCAGCGCGGAATCGAAGTCGGGCACATCTTTAAGCTTGGGACCGGCTACGCCGAGAAGATGGGCGCCTCGTACCTCGACGAGTCCGGCGGGTCGCACCCGATCGTCATGGGTTGCTACGGGATCGGCGTCGGCAGGCTGCTCGGGGCGGCGATCGAGGCGAACCACGACGCACGCGGGATGACGCTCCCCAGGGCCATCGCGCCGTTTGAGGTCTACCTGGCGGGCCTGGGCGGCGACGCCGAGGTCGCTGCCGCCGCCGAAGGGCTGTACGGGTCGCTCAGGGAGGCCGGGTTCGACGTGCTGTTCGACGACCGGAACGAGCCCCCGGGGGTGAAGTTCAACGACGCCGACCTGATGGGGATCCCGGTGAGGGTAGTCGTCAGCACCCGCTCTTTGAAAAACCGACAGGTCGAGCTGAAGCTCCGAAAGGCGGAGAAGCCGACCTTGCACGCACTCGAGGACGCCGTGCCGGCCGTCCGGTCGGCTCTCGAGCAAGCGTAGACGGGCTTTGAAAGGGCCCTTGGCGGGGCCTGTTTTTGCGCGCGTGTTTGAATTGCGCCCCGACACCTGCCACTGGTATACTGGCCTCGTACTAGTCGGATGTTCTTTTGAGAAGTGGGTTCGGCCCACTTCTTTGTTTCTTACGGGATTTCGAAACCCGCAGGAGGGGATAGCGCGATGAAGAGCGATCTACTTCTCGCGGTCACCCAGCTTGCCGCTGAGCGCAACTTGCCGAAGCATGTGGTCATTGGCGCTGTGCGTGACGCCCTCGTCATGGCTTACAAGCGTGACAAAGCTGCGGGTGGGACTGACATCTCGGTCGACCTCGACCCGGAAACCGGCGACGTTACGGTCCGCCGGTTCCAGAACGTCGTTGAAGTAGTCGAGGAGCCAGGCATCCAGGTCACGGTCGAAGAGGCCAAGAAGACCAAGAAGGACGCCCGGATCGGCGACCAGATCACGGTCGGCTACATCGAGCAGAACCCCGGCCGGATCGCGGCCCAGACCGCCAAGCAACTCGTGATGCAGCGACTGCGCGATGCCGAGCGCGAACTGGTTTACGACGAGTACGCAGGCAAGGCCGGTGAGGTCATCACCGCCGTCATCCAGCGCGTGGACTCGCGGTTCGTCACGATCGACCTGGGGCGTGCGGAAGCGATCATGCCGCCCAGTGAGCAGGTCAACTCGGAGCGCTACCGGCCTGGCCAGCGGGTCAAGGTGTACATCGTCGAAGTCCGCAGGTCCGTGCGCGGCCCCGAGATCATCGCGTCGCGCACCCACAGCGAGCTGATCCGCCGCCTGTTCGAAACCGAGGTGCCCGAGATCTTCAACGGGGTCGTTGAGATCAAGGCGATCGCCCGCGAGCCCGGCGCTCGATCCAAGGTGGCGGTGTTCTCCAACCAGGAGGGAGTCGACCCGGTTGGCGCTTGTGTCGGCCTGCGCGGTATCCGCATTCAGAACGTCGTCAACGAGCTGATGGGCGAGAAGATCGACGTCATCGAGTGGAGCGCCGACCCGGCCCGGTTCATCGCCAACTCGCTGAGCCCGGCGCAGGTCGAAGGTGTCCGGCTGGATGCCGCTGAGAATTCGGCGACGGTGGTCGTGCCTGATCGCCAGCTGTCGCTGGCCATCGGTCGCGAGGGCCAGAACGCCCGCCTGTCCGCCAAGCTGACCGGCTGGCGAATCGATATCAAGAGCGCGGCCGATGCAGGCGTTGCCGCCGCGCCCAGGCCTTCCGCAAAGCCGGCGGTTGCGCCGGCCGCAACGGTCGCCGACGCCGCTGCTGCGGTCGAGGCACCGCGTGTGGTCGCGCCCGAGCCGGCGGCACCCGCGGGCGGCATGCCCGAACGGCCTGCTGCCCAGAAGCCGGAGCCGGCGGCCGCGCAGCCTTCCGTCGAGCGGCCTGCCGCGCAGAAGACCGCGGCCCCGGCCGCCGAGACGAAGCCGGGGCTTTCCGCCGAGGAAGAACTGGCGTTGCTGTCGCTTGAAGAGGAGCTCAAGGCCCTCGAGGCACAGGAAGCGGCCAACCGGGAGCGAGAAGAGCAGGAAAAGTCCAAGAGCGCCGCCGAGGCCGAGGCTGGCTCAGACGACATCTGGCAGGTACCGGAACTGGAAGTTGCGGAGCCGGTCGGCCAGATCCGATTTGCCGAGGACATCCTCGACTACCGGGATATGGGTGGCGGCAAGCGCGGTCGCAAGCGCGGTGGAAGCGACAATATGAGCGCCAAGGCGCGCAGGGCGCAGGCGCGCAAGACCGGTTCCGGGTCCGGCTCAGGGCAGACTCCAAGCAAGGGCGGCGGTCGCGGGTAGCCGCGTGGCCACCGGCGACCAGCCCAGGGCCGGCGGCCCGGCGTTGCGGCCAAGGCACGCTCCGGAGCGGTCGTGCGTGGCCTGCCATCGGAAGGGCCCGAAAAGCGACTTCGTTCGGGTTGTAAGGACGCCCGAAGGCGCGGTGGCGATCGATCCGCCTCGCAGCGTGCCCGGGAGGGGCGCATACGTGTGCCGCCAGCTCTCGTGCTGGCAGGCGGCAATCGAAAAGGGACGGCTGGCTCACTCGTTAAAGGGGCCCGTTACTCCGCAGGTTCGAGCAAGCCTGCTCGAGCAGGCACGTGAGAGGTACAAGACACAGGGATAGCAGCCGCAGCAACCCAGGAGTGGCCCGGCTGTTAGGGAGAAAACGGGGCGATTATGGCAAGACGAGGGTCACCACCACGCGGGAACTACGCTGACAGACAGGCCGGAGGCGGTGCTCGTGGACGGCCGCCCGCGCCTCCCATGCCGGCGCGTCCCACTCCACCGACCCGGGTCGCCGAGGCTCCTGCTGGCGCACCGGTCGAAATCCCCGCCAGCCTTTCGGTCGGGGAGCTGTCGGTGATCCTGAAGGTGTCGACGGTCGACACGATCAAGGCGCTGATACGCATGGGCGTCATGAGGACAGTGACACAGACCGTGGACTTCCAGACCGCGGCGCAGGTGGCCACGATCCTCGGCATCCAGGTCCGCAAGCCGAAGGAGCGCGAAGCAAGCCCGGCCGGGGCCCGGATATCAGAGAAGACCGACAATAACGCTACTTCGAGACCCCCGATCGTCACGATCCTCGGCCACGTCGACCACGGCAAGACGACGCTGCTAGATGCGATACGCGGGACCACGGTCGCCGCGGGCGAGGCGGGCGGCATCACCCAGAAGATCGGTGCCTACCAGGTCGAATCTGATGGGCGCAAGATCACGTTCATCGACACCCCTGGTCACCAGGCCTTCGCCCAGATGCGTGCGCGGGGAGCGCAGGCGACCGACATCGCCGTGCTTGTGGTCGCCGCCGACGATGGCGTCCAGCCGCAGACCAAGGAGGCGCTTGACCATGCGCGCGCCGCCAAAGTCCCGATCATCGTGGCGATCAACAAGGTCGACAGCGCGGGCGCCGACGTCAACCGCGTCAAGCAGCAGCTCGCCGAGATCGACCTGATCGTCGAGTCCTACGGCGGCGACGTGGTTTCCGTCGAGGTTTCGGCCCTCAAGGGTGACGGCATCCCCGGCCTCCTGGAAGCGATCCTCCTCGTCGCCGATGTCGAAGAGATCAAGGCCAACGCTGACAAGCCGGGGAGTGGGATCGTCATCGAGTCGAACCTCGATAAGTCACGCGGCCCCGTTGCGACGGTAATCGTCCGCTCTGGCACGGTCCGGGCGGGCGACAACATCGTCATCGACACGGTGCGCGGCCGGATCCGGGACATGATCGACGGTTTCGGGAACAGCGTCACCGAGGCAGGCCCGGCCACGCCGATCCAGGTGATGGGCCTGGACGGCGTCCCCCAGCCCGGGGACAAGATGGACGTGGTTGAGAACGACCGGACCGCGCGTGATCTCGTCGAGGCCAGGAAAAAGCTGAAGGACCAGCGCGGAGGGGTGCGCCCGCCGCCAACGATTGACAGTATCAAGCACCGTGTCCGGACCGGTGACGTCAAAGAGTTGAACCTGATCGTCAAGACCGGTACCCAGGGCTCCATCGATGCCGTCCGGAGAGTCGTTGAGCCGCTGTCGAACGACGAGGTGCAGGTCAGGATCATTCACGCCTCCACAGGGTTCGTGAACGAGATGGATATCAATCTTGCGCAGTCTTCGGCCAGTGCGGAGTCTTCGGCCAGCATCGTCGTGGCGTTCGAGACCGACGTGCAACCGGGTGCGCTCAATCAGGCCAATGCCCATGGCGTCGAGATCCGCCGCTACAACGTGATCTACCGCCTGGCAGAGGACCTGATGAGTGCCATCAGCGGCATGCTGACGCCGGAGACGCGTCAGGCCGTGCTGGGGCGAGCCGTCGTCCAGGCCGTGTTCACGGTCGGCCGGCGAGGCAGCGCAGCGGGTTTCCGGGTCACCGAAGGCAAGATCACCCGCGGAGCCAACGTACGGGTCGTGCGTGCCGGCAAGGTGGTCGTCGACGCGCCGATCAGCAGCCTGCGGCACCTGAAGAACGACGTGCGCGAGGTGGCGCTGGGCTTCGAAGGCGGTCTCACCATGACCGGGTTCAGTGCCTACGAAGAGGGCGACATCCTCGAAGCGTGGGAAACGCAGACCACGGCACGGCGATTGCCCCAGGAGCAACGAGCTTAGGGCGTGTCCTGGATCGCGCGGTGGAGGTTGGCCATTTCGACCGCCGCCGCCGCGAATTCACCGCCCAGGTTCAGGCCTGCGGGGTCGGCACGCTTGATGGCCTGGTCTGTCGTGTAGGTCGCCAGCACGCCGAAGATGATCGGCTTGCCCGAGTCGAGTCCAACGCGGGCGATGCCCTCCGCGGCGCCCGCCGCGACGTAGTCGAAGTGGGCGGTCTCCCCCTTGATGACGCAGCCGAGGCAGATCACGGCGTCGACGTCATCGGATCTTGCGAGCGCACCGGCGGTTCCTGGCAACTCGAATGAGCCAGGGACCCACGCCACGGTGATGTCCTTGTCTTCGACACCCCGTTCCTTGAGCGTGGTGAGCGCTCCGTCCAGGAGCTGGCGGGTGATGTGCTCGTTGAACCGGGCGATCGCGATCGCGACGCGCAGTCCTTTGCCGCTTGAGTGACCTGAAAGCTCTCGCACCGGGATGGGGCTACGAGCCGGGCCCGGCGATGTCGAGGATGTGTCCCATCTTGGAACGCTTGGCCTCCATGTATCGCTGGGTCTCCGGCCTCGGCTCCGCCACGATGGGGACCCGCTCGACCATCTCCAGGCCGTAGCCTTCGAGGCCGACGATCTTCTTGGGGTTGTTGGTCAGGAAAGCGAACCGACGCACGCCGAGATCCACCAGGATCTGGGCGCCGATCCCGTAGCGGCGCAGGTCCATCGGAAAGCCCAGCTTGGCGTTGGCCTCGACCGTGTCCATGCCCTGGTCCTGTAGCTCGTACGCCTTCAGCTTGTTGACGAGGCCGATCCCCCGGCCCTCCTGGCGCATGTACACGAACACCCCGGTGACGGCCCCGGCGATCTTCTCGAGCGCCAGCTCCATTTGATCGCGGCACTCACACCTCAGTGAGCCGAACACGTCGCCGGTCAGGCATTCGCTGTGGACCCTGACCAGCACCGGATCGCCCGGGCTGATCTCGCCCTTGACCAGCGCGATGTGCTCCCCCGGATCGACGACACTCTTGTAGGCGATGACGCGGAAGGTGCCCCACCTCGTCGGCAACGTGGTCTCGGCTACCCGCTGGATCAGCTTCTCGTGGCGGAAGCGGTAGTCGATCAGGTCGGCGACGGATACGATCCCGATCCCGTGCTCGGCCGCGAAGCGCTCGAGCTGGGGCCGGCGCGCCATCGTGCCGTCTTCGTTCATGATTTCGCAGATCACGGCACCCGGATATCTGCCCGCCAGGCGGGCCAGGTCCAGGGAAGCTTCGGTCTGCCCCGCCCTGACCAGGACACCGCCTTCCGTGTAGCGGAGCGGAAAGATGTGCCCGGGTCGTGCGAGATCCGCCGGCTTGGAGTCCTCCCGGATCAGTTCTCGAATCGTTATCGAGCGGTCCTTGGCTGAGATCCCGGTAGTCGTCCCGCGTAGCGCGTCGACCGATACCGTGAATGCAGTCTGGTGGCGCGCGGTGTTCGATCCCACCATCGGCGGCAATTCGAGATCATCGAGACGCTTGCCTTCGAGCGAAACGCAGATTAACCCGCGTGCGTGCTTCGCCATGAAGTTGACCGCGTCAGGCGTGGCGGCATCCGCCGGCATCGCCAGGTCGCCTTCGTTCTCGCGGTCCTCATCGTCGACGATGATGACCATCTGCCCGCGCCGGAACGAGCGGATCGCTGCTTCGACTGAATCGCTCATTGCCTGCCCTTGCGACGGCGCCTGGAAAGCTTGTCGTTGAAATACAACTCGACCATCTGCCCCACGTACTTCGCCGTGACGTCGACCTCGACGTTCACCAGGTCGCCGACCTTGCGCTCACCGAATGTCGTGATCTCCCACGTATGAGGTATCAAGGCGATCGAAAAGGAGGTCTTGGTTCGGTTGGCGATCGTCAGGCTGACGCCATCGATCGCAATGAACCCCTTCTCGACGACGAACTTCATTATAGAAGGGGCAGCTTTGAACCTGATCCGGTGCGAGTTACCGTCCGGCTCGATCGCGATGATCCGGGCCCGGCCATCTATATGACCCTGCACGATGTGCCCGCCGACCCTGCCTTCGTACCGGAGCGAGCGTTCGAGGTTCACCCGGCTCCCGGGCTTCAGGTCCCCCAGGTTCGTGCGGTCCAGGGTCTCGGCCACGACGTCTACCGAGAAGCCTCCCTCGTGGCGGGCCACGACCGTGAGGCACACGCCGGACACCGATATGCTCTCCGAGACGTTCAGGTCCTCCAGTACCTTCCTGGCGCGAACCTCCAGCCGCCCCCCAAGAAAGCTGGCGACCTGGCCCGTCTCCTCGACGATTCCTGAGAACACGCCTACCTCTTGATCCTGCCGGTGACCAGCAGGTCCTCGCCCAGTTGCTCCACTGCCATATGCTCCAATCGCAGAACCGATTCCGGTTCGTCGACGCCCAGCCCGGCAACCGCCGGCACCGCGCCCGCACCTCCCATGATCGCCGGGGCGATGAAGACGGCGACGCGATCCACGAGTCCGGCGTCGAAGAACGAGCCCAGCAGGGCCGCCCCGCCTTCCACCAGCGCGGTGGTTGCGCCGCGCTTGCCCAGCACGTCCAGCAACGCCCCTAGGTCGACCTTGCCGTGGTCCCCAGGAAGCGTAGCGGTCGCAACTCCAGCAGGAGCGTCTTCGCCAGTCGGGGAGGCGACGGCCCACAGGACGGGCCCGCCGGTCCCGAGCAAGGCGGCGGTCGCCGGCAGCCGCCTCCGCGAATCCACGACTACCCTCAGGCGCGGGCGAGACTCCTTGAATTCGGCCGCCCAGGGAACGCGTGCGGTCAGTTGAGGATCGTCGGACAGCACGGTGCCGATCCCGACCACCAGCGCGTCGTGCGCCGCCCGCAATTCGTGAGCACGCGCCCGCGCCTGCGCGCCAGTCAGCCAGCGAGATTTGCCGGTCCGTGTCGCCAGTTTGCCATCGAGCGTCATCGCGTACTTCGCAGTGACGAGCGGTCTTCCGGTCGCCGTCAGGTGCGCAAACCCGGCTATCAGTTCCGAGGCCTCTGCCCGCTGGCGGTCCGGAACGTCGGTCACAACCCTGATGCCCGCCTCTGCGAGCCTGCGGTGGCCCGCCCCGTTCACCGCCGGGCTCGGGTCCTGCAGCGCGGAGACGACCGCCGTAACCCCGGCCCGGATTATCGCCTCGGTGCATGGCGGAGATACCCCGTGGTGTGCATGGGGCTCGAGCGTGCAGTAGAGCGTCGCCCCCCGGGCGCGCTCCCCTGCTGCTTCGAGCGCCACCACTTCGGCGTGCCTGCCAGGCCGCGCTTCCGTGGCGCCTTCGCCAACTACGTCGCGGCCCCGCGCGATCACCGCACCGACGGCCGGGCGGGGGCCGACGCCTCCGAGAGCGCGACGCGCAAGTTCTAGCGCCCGATCCATCATTCGGGCGTGGACCGGATTAGCGCGCTCGGCGCTGGTCGAAATCAATGTGGACTCGGCTTGCAGTCGGATCCTTCTGGCCTTGATACCGGCTGCCAAGTTCCTTCGAGCCATAGGGGCGATCGACCGCCGTCGTCATGCGCAGGAAGGAGATCTGCCCGATCCGCATCCCGTAGTAGAGCGTGATCGGAAGGCGAGCGACATTCGAGAGCTCGAGGGTCAAATGACCATCCCAGCCAGGGTCGACGTAGCCGGCCGTCGAATGGATGAGGAGCCCGATTCGACCAAGCGAACTCTTGCCCTCGAGCCTGGCCACGATGTCGTGGGGGAGTGCGATGCGTTCCAGCGTGCTTGCGAGGACGAACTCCCCGGGGTGCAGGATGAAGGGGTCATCGCCCGGGATCTCGAGGCCCTCCATCAGCTCGGGGAGCGGCTTGCGTAGGTCGATGTATGGCAGGCGGGAGTTCCGGAAAACGAGCAGCTTGCGATCAAGGTGCAGGTCGATGCTCGCCGGCTGGATGTCCCTGGGATCGTGCGGTTCGACGATGATTCGTCCGGCCGCCAGTTCTTCTTTGATCGTCCGGTCGCTCAAGACCAACTGGGATTTACTCCGGGAGACGGACCACGGCGCCCGTCCGGCGCCGGACTCGGATTCTATCTGCGCGGCATGGGATTGTCGAAAAACCGGACGAGGCGGGCACTGCTGCCCGCCTCGTTCCCTTCAGGCCGTGACCTACTGGATCGAGAACACTACCTGGACGGACGCCGTCAGCTTCAGCGTGTCGGCACTGATCGGCGTGGGCGCCGACTCGGCGGCCGCCACCCGCATCCGGGCGTAAGGCATATCCTTCTGCACGACCGGCGCCTGCGACCCTAGCTCGGCGATGTAGATGACGCCGCCGACCTTCACTCCCAGGGCCCGGGCATAGATGCTCGCCTTGGCCAGGGCGTCCTTTGCCGCGAGCTCACGCATCTCCGCAGCGTACTTGACCGTGTCTTCGACCGTGAACTGGACGTCGTTGACTCGGACCAGGTCACGACCTGCCACGACGGCCGCGTCGATGACCTTGCCAACGTTGTCCAGGGCGCGGACCTTCACCGCAGCGGTATTGGTCACGATGTAACCGGTCAATTCCTGCTTCCCGTGGTTGCCGTCGGCGCTCTTCACTTCAATCCAGCGGTACTCCGGCTGGATGTTGAAGTGCTGCGTCGAAATGTCCCTGGCCGCGACGCCGTTCGCCTTGGCCGAGTCGATGATCCTGTTCATCGCCGATGCCGCCGCGCCGCTGGCTTCAGCCACGGTCTTGGCCCGCGACTCCACCCCCAGGGACAGGATCGCCACATCCGGGCTCACGCTGAGCTCCCCGACTCCGTTTATCCAGAGGCCGGTCGGGTTCTGATGCTCCTGTGCGAATCCTAACGAAGGAGAGCGAACCGGGATACCTGAATTCACCGGCACGAGCGCCTCGATGCCCGATGACATTCCGCTGAAGCCCGTGGAGCCGCCAGTCGAGGGCCTGGTCTCACTGGCCCCGCCACGGACCCCTTCCGAGGTCGCCACCGAGGTGATGACCGTCTCTGGTGACCGCGTCGGCACGGCCGGCTTTTCGCTGCTGCATGCCATGGCCGTGATTGCCATGAGCGACACCACGCTCAGTCCGAGGAACACCGTCGACTTCTTCCACAACTTGCGATTCATCGAGCTCCTACCTTTCCTTGACCAGATCTTTTGACTCTTATTTGTGCAGCGCCCGGGGCTTGCGAGGGGAACCGACCACGTCGTGTTTAGACCGACGACCGGGCGCTGCTTGAGATACAGACGAAACCAGCGCCCGAAAAGTTCCCGGAGATCCCACCGATCGCACGCTGGGACCTGCGATCGGGGCCCTTGTCTCGCCACGGCGGCTATGCCCTGCCGGCCCGCCGTCGCAGCGCAAGCACCAGTGCCGAAGACCCGAAGGCAATCGCCACCAGGGCGAGGGCCAGCTCCAGTTGCCAGAGTGGGAGCAGGACGGCCTCCGAGGGCGCGGTAGCCGGGGCCAGCGCCGTCTCGCCGACGCCAAGCTTATCGGCGGAGGCCAGAAGCGCCGGCGACCCGTCCGTTGCAGGGTCCTCGGGGGTGCCCGCCGCGGACTTCAGAGCGAATGAGCGCGCGCCCTGCGGCGCGGGGGCGGCGGATTCCGGGCCAGCGACCTTTTCGGCCGGTGCCTCGCCCACCGCGGTCGCAGCCATCATGGGCGGAAGTGAAGAGATCGTCGACTCGGCGGCGTTTTCCTGCCTGGTGAGCATGCCAGACTCCATCAGGTCCCGCGCTCCGCCCGACTGGCCGAGCGTGCCGGCGAGGTTGCCCACCAGGAGCAGTCCAACAGCTACGGCCGCGGCCGCAGCAGCGAATGCCGGCACCATCGGAGAAGGCCCGCGACGCTCGAGCGGCCTGGCCGGCCCGTAAGCCTGTTCAGGCGTCAGCGCAAACGAGCGGGGAGCGGAGACCGGTTCCGCCGAGCGGAGCAGGTCGACCGTCGCGCGGGTGCCACCGAGTCGCTGCCTCAAGACCTGGGAAGTCTTGAGTTCGGCGTCGATTTCTGCACGGCGTGCCTCGTCGAGCAGGCCGTCGACATAGGACGACAGTTCGTCGTCGATCGACGTTCGGCGCCAGAATTTCCAGCTAGAACGCATCATCCGTCCCGTCCGGGCGAAGCTATCTGCTTCTCGCCCTCGGTATCTAGACGGAATTGGGACGGCAAAAGTTCCGGCCTCGTTTGCAGGAAGTCTCGGAGCTTGCCGCGCCCCCTTGCCACGCGCGACTTCACCGTGCCGATCGACACCTGCATCGTTTCGGCGGCCTCCTCATAGCTGAATCCCTGCACGTCAACCAGTACGACCGCAAGCTTCTGGTCGGCCGGCAGAGAGTCCAGCCCGCTACTGATGTGCGAGCCAAGTTCGGCGCGCTCGGCGGCTGACTCGGGCGATTCGGCAGGCGAAACGAGCCGTATCTCAAACGTAACGACGTTGGCTTCGATCGACTCGGTCTTTCGTCGCTCGCGGCTGCGGAAATAGTCGTAGGTCGCGTTGGTGACGATGCGAACCAGCCACGCTTTGAAGCTACCGCCCCGGTAGCTCCTGATGTTCCGGAATGCGGAAATGAAGGCGTCCTGCGCCAGGTCTTCGGCGGCGGCGCGATTACGCGCCAGGCGCATGGCTACCGCGAACACCTGGTGCTGGTAGGTCTCCACGAGCCGGTTGAAGGCGGGGAGATCGCCCGCCTGCGCGCGCGAGATCAGTTGTTGTTCGTCTGGCGCAGTCACGTCAGAGATCGTAGTTCACAGGTTCGGATACCGGGAAAGATCGCACCTATAATTGTAGATACGCTTGCCGCCGCCGAATCGAAAGGTTGTTGCGCCCGGAATGAAGGTGTTTCGAGAGTTCGCGGAGACGGTCATCGTCGCCGCGCTCATCTTCGTGGCGCTACAGCTCGCCACACAGACGTTTCGCATCGTCGGTCCCAGCATGCGCCCTACGCTGATCAGCGGTGAATACGTGCTGGTCAACAAGGTCGTCTACGCGAACGCCGGCCGGGTTGCCCGCGCAAGCGCGGCGGACGAGGCCGTGGTCGAGCGCCAGTACTTTTTCAGGGCGCCCCAGCGCGGTGATGTCATCGTCTTTCATCCACCGGGCGGAGAGGAAGCGGATTTCGTGAAGCGGATCGTGGGCGTCCCCGGGGACGAGGTCGACATTCGCGACCGACACGTCTATGTGAACGGCAAGCTGGTCGAGGAAGCCCTCGAGACCGGCCCCGGCAACACCTTGACCTATCCCGTCGAAGTGCCTCCCGACCAGTACTTCGTGCTGGGAGACAATCGCGCGCAGTCGAACGACTCCAGGGCGTGGGGCTTTGCACGCGCGGACCAGATCATCGGACGCGTGATGCTCCGCTACTGGCCGATCAGCGACCTCAGGCTGTTCTGAGCGATGCCACGCTCGTTTCGGCTGATCGTGACATTCTCGGCGCAGGCGATCGCCCTGACCGGCGCGACGCCCGGGAGTAGCGACTAAGCCTGATATCCTCGGCCTGTGGGCCGTTAGCTCAGTTGGCAGAGCAGCAGACTTTTAATCTGAAGGTCGAGGGTTCGATTCCCTCACGGCCCACCATATCTACGCCAGATATGGCATGGCAACCCTAGAATCGTAGTCCTTCCGTGTTGGTGGTGCCAATTCCGGTGCCACTTACCCCGCGGAGGCGGTGCCAGCGGGCAGCGCGGACCCGTGGCCGTTGAGCAGGGCCCCGAGCCTCTCGGCGGCCTCGGCCTGAGCGCCAGGGAGGAATCCCGCGTAAACGCTCAAGGTGAATCCCGCCGTCGCGTGCCCAAGCCGTTGACTCACCAGATGCACCGGGACGCCGGCGGCCAACATGAGAGTGGCGCTTGAGTGTCTCAGGCCGTGGAGCTTCACGGGGAGGCCGAGCTTCGAAGCGGCGCGTCGCCACACCCCGCTGAGGGAATCAGGAGCCCACGGTGCGCCCTGCGCGTTGGCGAATACTGGATCGGTGTCTTTGACCTTGCGCCCGAACATCGAGGCGATCCGGTCGGCCTCGGCCCGCTGGTCGCGTAGCAGCTCGACGGTGTGCGAGTCGAGGGCTATTGCCCGCCGGGAGCGGTCCGATTTGGGCTCTTTGTAGATGGCCTGGCCAGCGATGACGTGATAGGACCGGCGCACGAGCACCCGGCCGTGTTCGAGGTCAACGTCTCGCCACTGGAGGCCGCACAGCTCAGAGCGCCTCATGCCCGAGGTCAGCAGCAGCGACAACGGCCGGACGCCCCAGGGCGCTTGCTCCTGCAGGTAAGCGCGGATCCTCTGCCACTCGTCCGGCGAGAGGACCGCGATCTCACGCCGTGGCACCCGTGGGCGCTCAACGCCTCGAAGCGGCGACTTCCCGATTGCGCCCTGGCGAAGCGCCGCGTTGAAGACCAGGCGCAGGAACACGTACACATGGTCCGCGGTCGCAAGCTGGCCCTTCGATGCGAGACGGCCGACGATACCGGAAAGCTCCGCGCCGGTGATCTTCTGGAGCGGTCGAGCGCCTATCGCGGGGAGCACATGGATATCGAGCATGTTCCGGTACGTGCGGGCCGTCGTTGGTGCGATTGCGGCCGCTTTCGATGGCCACCATGAGGCGATGAACGCCGCGAACGTTTCGGGCTGCCGGGCGACATGGCGGCCGGTGTCGAGGTCCGAGGCGATGGCCCGGCCCCGGCGCTGTGCGTCGGTTTTCGAGCCTTCGAATCGCTCGGAGACGCGCACCCGGCGGCCCTGGTTGTCGGTGCCGGCGCTCACGAACACACGCCATTTGCGCGGACCTAGTTCGACCAGGCTAACGCTCATGTAATGCCGCCTTACCGCCAACACATTTGCTCGCGCCATGCGCGGGCCGTCCGGAGTCGGGATGTTCCCAAATGAGAAATCTCGGGTCACGTGGCTTCACAAAAACCTTGCTGCTATTGGCGCTCCCGGCAGTGATGGAAACTGCGACCTGCGGTTTAGGAAAGCAACAACTCGCTGGAGATCTGGCGGCGAGTTTGAACCCTCGAGGTTTCAAGGAACATAGAAGTTCAGTGGATCGACTGTCTCAGCCTCGCATACTGACACGAAACCCCCGTCGGTAGCGCGAGCGTTATTTGATGCGCGCACGGCTTCATGGAATAAGTTGAACGACGAAGATCCAATCGTACGCGGACAAATGTGCCAACTGGTGTTGTCAATGCGCCGGGTGTCCTTGTTGACCTGAAACTCGAACCGATGGGTGGTCTCGTTCAACGATGTGGCGATCCAGTCGCCCGCCTTCACACGGGCACCCTCGGCAACGTGCACCTTTGCTACATGGTCATAAACCAGCATCCACACGTCGTCTCCAGCAGAGAGATGGAACTCAAGATCGTTGGGTTCTTGGGTGATGACGCGCGTTATCGTGCCATCCATCGAGGCGTAGATCTTGGCATTTGCCCGCAATCGATAGGTGTAGTGAGGTAAGTACTTGTATCTGCCGGCAACCCCATCAAACACCTTGTCGGCAAACGACGAGAAGCAGTAGTAGCGCGCTGTCACCATTGGCTGTCCGGCGTCACAGTTGAGACCCGCGTTGTCGATCGGAGCATGCGTCAGTGTCGGCGGCACGGCAGTCGGCGTAGGCATTGGAGTTGCCGTCGGCACCGCAGTCGGTCTCGCAGTCGGCGTAGGCATTGGAGTTGCCGTCGGCACCGCAGTCGGTCTCGCAGTCGGCGTAGGCATTGGAGTTGCCGTCGGCACCGCAGTCGGTCTCGCAGTCGGCGTAGGCATTGGAGTTGCCGTCGGCACCGCAGTCGGTCTCGCAGTCGGCGTAGGCATTGGAGTTGCCGTCGGCATCGCAGCCGGAGTCGCAGTCGGCGTCGGCACTGGAGTTGCCGTCGGTATCGCAGTCCGAGTCGCAGTCGGCGTAGGCATGGCCGTGGCGGTCGGCGTTGCCGCAGGGGACGGCATGCTGGTCGGGATGGCGGCCGCGGTCGCTGCCCGGAGAGCTGAAACAGTCGCAGCGAGCGAAACCTCGATCGTCGCTGCGATGTTCGGCGTCGGGCTGAGCGTTGGGCTTGGCAGTGCTTTAGCGATCGCGGCCTGGACGGTCGCATCGGTGTCGGCAGTCGGAGGCAGCGTTGCGAACGCCTGCGTGGGAGGTTGCGGCGGGGCGCATCGCACCGCCAGCAGACAGACGGTCAACACAATGCACGCGGCAGCGATTCGACTCATCGGCCATCCCATTCGCGAACGCGATCCGGAGACGATCGCACGAATTTGTCCCAGTCAATAGTGTATTCGCAGCCTTCGGGTCGTTTGCAACGGAAAGTTCTCACGTTTGCCCCGATAAGCGAACTCGACGCGGATCCGTTTCAGTGGGAAGGGACGGAAGAATTGGCGCGTTGCCCTAGTTGGGCGGGAACGGTTGCGGCTCTTGAAGTTCATTCGAATCTCACACGCGTAGCAGTAGGCCGTTGCATACGTCTTTCGGGTGTGGTTACGGGAATCCTTGCCTTGTCCGCCGAGAACAATCGCGGAAATACCTTGCCCGCAGGC
>VGZT01000010.1 GCA_016872495.1 SAR202 cluster bacterium
CAGAGATCCTGGCGCCCAGCGAAATCACGCGTGGTCCGGTGTGCAGTACGGCCCCGGCAACGAATCGGCCTCCAAGTTGGTCGCGCAGCCAGACAAGATGCACGGCGACTTCGCGCCCCGGGGCTGACCGCCGACGCTACGACCTCAGGTTGGCCCTCGAGCAATTCCCCGAACGGATGGGCGATGCGTCGCCTGGAAGGAACGACAGATCGCTCCTGCGATCCAGACCGGTCATCGGAGGGCGATTTGAAGACTACCGGCGTTGGCTGAATTCGGTGTGGAGGCCGGCGTGATCGTGGTCGAGAGGGCGACACATAACAATCTTTTCTAGGCGATGCGCGCGGTTGACGGACGTGGCCGACGCGGCTATGTTACGCGCCTCTTTCTGAAGGATGAATCGCGGGAGGCAAGCGTTGAGGTCATCTCGTGCAATTCGGCCCTGGATCGCGGTCGCAGGGGCCAGCTTGACGGCGCTCACCATCCTGGCGTGCGGAGGCGGCGCTGAGGCCACCCCGCAGATAATCGTTCAGACGGTCGTGGTCGAAAAACCGGTTGCTCAGACGGTCGTGGTCGAAAAACCGGTTGCTCAAACGGTCGTGGTCGAAAAACAGGTCGAGAAGGTCATGGTGGTCACCGCAACTCCGGTTCAGCCACCGACCTCAACAGCGGTTCCAGCCGCCAAGCCCGCCCCTCCTTCCAAGCAGAAGGCGGGGGAGATCATCTGGGCGGTGAACACGTTTGGCTCCGCTGGCGGAGGTTTCAACGCGAAGGCGCTTTGCTGCTCCTCCAACGCGATGAGCATCAGCGAAACGCTCTTCAAGACGACCAAGCAGGCCGACGTGTCGCCGTATCTGGCTGAGTCTTGGTCGCTGGACGGGGACGCCAAGTCTGTGACGGTGAAGCTGCGGCAAGGCGTCCAGTTCCACAAGGGCTTCGGCGCAATGACCGCCGACGACGTCGTCTGGAGCTACAACGACTCCAATCCCAGCACCTCGGTGAAGTTTGGGAGCGGCATCCCCAGCATCACGGACAGCGGAGGGTCGTGGACCGCGCTCCTTGGTACGAACCCTCTGGAGAAGATCGACCCTTACACGGTCAAGATCACGTTTACCAACTTCGACCCCCTCTGGCCGATATGGCATTTCGGCTCGGACGGCCTCCAGGCGGGAGTGCTCAGCAAGAAGGCCTTCGACCAGAAGGGGGCCGATTGGAACACAGATAACGTGGTGGCCACCGGACCGTTCGAGGTGACTACCTTCGTGAGGCAGGACCGCGTGGTAGCTGAAGCAGTCACCCAGCATTGGCGCAAGGTGCCGCAACCCAAGAAAATCACGCAGATCCTTGTCCCCGACGAAACCGTCCGGCAAGCGATGATGCTTGCGGGCGAGGCCGATATCGCGACGATGGATCTGGGCAAGATACCGGCGATGCAGCGGAACGGGATGACCGCTGTGAGCAACGGTAATGCCAACATCTATTCCATCTGGTTCACGGGCAACCTGTGGGAGACGACGCACCCGACTACCGGCGTAAAGCTCGACCTCACGACTTACGCTGCTGATCAGCCATGGATCGGTAATCCGCATACCCCGAATGACGCAAACAACCCGCAGGGCATGGACGACATGGAGCAGGCGCGGCTCGTGCGATGGGCGCTAGCCATGGCAGTCGACCGCGACCTGATTAACCAGCGAGTCGTCAGCGGACTGGGTTGGGTTGCATACAATCCGTACTTCGACTGGAACCTCAAGGAGTGGAACGGCAAGTGGAAGGTACCCTACGACCCTAAGAAGGCTGGTGAGTTCCTCGACAAGGCTGGCTACCCGAAGAAGGCCGACGGCATCCGGTTCACCATACCCCTGTTCGGCTTTGAATATCCGCGCGGCGTTCCTCCGGCGATCGTTGATGCAGTTGCAGGGATGTGGACGGAAGTCGGAGTTAAGGTCGACGTGTTCCATTACGACTATTCGATTTACCGTCCCAGCCTCGTGGGCAAGACATCCGTCATTCCTTATATCGACTGGGATGCTACCGGGACATACTCAAACCATCCGTGGGACTGGCCTCGTGGCAACCAGTTGAGCGCCCTCTCGCGCGGCGGGAAAAGCCATTCCTTGGAACTTCCCCAGGCCACGCAGGCGCTCATCGAAGCCGGAAAGGAACCGGACCGGGAAAAGCGGATCGCCATTAACAACAAGTTCGCCGATTTTCTCTACGATTCCCAGGTTGGCGTTGCGACCATCGCGGCAGGCAGGTTCCTGGTCTATAACCCCAACAAGATCGCAAGCTGGCAGATGGAACCAGGTATCCGCCAGCCGTTCAACACCCCCGAGAACATCGTCCTCAAGTAGCCGCAACGAATCGATGGCCACCACGACGGCCGGGCTTCCACATTCCTCCGGGAGGCCCGGCCGGTCCTCGGTCGCGGGCAATGCATTCGCGGGTATTACCTTCGATGCGTAGATTCCTTGTCCGGCGCGGGGTATTCGCGGTCTTCACGCTCTGGGGAGTGACGATCATCGTCTTCGGCCTGTCTCGCCTGGGTCCTGACCCTCTTCTGATGTTCGTCCGCGAGAGCTCTTACGGCCTGAGCGAAGAGACCGCGACAGCTTTGAGAGAAAAATGGGGACTGGACCGCCCGCTTGCCGTTCAGTACTTGATCTGGCTTGGGCGTGTAGCACAGGGCGACCTGGGAGAGAGCATCTCATCCGGCCGCAAGGTCACGACCACGATTCGAGAGACCGTCGGCAACACGCTTCAGCTTGGTGTAGGCGCGTGGCTTCTCGCCACCGTGACCGGAATCCCGCTTGGCGTACTGTCCGCGGTAAGAAGGGGCAGCACCGCCGACTACGCCGGGAGAACGGTAGCACTCCTCGGCCAGGCAACTCCCCCGTTTTGGCTCGCCCTGCTGGCGATCCTGATATTCGCGATCGCATTCGGCTGGCTACCGGTGGCGACGAAACTTCGAGAGGGGCCCGTCTGGGAGCAGGCCAGGTACTTCATCCTGCCTACCGTCGTTCTCGCATTCCACCCGATGGCAACGTACCTTCGCTTGACCCGGTCGGCGATGCTCGAGGTCCTTGACTCCGAGTACATCAAGCTGGCACGAGCAAAAGGGGTTAAGGCACCCAAGGTCCTCTGGAAGCACGCCTTTCGTAACGCGCTGATCCAGCCTGTCACGACGTCGGCGCTTATCTTCGCGTCATTCATTACCGGCGCCATCTTTGTGGAGACAGTCTTCGCATGGCCGGGCCTGGGTCGGCTTGCCGCACGCGCGACCTTCGATAACGACTTCCCGGTACTCGCGGGAGTGGTGCTCTTGTTCGGGGTGATCTACCTCGTCCTGAATTTCCTCGCCGACGTGTCTTATGTCGTGATTGATCCCAGGATCCGGTTAGACTGAGCGATGGCGACCGCAAAGGCTGCCAGAATGTTGCGCATGGAACAGCCGGGCCTCGCGCTGAGGTCCTGGCAGCTCGTCCGCCGGTATCCTGTCGTACCTGGCGCAATACTCGCAGCCTTGGTCGTGTGTGCGATCTTCGCTCCGCTTGTCAGTCCGCATGATCCGGGAAAGCGCGATCTGAGGCTGCAAGACATTCCGCCGGCCTGGATGAAGGAGGGAGACCGAGCCTATCTGCTGGGAACAGACAACCAGGGCCGGGATGTCCTCAGCAGGATCCTCTATGGAGCCAGGATCTCCCTCCTCGTATCAGCCATCGCGGTGACCGTCGGCCTTGGCGCGGGTACCGCGTCCGGGTTGTTGGCTGGTTATTTCGGCGGCTTCACCGACGAGGCGATCATGAGACTTGTGGACCTGTGGTCCGCAATTCCGTTCCTCTTGCTCGCACTCGTGGTCGCGGTGACCGCAGGGCCCAGCCTTATTACGGTCATCTTGCTTCTGGCTTTTGCGGGTTGGTCCGCCGGGGCTAGGAATATCCGCGGCGAGGTGCTCGCTGTCAAGACACGCGACTACGTAGCATTCGCTCGCCTTTCAGGGGCGTCTCACCTGCGGGTAATGATCCGGCACATTCTCCCCCAGGTTCTCCACGTAATCCTCGTCATAACGACGCTGCGCACGGGTGGACTGATCATCGCCGAGGCGGGTCTCAGCTTCCTGGGTGTCGGCGTGCCGGCATCTACCCCGACGTGGGGCGTGATGATCGGTGAGGGTCAGCGCTTCCTGCTAACCAACTGGTGGCAGTCGATATTCCCGGGCGTAGCGATCTCGCTGACAGTGGTTTCGATGAACTTCATCGGAGACTGGCTCAGGGACTATTTCGACCCGCATCTGAGACAGACCAGGTAGGGCCTTCGACAGGAGCACCGACGGTCGGTGAAACGGATAGACGGCATAGTGCAGATCATTCCCACGCCGTTCCACTCAAATCGACAACATTCGAATTTCTGCCGGGCGAAGCTGGAGGAACCGCTGATGGCCGACAAGGTCATTGCGATCCGCGAACGGATCGGGAGCCGGGCAGGCATTCTCGAAGGCTGGGGCGGGATGTACTTGCTGGAATTGATGCCGCACAGGATCTGCGGGGTGATGCCAGGCGTGCCGCTGATCGAACTCCCTGCCATGGCATACGGGCTGCGCAAGTCAGGCAGGAATGCCGAAACCGTACAGCTGAACGGCACCGTCTCGCCGTTCATCAGCTTCACCTTGCAGAACCTCGAAGTCTTCTGGCACGCGGAAAAACGCCTGCCGGCCATGCGCGGTCTCCTGGAGAGTCCGCCGGTCCGGAACTCCACCTGCACACTTTCAGACCGGAACGCCGAATACGCGAATCTCCTTTGCGAGCAAGTTCTTGATGTCATCGAGAAAGCGGGGAACAGCTATTGAAGATCACCGATGTCAAGGTCCACATGTTCGGCGCAACCGCAGCCGATGGGGTCACGCGTCGCCGGAACTGGATCTTTGTCGAGGTCGTAACCGACGAAGGTATCAACGGCATTGGAGAAGCAACTACCGAGTACCACGAAATGGCGGTAAAGGCGCAGATCGAGACGGAGTTGAGACCGCGCCTGCTCGGTCAGGATCCGACCGATGTCGCGCGTATCTGGACCATGGGATTCCGCGATTTTTGGTGGCGCATGGGAGTCGTTCACACGAGCGCCATGAGCGGGATCGACATGGCGCTCTGGGATATAAAAGGCAAGGCAGCCGGGCTGCCGGTGTTCAAGCTACTCGGCGGGCGCGCGCGGGACTATATACGGCTGTACGCCAGGGGTGACCTGGGTCTGGGCAGTATCGCCGAGGAGGCCAGAGAAGCCGTCAAGCATGGTTTCGACGCCTTCAAGTACGGACCGTTCAGCTTTGTTACACCCTTTGATGAACTCCGACACGCGAGATCGACGATCGAAGAAGCTCATCAGATCAGAATGGCGGTCGGGCCGAATGTGGATGTCATGTTGGATGCGGCAGGAGTTTTTTCTCCCGTCGCGGCCCATTTCCTGATCGAAGGATTGCGCGACGTGCCCATGTTCTTCGTGGAGGAACCTACGAATCAGGATACCGTCGACCCTACATTTCGCCTCAAGCAGGCATTTCCGGACGTTCGGATCGCGCTCGGCGAACGCTTCAACACCCGGTGGGCGTTTCGCGACTGGTTCGAGAGACAGGCAATCGACGTGTGCCAGGTCGACATAAGCCATACCGGCGGCATCTCCGAACTCATGAAAGTCGCCCATTACGCTGAGGTCTACGGCATTCGCATCGCGCCACATAACCCGTACGGACCAGTAGCGCTTGCGGCTGCGGCCCACTGCGCCGCCGCGATGCAGAACTTCCTGATCCTCGAGCATTGCCGGTACCCTCAATGGGAGAAGATCCAGAAGGTTCGCGTGCCGATCAAGGAAGGCCGAGTTCTCGTGGATGCCCTTGCTGGGCGACCGGGGCTTGGAATCGAGCTTGAGTTCGACTACATCGACAAGACGCCGTACGTCCACGTCCCATTGATGAAGCGCCAGTACGTGCAGAAAGACGGATCCTGGCCGATGATCTAGGGAGCCTCCCTGTGAAGCCAGCCTGCTTGTACGACATCAGGTTCGGGCACGGCCTGCTGAAAGAGGCATGTCCGGAATGGCCTAACTTCATAGCAGTCACGACGCCGACTGCGATCAAGGTCACAGCTCGATTCCCGGCAAAATCCCCGGACGCGGCCATGAAGGTGGAGTGGCTCGACCGGACATACCTGAACGAACTCGCCGCAGGCGCCCCAAATAGTGCAAGTCTGGTCGTCGGTATCGGTGGTGCCGCGCGCACGATGCCTCCAAGGTCGTTGCATTTAGGAGGAAGCTGCCGCCAATCCTCGTACCAACTGTGCTCTCCACCGGAGCAATCATCCTCGGATACATCGGGGCATACGACGGGTGGATCTCCGAGGGAGAGCTGAAAGAGCCCGACCTTAGCCATGCGTGCGTGGACCCAGAACATGTTCTGGTCGATTACGACCTCCTCCTGGACGGTCCCGGACGCATGAATACGGCCGGCATCGTGATCGTGGCCCAGTCCATTCACCATGGCAGCGATCACCGAGCTCATGCCGGAACCATCCTGGGGGCGCACGGGGTCAATCCGCCGAACCTGGACGTGTAGGCCTACGGTCCTTAGATCGGCGAAGTCACCGGCTCCCGAGCGACCCCCGTTGCGGGCCGGTGCCTCGAGTCACCCGAGGGGCACCCATCAGGCCGGTCCCTACCGGTTCCTCTCGTTTCGGACGAATAACCATGTGCCCGCGATCATGAACGCGATGAACATCCCCGCCATTACCGCCAGATTCAGTACCGGCGCGTCGACGACCACCTGCGCATACTCCTCCTGCCCCGCGTAGAAAAGGCCGCGCAGCAGGTCGACCGGGTACCGGAGCGGCGAGGCACGCGACAGGACTTCCAGCCAGATCGGGAGTCCCTTGATCGGCGTGAACACGCCGGCCAGAAAGAACTGGGGCAAGAAGACAAATGGAAACAGCTGATTTGCCACGCGCTGACTGGTGAGGTTGGCGAGCAACACGATCCCAAACGCCCCACCGACGAGGCAGGCCGCCAGGCCAATCACGAGCAGGCTGATCAGTTGCGAGAGCCCCAGGTTGATCCCGACCACGAACCCGAAGGCGATGATCCCGGCACCTTGCACCATGGCGACCGCAGACTCGCCAAGGACCTTCCCGAACACGATGCTGTAGCGCGACACCGGTGAGACGAATAGCTCCTGCGTGAAGTCGTTCTCGCGGTCTTCGAGCAACGAGATCACGCCGAGTGCGGACGACTGGAACAGGGTCTGTATGAACACGCCGGTGAAGGTGAAGGCGACCAGGTTGAATCCGATCTGCGAGCCCAGCCCGGCCTGGAGCATCCCGCCAAGCAGGGCGATCAGGACGAAGGGGAAGATCAGGCTCGTGATGAGCCGCGTTCGGTCTTTGAGAAGCTTGATCAAGTCGCGGTAAGCGATCGTCAAAACTGCGCTAACCATCGGGCCGGGCTCCCTCGACTATTGCCAGGTATGCATCCTCGAGGGTCGGCGCGTGGACCTTGAGCACGGTCAGCGGGGTCTCGATGGACTTGACGATCTGGTGGGGCGTCTTGCCCTTGAACGGAATACGGAACGGCGGGCCGCCTTCGACCGTCAGGCCGAGGGTCTTGAGCTCGTCAAGCAGCCGTGACCGATCGCCGGAATCGATCAGCAAGTAGCTGTCGAGCAGCTGACTCTTCACCTCGGATGGCGTCCCGTCCGAAACCACTTTGCCCCGATTGATGATGCAGATGCGGTCCGCCTGTTCCGCTTCCTCCAGGTAGTGAGTGGTCAGGAGAACCGTGGTCCCGGTGTCGGCCCGGACTCTGGTCAGGTAGTGCCAGAGGCTCCTGCGACTCGAAGGGTCCAGTCCAATCGTGGGTTCGTCGAGGAAGAGCACCTTGGGTCGGTGAATGAGGCTACGGACGATCTCAATCTTGCGCTTCATGCCACCGGAGAAGGTGCTGATCGGCTTGAATATCTCGCCGCTGATGTCGAGGACTTCCGATAGCTCCTGCAGCTTCTCCTTGTAAGCGCGCGGCATCGCCGAGTAGGCCGGCCGAAACGGGTACAGCCCGTAGAGGGTGGCGTGGAAGCGGATGTTCTGCTCGGCAGTCAGCCTGAGGTCGAGGCTGGGCTTCTGAAAGATGATGCCGACCTTGCCCCTGACATCTGATGCCTGCTTCGCAACGTCGCTTCCCGCAACGATCGCCGTGCCCGACGTCGGAGAGAGGGTGGTCGTCAGGATCGATATCGTCGTGGTCTTCCCCGCGCCGTTCGGTCCCAGGAGGGCGAACAACTCCCCGGGTTGCACCTTGAACGAGATGCCGTCCACCGCGTTGTCGGTTGCCTTGCGGTAACGCTTGACCAGGTTGCTTACTTCAATAATCGGTTCGAACGGAGACCGCCTTCTAGTGCCACCGGGTCCTGATCAGACCATGCCTCATCCAGCCCCATGGTTTGGGGCGGCGCGAGCGTGAACGAGCTTCGAGTAGCTCGCACGCTCTGTCAATCGCCGCTCGTCCCGCTACCATCCAGCGCGGCGATCGACCCGCTGCGACACTTTGCCGCGTCCGCGACCGTGGCCCGCGTGGACTGACGATAGGAAGCGATGACCGAAATCACTCTCCCAACCCTGGTGCAGAACGGGACGATGAACGAAGACGTCGCCGCGCTGCTGTGGACCGTTGCCGCGGAAAAGCGCTGGCTGATCACGGCGGCGGTGCCTCGAAAGGCCGGAAAGTCGACCGTCCTCGAAGCCGCGCTGCGCCATGTTCCCGCACGAACTCCCCTGCATCGACTCGATGGCTCCCTGGAAGAGATAAGACGCCTTGGCCGCAGCCCGGACGGCGGTTACCTGGTCGTCGGCGAGATTAGCACCGAGCCACCGCCCAGGTACATCTGGGGCGAGAAGGTAGCCGCTCTGTTCGAGACGCTGCGCGCAGGCTTCTCACTGGCCACGACGATGCACGCCAATGGGGTCGAGGACGTCTTCAAGCAGATCTGCACCGACAACGGGATCGGCGACCAGGATGCGTCTCGGATCCAGTACGTGGTCGTCATAGAACGGACCGGGGACCGCGACGAAAGCTATCGCAGGCACGTGGTCTCGGTACACGAGATCGAAGTGGTCAAGGGCGGCAAACCCTCCGCTCGCCTGCTGTTCAGGAGGACCGAGGCCGGCCGCATCGAAACGGTCGACCGTCCGCGCTTGCTGGCGGCCAGCGCAGCGGATCTCCTCCGCCGAGCACGGCTAATTCAGCGACAGGCAGGCCGAATTTAGCCTTGGCAAAGCGCTCCGGCTAGGGGGAGCCGGAGGGCCTGAGCAGCAGGGTGCCAGGGCCGGTTCGCGGGGTGTAACCTCCGTGCCGTCGCAAGACGCGGTTCCACGTTATCGCCTGGCAGCCGCGCGTCGATCAAACGTCGAGGAGGCGCCCGCCCGTGGTTGCTCATCGTCCGCTTGACCCCGTCAACCCCGACATCCTGTACGGGTCCACCAGTTCTCTCTGGGACGCGCGCCACCCGATCGAGTGGGGGATCAAGAGAATCGCCGCGCTGGGCCTGCAGGGGATCGAGCCATACGCCAAGCAGATCGAGAACCATCGCGCCAATCCGCGCGCGCTCAACAGGCTCTTCCACGAGGCCGGCGTCACCCTGATCGACGTTTCAAACGGGGCGAAGGGGCAGTCGACCAACTTCGTCGACCCGGACCAGATCCCGAAGACGATCGCCGACCACGTGGCGTTCGCCCGCGACTTCCTCCAGCCATGTGGCTGCGATCTGTGGAAGTGCAACATGGGCGCTCGGCCGCAGGGCGGCACGACCGACGATCAACTCAAGAGACTGGCCGACACGCTGAACGAAATCGGACGCCAGACGATCGCGATGGGCATCCGCCTCGCGCCCCACCCGCACATCTGGGGCCCAGTGGAGCGCGAACACGAGGTCCGAGCGATCATGGACCGGACCGATCCTAAGTACGTCTGGATGACGCCCGATACCGGGCACCTGACCCTGGGCGGTATGGACGCCGTCAGGGTCATGAGCGACTACTTCCCGCGCATCGCCGAGGTGCATCTCAAGGACACTTACGCGAAGTACCGCGGGAACACAGCGACGCCGACTCGTGAGCAGCACGCGGTCGCCAGCGTCTACCACAACATGGGCGGTGGCGGCGTCGACTTCCCGGCCGTCATGAAGCTACTGCGGGACCGGCGCTACAAGGGCTGGGTCATCCTGGACATGGACGGGCCGCGCGAAGGTGACGACGGTTTCTCGGCGCTCGGCGGCAACCTGGACCTGGCGGTCGACGATTACCTGTCGCACAACATCAACTACCTGCGGGTGATCCTGGGCGTGAAGCTGCCGCCGCTCGACTGAGAGGTCGGCGTTCGTCAAGTGTCAGGCGTTGCGCAGCGCTTCCCGGAACGCGCCCACTGCCGCGTACTTCACAAGACGCTCGATATCGCCCCCGCTGGTCGCCGCCAGGAGCCTGCGTTCATCGTGGCGCACGGAGCCGCGCAATGCCCTGAAAAGGTGGCGCCCGCATGCTCGACATCCGGTGACTTCACGGAGCGCTTGGTCTCGGGCGAAACGGCCGGTATATTCGAGGCGTCGGCGTGAGCGGCAACGACCCCGCAGCGTCCGACGCTCTCCTCCCCCACCGATCCAGATCGGCGGCCAGGGTTTCTGTATCGGCTCCGGCTGACACCGCGCGTCGCTGACCAGTTAGAACCGGCCCGCCAGGTTGACCTTCCGGTCTTGCGGTCGCCAGGCTCGTTGCGATCGGCAAATCGGACAAGGAGATCGCACGCAAGCCTCAGGTAAGCGTCAGGACCGTTCAAGGGCTGATCTATCGAACGCTTGCCAACCTGTACCCGCAATCCCGCACGCAGCTTCCCGCGCTGGTTTGGTCGGGATCCATTGAGTTGTTGAAGTACAGTCCGTCGATCTTCGCCGGGCGGAAGTCGGCGTAGATCCGACCTCCCCCGACGCTCACAGCTGCCGGAGCCTCGGATCGAATCGGTCCCGCAGCCAGTCCCCGAGGAAGTTCATCGCGAATACGACCAGGAAAATCGCCAGCCCCGGAAACAGCGACATCCAGTACGAAGTACTGATGTAATCGCGACCTTCGGCGACCATCGAGCCCCAGGCGGGGCTCGGTTTTGGAATTCCTACCCCCAGGAAACTCAGGGCGGCCTCAGTCAGTATGAGTTGGCCCACCTGCAGGCTGGCGAGCACGAGGACTGTATTGACGATTCCGGGCAGCACGTGACGAGAGAGGATGCGGAAGGCGCTCGCCCCCGTGATTCTTGCCGATGAGACGTAGTCTGTCACCCGGATTCGGAGCGTCTCCGCTCTGACCGCGCGCGCATATCCGCTCCAGCTGTAGGCCACCAGCAGCGAGATCACAAGCTCGAATGAGGCGCCGAATACGACGACGGAAGCAAGGGCAACGAGGATGAATGGCACGCCGAGGGTGAGGTCCACGGTCCTCATGATCACCTCGTCCAGCGCGCCCCTGAAATAACCGGCCACCATTCCGAGCAAACTCCCGCCGACCGCGCCGAAGAACAGCACGGTTCCGGCGATCGCCAGGGAATAGCGCGCGCCCCAGATGATCCGGCTGAGGATGTCGCGTCCCAGTGGATCGGTCCCGAGTATGTATTCAGGCTTGGAGGCCTTCCCGCTCACCGGGGAGGTGGCCTGCCAGGTGGGAGGTCGGTCGGAATCGAATATGTTGCCGAGCCTGGGATCGTGCTGTGCCAGCCAGGGGGCGAATATGGCGCAGACCACCAGGACGATCACTATGAGGGCCGGGATCACCGGATATCTTCGCAGCGTCCGCCAGGCCCGCAGGCCGATACCTAGCGCGACCCTCAGGCCAGTCGATGGCTGGACTACGGTGACCATCGCTTAGCCGTGCCGGATCCTGGGGTCGAGAACACCGTAGAGGATGTCCACGAGCAGGTTCACGACCAGGTAGGCCGCCGTGGCCAGCAGCACGATCGCGCTCACCACCGGGAAATCGAGCCCGAAGACCGACTGTATGGCCAGCCTTCCGATGCCGGGCCATGCAAATACGGTTTCGGTCACGACCGCGCCCGTGAGAAGTCCAGTAAGCAGCAGGCCCGCATAGGTAATCGGAACGATCATGGCGTTACGCAGCGCGTGCTTCCAGACGACCTTCCACCCCGGCACTCCCTTCGCGCGCGCAAGCTTGATGAACTCCGAATCCAGGACCTCCAGCAGCGACGATCGAGTCAGTCTCAGGAGTGCGGCCGCGGCAAACCACCCCAGCGTGATTGAAGGAAGGATCATGCTGTTCAAGCCTGCCCGTCCGCCCGCGGGGAACAGTTCCCACCGTACCGAAAAGGTAAGGATGAGCATGATCCCGAGCCAGAAACCGGGCATCGCCTGACCGATCAGCGCGAAAGTTCGCCCAACGAGGTCCCAGCCGGTCCCGCGCGTGATCGCCGCAAAGACACCCAGAGGGACGCCAACCCCGACTGCAAAGAGAAATGCGCCCAGGGCAAGCTGGAGCGTCGCCGGAATCTTCCTCGCGACCGTGACGATCGATGGCACATGGTCGCGCAGCGATTCACCAAAATCGAGTTGGACGACGCCTCGCAGCCAGATTGCGTATTGCACCGGCTTCGGCCGGTCGAGGCCAAATTTCTGGCCCCACGCGTCCCACTGTTCTTTGGTCGTGTACTCGCTGATGAACAGGTGCCGAGGGTCGCCCGATGCCCGGGACAGCACGAATACCAGGATGCTGGCCAGCCAGAGGACGACCAGGGAAGCGAGAACCCTGCGCAGGAGGAGTCGGGTCACGTCTCCGGGCTCGACTCCCCTGCCGAAAGGCCAGGCTCTGACAGGATTCCAGAAGCGAGGCGCGGCGAGGATCCGCGCCTCGCTTCTGACACGATGGTCTCCTGTCTACTTGCTCATCACAATGGTTTCCGGCGCCACGAACTCCGGGCCATCGTTCATGTAGGGACTGTAGGCGATCACCTCCGGGCGAAGCACGAGTGTGCCGGGCAGTGTCGAAACCGGGGCCGAGAGGGCCCACTTGTGAACGTACGAATGCCACTCTTTCGTGTTCGCGATTCTCTGCTCGCGCGTGGTCGAGACAAGGTCCAGGTTCCGCGCGGATATGGCGGTGATTTCGTTGGGTACCTCAACCGCCAGGTTGAATCCGGGGGATGGTCTCCAGTTAGCACCGTAGTCAACGTCCGGCTGGCCATTCGTGCCGACCTGGATCATCCAGGGGTTGTCCCGCTTCCGCTCTACGAGCAGCGGGCGAACCGCCGCGTAATCGGAGGAGTCGATTTCCACGCTGCAGCCGAGGGCCCGCCAGAATTGCGCGACCGCCGCCCCGACCTCGACGTCCCACTCCTTGCCGGGTGCAACGAAGAGTTTGAAGGGGAAGCAGTTCGGATAGCCGGCGTCCGCCAGCAGTTTCTTGGCCGCCACCGCGTCGTACTTGATCGCCCACGCATCATCCCAATGCACGTCGCCCGGGAACGCGTTGATGACGTTGGTCAAAGGCTTCCCGATACCGGACTGGATCTCCTGGACAATCGCGGCACGATCGATCCCGGAACGAAGGGCCTCCCGGACCTTGCGCGCGGACTCCATCCTGGTGGCGTCCGCGGGATCGCCAATCCAAGGATGATCTTTGTCCGCCTTGAAACCGTCCCGCTTGATCGCGGCGCCGGTTGCGGGATCCTTGTCCGCCCAGTAGTTGCCGCCGAACATCACGACCTGGTTGATCGGCGGACCGATCTCCCGGCTGGTAGCGCCCGGCACATCCTCCTTGGCCTTCTTGACGAGCTTCAACGGAATCCGGGCCCCTGTGATCTGCGCCGTCTTGAGGGCAGCCACACGGGTAGCCGGTTCCGGCATGAGGATGACCTTGTAGGAGGCGATCTTTGGTGGCTGCCGGTAGTGCGCCAGGTTAGGCTTGGCGCTGATGTGATCGCCCGCCACCCATTCGGTCGGCTCCATCACGCCGGTCCCGACCGGAGTGGTGGTAAACGGCCCCTCTCCGATCTTGTCGTACAGCTTCTTCGACACGATCACCGGACTACCCAGCACGTTATTGCTGAGGATGCGGTACCAGTTCGGGTCGATCTTGTTGTCCTTGATGTTCATGACTACGGTCGACGCGTCGGGACAGTCGAAACCGGTCACGAACCTCTGGATTCCCGCCGCCCGCTGGTTGGTACTACCCTGCTTGATCGCGTTGTTCAGGCTGAAGCACACGTCGAAGGCGTCCACTTCGCCTTTGTTCTGGTGAAACTGGACGCCCTTTCGGACCTTGAAAGTGATCTTGCTCGAATCAGGAGCGATGGCCCACGACTCGGCAATGCCGGCGTTGAATTTGGACGCGTCCCTTTCGAGCTTCGGCTGGGGAGAATGCTCAGCCCAGATCAATGGCTCGAAGAAGCCCCAGAAGAGAAGGAGTTGAAGGTTGCCCGTGCCCTGCTTCTCGGGCAGGAACACGGCAGGGTCGATGTTGATCTCTCCGAGAACGAAGTTCCCGACGGGCCCAGCTGGCTTCGGGGTCGCCGTTGGCACAGGGGCGGTGGTCGCGGTCGCGACCGGCGCTGGCTTCGGGGTCGCCGTTGGCACAGGGGCGGTGGTCGCGGTCGCGACCGGCGCTGCCTTCGTAGGTTCAGCCGCTGGCGCCCTCGTTGGCGTGGCTTCCGGACTGGCTTCGCCGCACGCTACGAGCACAGCCAATGCTGCGATTGCGACCAATAAAAACGCTGCCCTGATCCCTGTCCTCATGCACACCCTCCCACTAGCCTGACTGACGCGGCTCTTTGGACTGCCCTTCAGCTTACGGGCAGCCTACCACAAGGGACGCATCATACTCGTGCAGGGAAATAGCGCGGTGGAGGATGCCAGGCCGATTGCGCCGGTGTTATCCCAAGGCCCGTGGGGACGGCGCGCGCGGTGCCTTCCCGCGCAGCCATCTATGCCTTCGCCAAGAGGCTGAAGGTTGCACGGAGGACTGATTGCGGGCCCTTGTCGAGAACATCGAGGCAGCGGTGCTCGTCACGCTGGACGCGCGCGGCGCATTTCCTGGGTCTCATGCGCGCTGAGCGGACGTCCTAGCAGGCACCTTTGTTCCCAACATCATCGAATCGAAGGCCCCCGAAGACGCCGATCTCGTGATCCTGGTCGGCTTCGACGCCCTGATGTCGCATGTGAACTGGAAGAGCACGCTGCCGATGCTCGAGCTCCCGGCCGACAGTCAGCACCACAGCATGGCCCACAATCCCGCGGTGCACATCGACGACGAGCTGGAGGTCTTTGCGCACACGGTGTAAGCGTGCCACTGGCAATCATCAATGACCGCCTGCTCGGGACGATGAAATCCCTGCAGAAGTCGCGCGGCTTCCCTGACTGTGCGCTCAGCGGCAACCTGGACCTGGCGGTCGACGATTACCTGTCGCACAACATCAACTACCTGCGGGTGATCCTGGGCGTGAAGCTGCCGCCGCTCGACTGAGAGGTCGGCGTTCGTCAAGTGTCAGGCGTTGCGCAGCGCTTCCCGGAACGCGCCCACTGCCGCGTACTTCACAAGACGCTCGATATCGCCCCCGCTGGTCGCCGCCAGGAGCCTGCGTTCATCGTGGCGCACGGAGCCGCGCAATGCCCTGAAAAGGTGGCGCCCGCATGCTCGACATCCGGTGACTTCACGGAGCGCTTTTTCTACGCCGCAAGCGTACCCGCTTGCCTGCCCTGTGGAATGTCCGAACAGCCCTTGGCACAAACGGGGGCGGTGTTGCGTGAATCGAAGATGGCCGAATCAGCACTACGAGCAGGGTTTCCCGTGTTCGAGAACCTCGGTCTCGAGCACGCCAGCATGAACTGCTACCGGCTAAGGCCCTGATCGCGAGCGCGCTGCGTCAGTCGGGCCAGCAAGACCGCCATCGCTGGCTCACTTCTTTCGGGCGATGTAGTAGCTGTTGAGGACGTCGCCCTCGATCTGCTGCACGGCCACTTTGCCGAAGCCGGCTTCCTTCAGCAACTCAAGGGCTTTTTCCTTGCCCCACATCGTTCCCAGGCCCTCGCCACCGAGCGCCAGCGAAACCGTCATGCAGTGCATCACCGACACCGTGTATTTGAAGATCGCCAGCGGATCGTCCATGTCGTTTTCAACCCGGCTGGTCCCGGCGGTGTCGACCATGAGGAAGAGGCCGCCGTCGCGCAGTAACCTTGATATGTTTGCGAGCACCCGGCGCGGCTCCGCCTGATCGTGGATAGCGTCGAACGCGGTGACGAAGTCGAAGCGCCTCCCGTCGGGGAGTTGGGCGGTATCCATCACCTCGAAACGGGTATTCCTTGCCTTCAGGCGGCGGGACTCGGCTCGGGCAGCCCGGATGCCATCCGCGGCGAAGTCGTATCCGGTAAACCGGCTGTTCGGGAACGCGGCGGCCATCAGATTGATGGCGTGACCGCTCCCGCAACCGATATCGGCGACGTCAATCCCGCGCTTGAGACGGTCGACGATCCCGACCGCGGGCAAGGTCTTCGAAAGCAGCAGGTGGTCCTGCCGCTGTGCAGATCGCTCAGCCATGAGCTTCTGGAAGCCGCGATACGCGGAATATGGAACACCGCCCCCCTGCCGGAAGCTCTTGATCACCCTGGGCTCGACTGTACCGAGCATCGGGAAGAACAACGACATCGTGGCCATGTTCTTCAGGCCGGCGGCGCGCGTAAGGCAGGCGGCGTGCTCGGCAGGAAGTGAATAGCGTCCGGTTCTCGCTGCGTACTCCACGATCCTTCCAACGACCATCCCGTTGAGCCACTCGCGCACATAGCGTTCGTTAAGTCCGGCTGCGCGGGCGATCTGGACGCTGGTAGACGGCTTGAGCCGCCCCAGGGTATCCAGGAGTCCCGTCTGGTGGCCGATGCTCGTCAGCTGCGCGATGGCAGCCCCATTCATCAGGCCCAGGAAATGGCCCGCGAACTCCCGGGCCCTGGCGGCGTCCATTTCTTGATTCGACATCTGGCCCTCAACCTGTCCGGCCCAGCGTGGCTTGCCCGCAATGACCGGCTTTCATTCCTCGTGAAACACGCGCGCCGGCTTCCCCGAGGGTGTCGAGGCGTCTCTACTGCCGTGAAGAGCCTGCCGCGACTGCATGTTAGCTGTTCAGAGACTGAGCGCAGGGCGAATCCAGTCGCCTGGTGCGTGCGGTTGCGGACTGCCCCGCGTGGGTTACGTTCCGAACCCGTCGTTCGCGGCGTAGCATTCCCCACCTGGCCCGCGTCGCGGCAAGGCACCAATACGGAACGAGGGGGTGAACACCTTGCCAGGTGAGGTCTTCGTGAAACTCTCGTTCAAGTAACTGATCTTTGCGATCTCGGCGGACTCCCGGGCGGCGTTAGACGACAGCGCCGAAAAGGCCCTGGCGGCCGGCGCCCGACGGCCGCCTCTGGGAGTGCGTGTGGATGGGCAAGTTGCCCGCCGGAAACTGAAAGGCTGCTGACGGTCTGGCAACGCCCCGTCGCTTCTTTACCTGCGGCAGGTTTCGGACAACAATGCTGGCGCATCTATGGGCGCAGACGGAGACAACCAATGAAGATCACCGACATCACAGTCACTCCGCTCAAGACTGGCAAGGGCCTGCTTCGTATCCAGACGGACTCTGGAGTCGAGGGCTGGGCAGAGGCGCCGGGTCGCAATCGCGTCGTCCCGGGCCGAAACAACTCGGTCTTCGATGCCTACCTGCAGAGCATCATCAAACCGGCGTTGATTGGCGAGGACCCGCGCCAGGTCGATCGCCACTGGGAGATGCTGGCCCTCGGCAAGGACGACAGGTCGTTCAAGTTGCCGGCCGGAGTCGTTGGCGTGATCGACGTCGCGCTCTGGGACCTCCTGGGCAAGGAAGCGGGCATGCCGGTCTACACGCTGATGGGAGGCGCCGCCCGCACCACCATTCCCCTGTACTGGTCGACCGGGTCCGGCTGGAAGATGCAGCCCAAGGAGATGCTCGCTCTCGTGAAAAAGGGCTGGGAGATGGGTTTCCGGGCCTTCAAGATCCGCATGGACTGGAGGGGTTGGCGGCAGGACGCGGACCCCGACAAGGACTACGCCATCTTCAAGCTGGTCAGGGAGTTCCTGCCACCTGAGATCTATCTCGGGTTCGACGCCAACAACGGCTACTCGGTTTCCACTGCGATTCAGCAGGGACGTAAGTTCGAGGCGCTCGGGATCGATCATTTCGAGGAGCCGATCCCGCACTACGACCTTCCGGGATTGAAACAGGTGTCGGACGCGCTCGACGTGGCTGTCTCGGCTGGCGAGCAGGACGCTTTCAGATGGTGGTTCCAGCACCTGGTGCTGCTCGGCAACCCCGACATCCTGCAGCCCGACATATTGAACGCGGGCGGTCCTTCGGAGGTCAAGCGCATTTACGGCATGGCGGAAACGCTCAACAAGCCAGTCATGCCGCACAGCCCCCAGGCCGGCATCAACAGCATGGCGTCGCTGCACGTGTACGCGACGGTGCAGAACGGGACGCGGCCCCACGAGTTCTCGACCGAATTCTCAGGACCACTCGACGACGTCCATGCGTTGTACGGCGATGTCGTCATCCCGCAGCAGGGCAACATGGTCCTGAGTGACCGGCCGGGCCTCGGGATCGAGCTCAATGAAAAGGCGGTCGCAAAGCTAACGGTGAAGTAGATTTCCAATCTCCCGGGCGGGACCACGGGAGTACTGATGCCAGAAATGAATCGAACGCAGTAAAACCCGTGGAAGCTCGAGAGGCCGCCGGGGTCCTCCGAGTGCACGCGGCACCTCGAAATGGCCGGCACGGTTGAAAGCACCGTCCTCCACTACGACATCCACTGTGTCGACGACCTGCACGCAATGCTCAAGAAGGCGGAAGACCGGGTGGAACCGGGCGGCGCCGGCGAACAGAGCCGGCCAGGGAAAGCACCGTCAAGGCGTGGGGCCGCTCCGCTGACAACCCGATCGGCGGCTGATGCGGACTGAAAAAGGCCCTGCGCGGGCGGTTCGGCATGTACCTCCCGCCGCTCATGGAGGCGCTTGGCTGTTGCGAGCTCGAACACGACGCCAGGAGCAACCGCATGCGCACCCGTTTTGCACGCACGCCGACCCGGGTGTTCCTGGTACATCGCCGACGTCGACCACTCGCTGGATTAGCTCAAGGCGCTTGCGATGGAAGGCGAGGACTACGGTTACGCCGCCTTCTTCGAAACGGTCGACACGCTGGTGACCGGATGCGGGACCTACGACAAGGTGCTCACCTTAGGCGGCTGGCCACACGGCCCCAAACACTGCATCGTAATGAAACAACGCGCCGCGACCGCGATTTCGAACGAAGAGTTCTACTCGGGGAATCCCTCGAACCTGGTCAAGCAGCTCACGCGAGGGAGCAAAACGCATCAACGTCGACGGCGGTGTGGTGATCCGTGAATTCCTTAGCCAGGGCCTGATCGACGACTTGACGCTCTCGATAATCCCGGTCGTGCCCGGCGACGGCATTTGCCTCTTAGATCGAGGACTGCCAGAAAGCAGGCTGGCGCTTGAAGACGTCGCCTCATTCAAATCGGGGCTCGTCCAGCTGCCCTACCGGGCAGACATGCTTTTGACGAGCGTCCCGCATCCGCGTCACGGCAACGGATCGCTGCGACTCACCTCCGCCTGGTACCGTCGCTCCTCCGCGCCCCAGAACGACTTCAAGAAAGCGATGACCGCGCGTATTTCCTGGTCTGAAAGCTGCTCTCCAAATCCGGGCATCCTGGAGGCCAGCCCGGGGCCGGCGTAGCCCTGACCCCCGTGCTTCACGATGTTAAACAGCTGGCCGTCGCCATGGTGCCACGTATGTCCGGAGTTGTCGTGCGGCGGCGACTTGAACGAACCGTCGGCGTTCCTGGTTCGCCAGTTGGGGTCCCCTTCGCCGCGCGCTCCGTGGCACGACGCGCAGCTGGCCTGGTAGATCTCCTCTCCTCGCCTCACCTGCTCGGGCCCGGGTGCCTGTCCGCGCGATCCTCCCGAACCCAGGAGCAGCACGGCAACGGCGACCACTACCGCGATCACCGCCAGTGCGGCGGCACCCACGACGATCCAGCCTGCCGTCCCCAACCCGGCCTTGCGGCCTGGCGGACGGCGGGCGTTATGCGAAGCCCTGTGGAGGTCAGCCAAGAGGTCGAGTTTCCGATACACCCCGGACCGAAGGGACACACATGGTCACGATGTCATTGTGCCCTTAACACTTGGCGTCGAAGTCACTTCGCCAGCTCAAGGGCCATTACCGCTTCACCTATGCGTGTGCCCTGCTTGATCCCAACTTCGATGGCCGGGCGGAAGTGGATGCCTCCGTAGAGCCTCGAGATTGCGGCCTCATCGGCCATAGCCCCGAACGACTGGAAAGAGCGTGGCTGCCGGCCCGCGCCCTCGTGTACCCGATCGACGAATGGGCCGTCACCGAGCATGGACGACATCACCACGGCCGCGGCCGCGGTTTGTACCGAGTGGCCCGAGGTGTATTCAGGAAATGGCGGGGTATTCAGGGGCGGTATCCAATCGGGGTCGAAACGGGCTTGGATCACGGTGACCGGCCTCACCAGGTTATAGAAATATTTCGTGTCCCAGCACGAGATGAATGCATCGGCCACAGCCATGCCAGTGCGAGCGTACGCCTCGGCTGCGAAATCGAGTCGCTTCTCCCGCTCCGCCAGGAGCTGGGTGAGCAACGCCAGCGAGTGGCCCGGTGGCGTACCGGTCCTGAGCGGATCGTCCGACCAGTGCTGGGCTATCTCGCGCTCTGCCGCGCTGACATTCTGGACGGCGAGGTAGACCTCCAGAGACTCGGCGAGGAATTTTGACCCTGGCGCTTCCGAGTATGCCGTTGGCGGCCCCGGGCGGTACTGCGAGACACCCCGGATCGCGAACGGGCGAAGTCGTCCCCAGCAGGGCTCCATGGGTTCGGCATAGCCAGGGGGCGTTGGGATCCACGCTGCCAGCCCTGACGGCGGCTTGTACTGGCACCCCTGCAGCGACTCGTAGCCGTCGCTCAGGGCCCATCTGAGCACCGCAAGGCCCACGTCGCGTCCGTAGGCCTCCGATTGCCGCAGCACCGTCGCACTCACTGCAGTGCGCGCAGCATCCGATTGGGCGTCATTCAGGGCAGCGATCGCCAGGTAAGAGTTTTCGCGCCGGTAGAAGGCAGGCATGACGGTGGCTAGCGCGGAATTCGCCACCGCCGGCCAGTAGTACGTCTCGCCGGCCCGGGGTTGCGGGATGACGAGCTCACCGTTTACCAGGCCGGCAAGGGAGCGGTTCTCAGGCATTCCCGGGGCCACACTTTCGTACAGCGTCACCCCCAGGTAACCATAGATCCTTGAAGCTACGGGAGCCGAAAGGCCCTCCGACCTGGTAAGGCGATACGCCAGCCGGTACCACTCGAAGGCGACATCCGCCTTGAATTCCGATGCCCTCCGGGCGCCGGAACCGCAGGAGACAAGCAGCAATCCTGCGATAAGGGCGAGGACCAGGGCGCTTCCAGAAACGAAATGATTGCGCGGCCGTTTCAGGGCATTCACATCATCGATTCTCCGCCGGTAGCCAGGGAGACGCTGCTCAGCGAACGCGACCCTGAGTTGGCGACGACCAGGGTGTCGCCCTGGATCGCGAGTCCCGACGGCCGATCACCGGTCCGGACGACTGCGAGTCGCACGCCGTCCAGCGTCAGCTTCATCACCGTGTCGTCGTCCAGGTTGGCCACCCAGATGTGGCCGGCACCGTGGTAGTCCGAGAAGATGATCGCCGACGGCGAGTCCCCGACCCGGTAGGTGCCGATGACTTTGCCTTCGCTCGAGAGGCGCGTGACCGAAGCATCGCCGGCGTTCGCCACCCAGACGTAGCCGTGCTCGAGCGTCAGAGCGACCGGCCACTTACCTGTCGCATATCGCCCCACCACCCGGCCGTCGCGGTCGATCTTCGCCACCACGTTCTCAGTGGTCAGTGCCACCCAGAGGCTGGTGCCATCGAACAAGAGAGCGCTTGGACGATCTCCGATCTTCAGGGTAGCTGCGATCACCCCGTCGCCGGCCACCTTGCTCAGTGTGCCATCGCCGGCGTTGGCCACCCATGCGAACTGACCGTCGAACGCGATGGCACGTGGACTGTTGCCGACAGCGATGGTACCTACCGCGGTCGACCCCGGCGTGACTCGGCTAACCGAGGCGTCGCCTTCGCCAACGACCCACACCTCGTTTTTCACCCGTGCCACCGCCACCGGGTGCCGGCCGACCGGGTAGGCGTTGATCAGTCCAACGGATCCGACATGGTCGAGAGTCCCCTGCTCCCGGTTTGCAATCCAGAGCTCGTTGTCGATCGCAGCCAGTCCAGGCAGTGGCTCGTCGGGGGCGAACGTAATCGCCGTCGGAGGCCAGTCGGGCAGGGCCGGCATGGCCGCCTGAACGGGACCCACGCGATACAACCTGGCGGCGACCGAATCGGCGATCCACACGTGTGTGCCGTCAAACGCCATGGCCCACGGGCCGGAGCCAATGTGTAGCCCGCCAACGAGCGTCCCGTCCAGCGACAGCTTGGAGACCGCCTTGTCGTCGAAGCTGACGACCCAGATATGAGTGCCGTCGAACAGGAGTTGCCGGGGCCCCCGTGGCACCGGGTACTTGGCGATGACGTTGCCGCTGCGATCAAGCTTGGCAACCGCGTCGTCATCAACGAGGGCCACCCACAGGTTGGTGCCGTCAAATGCCAGCGAGACCGGGTCGTACCCGGCATTCATGGTCAGACCGATCTTGCCGTCGAGCGAAAAGCGCTGGATCGTGTCCTCGAAGTAGTTTGCGACCCATAGATCGACACCGTCGAACTGCATCGCGAACGTTCCGGGCATGTGGCCCTGGCCCACCGGGTACTCGGCAACCGTCTCGCCGGTTGTCCGCGACAGCTTGCTCACGTGATCAGACATACCGTTGGCGACCCACAGGTCGCCCCCGTTCACGAACATTCCGCCGGGTGAGTGGCCGGTCGGGTACTTGCCGACCAGCGTCCCGTTCCGGGTCAACTTCGTCAGGTTGTGCTGGCTGAACGACGCCACCCACATGTTGTCGCCGTCGAACTTCATCGCGATCGGCTCCGGCTCGACCTCGTAGAAACCGAGCCGGGCGCCGAACTGGCTGTACTTCGTTACGACGCCGTCGTCGTAATGCGCCGCCCAGATGTTCTGGCCATCGAACTCAAGCGCGATCGCAGGGAACGGCATCGAGAATTTGTCGACCTTGAAAGCGACGGGGGGGCGTGTTGGCGTCGGGACCGCCGTGGGATCGACCTTCGTCCGGGAAGTGCACGCGGTAATCGCGGCGACCGCCACCAGGATCCCAGCAACCGTAAGTACTCGCCGTACCGACAATAGTTTGACTCCAGGCTAACTGGCCAGAAAGAGCATTTTATATCTACGTGGCACGAGGCGGTTGCGGTTCAAGCGCGCCGCGACCGGCGCATGTCAGTCATTCCGATCAGGGCCCGGCCGGTGGCGGGCCGGATGTTGTGGGATTCCATTCTTCGAGGTCTGCCGCTACCCGGATCGCGTTCACCCACTTGACGCTGTGGTGAGACGGCCTCCCCGGCACGATCAGCCGGCACGGGCCGCCGCGTAGTCGCTCCAGGGTTGCGCCGTTCAGCCTGACCGCCAGGATCGGGCGCAAGGCTGCGCCCTCGCCTGTCGTCGGGCATATCGTGTAGTCGCCTGACGCGAAGACCACGTACCGCGCAGCAGACCAGGTGCCGGTCATCTCGAGGAGGCTCGCGACGGAAGGGCCTTTCCAGCGCTGATCTCTTGCGACCCAGCTCTCTTCGCATTCGAAGTCGGCAGTGCGCGACGTGTGCGGCGGCTTGTCCAGAGCGCGCGCGCCCGGTACGAGTGAACGCTCCACCAGTCCCGTAAGGGTGAGCACCTGCCAGTCAGTCGCAGAGCCCGTTTCGTGTACTGGAAGCGATTCGAGTTGATGCGGTTTGGCCAATGCCACGGGCCTTTCACGGGTGAATGAGACCGCTCACCGCTCAGATTATTGAGAGGGGCATGAGGAAGTCATGAAAAAGGGCAAGTTCGCCAGTACCAATGGGATGGGCCAGCTGAGCGGGGCGTAGGGAACGCGCAGCCCGTGAGCAACAAGGGCCCGGCCGAGGTTTCGCGGACGGCACACCTGCTCTCTACCACCGTCCCGCGCTACACTACTGGCTCGTCGAGATCTCAAACTAGCTACGAGAGCAATCCCCATGGCACACAAGGTAGCCGACTCGATCCAGCGATTCATGGCCCCCGGCCCAAAGCCAAACGGCCTGCAGGCGGCCGAGGACGGGCTCTGGATAATCGACCAGGGTGATCACCACGTTTACAAGGTCGACTGGAACACCGGGGAGACCCTGCACGACATCCCGACCGAGACAGTGCACTCGTCCGGCATAACGCTCGGCGACGGCTATATCTGGATCGCTTCCACGTATTCCTGCGAGATCTTCCAGGTCGAGATGGAGACCGGAAAGACCGTCCAGAAGTACCCGTCGCCCGGAGCGGGCATCAATGCGACCAGGGAGCACCTGGACAAGACCGCAGGCCGCCGCTCCCAGCCTACCGGAGATCACGGGCTCGAATGGAAAGATGGCCACCTTTACGTGGCGTCGCCCCCTTCGCAGTTCGTGCATGTCATGGACGTGCGGCGCTGGAAGGAAGTCCACCGGATGAAGACGCCCGGCTTCCGCGTGCATGGACTTGCCTGGGCCAAGGAAGAGGGCCAAGTCTGGATCGCCGACACCTCCTTCGGCGTGGTCAGCCGGCACCGCCTGGAGGACGGGCGATGCTACGACGCCTTCCGGGTCGAGGACCCGGTGCAGGTGCACGGTATGACGATGGGCAAGGACAATCGGCTCTGGTACGCCGACGACCGGGGCCCGATCGGTTTCCTTTCAGTCAACATGGAGCCGGACTTCTAGCCACCGCGATTTCAGGACCGCGAGCGGGGCAGGAGGTCCCTGGACGGCCTCTCCCGGCGAGCCTCCACAGGTGCTGGAGCTGACCATGCCTGGCCATCCAGACTCCATCTGTGGATGTCATCGGACGTCTCCCCGGTGCCCGAGCGACAGCAGGGCACGCCTGTTCATGGGCCGCCGCGAGCCCTATCCTTCCGGCCGTGCCGACCCGTTTTGGATCGAGACATGCCTATGACGTGATTGTGGCGGGCGCTGGCTCGGCCGGTGCTGCGGTCGCCGCGCGCCTGTCGGAAGACCCAGCGCGGTCTGTGCTTCTGCTCGAAGCCGGACCAGACTTCCCGACCCTCGAATCCCTGCCCTCGGAGATCCGAAACGGGCTTGCGACCGGCGCCGATATGGCCGTCTCCGGGACGTACGACTGGAAACTGTCGGCGCGGGCTACCTCGCGCAACCCCAACATGCCGGTGCCAAGGGGGCGGATCGTCGGCGGGACGTCATCGATCAACGGCCAGGTCTGGTTATGGGGGATTCCGGAGGACTTCGAGGACTGGGCGAGGCGCGGTAACGACGAGTGGCGCTGGACGAAGGTCCTGCCCTACTTCCGAAAGGTCGAGACCGACCTCGATTTCGGCGGCGACTTCCATGGCCGTGAAGGCCCGATCCGCGTTCGACGGCACCGGCTACAAGACCTGACGCGCGATCAGATCGCGTTCCACGAGGCATGTATCGCCTCCGGCTGGCCGGCGACGCCCGACCACAACTTGCCCGACTCCTGGGGCGTTGGACCGTTGCCGCTCAACGACGCCGACGGCCTGCGCTGGAGCACGCATGTTGGCTACCTGTTGCCGGCGCGTCACCGCATCAACCTGACGATCCGGGGTAATGCCCGTGTCACCAGGGTGCTGGTCGAAGGCAAGCGCGCGGTGGGCGTCGAGGTCTCGTCCGGCGGACAGCTGCAGCGCGTGTTTGCCGGCGAGGTCGTCCTGAGCGCAAACGCTATCTTCTCGCCCCAGCTGCTCATGCTTTCCGGCATAGGGCCCGCCGATCACCTCAGGAGCCACGGGATCCCGGTAATTGCAGACCTGCCCGGAGTCGGCGGCAACCTGCGCGACCACCCGACCGTCGCCATGCGCTGGGAGGCGGATACGGGCTACCGGGTTCCCGAGAACCCGATCGGACCGCAGAAGGTCGCACTCCGCTACACGGCCGAGGGGTCGAAGCTGCGCAACGACATGATCACGGTCATGCGATTCCGCTACGACCTGAAGCAGGCGGTGATGAGCGCCGGCCTGTACCTGGCGCTGAGTGAAGGGAGCATTCGCCTGCGGTCGGCCATCCCGTTCGAGTCTCCCCTCATCGATTACAACCTGCTCGACGACCCGTACGACCGGCAACGGCTGCGCGACGGTGTCAGGATGCAGGCAGAGCTGGCGAGACACGCGAAGTTCGAGGGGGTCGCTGGCGACATCGTCGATCCTGCAGAGGACACGCTCGGGTCCGATGACGCGCTCGACGAGTGGATGCTGCGGCAGGTCAGCACCATGCAGCACATCTCGAGCACGTGCAAGCTGGGTCCTGCCAGCGACCCGTTGGCCGTAGTCGATCAGTATTGCCGGGTCCACGGAATCGAGGGGCTGCGGGTCGCGGACACCTCGGTGATGCCCGATTGTGTCCGGGCAAACACGAATGCGACCACGATCATGATTGGCGAACGCGTGGCGGACTTCATGAAGCAGGGCTGAGGCCCGGGGCAGGAGCGATGCGCTACTACCTCCCTACTGATTTCACGGACGAAAAACTCAGGTTCGTCGCCCAGATTGGCGTCGACGGAGTCTATGGCTCGCCGGAGCCCGGGCCGACCGACCGCGGCTACTACGACTACCACCACATGGTGAGCCTCAAGTCGAAGGTCGAGTCGTACGGGCTGAAGTACTACTCGATCCGGCTCGGACCATGGCCGTGGGTCTACAAGTGGATGCTCGGCCTGCCCGGAAAGGACGAGCAGCTCGAAAACCTGATGAAGACGATCCGCAACATGGGCGCGGCCGGCATACCGATCTTTACCTACAACATGCACGTCTTGCGGTACTACCGCACGTCCCAGGACGAGGCCGGTCGGGCTGGCACCCGGGCCACCTCCTTCGACTTCGAAAAGGTCCGCAACGCCCCGTTGATGTCGACCGGGCCCGGCGCCGATTCGAGCCTCATACCGGCGGAGCACCGGAAGCCGGTCAGCGACGAACAGATGTGGTCAAACCTCGAGTACATGCTCAAGGCCATCGTGCCGGTCGCCGAAAAGGCCGGCGTGCGGCTGGCGCTCCACCCGGACGACCCGCCGATCCCGTCCATTGCCGGCGTTGCCCGGATCATGCGCAGCCCGGAGGCCTACCGCCGCCTGATCAAGATCGACAGGAGCGAGGCCAACGGCATGCACTTCTGCCAGGGATGCTTCACGGAGATGGGGGCGGACATCCCCGCCGAGATCAGGTTCTTCGGAAAGCAGAACCGAATCGTCGCGATCGACTTCCGGAACATCCTCGGCAACGTCAACGACTTCCGCGAAACTTTCCCGGATGAAGGCCAGGCGGACATGGCGGCGGCGATGGAGGCATATCTCGACGCCGGGGTCGAGGGCCCGATGTGCCCGGATCACGCAATCCACATGGATGGCGACACGGCATGGGGCCACCGCTACTGGGCCTATGCCATCGGACACATGAAAGGCCTCGAGCAGGCGTTGCGCCACAAAGGAAGTGGCGGGGCCCCGAAGAAGGCCAGGAAGCAGGCGGAATGACCGCCCGAATCCCCGGCGATGTCCTGATTTCGGGACACTGCCGACCTCCGGGGTCTCGGGAGCCGGGCGCCGGCCGTGCTAGACTCACCGGCCGCTACTAACGCCAAAATAAGACAGCAATAAGCAACTTGATTTCGAGGGAACCGTGACTGCTCTGCTCCTCCTGCTGCTCATGCCCTTCATCGCCGTTTTCTCGGACGTGGGGCCACCCTCGTCGCCGCCCGAGACACCGCCGGCGCAGGTCGCAGGGCAACAGCAGGTCAGGGTCGGCGTCTACGTTCTCAGCATCAGCCAGTTCAGCACCGCCACCGGCTCCTACGTGGTCGACCTCTACCTGACCATGGAGTGCGATAAGGAGTGCGGGCCGCGCAACTTCGAGTTCATGAATGGCCGGGCCACGGCCATCGAGATCCTCGATGACGACCCCAACTACAAGTCCTGGCGCATCCAGGCTTCGCTGTTCACGGACCCGGACGTGCGGTCATATCCGTTCGACCAGCACCACCTGAAGATCCTGTTCGAGGACAAGAACAGGTCGCTCGATCATCTCGTCTACGTCTCCGACCCGGGCCTGAACGGCGTTGATCCCCAGGTGATCATCGCCGGCTGGCAGCTCGTCAGCTGGGACTCCAAAGTGGTGGAGCACGTCTACCCCACGTTCGACGCGGTCTACTCGCGCTACGAATTCGATGTCGTGATCGAGCGCGGCGCCCTGTCATCGATCTTCAAGTCGATCCTGCCCGCCCTTTTCATCGTGCTGGGCGGGTTCCTGTCGCTGCTGCTGGGCCCCGACAAGGCGCTCCAGCGCCTCGGCATCAACACCGGCGCGCTTATCGGCGGGATCATGTTCCACGTGAACCTGACGTCGCAGCTCCCGCCGGTCGGCTACCTCACCCTGGCAGACAAGTTCATGATCGTGAACTACATAGGGCTTGTCGGAACGCTCGCGGCTACGGTAGTCCTCCTGATGTGGACCACGGCGGCCAGCGGCGGCTCGACGGTGGCGGCGGAGAAGCTCCAGCGAGCAAATTGGCTGCACCGGATGACCGCGATTGCCCTGCCGCTAGTCTGGGCAGTGGGCCAGGCGTTCGTGTTCCTGTTGAGGTAGAGACGCCGCCGGGCGGATGGGAGCTCGCCACAAGAGTTTCCCCATCCGCCCTGGCCAGGCTCAGCCGGGCCCGAACGGGCCGGTCCAGCCCCCTGCGCGCCTGACTCATGGTGCGGTCGTGCGCGTCCAGGCTGTCCCAGTCGATCGTGGTCCCACACCAGGTGCAGTAGGAGCTACCTGGGCTGACGGCGAGGCGGTACTGGTGGCATTGCATGCCGCCATGACCCCCCCCCGAAGCAGGGGCGCAGGCAGGTGCAGGTGGACTATTCGGGATGGGACCGGCGGACTGCTACCGGGCAGGCTGCCGGCCGCGTCGCAACTCGAGCAACCGCTGAGGTCGAGGGTCGTGACCCCGGCGGTTACTGCCCCATCAGGCGTTCGAGTTCGGCCCGAATCTGGGACAGATAGGTCCGGTACGGCGTGTCTTGATAGCGCAGAGCGGCCTGCGATGTCGAGGTCTCATACCAGTCGAAGTGACCCGGCGAGGACTGGTACGCTGCCTCGCCGCGCTCGACCCCGACCAGCTCCAGGTAGTCGCCGGCATAGTCCCTGCCAGTCATTCGCCAGTCCTGGCCGCCGGCCACGTTGTACACCACGCGCGGCTTCGCAGACGCATCCACGGCCGCAACGATCGCAGATACCGCGTCGTCGCGGTGGACGAACTCAACACGCTGGTCCGCCAGGAACGGCCACGCTGCCGGCGGCTCCTGGAACGCCGGAACGGCGACGCCAGAGATGCGCAGCACCACCCAGTCGAGCGGCGACTCCCGCACGAGCCTCTCGGAGTCGGCCTTGCTCCTCGCGTAAACGTCGTCGGGCGCCGCCGGTTGGTCGACGGTGATCCCGCGCTGCCCCGGCCTGGCCGACGTGGTGTCGCCGTAGACACTCACCGACGAACTGAACACGAACCTCGCCCTCGGCGCCCCCGCGAATACCGCGCCCACCAACGCCCGCGTGCCCACCACGTTGACCTTCTCAGTCAGGGCCGGATTCCGGTCTGCGACCGGCGGAAGGACCGCCGCCAGATGCACGACCGCATCGATTCCCTTGACCGCGGACGCCAGGTCCTCGGGCCGGGTCAGATCGCCCCTGGCGATTTCGACCCCCGGCTTCCCCTCCAGCCCGGTGAAGTTGACGCTCGGGAGGTCGAACGCCCTGACCGACATTCCCAGTCCCACGAGCCGCGCGACGACGAGCCGGCCCATGCTGCCGGCCCCGCCCGTGACGAGGACGATCGGGGGCATCGGGTTCAGGACGCAGGGCTCAGGTGAGGACGGTCCCGGGGGCGTCCGCCTTGGACTTGATCTCGGCGACGATCGCCTCGAGCGCCTCCAGGTTCGAGGCCGTGCGCCCGTTCATCAGCGAATCGGCGGTCACCTTGGCCTTGTTGGCGAGCGGGACGCCCACCAGCGACTTGAAGAAGAACTTGTCTCGCTGGGCCCTCAGCTCGCCAACGGCCGCCGCCGCCCGAGCCACAAGTCGCTCATCGCGAAGCTCCTGCGACGCCGCCTCAACGGTGGCGATCGCCTGATCCAGAAGTTCCTGAGCCCTGGGCAATCTAGTCGTCTCCTGAATGACTGTGTGCTGCGTGTCCGTGCCGGTGGCCTTCGGCTGCATGACCGTTGGATGGCGCCGGATGCTGTGTGCCGTCGCCGTGGTATGGCGCATGGGGATGGATGCTGACCTTCGGACCGTCGGGGTGCTTCACCGCGCTCAGGTCGACCTCTGGCAGCCGATCGAAGCCCTGGCCGTCGAACCGCTCGCGCGGGAATGGCTGGAACTTCTCGAAGAGCTTCCCGAACCGCTTGTAGGTCGGCCTCGGGTCCGGCGGGAACCGGAACCGCTCGGGACCGGCCTTCGCAACGTGGACCAGCTCGTGATCGCGGCTGCCCAGTCCGTTAACGACGGCCGTGTTGATGGTCGTCTGCTCGCTGAGCCCTTCGATCGCGGCGCCCGCCAGGTCGAACTTCCTCTGCCCTGCTCCGGCCACTCCCATCTCCTCCGATAACGAGCCCGGCGTGCCCGGAGACCGCATCGCCGCGTCCACACACGCCTGGTCGATGGCGACCGGGTCCTTGCTGGCGAACACGCCGAGGTGCGGGACGATCGGAATGTCGGAGAACCCGGCGCAGTCGCACTTCGGCGACACGTCGACTGCCATGTTGATGAAGCCGACCTTGTTCCGTCCGACCGCCTTGACGGCCCCGAGGGCCGCGTCCGCGATCGCCGCGTCGGTAGCGTCGAACTGCTCCTGCAGGGGTTCGAATATGCCGCGAGGGTTCATCAGGCCCAGACAGCCGAGGCAGGTCACACACCGCTTGCGGTCCCACTCGATGCGGTCATCGGCCGTGACCTTGAATAGCCCGTACGGGCAGCAGTTCTCCAGCAGCTCCCAGTTGACGTCGTTTGCCTTGCCCTTGAACGCCTCTGGCGTGAACTTGACGCCGCCGCCCACCCCGTACTTCGGGTGGCCGCCCATGTGCACGCTGAACTTGCCGCGCTTCGACTGGGCGCCGATCCCAAGGTTCTTGAGCGCACCGCCAATGACACCCATCCCGTGGCCTTTGAAGTGGGTCAGGGCGATGAGGACGTCGGCCGCCGCAATGGCCTGCGCGATGTAGGCCTCCTTGAGGATGAAGCCTTCGGGGATGTCGACGCGATAGTCGCTCGTCCCAACGTAGCCGTCGGCGCAGATGAACGGGCAGCCGAGGGTTGCCGACGTGTAGCCGTTGCGCTCGGCCGTGATCAGAAGGTCAAGCTCGGTGGCGCGGCTGCTGAACGGCGAGTAGGTGAGCGTGGTGGTGTCGCACACGAAGGGCCGCCCGCCGAGCTCCTTGATGTGGTCCGCCAGCGCGCGGGCGTAAACGGGGCGCAGGTATGCGCTGCTGTTCCACTCGCCGCAGTGCACCTTGATGGCGACCACATCCCCTGGCGAGATCATCTCCCCGAGTCTCGCCGCGTCGAAAACGGTGAGCATCTTTGCAATGAGGCTGGTGTCGGGGGAGTCGCTGCGAGCGTCCATGAAATACACGGCAGGCTTCATTAGGTGCCTCCTGAGGCTGCCCCTGGTCGCGACGCGCTGTCGGGGTCTGGCGACATGCGGGCAGATTATAGACCCGGCTGTGGCCGCGCGGGCCAACGATCCGTTCGAGGGACTACAATACCCCCGGCGTCGGCCTCGACTGCATTCGGGGCGCCGCACACCAACCGGTTGGGGACGTGACCAATGGCCGTTGAGCCCTCGCTGGCAACAACGCTCGCGCCTGACCTCCAGCGCAAGCTGGACGCGCTGCGCACGATAATCCGGGACGCCGGGTCGATGATGGTGGCCTATTCGGGCGGGGTCGACAGCGCGTTCCTGATGTGGGCCGCCGACGATGTCCTCAACGAGCGCTCGATCGCAATCACCGCCCGTTCTCCAAGCCTTGCGTCGTCCGAGCTCGCGGAGGCTACGGAGCTTGCCCGGCGACTTGGCTGGCAGCACCGGGTCATCGACACTCAGGAAGTCCACAACCCGCAGTACGCCGAGAACAACCCCCGGCGCTGCTACTTCTGCAAGACCGAGCTCTACACGTGGCTGGAACGGATACGCTCCGCCGAGGGCTGGAACGTCATCGCCAATGGCACGAACAAGGACGACCTCGGCGACATCCGGCCGGGTCTCGAGGCCGCAAGGGAGCGAAGCATTCGAAGCCCGCTCCTCGAGGCGGGCCTGACCAAGGACGAGGTCCGGACCCTCGCCAGGCAGGCCGGGCTACCGGTCTGGGACAAGCCCTCGCAGGCATGCCTCTCGTCGCGGGTCCCCTACGGGACGCCGGTCACGATCGAGACGTTGCGAAAGATCGAGGCGGCCGAGGCCGGGCTGCGCGCCCACGGGTTTCGCAGCCTGAGGGTAAGGCACCACGGGACGGTTGCGCGGATCGAGGTTCCGGTCGAAGAGCTGCCGAGGCTGGTGGAAGCCGATGTCCGCGACGCAATCGTCGAGGCCGTCAGGAAGGCCGGATACCTCTACGTGACGGTCGATCTGGCCGGCCTGCGCTCGGGCAGCATGAACGAGGCCCTGGCGCAATGGCGCGGAAGGCCCCGGGGCGCCTGAGCGTACGTCTCGTTGCAGACTGCTTATTTCAACCTGATCGGCGGCGTCAGTGGAGACATGCTCCTAGGCGCGCTGATCGACGTCGGCCTGCCCATCGCTGACCTCGAGTCCGAACTCGCGAAGCTCGGTGTGGGAGGCTTCCGTCTGAAGGCGAACCGCGCCACGCGGGGCGCAATCGCCGGTACATGCCTGACGGTCGAGCTGGACGACAAGGGCCGACGACAACGAAGGTGGTCGGACTTCATCGCGACCATCGAAGGCAGCGGGCTCGACGAGGCGGTCAAGTCGAGGTCGAAAGCGGTTTTCGAGGCGCTCATGCAGGCCGAGCTGCGAGTCCACGGGACAGACCATGCCGGCGAAGGGCCGCACGAGCTCGGGACCGTCGACACCCTGGTCGACGTCGTAGGGGTGGTAGCCGGCCTTCGGATGCTTGGCATCGAGCGTGTCTTCAGCTCGTCGGTCCCCGCCGGGGCCGGCATGGTGCGGACCGAACACGGAGTGCTCCCGGTGCCTGCGCCCGCGACGCTCGAGGTCCTGAAGGCGGCGCGTGCCCCGGTCCGGGTGCCGGGCCCGATCGGTCCCGAAGGCGAGGCGACCACACCGACCGGCGCGGCCCTGATCACGCAGCTGGCAAGATTCGCCCCGGCCGACCTCCAGGTGGAGAGGACAGGCTACGGGGTCGGGACGCGCAATCCGCCCGGGTATCCGAACGTCGTTGGAGTGTGGATCGGCGCCGCGACCAGGGCTTCGGCGGGCGAAGGGGCCGCAACGCTCCAGCTCAAGCAGGGGGTCACGCTGCTGGAGACCAACATCGACGACATGAGCGGAGAGCTGTTCGGCTACATCCAGGAACGGCTCTTCGAGGCCGGCGCGCGCGACGTGTGGCTGACGCCGATCCAGATGAAGAAGAACCGGCCAGGAGTGCTCCTGTCAGCACTGGTGCCGGACGGGGCCGTCCAGGCCGCGGCATCGCTCATCCTGCGGGAGACCTCGACCCTTGGGGTCCGCGTGCGAGCGGTCCAGCGGTTCGAGGCCGAACGCGAGATCATCGAGGTCCACACCACGATGGGAACCGTGCCGGTCAAGGTAAAGCGACTCGACGGCAGGGTGACCGAGGCCTCGCCCGAGTACGAGGCCTGTCGTCGGGTCGCGCGAGAATTTGGGCTCCCGCTTGCGGAGGTGATGCGACGCGTCGCCGCCGAGGCGGAGGAGAAGCTGCGGAGTCGGGAGCCGCGCGAGCCTTTGCAGGCCCGGAGGCCAACATAAGCACCGAGAAGCGCTGGGAGTTATTGCAGGCGATGGCCGACGGCACGCTGCGCCCGGAGGATGCCGTCAAGGGCCCCGCCGACGTCGGAGCCGGAACTAACGGGGCTCCCCAGGGGGCGGCGGCGGCGTCAACTGGGACCGGGGCGGACTCGCCCGGGTTCGAGGACCTCGGCTTCGCCAGGGTCGACCACGACCGCGCGCGGCGCAAGGGGTTCCCCGAGGTAGTGTTCGGCGCCGGCAAGACGCCGGCGCAGATCGCTACCGCCGCCGAGCGCATCTACCAAGCGTCGGGGGTCGTGCTGGTGACCCGCATCGACAGCGCAGGCTTCGATGCGATGAAGGCACGCGTTCCCGACGCCCGTTACAACGCGCTGGGGCGGTTGGCATGGGCCGACCGGCGAAAGCCGGCGCCCGCGATCGACGGGATCGTGCTCGCGACCGCGGGTACGTCCGACCAGTGGGTCGCAGAGGAGGCCGCCGAAACAGCCCGGCTCATGGGCTGCGAGGTCAGGCGGGTCAACGACATCGGCGTCGCCGGAATCCATCGCCTGCTAGCGGCCCGGCCGGTCCTGGAGTCCGCCAGGGTGATCATCGCTGTCGCAGGCATGGACGGCGCCATGCCGAGCGTGATTGCGGGGCTGGTCGCCGCTCCGGTGATAGCAGTCCCGACGAGCGTGGGCTACGGCGCCAACTTCGAGGGGATCGCCCCTCTGCTCACGATGATGAACAGCTGCGCGCCCGGCGTCGCGGTGGTGAATATCGACAACGGCTTCGGCGCCGGCTTCATGGCCGCCGTCATCGCCAAACAGGCCCAGGCAAACCGGCAACCCTGACTCGATTCGCCCGGTCGCACGGCCGGGCGCGGAGGAACGGGAAACATGATCAAGGTTGGACTGGTACCCGGCGGCGCTCACTCAGGTGTGCGATGAAACTTCGCGGCCTGACCCTGCGAGATAGCGAGGTCGTTGCATCGACCTTCGATGAGTGCCTGATGCAGTTCAGGCCGCACCAGGACACTGCCTCGCAGCTCCGATGGCAGTTCGAGGGCGACTGGTGCACCGTCTTCGACCGCGTCGGCTGGAGCTCGCAGCAGCGGTCCCCTTACCAGGCATGAAAATCGACCTTGCCTACGGCACGACCGGTCTCACGGTCGACCTCCCGGAGGCGCGGACGACCGTCGTACGGCCCCGCCCCCAGCGGGCCCACCGCGACCCCATGGGCGCGCTCCTCGGGGCGCTTCGCCGCCCGATCGGCTCGGCTCCATTGAGAGACCTCGCAACTGGTCGCCCGAACGCGCGGGTCGCGATCTCCGTCTGTGACCTCACCCGGGCACAGCCGAGGCAGCTCATGCTCAGGGCGATCTTCGAGGTGCTCGAGGGAGCCGTCCGCCCCGAGAATGTCACGATCCTGATCGCCACCGGAACGCACCGCAGCAACACGCCAACCGAGCTCGAGAGCATGCTCGGCGGCGACATCCTTTCCCGCTATCGCGTCATCAATCACGTCGCCCGTGACCGGTCGACGCTGGTCGATCTCGGCATCATGGGAAACGGCGTACCTGTGGCGTTGAACCGTGAATGGATGGCCGCGGACCTGCGGATCACGACCGGGTTCGTCGAGCCGCACTTCTTCGCAGGCTTCAGCGGCGGCCCCAAGATGGTCGCGCCCGGGCTCGCCGGCATCGAAACGGTGCTCACGCTCCATGACGCCCGACGCATCGGACATCCCAAGGCGACCTGGGGTGTGACCGAGGGCAACCCGGTGCACGACGATGTCCGCGCCATCGCGGCGGCAACCGGCGTGAGCTTCGCGCTCGATGTGACGCTCAACTCCGGACAAGAGATCACCTCGGCGTTCGGAGGGGAGCTTTTCGCGATGCACAGGGCGGCTTGCGCGGCGGCCCGGGAGGTCGCGATGCAACCGGTGGACAGGCCGTTCGACGTGGTGATTACGAGCAACTCGGGCTATCCGCTGGACCAGAACCTGTACCAGCTGGTCAAAGGCATGTCGGCCGCCGCGAAGGTCGTCAGAAAGGACGGCTTGATCCTGTGCGCGGGCGAGTGCCGCGATGGCGTCCCCGACCACGGTTCGTACGCCGAGATACTGCGGTCTCGAAGGTCGCTCGGCGAGCTGCTCGAGATGATCGAGTCGCCTGGTTACCGCGTGCCTGACCAGTGGCAGGTGCAGGTACAGGCGAAGGTCCAGCGGCACGCCCGGGTGATGGTGCGGGCAGATGGGGTCACCGGCGACCAGCTAAGGGCAGCCCACCTCACCCCGGCGCGGGACATCCAGGCGGAGGCGGTACAAGCGCTCGAAGCCGCGGGGCCGGGCGCCACGGCCTGCGTGTTGCCCGAAGGCCCGCAGACGATTCCCTATCTCAAACACGAACAATCATGAACAAGGGGGCCCCCGTCGACCCCGCATGGATCGGGCCTCGGGCGCAGCGGCTTCGCCGTCCCGACTCCGCCTGGAAGACGACGGAGTCCAACGACGCCGGTAATGACCCGGCCGGACTCGGTTCTGCGCCAGTCCCAGGGCCCCTTTCGTGCGGGTTCCTCAGACTGCGTACTTCTTGACCGTCGCCGGGTTCAACTGCAGCCCATGGCCCGGCCGGTCGAAGGGCCTCAGCAAGCCCTTCACGGGCCTCGGGTAATCGACGAACCAGAAATCCAGGGTGTGCTCTGGCCGGCCGAACTCGAGCACCTTGAAGTTCGGCGTTGCCGCGCCCAGCACGACGTGAAGCTGAGGGAAGCCGTGAGGCGCCACGGGCAGGTTGTAGGCAGCCGCAAAGTGCGCGGTCTTGATCCATTCGGTGACGCCGCCGACGCGTCCCACGTCCATCTGGGCGATGTCGCAGCCGCCGCGTGAGATCAGCTCCTTGAAGCCAAACTTCGTGTGCTCGAGCTCCCCGCTCGCCACCGGGATCGTCGTCGCCTCCCGGATCGCCCGGAGGCCGTCGATGTCCTCCGCCGTGGTCGGCTCCTCGAACCAGCCGACGTTGAACTCTTCGAACGCCTTCGACATCCGGACCGCCTGCCGGGACGTGTAGGCCCAGTTGGCGTCGACGTAGATCTCGATGTCGTCACCCACCGCCTTGCGGACCGCTCGGACGCGGGCGATGTCTTCCCGCTCCGACTGCCCGAAGTCCTTTCCGACCTTCATCTTGATGCGAGGAAAGCCTTCCTCGACGTACCGGGCCATCTCGGCCACGAGCTGTCTTTCGGTGTAGTGAGTCCAGCCGCCCGAACCGTAGCCGGGCACTTCCTCGCGCATCCCGCCGAGCAGCTTGTGCAGCGGCTTCCCTACCGCCCTCGCCTTCAGGTCCCACAGAGCGATGTCGACCGCCGCGATGGCCTCGATCGCCACGCCCTTCCGTCCGTACCCGCGCACACGCCAGTACATGTCGTTCCATAGCTTTTCGCTATCGAAAGGGTCCTGGCCGATCAGCAGGTCCCTGAAAGCGGTGTCGATTACCGTGCGAGTGGCGGGGACCCCCGAGTTCATGCCCAGTCCTGTCACACCGTCGTCGGTGCCGATTTCGACGAATAGCTGGCTGCGCCCTTTCGCACCCGGCTTCAGAGGTGGAATTGTGCCGTCCTGCACGTGCGGGGCCTCGGGGTTGCGGAGCATGAGCGTCGTAACACTGGTGATCTTCATGAGTCGATGGCTCTCCTGAGGGCGTCATGACACCGCTTCGCCGTAAGCCATAGATCTTAGTCGGAGCGGCGCGGCCGATCCGACTCCGACTGACGCAACGACCGCGCCTGCGCCGAACAGGGCGCCCGCCCCGGCCCAGGGAACTCGGAATGCCGCCATTCCGAGTACGACGCCTGAGATGAGGCCCGCCAGGGATTGCAAGGTCAACACCAGCGCCAGGCCGACGATACTGGTGATCCCGCCTGCGGCTCGCATACCCCTTCCGGAACGAGGTCAATCGCCGGGGCGGCTACTTGATACACCACGGCGCGTGACGACGTCTTGATGAACCGCCCCGGACTGCTGGTCGGTGCTTATGAGCTCGCCGTCAATCTCAGCTCCAGACGCGGTCGTGAGCGTCGAGCTCGTTCCACTCATCGGTCGGCTCAAAGAAGCCTTGCGGATACACCCCGAAACGCGTCGGCTTGGTATTGAGGTGCGCCCTGACCGCTTCCTCGTTCAGCTCGATTCCGAGCCCGGGCGCGTCGGGCACCTTCACGTACCCGTCCTGAACCAGCGGGCCCGTCTGCCCGGCGACGGTAACCAGCTCGTCCCACCACGGATCGTCGACCGAGTGCATTTCGAGCGCCAGGAAGTTATCGATCGCGGCGGCGCAGTGTACGTTGGCCATGGCGACTACCGGGGACCCGGCCTGGTGTAACGCCACCGCAATTCCGGCCTCGTAGCAGTAGTCCGCGATTCGCTTGGTCTCGAGAATGCCGCCGGACGTCGCCAGGTCGGGGTGCGCGATCGAAATGGCCCTCGCTTCAACCAGCGGCTCAAAACCCTTCTTGAGGTAGATGTCCTCACCGGTGCACACCGGCGTCGTGACCGAATTCTTGAGCTGCTTCCACTGGTCGACGAACTGCCACGGGATCATGTCCTCGTACCAGGCCAGGGTAAAGCGGTCGAGCGCGCGCCCGATGCGGATGCAGTTCTCCACGCCCATGTGCCCGAAGTGGTCTGACGCGAGCGGAACCTCGTAGCCGACGATCGAGCGGACCGTCTCGACGTACTCGACCATCTTCGAGATTCCGTAGTCGGTAACCTGCAGGCCCGTGAACGGGTGCATGACAGACGCCGACTCGACGAGCTCGGCCTTGTTCACGACTCCGTCCTTTCCGTTCGCAGCGATCCACGCGCCGATGTCCATCTTGAGGAACTTGAATCCCCTGGCCATCCTCCCCTTGAGCGCCTTGCCCATCTCCTCGGGGTCCTTGCGCAGCGGTGTGTCCGAGTAGGCCTTCACCCGGTCGCGGTACTTGCCGCCGACCAGCTGGTACGCGGGTACTCCCCAGGCCTTGCCTGCGAGGTCCATCAGCGCCATCTCAACGCCGCACACGCCGCCTGCGAACCGCCCGTGACCTCCGAACTGCTGGATCTTCTTGAAGAGGCGATCGACGTCGCACGGGTTCTCGCCGAGGAGCCTGCTTTTCAGCATCAGGGCATACCGGGCCGAAGCCCCGTCGCGTACTTCTCCCAGGCCTACGAGGCCCTGGTTCGTGTACAGCTTGATGATTGGCCAGCGCCAGTTCGCCTTTCCGACGACGGCGATCCGCATGTCGGTGATCTTGAGCTGGCTCGGTCCGGAGTTGGTGTTGATCCGCGCGGTTGTGACGGCGGGCTTCTGTCTGCGGCGGCTGGTCGGCAATTCGATCTCCTGTTTCCTATTCGTGCGGCGCCCCGGGCGGCCCGCCTGCTTCAATCGGTTGGCCTTCCACTGCTCGAAATCCTTGAGCATGGCGGCGCGGAACCCGCGGCCGGCCTCCCCGGGTGCGTAGACGCCCTCGGAGATTGACGGATTCAACGCCTTCGTGCGCGGCTGTGACCCCATGGCCATCGCCGACGTCAACATGGTCGAAATCAACGGCGTCACCGGGACCGCCCAGTGGACCTGCTGACCGGGGGAGGCCTCGCCCGGTCTTCATCTCGATCGCCGTCGAAAGGTTGTCGCCGGCGAAGGTCCCGTCCTTGATCTTTCCGAAGATGTCAACCACCAGGACGTCCTCGGTCGTCAGTTCATCGATAACCCACGAATTCTGAAAGCCAACCCGCATGTCCTCCTCACCCGGGCGGGCGATGGCTTCGTGGACGTCCGGCCGTCTCGGGACCAACTGGCAGATCACCGCCCGTCCGGACATTGTCTCCTCAGGATGCAGTGCCGTGAACCCGCCGGCAAGCTGCCACGGGTACCCGTTCCCGCGTGGGTAGCCCCACGCCTCTTCGGTGGTGACCGGTGCCAGCCTCTTGAGAATGTCGGCCGGCACGAGCGGCCAGCTGTTCGCATCACGCCTGTCATTCCAGGCGCCGGTAATGCTCTGGACCGGTTCGGGGTGCGTCAGATGCAACTCAATCGCTTCCGGTCGTGGGGGAGGTTTCGGTCACTTCGGCAGGAGACCAGCTTCCACGAACGCGGCCTTCAACTCGTTTACCTGGTCGCTCGAGAGCGGCAGCTGGGGGCGCCTGGGTAGCCCGGCCTCGTAGCCGAGGAGGTTGAGCCCGCCCTTCAGCGCTGCGTTGCCCCAGGACATTCCGAGGAAGTCGGCGTGCGTTATGCGCTCCTGGAGGGCACGTGCCTTTGCGTAATCCCCGGCCATGCAGAGGCTGATGATTTCATACGCGATGCCAGGGCCCCAGTTGCCGAAGAACAGGCAGGCGCCCGTCGCACCCAGCATCCCGCCAGGTAGCAGGAGGCTACCGTTGCAGGTCCATAGCTTCGTCTTCTTCGGAAGCACCGCCGCGATGCGGGCCTCCCACCGGAAATTGAGCGAGATGATGTAGGCGAATACGTTGTCCAGCGCGCAGATGTCCCGGATCTCCTCCGGGGAAGCGTCGACCGACATCGCCACCTTCGGCTGGTGGATCACGACCACCGGGACCGGGCTTTCCTTCGTGACCGTCTCGAAGTACTTCTGCACCGGCTCGGCGGGGCCATCCCGACGCGCGGGTGGCGGGATTCGCACCCGCACCATGTCGGCGCCGGCCTGCGCGTACAGGTCCGCCAGCCTGACAGCCTCGGTCGGCGACAGCGTGTCGATGCCGGCGATCACGAATCGCTGGCCGCGGTGCGCCTTCGCCACGGTCTTGATCGCGGCGACCTTCTCCGGCTCACCGATGTGGAACTCCTCGCCGCCGTAGCTGTTGACGACGAACCCCGACAACTTCGTCTTCAACCATCGCTCGACATTGCGCGCCAGCCTGTCGTGGTCGATCGACTCGTCGGGGCGAAACGGGTTGGGGGTCGGCGCCACGATGATCGGATCGCTACCGGGAACGGGCATTCGGGTCTCCTGGTTGAAAGCAAGCGGCCGCCACGCGGCCGGAGGGCGATGCTGATCGTCCGAACAGCCTGGTCGGTCGGGATGTGAATCTCTCGAGGAGCGCGCCGGGCTTCCTCAGAACAGCTTCCGGCCGCCCATGGCCTCCACCAGCGCCGAGCAGTTCTCCAACGATTGCTGGGCATCGAGGCCCTGGCACAGCATGACTACATTGCCGAATATCACGTAGTCCCAGTACTTGGGGCCTGGCGCCTGACGGGAGCCGGGGCTGGAGACATCCGTGACCCCGCCGGCAAGCCAGCGGTCGCGCTCACCTTCTTTCCAGCTCTGCGTGTCCTTGCGTGCCTTCATGCCCTCGCCCACGCCCTCCTCCGCCAGCGGCTGACCGTCTCGGACGGCCACTTCGTGCGACGGGTACAGCCTGATCTCGTAGTCTTTCCGCGCCGAGGGATTCGGACCGAAGAACATGAGGTAGGCGGAGGTCGCGCCCCGCAGTCCGGTGACGTCGTACTGCTTGCCCTTCTTTGCGCCGGCCGCGCTTATGTCATCGAACGTGAAAACGCGTTCAGCAGGGATGACCCTTTCAACCGTGACGACCGTGTCAGCCTTTCCCCCGGAACAGGCGATCGCAAGCGCCGCCAGGCCCGCGAGAGACAGCACAAGCGCCGCGTGTCCGGTCATCGTGTCACCTCCGCTGCATCCCGGTCGCCTCAAGAAGCCTTCAGCCGGTCGGCGAGCAAGCCGCACCCCGCCTTCGCGTCGGACGGTTTGGCTTCGCAGAGGATCACAAGGTTGCCGACCACCAAGAACTCCGCGTACGTCGGAACCCTGCGCGGGCAAAACGGCTGGGGGTCGAAGGCCACCCGGTGGGACTCGCCTGCGGCCGCCAGTGAGGCGACCCGCTCCAGACCACAGCGCTCACTGCCCCCCAGGCCGCCGAATGAGTTCTCGATCAGGCAGAGCTGGGAATCGCGACCCGGGGAGAGGAGGTAGGGTGCGCGGGGGCTGGGAAAACCGGCGCACTTCGTACGTTCGACTCCCGGGGCGAACAGCCCTTCTGCGGTCAGGGCAACCTGTGCCGCCCCCGCTCGTGCGCCTTCGTCCCGGGCTTCCGCAGGGGACCGGTAGACGATGACTGCCACTTCCCTACCGTCGAGAAATCCCCACTCGGCGCCGGTCGCCGGGGCGAAATCGGTCTGAAACCCTCCCTTGCTCTTCCAGCCGAGGGATCCCAACGATTCGGCGCTGTAGGTGCGCTGGGGGCCGGCGGCGGCACCCGGGGCGTCGCCAGAGCACCCGATCAAGACCAGGAAGACCAGGCCGATGCCCGCGACCCATGCCCTCATCATGCTGTGCCTCGAGAAAGGAGAAAAAGAGAAATCATGAGGCGAACTTGCGACGCTCGCAAGGGGCGTTGTGAGCTGCTGACGACGGCAGATTGTACTCAGATTGTGCTGTGGGCGGAAGATGCATAATTATGCGCGGGCGCAACGGCGCCCACAATTGTGCGCTGGTGCACGCGTACTTGTGAAACACGCGCAGTGACTTGATCTTTCGGAGCAGGATTCGCATGAGACTAACGATCGATTCCGCAATCCATCGTTCGCGGCTGTTGCTTCTTTTGACTGCCGTCGTGGCCGCCCTGGCCGTCGCCTGTGGCGGCGAGGGCACCACGGCAGTCAACCCGGCTGGTCAGCCCGCCGCATCGGGCACGGACTCTTTTGCTCGGATCCGCCCGGCGCGCGCTTACGAGGTCGACGAGGTCATCGCCGCAGGCTTCAAGCGGTCCAAGACTTACGACGTTGCGGAACTCACGGGCGCAAGCGCCGCGCTGTACGGCTTCTATGGCAGCGATCCTTACAACCGCAAGGAGTACGAGATCCGTTTCTACCCCACCCATGACGACGCCGTGAAGGTTGGATTCCCGGCATCCAAGGAAGCATGGGGACCGGATGCCAAGCTATCCGAAGACGATGCAACCTGGAAGGTCGGGCTGACCGAGCGACGGGAGTGCCAGGGCAACGTACGCGGGTCGCATCACGTCGGGAAATGCCTGAACCCCAAGTACCTCGACATGGTGGTATACGGCAACATGGTGATCCTCTGCCAGGGCCGGGAGGTCGCGGACTCTCGCCAGAACTGTGAGGACCTGCTCAAGGTCCTTCCGAAGTAAGGGTAGCGCGATGGCTGTCTCGAGGAATTCAAGGTCCTGGATGCGCATCAGAACATCGATCGTCGTTGCCGCGCTGCTCGCTGCCACCGCGTGGACCGCCTGCGGCGGCGAGGCGACCGTGGCGACCCCAACCGCACAGGTCGTACAGAGGATCTTCCCTTCCACCAGGATGTATTCCGTCGACGACCTCAAGGCGGTCGGACTCAAGGTCATGCACGTCTATGACGTCGGCGGCCTGCCCCATGCCCAGTCAGCGATCCACGGGACCTTCGAAAGGCTCGAGTTTGAAGCGCGCTTCTACGCTTCACAGGCCGACGCAGTCGCGCATGGGGAGGCCCTCGCGGATGAAGTATCCGGACCGGACGCGATCGTCACCGGGCCAGACGTGAGGTGGGAGGAAGGGGCAGCCCACCGCAGGCTCTGCAGCCGTGCGGCCCAGACCCCGCATTCTGGCTGCAGCTACTCCGCACGCTACGGCGATTACATGATCCGGGGCAACATGGTCTTGCTCTGCGAGGGGCAGACCTCCGAGCTGGCGATGAAGGCGTGCGGCGATCTGCTCGAGGGCGTGCCCTGACGCGCAGCGGCGGCGTGCTTGCCTTGTTTGCCATCGTTGGCTGCCTTGCGGCCGCATTGGCCTGCACGAGCGCCCCCGGAGCCATTTCGACCGGGCAGCCCACGAACGAACGTCCGAGGACCACCGCCTCGGATCGAATCTATCACCCGGATGACCTCAGGAACGCGGGAGTCAAGATAGCCCGCTCGTACGACGTGTCGGAGCTGTCCGGCGCCACGGCCGCCCTGAACGGGTTCCTGAACCGGAAAGAGTACGAGGCGAGGTTTTATGCCGACTTCCCCCGCGCCTCAGGGACCGGCGCCGCGGCGGCGGCCCTGGTGACCGGCAAGGATGCCGCGGTGACGGGCAAAGTCCCGTGGGAAGAGGGGGCCACGGACCGCCGGAAATGCGTGGGCGGAATCAACGCCAACTGCGTCGCGAAGTACGGGGACTTCATCGTCTACGGCAACCTGGTCTTACTGTGCGAGGGTCGGGACTCGGCAACTTCGCTCGATACCTGCTTTGAGCTCATATCGTTGTTGCCCAGGTAACGCCCGCTTGGCGCGTGCTCATGGCAGGCGCGCGATGAGCTGTTCGCAGACCGCCAGTTCTACCTCACACAACAGGACCAGATTGCCCACAATTGCGTAGGCGTGGTAGCGATTGACCGCCGGGATCAGGTAGTCAGTCTGTCCCGGGCGTCGTGCGATGGCCTCGCCGGCCGGCCCGGCGCCGTAGAGCGCGGCATCCTCGTGCGAGTCGTAGAGCCAGACTTCAACGTCCCGCTGGTTGAAGAATCCGAAAGCGGCCGCGCGCGCATTCGGCAGCGAGTCGACTTCAAAGTCCTTGTTCTTCTTCCAGCCAGCGCCTTGCACATCGGCGATGGTGAAGGTGCGGTCGACTGCGAAGACGGCCGAACGGCCCGGCTCGGCCACGTTGGCTGGTACCTTGCCTGGGGTCGCCGGCGCTTCTTCGCTGCCGCACGCCATTGCCACAGCTATCATCAGCGCGGCGAGCCCGCCGGCGCGACGGCCGAACCGAAGCGGGGTCACTTGAGGGCGGCGAGGAGCGCCTCGCAGGAGGCGACCTCTACTTCGCAGAGCATCACCAGGTTGCCGGCAACCAGGTAGGCGTTGTACCCGGTGATGCCTTCGTGACCGGCCCCGCGATCGCCACCGCCTCTCCGCTTTGGCGCTTGAGTGGCTTCGTACGCCGGTGCCACGCCCAGCTCGAGGGCGGCGGCGTGCGTCTCGTAGAACCTGACCTCAATGTCTCGCCGGTTGAAGAACCCGTACCAGGCGGCACGCGCTCCCGGCAACGACTCGTACGCAAGCTGCTTCGACTTCTTGTAGCCGGCGCGCTCGAGTTCATCGATGGTGATCTCCCGGTCGGCCATAACGACCCTTGCACCGCCGTCGGGGATCAAGGACCCGGCCGCCGTCTCATGCGACGGCCCGGCTTCCCGGGCTTGGTCGACCGTGGAGCATGCGATCAACAGCAGCGCCGCGGAGGCGCTGACCGCAGAAATGATCCGCCGGTGCGCACAGCGGCCATGTGCGCTCCCCCAGGAAACAGCAGAGGCCCCGTTGTTGCGCAACGGGGCCTCCTGCCTACCTGCTAGCCGTTACTTGACCGCTTTCAGGTTGTGAAGGACCAGCGACCACGTCAGGTGCCACGAGGCCTCGTTGACGTAGCCGTCGGTCTCTCCGCCCAGCGGCCAGTTGGTCCACCGGGTCTCGTTCAAGACGATCCGGTGGTAGAACTCGAGGACCGGGACGTCCGGCAGCTGCGGCAACCAGATCTCCATTGCCTTGCGCCAGATCGCCTGGACCTGCTTCTCGTCGGCGGTAGCCGCCATCTCGTCTGTCAGCTTGTCCCAGGCCGGGTTTTCCCAGCGGTAGAAGTTCACCTGGTGACCACCGGGGATGTTCACGCTGGCCGACTGGTAGAGCTTCATCGTGAAGTACGGGTCGCTCACCGAGCCGCCGTGCCCGAACATCAGGCACTCGAAGTTGCCTTCTGCCATCCGGCTTGAAGCATCCGGGGGCTGGATGTAGCTGGCGTTGATGCCCTGCTTCCGCAACTGCTCAGCGGTCAAAGGCCCAAGATCCACCCAGGGGGTGAAGCCGATGATCTGGCAGTTGATCGTGTTGTTCGCCTTGTCCCGCCACATCCCGTCCGCGCCCTTGGTGAAGCCGGCCTTGGTCAGGCGCTCATTGCCCTTGGCGGGGTTGAACTCGGTCGTGTCGTACTTCGCCAGGAGGTCCTTTACGGATTCGAAGTACTTCTTGAGCGGCGGGTACTGCGGCATCGTCAGCGGGTTAAGCGCTGCGGCGCCGTCGTACCCCTTCTGGCTGAGCTCCTTGCGGTCAAGGTAGTAGCTCAACGCCCAGCGCACGTCCGGGTTGTCGAATGGGCCGAACTTGCCGCTGTTGTTGAAAGCCAGCGAGACCGGCCACCAGTCAACGTAGCCGTACGGGGAGTTCTTCCCGGTGTGCGTGGTCAGCTTCGCGTTCTGGGCCAGCGTTTCCTTGATCGTGCGCGGCGTGGTCATGGCGCCGTAGTCGACGTCGTTCTTGATCAGGGCCTGCGCTGTGATCGTCTGGTCACCGGTGCTCGGGAGGTAGATGACCCTCTCGACCTGCGGCAACTTTCCGAACTGGCCGAGGTCTGCCTGGCCCACGCCCCACCACGAGTCGCGGCGGTCGATGATCTTCTGCTCGGGCGATCCCAGCACGACCTTCCATGCACTTGTAGTCACGGGGAGGCCAGCCGCCGGATCGTACGCCTTGAACGTCGTCCAGTCCTTCCCGCTGAAGATGTGCTCTGGGACGATGTAAACACCGATGTCGAACTTGTAGGCCATGAAGTAGAAGAACCGCGGATCCGGCCGCTTCAGGTTCAGCTTGACCGTGTGGCTGTCGACCTTCTCGGCGTTGTCGAGGACGTTCGCCACGTCCTTGCCCCACCGCACCGCTTCCTTGAGGCCCTTCAAGGTGTTGAGTGTGTAGACAACGTCGTCCGCATTGAACTCCTGCCCGTCGCTCCACTTGACGTCTTTCCGGAGCTTGATGGTCAGGGTCTTGTTGTCGTTCGTGTACTCCCAGCTCGTCGCCAGCCACGGAATCATCTTGTCGTCGAACGCGCTGAAGAACGCGAGCGGCTCATAGATGATGTTCGGTCCGGTCTGGTGGTTGGCACCGATGGCATAGGGGTTCCAGAGTTCGAAGTCCACGTGGCGGCCTTCCGAGCCACCGAGGAACGAGACCAGGGTCCGGTCTCGCGCGACTTCCTTGAGCTTCGTCGAACCCGCAGGCGCAGCGGTCGCAGCTGGCGCAGTGGTCGCAGCTGGCGCAGTGGTCGCAGCCGGTTTAGCCGGTACGGCGGTTGGTTCCGCCTTCTTGCCGCCACATGCGATCACCGCGATCAGAGCGATCGCGAGCAGCGCCCCAAGCGCTAAGGTCAGTCGTACTCGCATTTGCCAACCTCCCTGAAACCCGTAAATACCGTCCAGACCGGCCGTTCAGTCAATGGCGCCAAACAAAGAGCCTGCTCGCCTGATGCGCGCCAGTCGTTAGCCCGGCATTTTGAACCCAAACGGGCATGGAGTCAATATTCGGATCATACGAAGACGCTTCTTGCCGATTTCGTATGGCAATGAAATACGGTGGGTTTCGAAGGCACGGTTGATCTTTGTAGTGGAGTCGACCACAATATTTACCCTCGCTCGTTTTGGGAGCGAACGGTTTACAGGCGGACCATCCTTGACAGAAATTGTGGTCGAACGGCCTTCCGGCACGTCGGCCGCGGCCCGGCGCATGCGATTCGCTCAGCGGTTCTTCGTGGCGGTCGTCGGAAACTACGTGTTCCGGCGAGTGCTCTTCTTCCTGTTCGTCGTCTGGCTTGCCAGCACCGTCATCTTCATCATCCCTCGACTGTCGGGCCAGGATCCGGTCAAGGAAAAGCTCCTGCTCGAGGCACAGCGGGGCGGCCACCTCCAGTCCGGCTTCGAAGACATGGCGCGCACCTACCAGAAGCGTTTCGGCCTCGACCGACCGATCTGGATCCAGTACCGGAACTTCATTCTTGACCTGGCACAGTTCGATCTTGGCCCGTCGATCGCCTTCTTCCCGCGGACCGTCAACGATATCCTGATGGACTCGCTGGTTTGGACCATCGGGTTGCTCGGGACGGTGACGATCCTCTCCTTCGTGATCGGAACGCTGTCGGGAGCTCTGCTGGGTTGGCCGCGTGCGCCGGGGTACTTCAAGTACCTGTTCGGGCCCCTGCTGACGCTTTCGGCGATCCCGTTCTACCTGCTGGCGCTCTTGCTGGTGTTCTTATTCGCCTTCCGTTTCAGCATCTTCCCGCTCTTCGGTGGATATGGCATCGGCAAGGTACCGGACTTCAGCCTCGACTTCGCGCTACAGGTATTACGCCATGCCATCCTCCCGGCGATGTCGATCATCCTGGCCTCGATCGGCTTCTGGGCGCTCGGGATGCGCGGCATGATGGTGACCATGCAGGGCTCCGATTTCATGGTTCAGGCGGAGGCCAAGGGCCTGAAAGCGGGTCGAATCTTCCTGCGCTACGCGCTGCGTAACGCCCTGCTGCCGCAAACCACGGCGCTGGCGCTCTCACTCGGCACGGTCCTGACCGGCGCCGTCCTGGTCGAAGTCGTGTTCAGGTACCCGGGCCTCGGGAACACGCTTTACCAGGCGATCCGCCTGAGCGACTTCTTCATCATCCGGGGCTTCGTGTTCGCGGTGATCGTCTCGCTGGCGCTGGCAACGCTGATCGTAGACATCACCTATCCGCTGCTCGATCCGCGCGTCAAGTACCGAAAGGGCTAGGACCTTAGATGGCGACCACCTACATAGAGCCAGTCGTCAAACCCGGCCCCCAGAACTGGGTCGAGCGCAACCGTTTACGGATTCTCCCCATCTACCGGTACATGCGCCGCAACCCATCGCTGGTCTGGGGTATCGGGATACTGCTTTCCCTGCTGCTGTTCGTCGGGTACGGGACGCTGTTCTACCCGCACGAACGCTTCCGGCCGCTGTCGGCCGACGTTCGTCTGCCCCCCAGCACGACTTACCCGTTCGGGACCGACACCCAGGGGCGCGACATCTTCGCGGTCATGGTGCGTGGCATCCCGCTCACTCTGCGGATCGGCTTGATCGCCGGCGGGATAGGCCTCGTGCTGGGGACATCGCTCGGGTTTATCGCCGCCTACTACGGAGGCTGGGTCGACGCCGCGATCCGAACGGTCGTGGATGTAGGACTGACGATCCCAGGGCTCCTGATCCTGATCCTGATCGCGGTGAACGTGAAAGGCGGGCTTAGCGTCGACCAGATGGGCCTCGCGGTGGCAACGGTCGCCTGGGTCCATCCGGCGCGCACGATCCGCTCACAGGTCCTCGTGATGCGCGAGCAGCTGTATGTGGAGATAGCCAGGCTCTCAGGGGTAAGCGGGCTGGGGATCGTCTTCCGGGAGATGATGCCTAACCTGATGCCCTACCTGGCGGCCAGCTTCGTGGGATCAGTCGGGGCGGCGATCCTGGCGTCGATCGGCCTCGAGGCTCTCGGCCTGGGCCCCTTCGACAGCCCGACCCTCGGGATGACCGTGTACTTCAACATCGTGTTCTCGTCGGTCGTGGTCGGCATGTGGTGGTGGCTGGTGCCGCCAATAGCAGCCATGGCCATGATCTTCGTCGGCCTGTTCCTGATCGCCTCGGGACTCGATGAATGGGCCAACCCGCGATTGAGGAAGCGCATTTGACATCGCTCACCGCCGCGACTGCGGCCAGATCCTCCGCCTCATCCGAACACTCCCTGGTCGTCGAAGACCTGCGGGTGCACTACGACACCCCTGAAGGCGTCATCAAGGCGGTCGACGGCGTCTCCCTTGCGCTGAAGCCGGGTGAACGCCTGGCGCTGGTAGGCGAGTCCGGAAGCGGGAAGTCCACGCTGGCGATGGCCCTGATGCGCCTGACCAAGGCGCCGGGCCGGATCGTTGCCGGCCATATCTACCTTGGCGGCAAGGACATCACCCTCCTCGAAGAGCCGGAGATGCGGCAGCTTCGTCTCAACGAGATCGCCCTGGTCCCACAGGGCGCCATGAACTCCCTGAACCCGGTGATGCGCGTCAAGCACCAGATCATTGACGGCATCCTCGACCACGTTGCAGACCGGAAACAGACGCCCGACAGCCACGAGCTGGAAGAGCGGGTCAACCGCCTGCTCGCCCGGGTCGGGCTATCACCGGAAGTGGGAAGGATGTTCCCGCATGAGCTGAGCGGGGGGATGAAGCAGCGGGTAGCGATGGCGATCGCCATTTCATTGAGCCCCCGGGTGATCGTTGCCGACGAACCCACTAGCGCGCTCGACGTGGTGGTCCAGCGGCAAATCATGCAGACCCTTGGGCGGCTTCAGCAGGGCCTTGACGCGGCCGTGATCCTGATCGGTCACGACATGGGCCTGGTCGCGCAGTTCGCAAACCGGGTCGGGGTCATGTACGCCGGCAAGCTGGTGGAGCTCGGACCCGTCCAGCAGATCTTCACCGAGCCGCTGCACCCTTACACGAAGCTGCTGATCGAGAGCCTGCCGAACCTGGAAGAGAAGAAGAAGTTCATCGGGATCCCCGGCCTGCCGCCGACGCTCCTGAGATTGCCATCTGGCTGCGTGTTCCACCCGCGCTGCCCGAGCTTCATCAAGGGCACGTGCGAAACCGTCGCCCCGCACTACCAGGAAGTCCGGCCCGAACGTGAAACCTCGTGCCACCTGTACGCCGGGGTGCGAGCATGACCGCGCTGCTCGAACTCCGTAACGTTTCGAAGCTGTTCGGGGGCGGTTTCTTCAGCGGGCGTCCCCCGTTGCACGCGCTCGACGGCATCACATTCTCGATCCCGGAGGACCGCCCGACCATCACTGCGATCGCCGGCGAAAGCGGGAGCGGCAAGACGACCCTTGCCAGAATCCTCCTCGGGATCGCGACGCCCTCTGCGGGGCAGGTCCTTTACCGGGGGAAAGACGTCGCCAGGATCTCGGGCGCCGAGCGCAAGCGGTTCCGACTGGAAGTACAACCGATCTTCCAGGACCCGTTCGAGTCCTACAACCCTTTCTACAAGGTCGACCACGTCCTGACCACTCCGGCGCGCAACTTCAAGATAGGCAAGAGCAAGGCAGAGCGGCGCTCCCGCATCGAAGAGGCGCTCCACGCCGTTGGGCTGCAGCCTGAAGAAACGCTGGGGCGCTTCCCACACCAGCTGAGCGGCGGCCAGCGCCAGCGCGTGATGGTGGCGCGGGCGCTGCTCCTGAGGCCCCGCATCCTCCTGGCTGACGAACCGGTGTCGATGGTCGACGCTTCCCTGCGAGCGACCATCCTGGACTCCGTGTACACCCTGAACCGGACGCACGGGATCTCGGTCATCTACATCACACACGACCTGACGACGGCGTACCAGGTCAGCGACAACATCATCGTGCTCTACCGGGGATCGGTCGCCGAGGCCGGTTCCGTGGAGCAGGTCATCAAGCAGCCGAAGCACCCGTACACGCAGCTACTCGTTCAGTCGATCCCGCGCCCCGACCCTCGAAAGCTCTGGGGAGACGTCCCCGCGCGCGGCGATGCCGAGGCCCTGGGCGAGGCGGTCGGCTGCAAGTTTGCCGACCGTTGCCCGTTCGTCATGGACGCGTGCCGGTCGGCCGTCCCGCCGCTTCATCACATCGATCCCCACCGCGTGGCCAGCTGCTTCCTGTATCGCGATTCGAAGGTAGTGGCCGAGCAGGACATTGCGGGAGTGTTTGCGCCCCGGGCAGACGCAGCGCGGACGGGACCGGTCCGCGCCTAGCGGCGCCGGCCCCGCGCTACCCGCGGGTCGATTAGCTGGTACGTGACGTCCATGATGAACGTGGCCAGCGCGATCGCCACGATCGTCACGTAGGTGATCCCGCTCACGATGAAGTAGTCGCCGCGCCGCGCCGCCCGCTGCAGGGCATCACCAACGCCCGGGTAGCGGAATACGACCTCCACGAGGATCAGCCCGGTGAAGATCGTTCCGAGCGACAGGGCCAGGCCGGTGACCTGCGGCAACAGGGCATTGCGCAGGGCGTAGCGAGCGAAGATGCGGAGCCGCCGCAGGCCCTTCGCTTCCGCCAGCGTCATGAAGTCGTCGGACAGCACGGACACGATCATCCCGCGCATGCTCAACGCCCAGAATCCGGTTGCGCCCAGGACGACCGAGACGGCCGGGAGTACCGCGTGGTGCAGCACGTCGCCCGCGAAGCGCCAGGTGAGCTCCGGGATTACCCCGATCCCGTAGGCGCCCGACATCGGGAACCAGCCGAGCCGGAATGCGACGACGAAGACGAGCAACAGGGCGAGCAGGTAGTAAGGGATCGCCGACAGCGCCATCAGCGGGGTCATGGCCGCGGTTGCCCACCGGGTCGATGTGGACCATCCGACCACGCCGCCGATGACAGAGCCAAGAACAAAGGCAACACCCGTTGTCACGGCGAGCAGTCCGATGGTCCACGGGAGCGATCGTCCAAGCACTTCCTTGACGGTCACGGGGTAGTAGGCCATCGAGTAGCCCAGGTCAAACCGCGCCAGTCTCCACATGTAACGCACGTACTGGACCGCGAGAGGCCGGCTGAAGCCGAAGCGTTCCCGGTACAGCTCGGCTGCGGCCTTCTGCGACTCGGTGGCCGACTCGGGGGGCCGTTCGGCCATGAGGATCCGCCCCTCGAGAGCGTTGAACCCGGTCAGGCGCGGCAGGAAGAACATCAGAGTTGAGGCTGCCCACACGACGACCAGCAGCAAGAGCAAGCGTCGTAGTAGGTACAGGACGAACGCATACCTGGAAGAAAGGCGCTGGGATCGTGCGCCGCGCGATTGCTGTATCAAGCCGTTTCGGGCAGGGATTGTACCGAACCAGGCCCTAGGGCTTGCCCAGCTTGCCTGCGCGGTAGGCCCGCAGGAAGCTGGCGCAGTACTCGTCGTGCCCGAGCAACATCGCCATCGCTATCTTGACCGGCTCCGCTTCCCTGTCGAGCTTGAACACGTTGTCGATCCGGGTCGAAATCGGGTCAACGATGCCGCTGTCGGCGCCGTGTTCGATCGCCAGGTAGATGAACGTCTCGTTCACGAGCTTGCGTTGCGGCAGGCCGAACGAGACGTTACTCAGGCCGCCCGTGATGTGGATCTCTGGCCCGTACTGGTCCCTGATCTTCTGGATCGCGTTGAGGTAGTGGAGGCCGTACGGCGCGGCTACCGAGATCGGGAACACGAGCGCGTCAACGTGGATATCGGCCTTCTTCACGCCACGCTTGAGGACGGGTTCCAGTAGCCTGGCAACATTCTCGACCCTCTGCTCGTCGTCGTCGGGCATGCCGTCGACGCTGGCCGCCGTCACCACGACCTGGGTGTTGAACTTCTCGACCAGGTCGAGGGCGTCGAGCCGCTCAAGCGCCAGCGAGTTCAGAAGCGGCCGGCCAGCCTTGCCGTCGTACTCCTCGAGCCCTGCAGTGATGATGTCCGCGTTCGAAGAATCGATGCTGAGGGGAATTTTCGACTCCGTCTGCACCGCCCTGACCAGCCAGCGCATCGAGCGGATCTGCTCGTCGAGCATCGGCGAAACCTCGTCGACGTTCAGGTCCAGGTAGTGCGCGCCGGCCGCGATCTGCCGCCGGGCCTCCTGGCGGACGTAGTCAGCGCCCGTCTCCTGCATGTGCTCGTCGCCGTGGACCCCGTGCCAGACGGCCGCCATCATGTGCTTCACCTGGCCCTGCTCGTAGGGCTGAGTCTCCTTGAGCGGCCCGGGCACCGGCATGTACCGGGTTGCCCCGTTCTCCCCGCGGTACTCGATCGACTCGACGCCGTCGATCTCCTTGATGCGCCGGCCGGAGCGAAGCAGCACGCGCGAGGTATGAATGTTCTCGGCGATCACCCAGAACTGCTCGGGTGACGAAATGAAACGAGGCATTAGCTCTCCCTGCGGGTCGTCGCTGGGCGACCGGTACCGCCGTGTGCGGACGCTAGCGTGCGATCAGATCGCGATTGATTTCCACTCCCAGCCCGGGGAGCTGCGGAACGGCCATATAGCCGTCACGGTCCACCTTAGGCGGGTTAGCCATGATCGAGAACCGGTGCCGGTAGTCGCCGATGGGCGGGTCGTGCAGGAGCTCCATGTATGGCGCGTGGTCCCACGACGCGACGAGGTGGAGGTGCGCGACTACGCCCAGGTTGCCCCCGCCGTGGTGCGGCACGATCTTCTTGCCGTACGCCTCCGCCAGTGTCCCTACCTTCTTCAGCGTGGTGATGCCATCGAGCACCATGCTCTCCGGTTGCAGGAGGTCGTAGGCGCCGGTCTCGACCATCTGCACGAACTCGTGGATGCCGCGGTTGTTCTCCCCGCCCGCGATCATGATGTCCACGTTTGAGCAGAGCTCGGCGATCTGCTTGTACGCATAGCGCGGCAGCGGCTCCTCGAGCCAGTAGCAGCCGAGGCCCTCAAGCGCGCGCGCGGTTTCCACGGCGCGGCGGTAGTCCCATCGCACGCCAGGTTGCCACTCGCCGCTCGACTGGGCCTGGTTGCCGTCGACCATGATGGTCATGCGGTCGCCTACCGCCTTGCGAACCGCTTCGACGGTACGGATATCCTCCTTGAAGCTCTCGTGGTGCAGGCGGAGCTTGATCGCCTTCCATCCCTCGTTCATGAGGCGGGTCGCCAGCTCCGCCCTCTCTTCAGGCGTAGACAGGGCGATCATGCTCGCGTACGGGATCACGCGGTCCCGGCCGCCGCCAAACAGCTTGTGCAGCGGCTGGCCGGTGGCCTTCCCGATCAGGTCCCACAGCGCGATATCGACACCCGCGACACCCCGATACGGGATGCCCAGCACGAAGTAGCGGAGGGCTTCGGCGTGATGCTCGACGTCGAACGGGTCCTTGCCGACGAGGTACGACTTGACCGCGGGCAGGAACTGGGGGTCCATCGCGGGACCGATACCGACCAGGCCCTGGTCCGTCTGGACTTCCACGAACGAACCCCCGCCGACCTGCACCTGCATCATGCGGCCGGGGCTCCAGGCGGGCTCGATCTCGCCGACGTCGCGGGTCGCCTTCAAAGGAACGACTCTGACATCGGTGATCTTCAGCCGGGACGGAGTGGGCATCGGCATCGTGCGCTCCATGGAGGAGGTTCGCGGAGGGTAGTCCGGGCAGCATACGCGGGAGCGCCAGGCATGTCGAGGCCGCCAGTTGATCGTCGCGAATGCCGCAATGGCGCACTCTTGGCGCAGAACTCGCGGGGACCGGGAAGGCGGGATTCGGTTATTCCTGGCGCCCCACTGCCCGCTTTAGCGTCATGCGGCGTGTGACGCCTGGACGCTTGACCGAGCGAGGCAATTCCGGGGTGACGGAAGGCGAAGACCTCGAATCCTGAGCTAACGGGCGGACATCAGCGTGTACGCGGTCTTGACCGCAACCTTGCTGAGGAAATCGCGCACCGAGGCGTCGTACTTGTCCGGGTTCACGTTCCATGAGGCGACGTGGCCGGCGGCCGGCACCCTGAGATACGTGACCAGGTCCCGGCGCTCACGCGCCAGCTGGTCGCTGGTCGACACCGGGACCGACTTGTCGGCATCACCATGGATGAGCAGGACCGGCGCTTCGATCTCCTCAATCCTGGACAGGTAGTTGGTGGCCTTCCAGTCGATCCCGAACCGCAGGGACGCGATGAGCTTCGCGGCATCGGTGAGCGCCTGCGGCAGCCGCCTTTCCTCCGCGGCAAGGTCCACGGTCCGGCTGAAATCGAGGACCGGGGAGTCCAGGACCACCCCGGCAACCTCGTCGGAGATCTTCGACTGGTAGAGGAAATTAGTGACGATGGCGCCGCCCATGCTGAAGCCGAAGAGGACGACGTGGTCGGCGCCGTTGTTGAGCGCGTACTTGACCGCCGCTTCCAGGTCCTGCCACTCGGTGACCCCGAACTGATAGTAGCCAGACGGGTCCGCAGGCACCTCGGGATCGTTTCGGTACGTGATGACCAGCGCGGGCAACTTGAGCTCAGTCACGGTCTTCAAGGCACGGAGGGTTTCGGCGCGGCTGGCGGTCCGGCCGTGGACCAGGATCGCCCAGGTATCCCCCGTTCCCGGCACATACCAGGCGGGGAGGTCGCCGATCTTCGCGCGCACCTGTACGTCCTCGAACCGGATCTTCATCGATCGCGCCGGGTCGCCGGGGAACCACGCCTTGTCGAAGCGCACGAGGTCTCCGGTGGCAATTTCACCGTCAAACGGGACATAACCCCGGACGACCCGATCGCGGTCGAACTCGCGCACGTCGCGGATCCGGCCGTATCCTTTCGGGCCGACCAGTCCCAGGATGCCGGGTTCGTCGAGGCGGGTATCGCCGGCCTCGCGCACCAGGGTGATCTCTCCATCGCCGACCGCCGCGACGCGCAGTTCGAACGGGTCCTGCTCGTGGTCGAGGCGCAATGCGCCAGCCTCGATCTGGCCGGCGTAGTACCAGGCGAGCCCCACGAAAGCGCCGACCGCAAGCACCAAGAGCGTGGCGAGCGCCAGGAGAACTCGCTGCACGCGCCCGCCCCCGCCAGACGGCGATGCGGCGGGCTTCGAGGAGGATTTCTTCGCGGGCATGGGGAACCTCGGATCTTGCGGCATGCGCCGACTGACCGGAACGCGGGCGTTACGCGGCGGATGCTACGCCGAAGCGGTGCGCCGCTTCCAAGGATCCGCGCATGGCCGCATAGCCAATTTCATCTGGCGCCGATGTGAAATCATATGTTTCACCCATGACACAAGGCAAGGAACCCAGGCGCAAGCCAGGCAGCGCCCCGGACCGATCGGACCAGCCACACGACTCGTGGGATAACGTCGCGTCCTGGTACGACGGACTTGCGTCCGACCAGGGAACGGACTACCACCGTGGCGTTGTCATACCAGGCACGCTCAAGCTCCTCGCCGCACAGCGGGGCGAGTCGGTCCTGGACATCGCATGCGGACAGGGGGCGGTGGCGCGCGCCTTGTACGAAACAGGGGCCAGGGTAACCGGTGTCGACCTCTCACCGAGGCTCATCGAGGCCGCACGGCGGCGCTCGGCGCCCGGGCTTCGCTTCATCGTGGGAGACGCCCGCAGCATCACCGGTCTGGCGCCTGGCTCGTTCGACGCCGCGGTCTGCGTACTCGCCGCTCAGAACATCGACCCGATCGCACCCGTCTTTGCCAGCGCGGCCCGCCTCCTCAGGACGCACGGTCGCTTCGTGACCGTGATCAGCCATCCCGCGTTCCGCATTCCCCGCCAGAGCCGCTGGAAACTCGATGCGGGAAGGAAGCTGCTGGCCAGGGAGGTCGACAGCTACCTGTCGGAGATGCGCATACCGATCGACATGAAACCGTTCAAAGGGCCGGGGCGGGAGATCACGCACACCCATCACCGGCCGCTCCAGGCCTACGTGACGGCGCTGGTGAGCGCCGGGATGGTCGTCGACGCGCTGGAGGAGTGGACGTCCCACCGCTCGAGCCAGCCCGGACCGATGGCACGCGCCGAGAACCGGGCGCGCTCGGAGATCCCAATGTTCCTGGGGATCCGCGCGCTCAAGCTGGCGGACGCGACGAGGCAGACGGGCTCGAAGCAGGACTGACCTACCGCGATGGCACCGCGTCTGATAACGACCGACACGCGGACGCTGCTGGTCAGGCAAACGCGGCACTCTTTCGTGCGCGAGATCGACTTCACAATGAGCCCGTACTCCGGCTGTGCGTTCCAGTGCGGCGGCGGAACGAAGGGAGATCAGGGCTACTGCTATGTCCCCGACCTGCTCTACGGACGGGCTGAACGACTCGGGGGATGGGGCAACTACGTCGAGATCAGGAAACGTGCGGCGGACGTCCTCGCAGCCAGTGCCGAAAGGCTCAGGGGCGCCACGCTATTCATGTCCGCGACGACCGACCCCTACCAGCCCGTCGAAGCCGAGTTCAGGCTCACGCGCGCCCTGCTGGAGACGATCCTGCGCAAACCGCTGGCGATCAAGTGGCTGCTGATCTCGACGCGGTCTCCGCTCGTGCTCAGGGACGTCGACCTTCTGCAGGAGTTCGGCGCGCGGGTTGAGGTCGGGATCTCCATTCCCAGCGATCGCGAGGACGTGCGGCGCACCGTGGATCCTCGCAACCCGCCCGCAAGGCGGCGCATGGAGGCCTTGCGAGCGTTGCGCAGCGCCGGGATCCCGGTCCGGCTCCAGGTCTCGCCGATGATGCCGTCGACGGAGGACTTCCCACGTGCCGCGAGCGATAGCGCGGACTGGACCTGGATCGACTGGCTTGCACATGGCCGCGCCGGCGGGCGGGCGCTTTTCGAAGCAATGGGCTGGCAGGAATGGCTGGTGGCCGACCACGTTTCGGCGCGGGCTGAGACCTGGCGGGAAACGCTAGGCCCGGCCCGGCTCGGGGTGGGAAGACCGTGGTTCGCGGCCCGCTGGGACGGGAACAGGGCTGTGCGCTGGCTCGGCGATGCCCCTGAGAGCGACGTGGTGGATAACGACCACTACGCCCAAGGTCCGGCCCGGTAAGGGACGCCGGCGGTCTGGCCACAGATCCTCGCCTCGGCGGGTTGCTACATGGCCGCGGTCGGCAAGATGCACTTCTATCCGTGGGAGGCCCGCCACGGGTTCCAGTACCGCGTGGCCTGCGAGGGCAAGCGTTGGCTCCGGGTAAAGGACGGCTACTGCTACTACCTCGATAGGAACGGGCACCTGGAGCTGCACGGCAGCGAGCATGACGGCTACCTCGAGAACCATGGCGCCGTCATCCACCGGCTCCCCTGCGCTTCCTCCTGGGACCATTTCTTCGGGATGGAAGCCTGCCAATTCGTCGACACGCATGCGTGCTATGAGCCGTTCGCTCTGATGGCCGGCCTGCCCGGTCCGCACTGCCCCACCACCCATCGCCGGACTTCCCTGGCAACCGATTCGACCCGGCCTCGATGCCCGACTCGATTCCCGGCGGCGGGGCGAAGCCGAAGCTGGGCAGAGCAAGCGTGGACAACAACCGGCGCCCGTGGAATGGCGCCGGCTACACCGAGTTCAGGGAGGCGCAGAAGAAGA
>VGZT01000011.1 GCA_016872495.1 SAR202 cluster bacterium
GCCACGCCGATCCCAACCGCCACGCCGATCCCAACCGCCACCGCAGTCGTCATCAACCAGTTCCTCCCGAACTTCATTGAGGTCTACAACCGGGTCCGGCGCAGCGTGGTCGAGATCCGACAGAGCGGTAGCTCTGGCAGCGGCTGGGCCATCGAGCCAGGCTGGATCATCACCAACGCCCACGTGGTCGGCTCCGTATCGGTGGTCACTGTGCGGGTGCCGACAGGGGAAAAGGACTTCAAGGACGTCACCGGGATCGTGCGCGGCCGGGATACCCGGCGCGACCTGGCGGCAATCGAAGTCCCCCACGGCCTTGAAGCCTTGCAGCGACGTATCATTGGCACGACGGACGCGGGGATTTCGGTAGTCCAGATCGGCTACTCGGTGGGCGAGCTGGGTTTCCCTGCCCCAAAACCGGGGGTGGTGACTGCCGTCTCCCGGCACAGCGGATCGGTAAGTTCCACTGGCTCCTCATCCTTCGACACCGGCTTGCCGGGTCAGGCGAGCGGGGTCTCGATCGTAGTTACCGACGCTGCGGCCGACCCGGGCGACAGCGGAGGACCGCTGGTCGATTCCAGGGGGAGGGTGGTCGGCATCATCTTCGGATCGGTCGTGCAGGCGGGCCAGAAGCGCGTCACAGGTCAGCAACAGGCCACGGGAGTCCTGGACATCGACCTGGTCTGGGAGGACCTGAAGCGTGGCGTCGACACGACCGGCCGGTGAGCCGCCGATGCTAGACTCCGGAAGCCATCAGACGTGGCTCCGGGAGGGGACTTTCATTTGTTCGCACTGACCATTGCCGGGGGAAGGGGCGAGCGCCTGAAACCGTTCACGGACTCCATGCCGAAGGCCATGGTTCCCGTCAACGAGCGCCCGCTCATCTCATATCAGGTGGCGTGGTTCAAACGACAAGGCGTCACCGATGTCGTGTTCCTGTGCGGGTACAAGGGCGAGGAGATCCAGGAGTACTTCGGCGACGGTCAACGGTTCGGAATCCGCGCCCACTACTCCTTCGAGAAGGAACCCCTTGGCCGCGGCGGAGCCGTCCGGAAAGGGATGGAGCTTGTGCCCGCCTCGGAGCAGACGGTCATAGTCACCAACGGCGATAACGTTACGACGCAGTCGCTCGCCGAGCTGGTCAACCTGCACCGGAAGCAACGGGTCACGGCAACCATGATGCTGGTCCCGTTCCGGAGCCAGTACGGCGTGGTGGAGACCGACGATGCCGGGCTTGTGACCGCATTCGTCGAGAAGGGGGCCCTGCCCTTCTGGATAAACGCGGGCGTCTACGTCTTCGACCGGTCGATCCGCACGTGCCTCCCCGAAAAGGGCGATCACGAGACGACGACCTTTCCTGCGTTGGCGCGGGAGCGCAAGATCGCGGCCCTGCAATCGACCGCGTTCTGGATGACCGTGGACTCGTCGAAGGACCTGCGCGAGGTATCCGAACGGCTGAAGGCCGATCCCGCCGGCATCCCTCACTGAGCTCTCGACCAGGCGCTAAACGGCGAGCAGATTCCTGGCTACGCTTGCGAAGCCGACTCCACTGGCCCGCCGAATCACAGGTCCTGGAACGCGCGCTTTTCTGCGCTACTTCATCCAGGTCAAACAGCGTTGTGGAGAGTACGAGTTAACTGATCCGGGAACGGCACTAGCCGTCGCCCGCTGTCTTAGCACTGCGAAGTGCGGCCGCTTCCGAAGGCGGAGGCTCCGGGGCGGATCTCCCCGAAGCCCCCACCCCCGGCATTATTTGCCGGCTGGGGCAGCGCCCTTTCCGGACGGGCCCTCCAGGAACCTGAAGAGCTCGCTCTCTGACGAGAGCACTGCTGTGGTGCCTGATGCGAGGATCTTGCTGTAAGCCTCGAGAGAACGCTGGAACACGTAGAAATCCGGGTCGCGTTCGAGTTCCTTCGCGAGGATCCGGATTGCTTCGCCTTCACCTTCACCACGTAGCTTCGCCGCCGCTCCCTGCGCCTCCCGCACGATGATCGTGACCTGGCGATCTACGTCGGCCCGGATCTGGGCGCTGGCCTGCTCACCTTCGGCGCGCAGTCCCGAAGCGATCCTTTCGCGTTCCGCTTCCATTCGAGCAAACACGCTGCTCTCAATGTCCGGCGGGAAGTCGGCGGCCTTGATCCTCACGTCCAGGATTTCGATGCCAAGCCGAGATGCCAGGGGAGTGGTGTAGGAGATCTCGAACCTCGACAGGCTGGGTGGTCGCGCCTGAGCGATCAACAGGTCCAGTTCTTCAGGTGTCGGCGTTCGCCGGACTCCGGTCATCTCGCCCGTCGCCGAACGCTCAGAAAGGATGATCGTCAGCAGGGAGTCCCGCAGTCCTCCCGGCAAGCTCAATGCCTCATTTCGCGGCAACTCCGATCGGTTACTGGCCTCGGTCACCCGCTTCGTGATGTCTTCACGCGCGTCCCGGATCACGGTGATCTGGTCATCCAGGGCGACCTCTCGCCTGAGTTCGGAGGAGATGATGTCCCCAACGCGTGCGTCGGCGTTCAGCTCGCTGTTCAAGGTCTTGAAGAACAGGACCACGTCGACGATGCGGTAACGCGCGTATGCGTCGACAACCAGCGTCCGCTTGTCCTTGGTCAGGAGCGGCGCCTGAGGGGCGTCGTACCTGAGCAACCGCTTGTCGAAGCGCCTGATCTGCTCGATGAAAGGGGTCTTCGTGTACAGGCCGGGAGACGTGCGAACCGCCTCGACCGCGCCGAAGCGCGTGACGATGCCCAGCTGAGTTTCGTCGATAGAGTAGAAGGTCTGCGGCACCACGATGGCTGCCGCGATTACCAGCATTACCAGCAGGATCAGGAGTCTCATCTCGCCACTCCCGTCCCGGTGCCCGGTAATTGCGAAAGAGGCAGGTAAGGGATCACTCCCGAGGTTGCGTCAGCCGCAATAATGAACTTGGTCACCCCCGGCAGGATCTTCTCCATCGACTCCAGGTACAACCGCTGTCGGGTCACGTCGGGCGAGGTCAGGTATCCGTCCAGCAGTTCCTTGAACCCGGCCGCCTGACCGGTTGCCAGGGCGATGCGACCGCGCTTGAAGCCCTCTGCCTCTTGCGTGATCTGAACGGCTTGACCGAGGGCCTGCGGGAGCTGTGCCGCCTGGTAAGCCTGGGCCTGGTTGATGAACCGGTCCTTGTCCTCACGAGCCTTGACCACGTCTTCGAAGGCGGCCCTGACCTGGCTCGGTGGGTTCACGTTCTGGAGCAGCACCTGCTGAACCTGGATGCCGGATTCGTAGCGCGCCAGGAGCTGCGCCATCAACAGGAGGGTCTCCTGTTGCACCAACTCCTTCTCGGTCGTGAGAACGTCGTCGATCGCACGCTGCCCGATCACCTGGCGGAGCGCGGTCTCGGCCACGTCTCGCAGGGTGCGCCCATCCGGGCGCCCGCGCACCACGCCGCGCTCGGGTTCGCCCGGGTCGTCAACGCGGTACAGGTACCGTGGCAGGTCGACGATTCGATACTGAACGACCGCGCCAACATCCACTATGTTGGTATCGCCGGTGATCATTAGCGACTCCGCAGGGACCGTCTGCGCTACCGTCGTTCCTTCGGTGCCGCTCCTGAACCCCAGCTCCATGCGCCGCGTCTGCACGATGGCCACGATGTCGCGGCGGCCGACCGGCGAGGGCCAGAACCAGTGCAGGCCCTCTTCCGACGTGCCACTGAATTTGCCGAATCTTCTGAGCGCCGCCTGCTCGCCGGGCGCCACGGTGTAGAAACCGGAGGCCAGCCAGCCAAGCGAGGCGATGATCAGGACGACGATGATGAGAACCGCTAAGAAACCGCCGCCCCGGCCACCCAGCGCCGGAAATCGCTTCGACAGGTTGTCCCAGATGTCCCCAAAGCCAACCTCCCGTCTCGGTTGGCCTGAGCTCGGCGGTCGATACTGTAAGTCTTCCCGCGCGCCTGCTATGCGGCCCAAGAACGGCATCGTGTCTCCATCCACCGGTACAAGCACAAGAAACAACCCAACCTGAGAATTATACGGGGATCTCCGCCTGCGTCCTCAATCATTACGGCGAGGGTTCTGCGGCCGCTCGCCGCTTTTGCTTCAGGATCCGCAGAAACTCCTCGTAGCTGCCCGCTGCAGCGATCTCCCTGACCGTCTCACCGATGCTCCCCGCCAGAGTGCGGAACTCCGCTACCTGGGGACCGATCGGGCTGGTCGAAGACGGGCTGTCGGCATACGTACCGTGGAAAGCGAAATAGGCCTGGTTGAGCTTGCGGAAGAAGTAGCCATGATCCTGGAGTTCGATCCTTCTCTGCTCCATGTAGCTTTCGGCCGCTTCGATCTGGCCATCGGAAAGAAGTTCGTCGGTCCGCTGCCGCGTCTCACGCATGAATGCGTCGAAGCTGAAGTTGCCTGCCGGGCCTGGCGCGCGGCGCTCCCTCAGCAGTGAGGGCACCGGCGCCGGCTTGCCCATGAGTCGGGACCATGTCTGTCCGCCAAGTTCGTCGCCTGCCAGGCCGGCCAGGGTCTCGTTCAGGATGGCCATCTCGCCGGAGTCGTTGAAACGCTGCCCCAGGGGTCGGAAGAACAGGTACGAGTGGAGCCATTCATGCGCGGCCACCTGCAGGAGGGGCAAGGTGTCGTAGTTCGCCGGCACGATGTTCGGATAGGTCGCGAGGCCCCCGAGCTGAACGACCAGAGCGGACAGGTTCTCTCGCTCCTTGACCAGTGCCTCGATCGCCTCGGCGCGCGTTGTCATAGTTCGGGCGTCAAGCAAGACATCCTCAAGCCGCTCGATGCGGTCACGCCTGGATACGACCAGCAGCTGGGGCGGCTCTTCCATCCGGAAGTCGACCGGCGGCCAGAGCAGCGGGCCGAACCTGCCGAGCCCCTGCGCGGCCATGGTCGTACTCAACTCCGCCTCGAGATACTCCTCAAGGCGCGGGCGGATCGCCTGTCGCTCGGCCTTGAGCCCGGCGATCCTTGCCTCCAGGTCCGCGATCTGATCACCAGACGCCAGGTCCGTCCCACGGACCGCGACCGCGCGGGCCAGCTGGCCTTCGAGTTCGCCCAGTCCTCTGTTGATTGCCACGTAGCGGTCGACCAGCGCGGCGCCATCCCGGGTGGACACGCCCCGGAAGGAGCTAGCCGTGCGCGACCCCCATTTGGAAAAGGCGTTGCGAACCTCCCAGCTGACGAGTGAGAACCGGCTGTCGATCGCCGCTTCCTCTACGGGCGTCAGTATGTAGCGGTCACCCCTCGGAAGGATGAGCGTGACCAGCAGCGTGGCGACGAGCAGCACGCGGCCGACAAACCGTCGCCTCCCTCGCCATCCCGCTTTCGATGCTCCACGCCGTTCGTACATCAGTTCATTGTCGTTGGCCGAGGCTGCCGCCGTCGCCGGGTGTCGTCGAATTCCGCCTTCCTGAAGTCATATGGCTACGAGAATACGCACAAATTCTTCAGTCACGCTCCCAACAGGCGGTTTTTTGAAATCGGTGTGATATATTCCGGCCACCTTTGCCGGCCCTTTCAACCACATGTTCCGGGAGGTGACGTATGGCTGACCTAACCACCAGCAAGTTACGTAACGTGGCGCTCGTAGGCCACGGAGGGGCCGGGAAGACGGCCCTTACCGACGCGATGTTCTTCGCGGCTGGCCAGAGCTCCCGACTCGGCCGTGTCGACGACAGGACAAGCGCCTCCGACTTCGAACCGGAGGAGCAACGTCGGCGCGGCAGCATCCAGCTCGCGGTTCTCCCATGTCCCTGGAACGACCACAAGATCAACCTGATCGACACCCCCGGCTTCGCCGACTTCCGCGGCGAAATGATCTCAGCCCTGCGCGTGGCCGATGCGGCCATCGTCGTGATCAATGCCGGTCCCGGCATCGAGGTTGGGACCGACCAGGCCTGGGCCGCCTGTGTTCAGGCGTCCCTGCCAAGGGTCATCGCCGTCAACCGGCTGGACCGTGAGAACACGAGCTTCGCCCGGGTGGCCGACCAGATAGTGGGCCGCTGGGGGCGCTCGTGCGTACCCGTGAACGCGCCCAATGGCGCAGAAGCATCTTTCACCGCCGTCAGCGGGCTCCTCTCCGGCACGAAACTCGGTGGGGAAGCCGCGGCCTACCGCGAACGCCTGATCGAGGCAATTGCGGAAACCGACGAGAAGATGGCCGACAAGTATCTTGAGGGCGGTGAGTTCACTCCAGAAGAACTCAATAACGCGTTGCGAGCGGCGGTGGCTGCCGGCACGATTATCCCGATCGTAGCCACTGCGGCGACGGGCTCGGTGGGCGTCAAGGAACTCATGGATGCCATCGTCAGCCTGCTGCCCGCCCCTGCCGAACAGACTCAAGGAGCACCGTCGAACGCGCAGGCGAACATCGTCTTCAAGACGACGGCCGACCCGTTCGTAGGCAAGCTCTCGTTTTTCCGGGTCTACGGGGCGCCCGTCAAGTCGAACTCGGAGCTCTGGAACTCCACTCGCAATCAGCCGGAGCGGATCGGCCAGGTCTTCGCTCCGAAGGGCAAGGAACAGCTGGTCGCCCCCCTCGTAATCACCGGAGATATCGGGGTCGTGTCGAAGCTGACACATACCCAGACAGGTGACACGCTTTCCGATAGGGCGAACGCCGTCAAGCTTCCCGGCGTCGAAATGCCCGAGCCGGTCTACAGCCTGGCGGTGCTCCCGAAGACCCAGGCCGACCTGGACCGCATGTCTGAAGCGCTCACGCGCATGGCTGAGGAGGATCCGAGTCTCCGGGTGGCACGTGACGCCGATACCCACGAGGTGCTGGTCCGGGGGCTGGGCGACGTGCACGTCGAAACGGCGATCGAGCGCATCCAGCGCAAGCTTGGCGTGCAGCTCACGACCTCGACGCCAAAGATCGCGTACCGGGAATCGGTGGGCTCGAAGGTCTCTGCGGAGTACAAGCACAAGAAGCAGACCGGCGGGCACGGGCAGTATGGCCACGTGGTCATCCAGGTGTATCCGCTGGCACGCGGAGAGGGGTCGTCATTCATAAGCCGTGTCTCGGGCGGTAGCGTCCCCAAGGAGTACATCCCGTCGGTAGAAAAGGGCGTGCTCAAGGCGATGGCCGAGGGCGTGATCGCGGGGTTCCCGGTCGTCGACGTTGGCGTTGCGTTGCTGGACGGGAGCTCGCACCCGGTCGACTCCTCAGGTTCCTCGTTCGAGATTGCTGGTTCGATGGCCTTCAAGAAGGCTGTCTCCGAGGCCCGTCCCACGCTGTTGGAACCGGTGATGCACGTGACGGTGATCACGCCCGATGACATGGCGGGCACCGTCATGGGAGACCTCAACACGAGGCGTTCGCAGATCATAGGAATGACGCCGCGCGGCGACGGTACGACGATGATCGAGGCCGCCGTGCCGCAGGCGATGATGCAGCGTTACGCGACGGAGCTGCGCTCGATCACGCAGTCGAGAGCGCTCTTCTCCGCCAGGTTCATGCACTACGCCGATGTGCCCCGCGGCGAGACGGACAAGGTGGTCACGAAGCTGAAGCAGGCTGCGGGCGTGGCCTGAGCGGCCTTCGCGCTGAATCAAAAAGGCCCCCTCAGGCTGGAGGGGGCCTTTTCCGTTGGCGGGAGTCAGGCGCCCAGCCTAGCTTTCGGCGCCCTCGCGGGACCAGATCGTCTCGTACTGGTCGCCTCGTATGAGCGAGGCCAGCTCCTGGCGTTCGAGCCTGCGCAATTCAAGGAGCGCATCGTTCAGCGATCGCACGGCGTGCTCGTAGCCGCTTTCGGCAACGCGTGCCGCGAGCTTGTCCCAGACGCCTGATCGCACGAGGTTTTCGACATAGATCGGCCACGGAATCGCCACGATCTCGGTTGCCCGCGGCAGGTTGGGGCGAAGTCGCTTCAGGCCACGCAGTCGCTCATGGGGCGAGCGCGCCATGGGCATTACGCGGATCATGGGACCTTCCTCTGGGCCATGGCGCATGTCGACCACAAGGGCGCGGCGCAGAGACGGGAAGAAGATCGAGAAGATTCGCGCGGTCTGAACGTGGTGAACAACCGCAGTCAGGTCGAGACCGAAGTCTCCGTTCAATTGCGTTCCTCCGCAACTCTTCGCCCGAGAGCCGCCGCACCAGCGGACGAGAGTCTACGCGCGCCCAAGTTCACGCACCGCCGCGAGAAAGGCAGGGACTACCTTCTGCCAGTCGCCTACAACGCCGAAGCGTGCCTCTTTGAATATGTTAGCGGCCGGGTCCTTGTTGATCGCCACGATTGCCCTGGCGCCCGAGCACCCGGCCATGTGCTGGCTTGCGCCCGAAATCCCTACCGCTATGTATACCTTCGGCCCGATACTCTTCCCGGTCAAGCCGATCTGCTTCGAATGGTCGACCCAGCCGGCATCGCACGCCGCTCTTGACGCTCCGACCGCGCCGTTGAGGAGTCCTGCCAGTTCTTCGAGAAGCTTGAATGGCTCGGCGCCCCCGAGGCCCCGTCCGCCAGATACCACCACTTCGGCGGTTTCAAGGCGCACCCCATGCCGGGCCTCCTTGACCGTCTCTACCAGTGTCGCACGTATCTGATCCGAAGCGATGTCTATCCCAGGTCGAACGGTTTCCCCCGTGCGAGCGCCCGCAGGCGGGCGCGCCTGGAACACTTTCGGGCGAATGATCGCGATCGCCGGTCGCTTCTCCCCGAATACGTAGTCAGCCATCGCGTTGCCACCGAACACCGGGCGCGTGACCACCAGGTTGCCACCGTCGGTCTTCAGGTCGACGCAGTCCTGGGCCACCGGCACCTGCAGCCGGAATGCGACTCGAGGGGCGACGTTGTAGCCGAGGTCGGTGCGAGCGAACAGCACAACGTCGGGAGCTTCCTGCTTGACCAGGGCCGTGAGCGCGATGACCGCGGCGTCGTATCCACCGGCTCCTGCGTTCTTCAACGCGGCATGCTCGATCGCCAGAACCTTCGCCACGCCGTGATCAAGTGCGGCTTCCGATGCGCCGGCCAGGCTGTCGCCCATGAGGGCGACTGAGATCGGAGCGTCGCCCAGCTTCGACGCAGCGGATAGCAACTCGCCGGTAACCGGGTTGAGAGCTTCGCCCGAGACTTCGCCCACGACCAGGATTCCAGCCACTAGATCAGCTTTGCTTCCCTGAGGCGGACCGCCAGCTTTCTACCGGAGTCGGCCTCGTCTTCGCCCTTGATCAATTCGACCGCGCGCTGGCGCTCAGGAACATAAAGGCGTTCGAGCCGGAGCGCCGGGGCCAGGTCCGCAGGCGTGATTCCCAGCTCCGCCAGTGCCATCTTGATCGGTTGCTTCCTGGTGGCGGCCATGATCCCGCGCAGCGTCGGGTAGCGGGGCTCACCAAGTTCGTTGGAAACACTCACGACTGCCGGCAGACTGGCCTCGACCACCTGGTAGCCATCGCTCAGGGACCGTTCGACCCGTACGCGGGCGCCGGCGGCCACCACTTCCACGCGCCGTGCCAGGGTCACGCAGGGGACCTGCAGGGCCTCGGCGAGGCCGAGCGGGACGTGGGCGTTGTCCCAGTCCGAAGCTTGCCGACCGCAGAGAATCAGGTCGAACGCCCCGGCCTTCTTGAGCGCCGCGGCGAGCACCCTTACCGTGGCAAAGGCCTGGAGTTCAGCCAGCACCGGGTCTTCGACCAGGACGAGCATGTCCGAGCCCATGGACAGGGGCTTCTTGATCACATCCATGGTGAATGCGGGGCCGATCGAGACCACCGAGATCTCGGCGGCGCCTCCGTGGGCATCCTTGATGCGGAGTGCGGCCTCGGTGGCGTGCAGGTCGAACCCGTTCACTACCGGTGGGGTGCCCGGCGGTGCAACGACCCGTTTCGCCGCCTCGTCCACCTTGAAAGTCGAAGCAGGTGCGTCGGGGTCTGGTACTTGTTTGACACAGACCGCGATGCGCAGTGCCAAGCTCGACCCTCACGTTTGGAATCTGATCGTCCAGATATGCTTGTGAAACCTATCACTGCCTCATGGGGCCGTCAAACCAGGAAGGTGGCCACGTATACTCATGCGCTGGAGCGCTGACCCCCTTTGAATCTGCTGGTCGCCGGTGCGCGTTCGCTGGGCGTCGACCTGGAGTCTGGCCAACTGGCGGCCTTCCAGTCGTATTTCCTGTTGCTGGAGCAGCGTGGTCGTCTGATGAACCTGACCGCCGTGCGCGGCTGGGAGGACGTCCGGGAAGAACTCTTCCTCAGGTCGCTGCGGGTGCTTGCGGTGCCAGGAAATGCGCTGCAAGAAGCGATCGCGATGCGTGGGGAGGGAGTGCGAGTGGCGGACGTTGGCACCGGGGCCGGAATTCCGGGCCTCGTCCTCAAGCTGGCGCTCCCCCGACTGGACATCACGATGATCGAAGCAACGCAGAAGAAGGCCGAGTTTCTGCGCGAGGCCATTGCAATACTGAAACTCGACCGAACAAGAGTCGTCAACGCCCGGGCCGAAGCAGCCGCCCATGCCCCGGATCTGCGCGAGGCATTTGATGTCGTGGTCGCGCGGGCCCTTGCGCAGCTGCCCGAACTGGCCGAACTGACGTTGCCGTTTGCGAGGGTAGGCGGAAGCGTGATCGCCCCCAAGGGCGCTGGCATTGAAGCGGAGGTCAGGGCGGCCGCCTACGCCGCGACGATGCTCGGGGCTGCTCCATCGACCAGCACCGTTGTATCGGCACCCGGTTCGCGTGGGCCCGATACGATGGTCGTCTGGGACAAGAACCGAAAGACCCCTGACCGCTACCCGCGCCGGGTTGGTGTGCCTCACAAGCAGCCGCTGCAGACTCCCGGACAGGCCCGAAGGCGCGCACCATGAAGGCGCTGCTGCTCCAGTTGCGGCGAACGCGGTGAACCAGAACGGGGATTCCCTCAGGCGGCGTGTCTTCTCACTGCCGACGCTGATCGCACTCGTGATCGCGCTCGTGGTGCTTGGTCTGGCGATCTGGCGGGCCTTCGATGTGGATTGGGCCGCCCTGCGCCGGCAGGTGCTGGACATGGATCCGCTCAAATACGCCCTGGCACTCGGGCTCTACTACGTGGGCTTTCTCCTTCGCGGGCTACGCTGGCGGCTGATCGCCCGGACGGCCGGATTCGGCAGTTTGCCGGGGGTTCGCCTCCCGTCCACCCTCACATGCTCGGCGATCATCTTGATGGGCTGGTTTGCCAACTCGGTCGCGTTCTTGCGACTCGGGGACGCATACCGCGGTTTTGGGTTCGCCAGGGAATCGGGGGCGTCATTTCCGGCAAGCCTTGGGACCGTGCTCGCTGAGCGGGTACAGGACATGTTCGTGGTCCTGCTCATACTGGCCCTTGCCACAGGCGCCCTCCTCTTCACCCACGAGGTTGCCGCCCCCGGCACGGTGGTGGGGGTCGCGTTCTTGCTGGTGACTTTGCTGGTGGCAGGTCTGGTGGCGATGCGAGTGTGGGGCGAGAGGCTGGCCGGCTTCTTGCCCGAGCGCATACGCGCCGCGTATCTGAAATTCCAGGCGGGGGCGCTCGCCAGCTTCCGTGCCAGGGCGCTGCCGGTTCAGATCCTGCTGGGAATGGCCGGATGGGTCCTCGAGATCGCACGCCTCTACTTAGTCGCCGACGCGATCGGCGTCGATATCTCCTTCACGGTCGCTGCGTTCGCGGCGCTTGCCAGTGCCATGCTCTCTACGATCCCCACGCCGGGAGGTTTTGGTTTCGTCGAAGGGGGCCTGGCTGGCGTGCTGATCGTACTGGGGCTCGGCCACACGGACGCGTTCGCGGTGACCATCGTCGATCGGTCGATCTCCTGGATCAGCGTGATCGTCTTTGGCGGGCTTACGTTCTTCCTCTGGCACACGGTCAGGCAGCGCGCCGGCAAGCGGGCTGCGCCTGGCGCTCAACTCGGCGGCCAGTCTGGCTAGCGCGCCGAGTCCACGTCAGGGAAACCGCCCCGATACGAGGTAGGTCCGGAACTGCTCGACCGTCAAGGCCTCGATGCCCAGGTCCTCGCAGTCGCGACCGATCGCCCTGGCGTCGGCCCCCAGCACCACCGAGCCGATTTCGATGAAGCTGCGCATCAGCGGGGTTTCGACGCCCAGCTGCTCTGCCAGCGAGACCCAGGTCGCGATCCCGTAGGGGAGGTCCTCGGTCATCCACCGCGATTCGAGATTGCCCGGCGCCTTCAACCTGGTCAGCATCAGACTTCCGTTGATTGTCGACCAGAGATCACCGGCGGGGCCGAAACCTGCCTGGTGGAACGCCTCCGCCACGGGCGTGAGCTGGTGGCCGAGCGCCCGCCCGATCTCCAGCCTCTCTTGGTCGATCCGGCTGACCACCTTCGCTACCGAAGGAGAGACGCCCTCTTCGTAGAAGTAGAACTCGCCCCGGGAGTATTCGATTCGCCCTGCGTTCATGAGCACCCCTGCAGGGTGGATCACCGGGTTGATCGATGAAAGCCCGCATGCGGCGACATCCGGATGCGCCGAGATTCCAGGGAACAACGGGGCCATTCGTGCAAGCACGCGCTCCGTGTCGCGCGCCGGCAGCACCCCCAGCCCCAGCCCGGTAACCTCGCCCCAGATGGTGGCTTCCGCGGGGCCTGTCTTGCGACAGACGTATGGAGCGGTGTCGACCTCTGCCAGCACCACGCCTTCCGTTCGGTGTGAGCGCAGGACCTTTGCCCATTCGAGCGACCCCAGAGTCCCGGGCATGAGCACGATCGTCTTGCCGGGCGTCAGCTTTCGTGCGAACTGCTCAGCAAACGGCCGGTGCGCGTATGCGGGGACGATCAGCAGCATGAGATCGGAAGCCGCCACCGCCTCGCCGACATCGGTCGTCACGGCCCTGAGCGTTGCTGTCCCACGCTCGGCGACGCCCTTCAGCACGATCTGGCGTGAGCTCTGAATCGCGGCGACGTTCGCTGCCTGTTCGGGTAGTTCGAAAAGCGTGATCTCGTGCCCTCGCAAGCTGAGGTTGGCAGCAACCGCGAATGCGGTATTGCCGCCGCCCAGAACGGTGACTGAAGTCATAAGTGGCTCCGTTGTCCTGTCTACAATTTCAGATCTGAACAGCTATGAAAGCGCCGGATGCTCGGATTTGCGAGGCCCGGCCGACCGCCTCGGATCACCGTGATCAGGTGGACGTCTCGCCGCGCCCGCGCGGGGTCGGCGTGCTTGCGGCCCGCTCGGGCGCCTGGGCATGGGCGGGCAGGGCCGGGAACCAGCGTGAGCAGCCTGTGCTGATCCCCAGGCGGCCCGGGGCGCCGCCACTGTGCTGGCGCAATATCCCGTGGACCTGCGCCAGGCACAGACCGGTACCTGTCGAGGCAGTCCTGGTCGTGCAGAACGGATCGAGGATCCTGGCGAGGTTCCCGGGGCGATGCCAAGACCCGTGTCGGCGAACTCGATCTTGATCCAGCCGTAGTCGGCCGCACCGGCTCCCCCCGAGGGCAGCGCGCTGTGCGGGCGGGCGCACGCTGAAGAGCGCCGTCTTCAGGGTCCACCGTTCATTCATTTCCGACGAAATGGGGCGCCTCGCAGTTCGCGGGATTCGAAACAGGGTTGATCAGACGATCGCGCCGACCGGGATCGGTGCAGACCGTAATCACGGCGTCCAGGGCGGAGCGCGGCCCGTGCTTGACTCAGGGATTCTAACGCCGTCACGCCAGCTACGCCGGCCCGCTCCCGGCGGCCTGGAGGAGGATGCGGCTCCAGCTGATGCCGCGTGATAGCATTTTCGTGCGGTCCCGGCCCGTCCAGATGACCTGCGCTACTGGCCCGGGGCACCGTAACCGAATACCGTGGGGCTGTAGCTCAATTGGGAGAGCGCTTCAATGGCATTGAAGAGGTAAGGGGTTCGAATCCCCTCAGCTCCACCACCCCACGGCCGCCTTGCAGGGCGGCCGATTTGCTTCTCCAGGCGTCCCATGATCCCGTCGACGCATCGGGTACCCGCAGGTCGGACTCTCGCATCGGCGTCGCGTTACGACTAGACTCTTCCACCGTGTACGGGCTCGGACCGTGCACCAGTGTCTACGTGGCCTGGTGAGCGACAGGGAGAAGTGTGGAGATGCGGCTCGATGACGCCATCAATATCGAGGACTTGCACAAGATGGCGAAGCGCCGCCTGCCAAAGGTGGCGTTCGACTTCATAGAAGGCGGCCTCGACGACGAGAACGGCCTTGACCGCAATACCGCTGCCTTCCTCAAGCACCGGCTGCTGCCTCGCTACCTCGTCGACGTCTCGAAGCGAGACCAGTCGAAGACGATCTTCGGCAAGACCTTCAACAGCCCGTTTGGCATCGCGCCCACGGGTGGCGTCAGCCTCTTCCGTCGCGGCGGAGACATGATGCTGGCTGAGGCAGCGAAGGACGCAAACATCCCGTACATCATGTCCGGCGCGGCCGCCCAGTCGCTCGAGACCGCGGCAAAGGTCGCTCCCAGGAACAGCTGGTACCAGCTGTACGCAGCGCGCGACCAGAAGATCACCGAAGACAAGATCCGGCGCACTAAGGACGCCGGGCTAGACGCGCTGGTGCTCACGGTCGACGTGCCGGTGGGCTCGAATCGTGAGCGCAACATCCGCAACGGGTTCGACAGGATCAGCGGCGGATGGCTCAAGGTCGCGTTCACTTTGAAGCCCAGGATGCTCGCCGAGGCTCTCACACATCCCGGCTGGGTGATGGAGTACGTACGCCACGGCGGGACCCCGATGGGCGAAAACTGGCAGCCCTACGCGCCGAAAGGTGCCAGTGCGTCGGATGTGGTGAAGTTTTCTCGTTCTCTCGGGCCGTTCGATAGCCAGACATGGAAAGACCTGGAGCGCTACCGCCGGCTGTTCCCGCGGACGCTGATCGTCAAAGGGATCATGAGCCCGCAGGATGCGATCCGCTGCGCCGAGGCCGGCTGCGACGGGGTGATCGTGTCGAACCACGGTGGCAGGCAACTCGACCAGACGCCGGCGTCCCTGGATGTGCTGCCGGCCATCGTTGCTGCGGTTGGCGACCGAATGACCGTGATGCTCGACAGTGGTGTGCGGCGAGGCGCCGACGTCCTCATTGCGCTCTGCCTCGGGGCTGAGTTCGTGTTCGTCGGCCGCCCTACCCTCTACGGCACTGTCGCAGGCGGGCTGCCCGGGGCCAGGAAGGCGGTCAACATTCTCCGGCGCGAGGTAGACCTGGTCATGGCGCAGATCGGCTGCTCGAGCCTCGACCAGCTCGGCCCCGAGTTTCTCTGGACGGGCGACCAACTCCCTAACCTGCAGGGACAGGCGGCCGGTCTTACGGAACGAGGTCGGTCCAGGGTCTACTCGTCAAGCTAAGACCGGACTTCCGCCCCCCAACCCGTACCACGGACACTGGTCCGCTCGCCGGCGCTGGCGCACCACCGGTCGATCGAAATTCGCCCACGGAGTCCTCATGCGTTGGCCCGACGAGCTTCCGACTTCCTCACGGCGGGCCCGATAACCTGCACCCAGGTCGCTTTCCAGCGGCTGGATCGTTGGTGACACGAAGAGTGATCGGGTAAGCAGGATCGCGGGGCGCTTCAAGAACGAAACCGGGACGACCCTGGTGGTGTTCCGGATGTCAGGAGGTAGAACAGATGACGAAGATGGTACGGGGGCTGGATCTGATCGCAATGGCCGGGCTCTTCCTGGTCGTGGGTTGATGGTCCAGTACGGCATCATCAGCTACCACACGTTGACCGGTAGGCAGACCGTTGTTCTGGCCAGGGAGGTCGAGTACAAGGGCGAACTGTTCAAGGCAGGCACGTACGAGGTTCCTGTTGACGGCAGGTATTTTTCCGACCTCGACCGGTTGCACCCGCTGTAGGGCAAGGTTCGTGACCAGGCCTGGAGCCCGCTGGCGTTTGCTTTTCTGTCGAGCCTGATCGGAGGCGTCAATTCCGACTACCAGGCAGGAATGGCGCACTTCATGTCCTGGAGCATCTACGTGGGCCCTGGCTTCATGTTCGCAGTGACGGGAGTATTCATCACCGTCGGCGGCATGCAACTGGCTCGCAAACTCCAGGCTGAAGACAAGGCGGTGGCTGAACAGCCCGCAAAGACTGTTCCGGGTGGACTGCCCGCCCATGCCGGCTGGCACCTGCCCACCTGAAGGCCCTCCTGGCGCTTACCGGCCAGAGGGGCCTTTCTTTTTGCGGTCATACCTTGCCCCCAACAGGCGTATCCTCGTCGGCCTGCAAGCAACATGGGTGGTGATTTACGACAGCAGATCCCCGGGCACCGGAAATAGGTCCGACTCCCACCACGGCAGCGCCCGCCGCTGCCGGGACAGAACCGACCGCGACCAACGCCCCGCAGCGTCGAGGCGGCCTGATCTCGCGCGGCTGGGCGATCGTCTGGGTCGCATTCGGCGCAACCGCGTTTTCGTCAGGTGGTTCTCAGTACGGATTCGGGATCTTTGTCAGGCCTCTCACCGAAGAGTTCGGCTGGAGCCGAACCGAGATCAACCTGTCGTTGTCGATCGGCCTGATCGCAGGCCTGCTTGCGCCACTCGCAGGCTGGATTCTCGATCGCCATGGCGCCCGGCTGGTCATGACCGCTTCGCTGGGCATCGTCGCCGTCGCGTTCTTCCTGCGCGCCGGAATGACGGAGCTCTGGCAGTGGTACGCGCTCAGCGCTCTGCTTGCGGTCGGCATGCCTGGCACCTTCATGCCGGTGGGCAAGCTGATCGGAACCTGGTTTCCAAAGACCAGGGGCCGCATGATGGGCACCGCCATAACCGGCAACAATGTCTTCGGCCTGATTGGCGTGCCACTCCTCAACGTGGTAGTAATCAGCCAGGGGTGGCGCCTCGGGTACGCAATTATCGGAACCTGCCTGGCAGCGACCGCCCTTGCCGCCTGGCTGGTTATCAGAGATTCACCTTCTCAAGGGCCGGTCATCGAGAGGCAGGGGCCCTCCACCGGCCGGCGAAACCCTCCCGACCTCGACCTGACGATCAAGGAGGCGTCCAGGACGCCAGCATTCTGGCTCATCATGGCCGGACTGACCTGTGCCGGTTTCAGCTACCCGTCGTTCATGACGCAGCTGATCCCTCACATGGAGGCGGAGGGCTGGGACTCCGCGAAGGCGACCTTCGCCTTGACCGCCCTTGCCGGGATCGCGCTGGCGAGCAAGATCACGTGGGGACGCTTGAGCGAGCGGCTAACGGCCAGGATCTCCTTCGTGATTGCGATCCTCATCATGTCGTCGGGGGTTGTGATGGTGATCCTCGCCCGTGACACTGCCATGGTGTGGCCGGCGATCATCTACTTCGGGATGGGCTTCGGTGGGATCGGGCCCCTGATGACCCTCGTGATCCTCGAGGCCTTCGGGCTCAAGAATCTCGGGGCGATCCAGGGATCGATCTCGCTGGTGGCCCAGATCCTTCCCGTCCTGATCGGGCCGATCCTTGCGGGCGCGCTGTTCGACAGCACCGGTTCCTACCGGGCTTCTTTCGCCATCGCCGCGGGGATCTTTGCGATCGGAGCCGTGTGCGTGTTCGCTGCAAGGCGCCCCGGTCACCGCCAGGCGTAATCGGACACGACGCCACGAGAGTCTTCGCAGGGCCGACTCGATGAAATCGCGGCGGGCCCGAACCAGGTCATGCTCCGAGCGGCCGTTAACGCCAAGCACCATGAGGCTGCCAGCTCCCACGCCCGGGTTCGGTATCGAACGCACCGCCGCGGCCAGCTCCCGGCAGGCGAACATACTTTAGGCGCCGCTTGATGGGTCAATCCCTGACGAGCGTACTGATCGGTGCCGCCCTCGAGGCCTACCCGGTCGAAGTCGACGCTCCCAGTTACCGCCGCGTGGGCGTCGTGCCCTCGTTCGAACGGCTCGGATTCCGTGACGTGGGGATGGCGGGCCTGGACGTCATCTGATGCGGCTCGGGGGCCGCGGCTGATTTCGGCGAGAGGGCCCCTCACAAGCGGCTCGCCGGTGTCAGAAACGATCCAGCAGGTCGAGGCCGATCCCGATCGCCTGGTCTTCTACCCGGACCTGGTCCGCGAGGGAGGTCCAGCCGCCCGCCCGGACTACCCGGCACAGCTCCCTGACCGACCGGACCGGATCGCTCATGGAGCAGAACACGAACCTGGCAGGCGCGGCGTCGAAGACCTTCTGTCCGAACGGCAGATTGCCGGTATCGGCGAGCGCCGCGCCGGACCCACGCCTGGGGCTGGTGCCCGGGTACGGGCGCGCGCCAGCATGCGTCTACCCAGGTCCACCGCCGTCACCCGCTGTATTGCGGGCGCAGGCTTCTCACCGCCCCATGCCATCGCGTCAAGCGAAGAGGCGCGCCTGTCGTAGACGTCACGGGTCTTCCGCGTAGCAGCGCTTTCGGAGTGGTGAGGATGGTTCGGATCGGTTACGGGCGGGACGCTGCCTCCTCGGCACGCATCCCTTCGTACAGGCGTGTGATTCCTTCGAGCCAGCGTTCCTGGACGCCGGGCTCCCACTGCGGGTTGAACGCCGGGTACTTCTCCAGGATCATTGCTGCGATCGTGCGCGCGTCCCTCGAAGGTTGGTCCGAAGGGCGGCTCGTGGCAGCCGGCGTGGCGCTGGCCGGTCGGCTTCTTGCGCTTGCGGTGCGCCGCGCCCCGCGTCTGCGTTCGAGGATGAAGGAAGAGAGTTCGACCCCGGCATCCTGGGCCGCCTGCACAAAGAACCGTTCACAGCGGGCGAGCACAGCTTCCTTCGTGCCGAACGACCGGAACGCCTCCCGCAACTGAGCTTTCGAGGCGCGCTCGAGGTCTAGCCCGAAGATCGGCGCGTAGTGCCGTTCGAGAAGCGCCTTGAGCGCGGCGCGGCGCGGCTCCCCTTCGAGTTGGACGAGCCGCTCCAGTTCACGAGCGGGCCGGCCCTGGTCATCGACCAGGTTCAGGACACGCAGCGCCGTCATCAGCTGGATGCCGTTCGAGCCAGAGAACCGGGGCCCCCATACGCTGCGATCGATGCGCGCGGGAATTCCCTCTCGAAGGGTCTCGAGAAAATTCCGGAATGTGCGGTACGGGACGTACGGAGGAATCAGTCGCTGAGCGTCGGTCAACTTTCCCCGTCCGGGATACCTGTCGAAGTCTGCCTTGGCTGCATATGCATCGGCACTCTACCCCAGGGTAATTCCCAGCACAAGGGATGAAAGGGAATGGGCGGTGGACAGCCAGGGACAGTTTTTAGTTATGCGATCGGGAATGCAAAAGAATGCCCCCAGCTGCAGCGGAAAGGCCGGGCCACCAGCCTACCGGGCAGCCGAGGAGGCTCCATACCATGCTCATCCCAATCGAAAGCGTGCTGCCGGATCCGGAGCGGATTGCCAGGCCCGTAGACGACAAACCGATCAATGACTTGAGGAGGGGCGGCGCGACTGCGGGCGTGCAGCCGGTCGTAGTTCGCCCCGCGGCGGGCAAGCCGGGCGCTTTCACGATCGTAATTGGCGAACATTTCTGGCGCATGGCACGCGCCGCAGGGCAGCCAGAAATCGATGTCACGCTGCAGGAGAACCTGAGCGAACAGGAAGCCAGCGAGCTGCAGCTGAGCGAGTACTACCACCACGACAACCTGCCGCCCATGTCGATGGGCCGGGCGTTCTTGCGCCACCGTGAGCGTTTCGGGGTGAGCCAGCAGGAGCTCGCCCGCAGGACCGGCATTACGCCCGGCACCATTCACCACTACGAGAGCCTGGTGCGCAGCCTGGCACCTGACCTCGCGGAAAAGGTCGATCGAGGGCAGCTCACCTTCAAAGAGGCCCGCAGCATCGCCGATATTTCCGACCATGAGCGCCAGCGCGAGATCGCCGAACCATTCGTCACCGGACGCCTGAGCTCGGTATACGTAGAGAAAGTGGTCGGCTACGCAAAGAAGGCGCCCAACCGCCCGGTGCAAGAGGTCCTCGAGGATGTGCTGCGAGGGACCAAGGCTGCGGCCAAGGTCAAGAAGGTGCCCGAGCCTGCAGCGCGGGCGGGCGTCGACCTCGCCAAGCTTGAGACGTCCGTGCTGGAACTCGCCGGCGTTCTCGACGCCGTGCAGCTGCAGACGATCCCGGAATACCGGCGACTCAAGCTGATCAGCACATTGCGCATCCTCGAAGTCAAGACGAAGATCGCGCTCACCTTCCTGAGCGGCGGGCAGGCACGTGAAATGGGCCTTCCAAGGCCATTGATACGAACGGCCGAACAAGCATCCAAGAGGTAAGCGTCCGGGCCCCCGGGGCAGGCGGAGATTTCCGCAGCAGCTGTCGGGGGCCCGGGACCCGTCCCGTTGCGTACGGCCCGCTGGCGCGGCTCTGCTAGGATGCCGCCGTGTCCGCGAGGTAGCCGGGGCGGAGGCGCTCCGGTCGTGAAAGGCCCTTGAATTGGCTGTTACCGCTGCGACCAGCCGCACCGTATATGCGCCCGTGCCAGGGTGGGCGAAGGTGCCGCATGGCATCTGGCTCAAAGAAGCGACCGCCGTTGCCGTCGACTCCGATGACCGCGTCTACGTCTTCAATCGAGGCAACATGCCGATGGTCGTGTTCGACCGTGACGGGAATGTCGTCGACACCTGGGGCAATGACAACCCGTTCGGCGGCGTGTTCGAAACGGTCGACCCGTACGGCAACCAGTACTTCGCGTGGGGCGGCCGGCGATTCCATCGCCAGCACGCGATAACGATCGACCGCGACGACAACCTCTGGCTGGTGGACGACATCGGCTGCAAGATCTACAAGACGGACCGGAAGGGCAAGGTGCTGCTCGAGATCGGAACGGGGATCCCGGCGCCCAAGCAGAGTGGCCAGATGTTCAACAAGCCGACCGACATCGCCGTCTCGCCCGTCAACGGCGACCTGTTCATCTCCGATGGCTACGGCAACTCGAGGGTCCACCACCTCGACAAGCGCGGCCGCCACATCAAGTCGTGGGGTGAACCGGGTACGGACCCGGGCCAGTTCAGCCTGCCCCACAACATCGCGATGTTCGGCGACGACCATGTCATCGTCTGTGATCGTGAGAATCACCGTGTCCAGGTCTTCACACTCGACGGCGACTTCGTGAAGGAGTGGCACGTCCACAAGGCCACGGCGGTCTACGCCGGCAAGGGGCGCGATACGAACGTGTACGTCGGAGAGCAGGGTCCGCCGGCGGTGCAGTTTGGCGTCCGAAATCTCGGCCACCGCGTTTCGATCTTCGGGCGGGACGGCAAGCTGAGGACCCGGATCGGTGCCGCGCTGCCGGGCGAAGGCCCCGACCAGTTCCTCTGGCCGCACAGCGTGGCCGTCGATTCCCACGGCGATATCTATGTGGCCGAAGTTTCCTACGTAGAGGTCGGGCGGCACCAGAACCCACCGCGCGAGATGGCCAGCCTCCGCAAGTGGAGACGCGTCAACGGCTAGGCCGAACTTCCGTCAAGTCAGATACGAAGGCGAGTCCCACCTGTCTACATCCGATTTTCAGGATGCGGGCAGCGCGGCCTGTTCTCAACTGTCGGATTTTCGCCAGGTCTGCGAAAACGCGTCCCGTCTACAGTTCCAGACAGATATGAACAGCTAGGCAAGCCCCGGGGGATCGGGCCGGTTAGCAGCCCTGGCAATGGCGCGCGGACCTGGCATGTCGATCACCTTGAGCCAGTCACTGCCGACGCTGGCGGCGAGGCTCGTGAACTGCTCGACCGTCTGGGGGTGGCAGGTGAGGAACAGCACCTGGTGGCGCTCCGAAAGTTCCCGGATCGCAGCGCATGCCGCCCGGGCTCGCTCGGGATCGAAATTGACAAGTACGTCGTCCATGATGACCGGCATCGGCTCCTGCCGGCTGGCGAACTCATCCATCAAGGCGAAGCGCATCGCAAGGTACAGCTGCTCGCGCGTCCCCCGGCTCATCTCGTTCACCGGCCTGGTAGTGCCGTCGGCGGCCACCCCCTCGAACGATCCATCCTTCGAGCCGCCGTTGATGGTCGGTTGAACGCGCAGGTACCTCTGCCCGGTCAGGCGTGAGAAGTATCGGCTCGACAGCCTCAACTGCTCGGGCTGATGATCCCTTCTGAAATCTTCGATCGTCTGATCGATCAACTGGGTCGCCATCCAGCGGACCGCCACGCGATCCCTGAGGCGGAGCGCCTCTTCCCGATGGGCGGCGACCAGCGACGACAGCTCCGCCGTTCGACCAATGCCCTGCAGCGCCTGTTGCTGGCCCCGCAACTCACCGAGCTTCGCGTTGAGGTCTGCCTGCCGATCCTCCAGCTCTCGAATCGAAGCCTGGACCTGGACCATCTCCTGTTCCAACGCTTCGATCGTCGTCGCATTCAGCTCCGCGATGATCTCGGGCGATCTCGACGAAGAAAGGCCAGGAGACGCGATACGGAGCGCCTGCACCTTCTCGGAGAGCTCGCGGTGCACCGCCGCGCCCTGCAACGCGCGGATGAAATCGTCCTCGGTGTCGGCTCCGATCTCCTCCAGTGCCGATCTGATTGCCTGGCATGTCGACTCGAGATCGGTCGCCAACTGGGTGCGCCGGTTCACCCAGATCTCGGCTTCAGCCTCCAGCCGTTCCATCTCCGCCCTGGCTGCACGGGCGGTCTCGAGCACCTCGCCCAACCGATTAAGCGCGAGCCCGGCCTGGTTCTCTTGGAACTCCGGGATCCGGGCGGCCGCTGCCACCTGCCGGATACCGGCTTCGATCTCCTGTACCGCGACGGTCATATCGACGATTCGTTCTTCGAGCTTCCTCGTGGCGTAGATCCGCTGGCGGGACGCGTCTGCCTGGCCGAGGATTGCAAGCGCCGTCCTGGGGGCGATGTCTGACGGAAGCTCCATCGACGAGAGCCACTCCAGCCAGGCAGCCCTCGCGGCACCGGCCGACCGGGTCGCGGACCCAGAGACCGCAGCAAGCTTCTGGTGCTCCGCCTCGGCGTCGAGAAGCTTCTTGCGCGCGGTGTCGGAATCCGCGCTTGCTCGCTCGTACTCGCCCTGCCGGTCCGCCGCGGTAGAGAGGCTGTTGGCCTCCTCCGCCAGTTGCCATTCGGCCGGAGCCTGTTCATAGCCGAGCATACCGACGATGCGGCCGGCCTCGCTCTCGACCTCTTCGATGTCCCGCCCGAGCAGCTGCGCGGTCAGCTTCAGCTCTTTCTCGAGCGCCGCCTCTTCAGTCTCCGCCGGCTTCATCTCCTCTCTGCGCATCGTGAGCACGAGGGCGACGGCCAGGGCGAAACCTGAGGCGCCGATCACGGCGATCGCGATCCCGATGTTCATCAGGGCCGAATCCCGGTTGACCCAGGCCAGGATTCCGATCGTGGCGCCCAGCAGTGAGGCGAGTCCGGACCCTGCCAGCTGCCCGAAGGCCAATCGCCGTGGCAGACGGGATGTGCCACGCGCCAGCGTTTGCAGCTTCAAACGGGTGTCCTCGAGCTCCCGGTGCCGGTCGTTGGCTCGAAGCTTCAACGCGCGCAGCCGGTCGACCTTGCCACGACGCTGGCGGAGCTCTTCCGCTGGCTTCGACTCTGGCTCCCCGATCGCGCTCAGCCGAGCTTCGGCAAGAACAACCGTCGCACTCGCGTCGCCGACCCTCCGGGCCGCTTCGGCCTCTCTGCGGACCGCGTCTTGCTCATCTCGTTCTGCTTCACCGAGACGCCGGTCGAGACGGTCGAGGCGCTCACGCGATGACACCGAGGCATCGAGCCTGGCGATTCGGTGCTCATCAAACGCAGGGCCAAGCTCGGCCAGCGACTGCCGCACCGCATCCTTCGCGGCCTGGAGCTCCCCGAACAACTTCTGGCGGTCGCTGACGGCGTTCTGGTACTCCGTCTTACGGTCAAGCAGGCGGGCGGACTCGATCTCGAACTCGAGGATGTCCATCGTCCCGGCAAGTTGCTGGATCCGGCTGGAACGCAGCTCCGCCTGCTGGTCGCCGCCCTGGAGTTCGCTTTCAAGCTGCTCGCGACGTTTCCGCTCACGGTCATATTCGTCCTGGATCCGAGCGGGATTGCTGACGCCGTTGAGCCGGGGCAGCGTGGTCATCGCCCGCTGGATCTCGTTCATCTGATCGAGCGCGGGTCGGGTCACCTTGAGGAGCTCAAGCCGTGCGAGCCGGCCTCGACGCTCGCCGATCTGCGTCGAGATCTCGTATTTCTGCTTCTCGAGCTTCCGTACTTCCTCCGAAAGCTCGGAGTAGCGTGCAAGCTCTGCTCGCGCTTCGGCATGCGACCGCACGGCTTCGGTCAGGTGACGCTTCTCCTCGTTCAGCAGCTTGCCGACCTCGGCCTGCTCGCGCGCCAGGCGGTTGCGAACTTCGTTGATGATGACGCCGGTCGAGCCGAACCCGGCCGACCAGATGCGTTCCTGTACCTCTGAGTCCAGCCCCTGGAGCTCGTCCAGGCTCAGGCTGAACACGTTCTGATAGACGCGGCCCCCGAGGTGTGGGAGGAGTTCCGACAGCATCTCTTCGCCGCCCGACTCCTGGCCAACCGTAACGCGCACGACGCCCGTGTAGGGCCCCCGGCTACGGCGGTTCCGTTCGACCGCGAACACCAGCCCGTCGCTCTTGAGGAACTCGATCGCGCCGCCGTGGGCGACACCATCGACGGGCGGGTAGCCGAAGTTTCGATCCTCAAGCGTGCCCGCCCTCGGGAATCCAAGTAGCACGGTCCGAATGAATGCCCTGAGAGCCGACTTGCCGGCTTCGTTGGGGCCAATCACTACGTTCACGCGGGGCGAGAAAGGCCCAATGTCCCGCTTGTAGAGCGGGCCGAAGCCTTCGACGTGAATCAGATGGATCTGCATCGCGCCGCCTAGCGGGACGGTCCCTCGAGCCGCTCTGCCAGCAACCAGCGTGCCTCGTCCAGGAGCTGGCGCGCCTCCGTCTCACCGATCTGGGACAGGCCATCCCGGTCCCGGCTCGTCTTCAACGCTGCGTTGACATCCCTGCTCATCTCCGTGATGCCAGGCCGGCCCTCTAGCGTGGACTGCGCCCTGCTCAGGAGCAGCCCAAGAAAGTCAAGCTCGTGCGAGCGCGCTTCAATGTCGATGACCGGCCTGGTCTTGTCCTCCAGGCCGTCGATCCAGACCCAGTGGCTGTCCGGTACGAATCCATCGCGCAGGTGTGCGAGGAGGTCGTCCACGGCGCCGTCGCGTGCGAGTTCGTCGTGCACCGGACCGCGGCCGGTCAGCCCAAGGCGGCAGACGACGGGCCGCCCGTTCGAGCCCGCACGCAACTCGGAGATCTTCTGATCGATGGCAAGCAGAACGTCATCCATGGTGCGAGCCGAGTCGAGCCGCACCTCCGACTGCTCCCAGCGCACGGTATCGAGTGGCACGAACTCGGCGTTGATGTCGCGCGCGCCGTCCACGCTGACCACGTAGCAGCCCCGCGGTCCGGTCTCCTGCATGTCGCGGCCTTGCGTGTTGCCCGCGTAGACGATGGCGGGCCGTGAGGCCTTCACGATGGCTCGCCGGTGAATGTGACCGAGCGCCCAGTAGTCGAGGCCGATCCGCTCCAGATCGGCGACCGAGCAAGGGGCGTAGTTACCGTGGCTCGGATTGCCACCGAGGTTGCAGTGGAGCAGGCCGATGCTGAACAGGCCGTTCGACTCCGGCATGGTGAAGCGCGAAACGACATTCTCGGTCACATCCTGGGTGGGATAGCTCATGCCCTGCAATTGCGCGATCGGCCCCGCGTCGTCGCTGGCTACCGACCATGACGGGTTCGGTCCGAAGATCGTGGTCGTCGCCGGGAACCCGATCGTGTTGGCCCAGCCATCGAGGGGGTCGTGATTGCCGTGTACGACAAAGCTCGAGATGCCGTGATCGCCCAGTTCCGCGAGGCCGTCCCGAAACCTCAGCTGTGCCCGCACGCTCCGGTCGGCGGCCTCATAGACATCGCCGGCGACCACGAGAAAGTTCGCTTTTCGCTCCAGGCAGAGCTTGATGAGATTACGGAAGGCCCGGTGCGTGGACTCGAGCAAGGTCGACCGGACCGCGTCGGGCGCGCCCGCCCACGCGATGAACCGGCTATCGATATGCAGGTCGGCTGCATGAACGAAGGTAAATGGGCGAGGCAAGACCCGGGGCTCCCGCTTGGTGCAGATTCACAGTCTTGAATCCGCAAGCCGATTTTAGCAACGGGTCCCCGTATTTCTAACAGGGTGATTTCACGGAATCGGCGTGGGTGGTAATGCCAGACGGGGGCTCCGTTTGGAGCCCCCGTCTTGCCAGGAACTTGCGTCTGGACGGACCTAGAAGTCCATCCCGCCGCCGCCACCCGGCGGCATCGCGGGCATGGCCTTCTCAGGCTCCTTCTTGTCCGTGATCAGCGACTCGGTCGTCAGGATCATCCCGGCGACTGAGACCGCGTTCTCGACGGCTGCGCGCGTGACCTTGGCGGGGTCGATGATCCCCATCTCGATCATGTCGCCCCACTTGTCGTTCTGGGCGTCGTAGCCGTGGTTGCCCTTACCGGCCGCGACCTTCGAGAGGATGACCGCTCCCTCCTGGCCCGAGTTGCCCGCGATCACGCGGATCGGCGCGGTCAGGGCCTTCTGGAGGATCTTCACGCCGGTCAGGACGTCCTCTTCGTCGGACTTGATCTTCTTGAGGGCTTCCGAGGCGCGGATCAGGATCGTGCCGCCACCGGGCACGATGCCCTCTTCAACAGCCGACCGGGTCGCCTCGAGTGCGTCCTCGGTGCGCTGCTTCTTCTCCTTGAGCTCGATCTCAGTCGCCGCGCCAACCTTGATGATCGCGACGCCGCCGGACAGCTTGGCCATCCGCTCCTGCAGCTTCTCGCGGTCGTAGTCGGACGTGGTCTCTTCGATCTGGGCCTTGATCTGCTCGATGCGGCCCTTGATCTCGGCCGGCTTGCCGGCGCCTTCGACGATAGTCGTGTTGTCCTTGTCGGCGACTACGCGCTTGGCGCGGCCAAGGTCCTTGACCTCGGTGGCGTCGAGCTTGCGCCCGACCTCTTCCGAGATGACCTGGCCACCGGTCAGGATGGCGATGTCACGCAGCATCTCCTTGCGGCGGTCGCCAAAGCCAGGCGCCTTGACCGCAAGGCAGTTGAGGGTACCGCGCAACTTGTTGACGACGAGGGTGGCCAGCGCCTCGCCCTCGATGTCCTCGGCGATGATCACGATGTTCTTCGAGACCTTGAGGACTCGCTCGAGCATCGGGAGCACGTCAGCAACGGCGGAGATCTTCTTGTCGGTAATCAGGACGTATGCGTCCTCGATGACCGACTCCATCCTCTCGGGGTTGGTGACGAAGTACGGGCTGATGTAGCCGCGGTCGAACTGCATGCCTTCGACGTACTCGACTTCGTAGTTGAGGCCCTTCGATTCGTCGACCGTGATCACGCCGTCCTTGCCGACCTTGTTCATGATGTCGGCAATCAGGTTGCCCATCTCGTCGTCGTGCGCCGAGAGGCTGGCGACCTGGGCGATCTGGTCGCGGCCCTTGACCGGGATGGCCAGGGACTTGATGGTGTCGCGCACGGACTGCATGCCCTGCTCGAGACCCCGCTTGAGCGCCATCGGGTCGGCGCCTGCGGCAACGTTCTTGAACCCTTCCTCGATGATGGCCTGGGCCAGCACAGTCGAGGTGGTGGTGCCGTCACCGGCGTCGTCGTTGGTCTTCTTGGACGCTTCCTTCAGGAGCTGGGCGCCCATGTTCTCGAAATGGTCGTCGAGCTCGATCTCCTTCGCGACGGTCACACCATCGGAACAGACCTGGGGAGGACCGAACTTCTTGTCGAGGATTACGTTGCGACCCTTCGGTCCGAGGGTCACCTTCACGGTGTCGGCCAGGACATCGATGCCCCTCTTGAGGCGGGTCCGGGCGTCGACTCCGAACATGATTTCCTTAGCAGCCATATTTGATCTCCGCTACCAGCCGTGCCTAAGCCGGCCGAACTACTTGCCAACCGTCGCGAGGATGTCGCTCTCGCGCACAATCAGGAACTCCACGCCGTCTTCCTTCCACTCGGTACCCGCGTACTTCGAGTAGACGACGGTGTCGCCGACTTTGACGGTGAGGGCAATCAGTTTTCCGTCATCGGTGGTGCGACCAGGACCGGCGGCAACGATCTTGCCCTTCTGCGGCTTCTCTTTGGCGGTGTCAGGAATGAAAATCCCGCCCGGGCTCTTCTCGGATTCCGCCTCGCTGGGCTGGATGACCACTCGGTCGCCCAACGGCTTTAGCTTCACGGCCACAGCTGACCCTCCTTCGGTAGATTTTGAACCGGTCTTTGTTGCAGCACCGGCGGCCATCGCGTCCCTCCACCAGCTTCCGGCGTCGTCGTAGACACAGACCGCGGCTGCAGTGCTTATTTAGCAGTTGACATGTGCGACTGCCAAACGAGAATGATAAGAATGGTGTTTAGCACTGTCAATGCCCGAGTGCTAACCGGGTAAGGGAGTCCCCGGGCCAGATCTGGTCCCTGGTTTCCAGGGCGCAGGAGCGCTCGCCCGCCCCTCGCGCGCGCAGTCCGGACCACTATCGGCTGCTACCGCCGTCTTCACAGTGCGCCGGAAGGCGCGCTTGAGCCGTGGCACGGCGAGAGAAAAGGAACGGGTTACGACGGCTTACGTAGGGGCCAGCCGGAGGGACTTACCAGGCGAGCGCCAGGCCGTCCCGCCTCGGATCGGCCGCGGCGACCAGTGCGGCAGAGTCCTTCAAGACCTGGATCATGCCGGCGCTGCCCGCGCCGCCCCAGGGCCCGGTCGACTCGACGGTGTGCCCCTTCTTCCTCAGTTGATCTAGCGCGGCTTGCTCGATCCGGCTCTCGATCTGAAGCGCCTCATGGGTGGTGTGCGGATACGTCGAGAGCATCGCGTTCTGAAGGTGCGTCCAGCGATTCGCCTCGACGATCTCACTGGGGTTCAGGCCGTAATCGAAGGCCGCGGTGATCATCTGCAAGTTAGTCTGGACCTGGGTGTCGCCACCGGGGGTACCGCACACGAGTTCGAGACGGCCCGAACGCTCCGCGGCGCCCGAGAACACCATCACCGGGTTCATGGTGTGACGGACCTTCTGGCCGGGTCGCAGGACATCGATGTGCCCGTCCTCCAGGTGCCAGTAGGTCATCCGGTTGTTCAACAGGATGCCGGTGTCGCCCGCGATCAGGCCCGATCCAAAGCCGGTCTGTAGCGACTGCAACTCGCTGACCGCGTTGCCCCAACGGTCGACGACACAGAAGTGGGTCGTGCCGGAAGTCCGCTCGGTGACCTTCTGCCAGGCGCGGCGAAACCGCTTGCGTCGATCCGGCGCCTGCTTCTGGAACGACCAGGGGTCGCCCTCCTTGACCCCCGTCGCCGCCCTTTCGACGCTGATCGACTTGGCGCGTTCCTTGGCGTACTCCTTGGATATCAGCCCCTCGATCGGCACGTCGACCGCGTCGGGGTCGGCCAGGTACGCCTCCCGGTCCGCGAAGGCCAGCTTCTTCGCTTCCACCATGACGTGGATCGCATCCGCGCTACCGAACCCGAACGACTTCATGTCGAACAGCTCGACCAGGTTCAGTTCCTGGAGCAGGACGTGGCCGCTGCTGTTCGGCGGTGCTTCGTAAACGGTGTGGCCCCGGTACCGCGTGCTGATCGGCTTCATCCAGGTCGCCTTGTGCCTGGCAAGGTCGGTCGCGCTCAGGAGTCCGCCCTGTTCTTCCGAGAACCTGACGATCGCTCGCGCGAGCGCGCCCTTGTAAAAGACGTCGCGCCCGCCCTCGGCGATCGCGCGGTACGACTTCGCGAGGTTTGGCTGCCGGGCGATCTCACCGGCCTTCAGGGGCGTGCCGCCCGGCGCCCAGACGGCAGCCGAGGTCGGGAATGTCTTGACCGTTTCGTCGTGGGCGATCGCATCGGCCTGGCGGTGCGAGATCGGCACCCCTGATTCACAGAGGGCGATCGCCGGCTCAATGCACTCCGACAGCTTGAGGCGACCGTACTTGTCGTGCGCCATGAGGAGGGCGTCGAGGATGCCCGGCACCGATACCGACAGAATCCCTTTCATCGGAATCCCATCCGGCAGGAAGCGGTCGCGCGTTGCTGCCAGTGGGGCGGCGCCGGTGCCGTTGGCTACCTCGACCACCCCTGTTTCCTTCTTGTAGACCATCAGGAAGCCGTCGCCACCGATCCCCGACCCGGTGGGTTCGACCACCCCGAGAGCGAATCCGATGGCGATCGCCGCGTCCACGGCATTTCCGCCGCGTTGAAGGATCGTCATTCCGGCCAGCGCTGCGAGCGGGTGATTGGCCACGACCGCCCCGTTGAGCCCCATCCGAGGGGGAATGTAGCTGTCCGAACGGCGGCCGTGCGGAGATTGACCGGCGTGGTGGGTGTTTGAGTGGTTTTTCATGGAGCAGGCCTTCCTGGCGTGCTGCGAGCCGTCTGAACGGCGCCGAGTTTACAACCCACCACAGGCAAAGCGCGGGGAACTGGCGCAAGCCACCGCGTTCCCCCGGAACGGCCGGGAAGAGCGAGGGGGGGCGCAGACGCTCAGGACGGGGCGCCCCCGGATCAGGCGCCGGAAATAAGAGCGCTCAGCCCAAGACCCCGATGATCACGCCAGTGACCGCCAGTCCGGTGACGGGATAGCCCGCGTTGATGAGCAGCAGCTTCAGCGACTTCGATTCGGAAACGTAGTTCCCGGCAAATGCCGTAAACACCAAGCCGATGCCAACCAGCAGGCCCAGCATCAGGCCGTCGGCGAATCCCTTCGCGCCCGTAGCGTCGGCCAGGATCGCGATCACGCAGGCAGCGATCAGCGATGCCAGGATCGTTCCCTGGTAACCGACTAGCCCCCCCCGGATCTTTTCCGCGGCCACTCCGGTCGCTGCCATCCGGGCCTTCCCGAACACGAAGGGCATGTACCAGAGCGTGCCGATAATCTGCATCACAATGACGGAAACGATTACGGCTGGATAGTTGATCGCACCGAGATCGATGGTCATTGCCAGTTCTCCTTCACAGAACCCCCGCCGGCAACGAACGTTAACAGGGCAATGCGCAAGGTAGCTATGGATCAGAAAAGGCCTGTTGCCCAGCGCCACCACACCACCACGACCTCAACCGCGTTGTATCGGTCCAGGTAACGACCCTGATGAAGTGCGAACTCCTGGGCCTCCTTCAAGATGAGTAGCGCCAGCAGCCAGGACGCAGCACGGACCGCGGAGAGCCGGTATCGGGGCCACATCAGGTTTCGACCCGCGACGAACAGAAACCAGAATTCGAAGACGTTCGGAAACAGGAGCAGTAACGTCCGCGACTGGAAGATCTCGAATGCGGCGACACCAACCAGGCGGAATATGAAGAGGCTTATCCCGACGCTGCGTTCCAGGCCCTGCCAGCGCAGGGTGACGACCAGAAACGTCGCCATGTAGACCAGGTCGACCCACTTGTCGAAGGCCTGATAGGTCCCGAAGTCGAGGCCAAAAAGATTCCACAGGAACAGGTCGGAAAAGTCGACGGCGATTGCGAGGAGCGCACCGGCGAACGCCCAGCGCAATACCGGCAGGGAGCCCAGGGCCCGTATGACGGCCACCGCCGTCAACTCCAACATCATTGTGGTGCCCTCCGGGTGATCTTCGGGTCTTCCGACCTATAATCCGGCTTTCCCCAGCAGATGAAGGAAGGTCCGCATGCGCTACCGCCACCTCGGGAACTCTGGCCTCGAGGTCTCAGAAATCGGCCTCGGGACCAACAACTTCGGGTGGCGCATGGACGCCGCCAGGTCGGCGGCCGTGATCGACCGTGCGCTCGACCTTGGCATCAACATGATCGACACCGCCAACATCTATTCCAAGGGCCTCTCGGAGGAGTACATCGGCCGCGCCCTCAAGGGCAAGCGCGAGCGCGTCCTCCTGGCTACCAAGTTCGGCATGAAGTGGGCTGATGGGCCCCACGGCATGGGTGGTTCGCGCAAGCACATCGTAGACGCGCTGAACGGCAGCCTCACCAGGCTCGCCACCGACTACGTCGACCTCTACCAGATGCACGCGCCCGATCTGGCCACCCCGATGGAAGAAACAATGCGGGCGCTGGACGACCTCGTAAGCGCGGGCAAGGTCCGCTACATCGGCTGCTCGAACTACGCGGGCTGGCAGATCGCCGACGCCTTCTGGATTGCCGAGTCGAACCGGTTCGCAAAGATGTGCAGCGCCCAGCCCGAGTACTCAATGCTGGAACGGTCGATCGAGCGCGAGGTCCTGCCGGCATGCCGCCGGTTTGGGCTCGGGATCCTCCCCTACTTCCCGCTCGCGCACGGCTTCCTGACCGGAAAGTACCGGCGCGGCCAGCCGCCTCCCCAGGGGACCCGCCTCGCGGCGATGGAGTCGGCGCGCCAGAAGCGCCTGACCGATGCGAACTTCGACATCGTAGAGCGGCTGGAGACCTTTACCGGCGCACGCGGCAAATCGATCCTCGATCTCGCCTTCGCATGGCTGCTGGCGCATCCGGAAGTCAGCTCGGTGATCGCCGGCGCCACGACGCCCGAGCAGATCGAACAGAACGCCAGGACCTCCGAGTGGATCTTGAGCGTCGACGAGCTGGCCGCGGTGAACAAAGTCCTCGGCGGCTAGAAGCTCGACTGCTTCCCCTGACGGACGTTAGCAGAGAGGCGGAGCTTCATGGCGCCTGAGCACATCCTGGCCATCGACCAGGGAACGACCAGCACCCGTGCGATCGTCTTCTCACCCGATGCCCGACCGGTCGGCTCGGCGAGCGTCCCGGTGCGCCAGATCTTCCCGAACCCCGGTTGGGTTGAACACGACCCCGACGAGCTCTTTGACGGCAGCGTCGGCGTGGCCACACGTGCGGTCGCGGACGCCGGGCTTGCATTCGACGATATCGCGGCCATCGGCATCACGAACCAGCGCGAGACCACCGTCGTCTGGGAACGGTCGACCGGGCGGCCGCTGGCCAACGCTATTGTGTGGCAGTGCCGCCGCACCGCGGCGATGTGTGAGGCACTGAAGGCGCAGGGACACGAACCCGACATCCGCAGGCGAACCGGCCTGGTCGTCGACGCCTACTTCTCGTCGACGAAGCTGCAGTGGTTGCTCGGGCGGATCCCGTCTGGGCGGGCACGCGCGGAGGCCGGCGAAATCTGCTTCGGCACGGTCGACAGCTGGCTTCTCTTCCGTTTGACCGGCAGAGAGTTGCACGCCACCGACGCCACCAACGCCTCTCGGACTCAGTTGCTGAACGTCCACGACCTGGCCTGGGACGAAGCGCTTCTCAAGCTTTTCGAGGTCCCCGAGCGCGTGCTCCCGGAGGTGCGGCCGTCCGCATCTGATTTCGGCAAGACACAGGCGTCCGTGTTCGGACGCCCGATTCCTATCACGGGCGTGGCGGGTGACCAGCACGCCGCACTTTATGGCCAGGCCTGCTTCTCGCCTGGTTCGACCAAGTGCACTTACGGGACGGGCGCCTTCGTACTGGCAAACGCCGGCGGGACCCCGCGCGAGGCGGAATCAGGCCTGATAACGACGGTCGGCTGGTGGACCGGCCAGAAGCCCGTTTACGCCCTGGAGGGGAGCGTCTTCGTCACCGGCGCCGCCGTTCAATGGCTACGCGACGAGCTCATGGTGATCGCGGACGCTTCCGAAAGCGACGTACTGGCACAGTCGATACCCGACAACGGTGGCGTCTACTTCGTGCCCGCCTTCGTTGGCCTTGGAGCACCCCACTGGGACGCCGAAGCCCGCGGCGCGATCGTCGGGCTGACCCGCGGGGCCCACCGTGCTTACCTGGCGCGCGCGGCATTGGAGGCGACCGCCTACCAGGTCAAGGACGTCATCGATGCCATGCAGGTGCCGGCCAGCCCGACGACCCGCGGACCGGCCCGGCGTGCCCGCACGCCAGCGGTGGACTCGGGTGCCGCCTTGCGAGCCGACGGCGGCCAGACGGCCAGTCGGTTCCTGATGCAGTTCCAGGCCGATATCCTGAATCGACCAGTCGAAGTGGCCGCGGTGCAGGAAACGACCGCCCTGGGCGCCGCGTTCCTCGCGGGCCGGGCGCTCGGGCTATGGGCGTCGGAATCGGAGCTGGCGTCGCTCTGGAGACCCGGCCGCGTCTATGAGCCGAAAATCTCCTCAGGTGAGCGGCTGGACCTGCTGGCCGGTTGGAAGCGCGCGGTCGCCCAGGCCCGCCATCGCGAAGACCTGGTGGCCCGCCCGACCCGGGCCTGATGGCAAGGGCTGTTTCGCAGCCGCCCGATCGTGGCCGGTGGCCTCAGGCCTTCCGGCCATTCGACCTGGCAGCCGGACGAGCGGCCAGCGCTTCCAGGATCCGTCCCGGCTTCATCGGCGCCTGGTTTAGCCGAACCCCGACCGCATCGTGGATCGCGTTGGCGATCGCCGCGACCGGCGGCACGATAGGCACCTCACCCACCCCGCGCACGCCGTAGGGGTGCGTCGGGTACTGGACCTCGACCAGGATCGTCTCGATCATCGGCGTGTCGAGAGCGGTTGGCATCCGGTAGTCCAGAAAGCTCGAATTGGCCATCGCCCCCTTGTCGGTGACGAAGTACTCCTCGTTGAGCGCCCAGCCGATGCCCTGCACGGCGCCGCCCTGGATCTGGCCCTCGACGTACGACGGATGGATCGCCTTGCCCACGTCCTGGATCGCGGTGTAGCGAAGGATGTCGACCTTCCCCGTGTCGGGATCGACCTCCAGGTCGACGATGTGGGTGCCGTACGCGCCGCCCGCATCCGGGATGTTGACTGTGCCAACTCCGACCACCGGCCCGCCGGTTTCGCCGAGACGGGCTGACAGCTCCTTGAACGACATCTTCAGCTCTGGATCTGACTTCGAGAAGAATCTGCCATCTCCGTGAGCGATATCACCCGGCTCACGATTCCAGTGGCGTGCCGCGCGCTTCTTCATCTCCGAGATGACCAGGTCGGCTGCCTTGATCGCCGCCGCGCCCGTAGCGTAGGTCGTGCGGCTACCCCCGGTTACGTCCGTATAGCCGATGCCGTCGGTGTCAACCACGATCGGCCACACATCCTGGGCTCCTATTCCCAGCGCCTCTGCCGCCTGCATCGCGATCGATGCCCGAGAGCCCCCGATGTCGGTCGATCCCTCGACCAGCTGCACGGTCCCGTCCCCATTGACCGAGATGGCCACTGACGATTCACGCCCCGCGTTGACCCAGAATCCCTGGGCGACCCCCCTGCCACGCACCCGCCCGTCCTTGCCTTTTCGTACCAGCTTGCTCTTCCAGTGGGGCGACGCCATGGCCGCCTCGAGCACCTCGACGCACCCGATGCGCGGATGGCGGGGCCCGTCGGGGCGGCGGTCTCCTTCGCGTGCTGCATTCAGGAGCCTGAGCTTGACCGGGTCCATCCCGAGGCGCTCTGCGACTTCGTCAACCACCGTCTCCATCGCGAATGCGGCGTGCGTCGATCCTGGCGCCCGGTAGGCGGATGTCTTTGGCTTGTTCACGATCACGTCATAGCCGTCGATCCGCGTGTTGGGGATCTTGTAGGCAGCCATGATGCAGGTCATGCCGCGCGCTATTGGTGACCCCGGATAGGCCCCGGCTTCATACCGCAGGTCGGCTTCCGCGGCTAGCATGCGGCCTTTCCGATCGACTCCGAGCTTGACGCGCACCCGGCCGCCGGGCGTCGGCCCCGTGGCTTCGAAAACGGATCTGCGGTCCATGACCATCTTCACCGGCCGGCCGGCCTTTTTCGACAGGAGGGCAGCCAGCGGTTCGAGGTATACGGAGATCTTGCCGCCGAAGCCGCCGCCGATCTCCATCGGAACGACCTTGATCCTCGATTCTGGCAACAGGAGCACGCCGGCTACCTGCTTGCGCACGCCGTGGGCTCCTTGCGTGCTGGTCCAGACGGTTACGCGGCCCTCGGCGTTCCAGTCTGCGGTCGCGTTCTGCGGCTCGATGTAGCCCTGGTGGACCGTGGCGAGCTCGTACTCGCGCTCAACTACCAATTCGCAACTCGAGAACGCCTTGTCGACTTCGCCGAACTCGTGCCGGTTGTGCGACGCCACGTTCGTGTGCGGGACCTTCTTGCCGAGGTGATTCCCGGTCAGGTCTTCGAGCGCGATCGGCGCCGCTTTCGCCATCGCCTCACCGACGTTCAGGATTGGCGGGAGAAGCTCGTACTTGACGTCGATCAGCTTGAGCGCTTCCAGCGCGGTGTTCTGATCGACGGCGGCAACCGCTGCTACCGGATGGCCCTTGAAAAGGGCCTTGTCCTGCGCCATCACCTTGTCGCTGTTGTACCGCATGTTCTCGGCGCCCTCGACGAGGTCGACGACCTTCGAGGGGGCCAGGGGCATGTCGTTTCCGGTGATGACTGCGAAGACACCGGCCAGCTTCTCTGCCTTCGATGTATCGATCTTCTTGATCCGAGCGTGGGCGTGCGGGCTGCGGAGCACGGCTCCGTGTATCAGGCCGGGGAGTTTCAGGTCGGCGCCGTACAACGCCCGGCCGATCACCTTGTCGAGCCCGTCGTGGCGGACCGGGCGGGTGCCTATGACCTTGAAGTCTTTGCCGGGCCTGGCGGTAGCTACCATCGGGCGTTCTTCCTCTCGTCGCGTGAAACTTCGTTCATGTTAGCGAACCAAATCCACCAGCCGAAACCAGTGAGTCCCCTCCGTGTATCCTGCAACCCTCGTGGCGACCCGCCAGACCGCCCCAGCCGCTGTTGTGGTTCGGCCGCAGGATCGCAACCGCATGACACTTCAAGGGAAGGCTTCAGATGTACGTAGGCACACAGGTCGGAGCACGGAATGACACAGACTTCGAGGTCTGGGCACAGCTCGGCGTCAAGAACATTTGCGCTGATCCGAAGAAAGGCAGCGCCCTCACCTGGACCGTCGACGACCTGAAGAAGCACCGTGAAAAGGTTGAGTCGTACGGCATCACGCTCGACATGGTGCAGTTGCCCCTGAGCTCGACGCCGCTCGAGCAGTGCCAGAGCCCGAACATCATGCTCGGCAAGAGCCCTGAACGGGATCGTGAGATCGAAGTCATCTGCAACCTGATCCGCAACCTGAACCGTGCCGGCATACCGGCCGCGAAGTACAACCTGAACATCATTGGGATACCGCGCACGGCGGACCGCATCGGACGTGGAGGGTCGCGGAACTCCAGCTTCGAGTGGTCAAAGGCGGAACAGAAGGCAAAGCCGGGCATCGCCGGGGTATTGTCCGAGGACGAGAACTGGGAGCGCATCGACTACTTCCTCGAGCGCGTGGTACCGGTGGCTGAGGAGTTCAAGATTCGCCTCGCGTGCCACCCGCACGACCCCTACACGCCACCGGGCTACCGGGGCGTCACGCGGGTGCTCGGCACCGTCGACGGCATGAAGAAGTTCGTCCAGATGCACGAGAGCCCCTACCACGGCCTGAACTTCTGCCAGGGGACGGTCTCCGAGATGCTCGATAACCCGGGCGAGGAGATCTACGACGTCATCCGTTGGTTTGGCAAGCGCAACAAGATCTTCAACGTCCATTTCCGCAACATCAGGGGCGGCAAGCTGGACTTCTACGAAACTTTCCCGGATGAAGGCGACGTCGACATGCTGAAGGCGGTCCGGGTCTACCGAGATGTTGGCTACAAGTACATGCTCATGCCCGATCACGTCCCCCACATCTCGGGGCCGGATGCCCAGGGCGTCGCGTTTTCGTACTGCTATGGCTACATCCAGGCTTTGATCCAGGCGGTAAATCACGACTGGAAGAGCAAGCCCTGACCGGCAGCAGTCGGAGGACGTATTGGCAGACCAGGTCGCATACCGGTCCAGAGTACGAATTGAGCGCATCAAGGGGACGTTGCGACGTGCCTTTGTGCCGGCGGAAAGTGAACCGGTCTGGTTCGACGTTCATTCTGAGATCGCCGAGCATTACGGGGTGCAGATTGCGGGAAGGCCCCCGCATGCAGCGACGATCGATTACTTGGTCGCCGCGACCGCCGGTTGACTCACCGGCACATTCGGAGGCGCGCTGGAAGCGCGCCAGGTACCGGCGGGAGAGGGATACCTCACTGCAGAAGCGGTCGGCGAGATCGAGAAGGAAGATGGCGTGCTGGTGATCAAGCGGATACACGTCCGCTACCGGCTGCGGGTCGAGAAGGGTCTGCTCGAAGGGAAGCGCGAGGCCATCGATCGTGCCATGACCTTCCATCCGGACCGGTGCCCGGTTGCTCGCTCGATCAAGGCGGCAATCGCGCTTTCGACAGAGCTTGAGATCGAGCCACTCTGACCCTGGAAAACATGGTTGATCAGCGGCCATGGCGAGGCGAATGTGCCAGACTGTCCGGGCCGAAACGGCCACGTAGAATAGCGGCGTTGCCCGAAGGATCCGTCTGGGTAGACCGGGTGACGGAAGGGGATTGATGAATGGTCGCAACTCCTGAGAAGACTAAGTCCGGCCAGACCTTCAAGGTGGTCGGCACGAGCCCAATCCGCCACGACGGCTACGACAAGGTGGTCGGCCGCGCGCTATATGGCGGGGACGTGCGGCTGCCCGGGATGATCTGGGGCGAGGTGTTGCGCAGCCCGCACGCGCATGCCCGGATCAAGAAGATCGACACGTCCGAGGCGTTGAAGATGCCGGGCGTGCTCGGGGCGATCACGCACGCAGACCTGCCGGCGGCGGAAGCCAAGGATATCGACATCGGGGAAGGCGTCGTCAACTTCCGCCGGGCCAGCATGAACATCCTGGCCGACAAGAAGGTGCTTTACAAAGGCCACATGGTTGCTGCCGTCGCAGCTGTCGACCGCAACACGGCGCTCGAGGCCGTCAAGAAGATACGCGTGGAGTACGAGCCGCTGCCGGTCGTCCGCAACGTGGACGACGCGCTGGCCAAGAACGCACCGATCCTCCTCGACGACCTGGTTGGTGACGACCTGGGGACGCCGGTCAAGAAGACTAACGTCGCCCGCCACTTCCGGCACGAGTTCGGCGACCCCGATGGCGCAATGAAAAAGGCTTCACTGGTCGTCGACCGCACCTTCTCACTCGAGATGGTGCACCAGGGCTATATCGAACTGCACAACGCGACTGCCGTCTGGGAACAGGGCGGCAGAATCACGATCTGGTCGAGCACGCAGGGAGCTTTCGGCGTGCGCGCGCAGACCGCCGGCATCCTGCGCGTTCCTGAGTCGCAGATCAAGGTCAACCCGGTCGAAATCGGCGGTGGTTTCGGTGGGAAGACCGTCATTTACTTGCCCCCGATCGCGGCGATCCTTTCGAAGAAGACCGGTCGACCAGTCAAGATGGTCATGGACCGGAAGTCGGTATTCGAGGGAACCGGGCCGGCGCCGGGGGGCAAGGTGCGGGTCCGCATGGGCGTCGACGACAAGGGCAAGATCGTTGCCGCGACCGCCGACATCAAGTTCGAAGCCGGGGCGTTCCCTGGCTCGGCGGTGGGCGCGGGCGGGATCTGCATCTTCGCCCCCTACAACGTGGCGAACACGCGGATCGACGGCTATGACGTCCTCGTCAACAAGCCCAAGTCGGCTGCCTACCGGGCGCCGGGCTCGCCGCAGGTGGCGTTCGCTACCGAGTCGGTCGTGGATGAGATCTGCAACGCCCGCGGGTACGACAAGGTCGAATTCCGCCTGAAGAACGCCTCACACGAGGGCACACGGCGCGCCGACGGTCCGATCTTCGGCCGCGTGGGCCTGATCGAGACCCTGGAGGCCGCCAGGAACTCGGCCCACTGGAAGTCGCCTCTTAAAAAGATCGGCCCCGACGGGAAGCTGCGGGGACGCGGCATTGCAACCGGTTTCTGGATGAACGGGGGCGGCAAGTCGACCTGTGACCTGGCCGTCAACGGCGACGGCACCGTGTTCATGAACGAAGGCTCAGCCGACATCGGTGGCACCCGCGCATCGATCGCCATGCAGGCGGCCGAAGCGCTGGGGATCGCGGCGCACGACGTGCGGCCCAGTATCCCGGACACCGACAGCATCGGCTTCACGGGCGTGACCGGCGGCAGCCGGACGACCTACGCGACCGGGCTCGCGGCGTACAACGCAGCGATGAAGCTGATCGACGCCCTGAAGGGGCGGGCGGCCCAGATCTGGGACCGCAAGGAAACGGACATCGAATTCAAGGACGGCGTCTTCTGCTCGAAGTCAGACCCCGCCCTGAAGCTGACCTTCAAGCAGCTGGCCGGCAAGCTCGACGGCACCGGCGGCCCGGTAACGTCGACCGCTTCGGTCGAGCTGGCTGCGGCCGGCAACAGCTTTGCGGTCGGCATCTGCGACCTCGAAGTGGACCCCGAGACCGGCAAGACCGACGTGATTCGCTACACGGCGATCCAGGATGTCGGCCGTGCCGTCCACCCGGCCTTCGTCGAGGGCCAGATGCAGGGCGGCGCGGTGCAGGGAATTGGCTGGGCGCTGAATGAGGAGTACTTCATGACCGAGAACGGGGTCATGGCAAACTCCAGCTTCCTCGACTACCGCATGCCCACTTCGCTTGACCTGCCGATGATCGACACGATCCTGGTCGAGGTGCCGACTCCACTGCACCCGTACGGGGTACGCGGAGTCGCCGAGGTCCCGCTTGCGCCACCTCTCGGCGCGATCCCGAACGCGCTCTACGACGCGCTCGGCGTCCGGTTCACCGTCCAACCGATCCGGCCGGGCCGGATCCTCGAGGCGCTGGCAGCCAAGCCTGGTTCCAGTAATGGCGCCAGGTCGAACGGCCGCCGCCCGTCATAGGATTGCGTTAGACCGGGCCGGGCGGGGGTGACCCCGCCCGGCTTTTCTTTTCGCCGGGTTCGGACGGCCCGCCGTTACGGGTCGTCGCGTTCGTAGGCGTGGATATCGAGGAGTTCCACCGGTTCAGAGCCGTGCGTCCGATAGCCGTGCAGTGTGCCGCGCGGGATGAATGCGACATCGCCAGGTCCGAGTACTTGCTCGGAGTCGGCGACCCGCACCAGCGCCTGACCCAAGATCACGTAGTACGCGTGCTCGTGGTCATCGTGGACGTGCTCCCTCGTCCAGCCGCCCGGGGCATACACGCTCCGTGTGATCTGCAGTCGCCGCGTCCGCAGGTTACCGAGGCCGTATCGAAGGAACTTGTGGTCGGGGCCCATGAGGATCTGGAGCTCGACGTTACCGTCATGGACACCCGGGTGTTCCCCTTCTACGTACTTCGCCCAGTCGCCCTTTGGGTCTGCCCTTCTCAGGAATCTCGAGCCTCGTGGCTTCATCTGCTGCGCCTTAGCGCGAATTCTTCTCGATGAATGTCAGGATCTTGCTCCACGCGTCGTCGCACTCCCTCTTGAAGTCCGCGAACCGACGGTCGAAAAACGAGTGCGGCGCGCCCGCATAGACGTGGAATTCGTGGGGCTTGTTCGCCGCCTTGAGCGCCGCAGTGAACTTGTTGACCTCTTCGGCAGGGATTCCCTGGTCGGCGCCGCCCATGAGGCCGAGCAGAGGAGCCTTGATGTCCCTGGTCCGGTCGATGACCGGGACCGTCCCGTCGCGCTGCACCCGCGTGGGGTGCCCGTAGAAGCCGACCGCCCCCTTTATGCCATGGCCGGCAGTCGCCTGGATCCAGGAGCCCGACCCACCGAAGCAAAACCCGACCGTGAAGATCGGCCGGTTTGCGTTCCCCTGACCCTTCTTCAGTTCGGCGATGGCGGCGCCAACGTCGGCGTTGATCTGGTCGATCTTCGTCAGCGCCACGTGCTCCTGAAAGGGAAATTGCTCATCGCGCTTGGCGACGCCGGCCGTCCGGCCAAAGTAGTCGATCGCGATCGAGTCGAAGCCGCGTTCGGCGAATCTGACCGCCAGCTCCTCGTAGAACTTGAACAACCCTCGAACGTCCGGCAAGACAACGATGGCCGGGCTGCCCGGCTTGCCGCCGCCGGCGAAAAAGGCGGCGAACTTCGTTCCATCCTTCGACGAAAGGGTCAGGTCCCTTGAGTTGACCGCAGCCCCTGTGATCGGCGGTACGGGCGGCCTTGAGTCATACGGAACGCACATTGGGCGCCTCCTTCCGCGCATGGTGGATACAGAGGGTCGCGGCCGTTGCGGTGATCTTACCCCGGACCCGCGCTAGAGCCTGAACCGCCGCCAGTCCTGCTCGAACCGTTCCTTCGCTCGAAACCCCTTGAGCGATGGCTGCTCGAACTCGACCTTCGGCTTATCTGGCGCGAGGAACAGCCCCGATACCCGGCCCGCTTCCTTGCCCGAATAGGCAATGAAGCAGTAACCCTCGCCGGTGAACGTTGGCCTGGGACCGCCGACTGCCCTGGCCGCTATGTCCTGGGCGACCACGTCCCCCTCGGTCGAAGCGAAGATCCCCGCCTTGGGCAGTGGGCGGCTGTTCGCCATCGGAACGACATTCACATCGCCGATCGCATAAATGCCGGGGATCGAGGTCTCCAGCGACTGGGGGTTCACAGAGATCCATGGCTTGCCCCCGGCGATCCCGGACTCGGCGGCGACCCGCGCCATCCTGTGAACGGGAACCGTCACGATGAGATCGGCCTCCGCGGTAGTGCCATCAGTGAAAGCAGCGGACCGCCCGTCCCTCGAGAGCTCCTTGACCGCCGCGTTCGGGTGCAGCGTGATACCGCTGCGCGTCAAGTCGGCGGCCACGCACGCGCTCGCCTCCGCCCCGGCAACAGGAATCGGCGCCGGCTCAGGAGTGTAGAGGTCGATCTGGACGGCCGCCTCGACGCCGCGGTTCTTCGATGCCCAGCGCATCATCATGGCCCCTTCAAATGGAGCGGGAGGGCACTTGTAAGGAGTGCTTGCGACGGCCACGATGATCCGCCCGCGCTTCAGTCCGGACAGCGCGCTTCGAAGCTTCTGCGCCGTCGCCAGGTCGTAGAAAGAATGCCCGGCCCTCGAGTTCGGGACGGCGTCCCAGTCGTATTCGGCGCCCAGGGCCACGACCAGGTAGTCGAACGGGAACTCACCCGCGCGCGCCTTGACCGACCGGCGCTGCGTATCGACGCGCTCGATTTCAGTTTCGACGTAGTTCACGCCGCGGTTCGAGATCTGGCCCAGCGACCGGCTGGCCTTGAGCGCCTCCTTCTCACCAACGATCAGTAGAGGCATCGAGCCACAGATATAGGTCCGGCGCCGCCGGTCGAGCAGCGTGACTTCATAGTCCGGCGGCAAGAGCCTGCGGGCCGTAATGGCGGCGCGAACCCCTCCGAACCCCCCGCCCAGGACGACCACTTTCTTACCTGGCATCGATACCTCCGCGAAAATCACTTCGGCGCGCCGGTCGGGGTCTATTGTGATGGATCCGGGGCAAATGGACTGGCGCCGTCGGTAAGCGTTGTACCATGCGGTTCTCCCGGCTGACCCGAAACCAGAGGAACCATATGCCCGCCCTGGACTCGACTCCCCTGCTGCCCACAAGTGTGATCGGCAGCCACGGATTGCCCGGCTGGCTCTACGGGGCCCTCGAAATGATCGAGGTCGGCCGGTTCGGACCGACCGATGAACGAGAACTCTTCGACGACGCCGTCCGCATGGCAATCGGTGACCAGGAACGGGCCGGTGTTGACTTCATTTCAGACGGCGAGATGCGTCGTTGGAAGTTCGTGCAGAGCTTCTATCGCCGGATGACCGGCCTCCAGTCGGAAGGTCCCCTCCGGAAGCTGGGCCCAGAAGCGTACGACTCCGTGCCGCGTTACCAGGCGGTGGAACGGATCAGGGTCCCGCAGGGACTCGGGATTGTCGACGAGTTCCGCTTCCTCAAAGCGAACTCCTCACACGGGCTCAAGGCGACTTGCCCTGGCCCGGCCACGATCTCGATCCATATTCGGGAACGCCCGAGCGTATACAAGAACCGTCTCGAGCTCGCAGGCGAGTTCGTCGAGGTGATCAACGCCGAACTCAAGGAGCTGGTTAAGGCCGGCGCCGACTACATCCAGATCGACGAGCCGTCGCACTCGATCATCGGGGGGTCGGCGCGCGATTACATCGAACTGTTCAACCGCTCGGTGAAGGGCGTGAAGGCGCGCATCGCTCTCCACATCTGCTTCGGCAACCTGGCAAGTCGCGCCCGGTTCGAACGCACTTACGCCCCGCTGTTCCCGGCCATCATGGATGCCGACGCCGACGAGCTCGTGTTCGAGTTCGCCAACCGCGAAATGCGAGAGGTCGAGCTCGCCGCCCGGATCACCGAAAAATTCGACCTCGGGGCCGGGCTGGTCGATGTCAAGAGCTTCCATCAGGAACCGCCCGCGCTGGTGGCGACCCGACTGCGGGAGGTCTTGAAGCACGCACCCGCCGAACGGGTCCGGGTCGTGCCGGACTGCGGCTTCTTCACGGTCCCGCGCTGGCTCTGCGTTTCGAAGCTGACAAACATGGTCGCCGGTACTCGGATCGTGCGGGAAGAACTCGCGGGCCCCGCGCGGCTTCGGCGCAACCCCGGCCGGTCGCGGTCAATGAAGCGCGCCTAGCTGGATGTCCGACTACGACCGCCGCAAGGCGCTTGGTGCGGCCATCGAAGCGCTCGACGCCGGCTCACGGGAGCTGATGTTGCGATTCCGCCAGGCAGGCGGCCCGCTGAAGTCGTGGGACAAGACGCAAGGCGCTCCCGTCACGGAAGCTGACCTGGCGTCCGATCGCGCCATTTCGGGCGTCCTGTCCGGCTCGGGCATCGGCACCGGGATCCTGTCGGAGGAGAGCGAGGCCGGCGAGAAGCGGGGCCTTGTCTGGCTAGTCGATCCGTTGTGCGGCACGTTCCCTTACCGCGAGGGTCTGGCACACTGGGGACTTAACGTCGCCTTGCGCGACGAGGAGATTCTCGTGCTCGGGGCCATCGCCCTGCCGCCGACCCGTGACGTCTTCAGCGCGGTCCGGGGCGCGGGCGCGGCGCATAATGGACGCAGGTTCGAGCCAAAGCCTCCGGCAGTCCCACTCGAGAGGTCGATGATCTGCGTAGAGATCGACAGCGCGGACGAGTGGGCCGCGCATGCCCCCTTGCTCACCCGGTTCGCGCGGGCCGCTGGCGCCATCAACATGTTCGGATCGATCACCTACCCGATCGCGCAGCTACTCCAGGCCAGGCTCTCAGCGCTCGTCGTCCTCAAGGTCGCGCCGATGCACGTCGCGGCAGGCGCCGCCATCGCGACTGAGATCGGACTGGTCGTTTCGGACCTCGGCGGGGCGCCCGTAGACTGGACGACTAACGGCGACCTCCCCAGCATCGTCATCGCCTGGCCGGAGCATCACGCCTCTCTGATGAAGGCGGCATCCGGCCGCGCCTGACCCCTTGGGAATGAGCACCTTGCCGGTTCGTCACGCGCGCTGTTCTTGACTGTCATCGCATGCCGGGCTAGCCTTCGGCCGTTCGAATCTTTCACCCAACGAAACCGAGGCAGGGAATCTCATGGCGTTTCGAATCAACCACATCCACCTGAAGGCCGCTGATCCCAGGAAGTCGGCCGACTGGTGGGTCAAGGCCTTCAACCTCAAGGTCGAAAGCGATGCAGTCCGTCCGTTCGGCGACCGCTTCATCCGCTGCAAGAGCGAGGATGGCGGGATGACGGTAAACATTTCTGGTCCGAGGAACTCGGACAAGAACATGCCGCGTGGCAACTCAGGCGTACATTTCGGCCTGGAGCACTTCGGCTTCGACACGACCAACATGGAAGCCGACATCAAGCGCCTGGAAGGCCTTGGCGCGAAGTTGCTCGAAGGACCGATCGTGAACCCCGCAGGCGGCCCCCGGATCGCGTTCATCGCGTGCCCGGACGACGTCCGGGTCGAGCTGATCGAAGTCAAGGCCTAGCCTGGCCTGCGGCCGGCTCACGCGCGGCGACCGAAGCTACCGGGGCCGACTCACCCACACCAGGCCGGCCCGAAGATCGCACGCCGTCGCATGGCGGCGGTTAGAGCCAGACCCGCGGCGGGCCGGTCGGTACATCATCCTGTCGGCCAAGCGCGGCCGCATGTCTCTGCCTGATCCTCGTCTTCGAGCAGGGGGTGGAGGGCGCGGCCGCCAACACTCGACGCGTGCCGGGCGGCCGGTGGGCCGGGTGTTGCCGTCAACGGTCGCATCGTCAGGCGCAGGCATGACGATCGTGATGGGGGCGCTGGCCGAGACGCAGCACCCGCCCAGCCGCGACATGCCTGGAAATCGTCCTGCTCGGGGCCGGCTTTGTGACCGCGCTCTTCCTGGTCACCGCGGCTCCACGCACGTCACCTGAGGCTCGTCGTGCTCAGGCGCTTCAGGAACCTGCCCTAAGCCGCCTTCGCCAGCTGCGGCCTGCTCCCCTGCCAGGGCCGGCCGGCCTCGAACGCCGCGCTGGCCTGCAAGACGGTCATATCGTCGCCCGTTCGCCCGACGATGTGCAGCCCGACCGGCAGACCGTCCACGAATCCGCACGGGATGGAGGCGGCCGGCTGCCCGGTCATGTTGATCGGAAAGGTGTAAGGGTAGAAGCCCGTGATCGAATGCACCGGCTTTCCGCCAATCTCGGTTGGCCGGCTCGCAGGGTCGAACGCGGTGATCGAGGTGGTCGGGCTCAGGAGCAGGTCGTACCTCTCCATCAGGCCGCCCATGTACAGCTTCAGTTCGTTGACCACGCGCAACGATCGGGCATAGGCATGACCGCTAATCGCCTTGCCTCGTTCGAGAGCCGTCCGAGCGCTGACTCCCAGCAGTTCGGCATGGTCGTCCAGGAGCTCCCCGTACTGCAGGTAGGCGTTGGCGCCGAACACGTTCCAGAAATGCTCGGGGAGGTCCGGGCGCAGCGACACTTCTGCTTCCTCGACCGACCAACCGATCTCGCCGAACCACCTGGCCGCGCTGGCAACGGTCTCCGCGACCGAGGGGTCCACGATCCCGTCGCCGAAGTCACGGGCCCACCCTATCCGCAACCGTTTCGGTGGGCGTTCCAGAGCCGAGACGAAGTCGGGGGGATCTGCTCGCAGGAAAGGCTGTGGGTCGCGCGGGTCCGGGCCACTTATCGCCTGGAGCAGGACCGCCGAGTCCTTCACGTAGTTGGACATCGGGCCCGACTGTGCGAACTGGTTGGGGTCGGGCCTGGCCAGTCCCATGGCGCGAGGAACCCGGCCATGCGACGGCTTGTAGCCGTACACGCCGCAGAAGCTCGCGGGAATGCGGATCGATCCGCCTCCATCGCTCCCGATCGCCACTGGACAGAGGCCCGCCGCCAGCGCGGCCGCCGCGCCACCGCTCGACCCACCGGTCGTCCTGTCCAGACGCCATGGGTTGTGACAGGCGCCCGCCACCAGGTTGTCTGTGATCGTCTCAAGGTGGATGGCGATCTCCGGGGTGTTTGTCTTCCCAATGATGATTGCGCCCGAGCGCTGCACTCGCTCGCTGACCACCGAGTCGAAGTCGGTAACGCGATCCTTGAAGACGAGGGAGCCGAGCGTGGTCCGTATCCCCTTCGTCGCCTCCACGTCCTTCAGCGTGATCGGCACGCCGTGCAGGGGCTTCAGCATCTCCCGCTTCAGCACGGCGGCTTCCGCGCGTCGGGCCGCCTGCAGTGCCTGCTCCGAGGCGACCGTTATGAAGGCGTGAATCATGGGGTCGATCTTCTCGATGCGGTCCAGGTACAGCCTGACGAGCTCGACGGGCGAGACCTTCTTCTGTGCGACCAGCTTTGCCTGCTTCCACGCAGGGGCGTAGGCCAGTTCCGGATCGTGCATCGGGTTCTCCACTTCGGATAGCCGGGCGGCCCGGCGTCCCTAGCGCCGGATCGTGCCGTGCCTTGCCAGGCATGCCATCGCGCGATCGATCTGCACCACGACCGGGCCGTCAAGGCTCAACGCCACCTCGACCTTTCGATCGGGCAGTAACGAGATCTCTCGCTCCCCGTCCAGCGCGACGGTTCCCGGGCGCAGGCCGATCGGACGTCGGTCGCCCGGCGCCATCATCGACCATTCCGCAATCGGGACCTGCGCCACCGACCCGGGACCGACGGGCGCCAGCACCTTGTGCCTCGAGTTGCGGTCTCCGATCTTGAAATAGATGCCGGCCGGCTCGTCCAGTTCCAACGGCTTCAGGCGCGCGCCGATCGACGAGATGCCGATGCTCGATGGGTCGGCCCGGGTGAGGAAGACCTCGTGGACCGTGCTCAAGTCCCAGATCGCCCGCGCGCCGGTGAACATCTCACGGGATACCGCGACATCCACCAGCGCGAGCTCATCCGGCTTCCCGTCGATATACAGGTCGAGCCGCTTGGAGCGGAGGCACACTTCGTCGATGGGTGCGATTCCGGTCGCCACCGCGCCCGCCGCGAGCCCGGCGATCGTGCCTTCGACCATCTGCGGGAACACGTTGTTGGTGCCGGTGGAAATCGCCACGATCGGTACCGATCCGCACCCGCGCGCCACGACCCGGTTAGTGCCATCTCCGCCAAGCGTGATCAGGCAGCTTACGCCCGACTCGGCCATGATCCGGGCCGCCGCCGTGGAGTCCCCGCTCTCCCATGCCGGCAGCATGTCGGCATAGGCGACGGCCATCTTGTCGCCCACGTCCTCGGCCGCCATCCTGGCCAGCCCGACCCGTTCGGGCATGACGACGACCCGCTCGACACCGAGCGCAGCAAGGCCGGCAAACACGCGGCGGAGGATGTTGGCCTTCTCCTGGTCGGAGACGACCCTGCCCTGGGCAACCAGGCGGCGAATGTCGCGCCCGGCCGCCGGGTTGGCGATGATGCCAACCGATGCCGGTCCGGGCGCGGGTTTCTTCTTTAGATCCGGGATGGCGTTACCCGCTTCCGATCATCCATCCGGGCTCACTGAGGTGCCTGCCCACCGCTCGCAGGAAGTCGGCAGCCGGCGCTCCATCAATAGCCCGGTGATCAAACGTCAGCGAGAGCCATTGCATCGAACGAATCGCCACCTGGCCGTCATGGACGGCTGGCTTGCTTACTACCCGTCCGACTCCGAGGATCCCTATCTGCGGCCGGTTAAGCAGCGGATTGAAGGCGTCGACCCCAAATGAACCGAGATTGGTCACACTGAAGGTCCCGCCATCGAAGTCTTCAACCTTCATGGAGTTGCCCTTGACCCGCGCCGTGATCTCTCGAACCGCCTGAGCGATCTCCAGCAGGCTCTTGCGATCGGCCTCCCGGATCACGGGCACAAGGAGTCCACCGGGCACCGCAACCGCGAACCCGAGGTTGACCTGGACGATCTCCTTGACCTCACCCTGGCCTGGCCGCGCGGGATCAGCTATCAGCCAGCTGTTGAGCCCGGGGTGTTCGCTCAGCGCACGGGCGGTCGCCTTGAGGACCATGTCCTGAAACTGCGGCCGCAACCGGTGCTGGCGCCAGTCCTTCACGAGTTGCTCCATCCCCCGCTCGGCCATCGTGACGTCGACCTCGTGGGTCAACGTGACCGTCGGAGCTGCGCCGCTCTCGGACATGCGCCGGGCGATCGTCGACCGCATGCCCTTGAGTTGGACCGTGCTGCGCACGGTCGCACCCGGAGCATCGGCGGCCTGCGGGGTGGCGGTAGCCCTGGTCGGAACCGCAACGGGCGTTGCGGGAGGAGCGGCCGCCGCTTTCCGAACATCTTCTTCTGTGATCCTTCCGCCCGGGCCCGAGCCTTGCACGGTTTCGATGTTTACACCGAGCTGCGCTGCAAGCCTCCGCGCCATCGGCGTCACCTGGCGTCCGCCACCAGGCGCAGGTGGGGCGGATGGCGCGCTCGGCGCCGTTGCCGCCGGGGTTGGCGCGGGCGGTGGTTCAGCCGCCGCCTGCGCGGCCCCGGGGGCCATCCGCTCGGGAAGATGGGTGGCCTTCTCACCGGGGGCGAGGATTACCGCGATGACGGTCCCCGGAACGACCACGGCGCCTTCCGGCACCACGATCCTCGCAAGCGTTCCCGCGGCGGGAGACTCAACTTCACTGTTGACCTTGGCCGATTCGATTTCGACAAGGTGCTCGCCTTCGGCGACCTGATCGCCTTCCTTCTTGAGCCACTTGACGATCATGCCGTCGTTCATGCCCATGCCCCACTTGGGCAGGAGGACGTCTATAGGCATTCGCTACTCCCGGTGTGTGTTGGACCTTCTCGCCGCCATTGTAGGGGGCTTTCGCCGGCCGGTGCTGATCGCCAGGAACGCGATCGATCGCAAGCCGGCTTCGTCGGTCAGTCGGAGACTTTTCTCGAACGCGCTGGCTAGAGTAGCCGACTGGTCTATGCCGGGCATAAATACCGGCCCCACCGCATGGATGACGTGACGTGCCCTCAAAGCGTACCCGGGGGTCATGACGGTATCGCCGGCTGGCCGTCCGTCTGGAAACCGCCGGGACCTCGCTTCACGACACTCCGCGAGCAGTTCTGGGCCGGCCGCCCGGTGGGTCGCACCACCCACTCCTCCGCCGCCCAGCAGCGAAGAGTTGGCTGCGTTCACAATCGCATCGACCGCCAACGTGGTGATGTCTGCCTGCACCAGTTCCGCCTTCACCGGCCCACGACCCAGTCGAGCAGTTCCGAGACATCCCTGGCGGAGGGCCCGGCGGCTATCGTCACGCCGTGAGACCCGGCGTGGAGGCGGACGCCGATCGCACCCCTCCCATCCTCCCAGAGCGCGCCCTTGGTCGAAGCGTCGACCGTGCGCCGCCAGCGTGATGCGCCGTCGAGCCCCTTCGTCAGTGCCGAGAAGAACTCTGGTCCGTCGGTTTCGGGATCGTCCCACACGATGCATGCCGCCAGGGCGGTCCTGTGATCCGGCCCGTAAAACACGGCTACCCGGTCCCCGCCCCATCCCGCTGCGGCCCGGTCTGCACCGGGCGCGCCGAGACTCCGAAGCCAGGTCCGCAGGAGGAACTCGCCGAGAACGTCCTCAAAGGCCCGTGTCCACGCTTCCCCTGGCGGGCCATCCGGAGGAAGTTGCACGTCCATGGCCGCCTCGCGCCTGAGGTACTTTTCGACATGGATGACTTGCTCGGTCGTCAGCGGAGGATCCAGGAAGGCCCTGTCGATCGCGTCAAATCTGTCGTCACTGCCGCGGAGAGCGGCGGCGAACCGCTGGCCCGCCTGGTACGGAAACTCCAGCGCGCGGACCATGACATACGGAATGTCTGCAGGCGGCGGCGAGACCCTTCGCTCCTCCGACATCAACTCGACCAGCCGGGCCCTTCCCATGTATTTGAGCCCATACCCGAGCTGTGTCAGGGTCGCATCGCCCTCGATCAACGCCGAGAGCGCCAGCGCCCGGTCCGCATTGCCTTTCGTCGCTTTGGCCAGCATTTCGAGGTCGTATTGAGCGTCCTGTAGCCGGTGCGCGAACTCATGGGCGTAGGTGCTCTCGGCCAGCGCGCCAAGATCGCCCGATGAGTTTTCCAGCACCAGGAACTCATCGGTTTCCGGGTCGTAGAGCCCGAGCACCTGGCTGCCAAGCAGCGCGCGGTACAGCCGGTCGAGATCGGTGTCCGGATCGATCAGCCCCAGCATCCGGTAGAGCGCCTGTTCCCGTTCGATTTGCTCACGGGCGTCGTTCTTATCCAGTTGTCTGCCGATCTCAGCCGCCAGCTCGCTCGAACTCAGAAAACGCCTTTTCGTTTCCCCTTTCCGCGGCAGGCCTCGGAGGGTCGACACCTGTTCTTCGAGCGCGTCCAGCCGGGCATCCAGCCCGGGCACCTGAGGTGTCCCGACGATCGAAGTGGCGATCGGGCCATCGACCGTGGCGGGTGTGGAGGGGCCGCGCGCTGCGCACGCGAGAGCGGCGGACAACAGGATGGCCGCCAGGCACAGCTTGCTGGCCCGGCGGGCGAGCCCGAGAATCCGCCTGTTCATTCTTTCGGTTCGAAATCCTTCCGCCCCGCGCATTCAGTGGACAAAGAGGAGCGCCAGGACAGAAATGACCGTGCGCTGCGAATGGGCCGGCAACGAACTCATGATCGCCTACCACGATACCGAGTGGGGCGTTCCCGTGCGGGACGACCGCAGGCTGTTCGAGTTCCTGGTGCTCGAAGGCGCACAGGCCGGGCTCAGCTGGAACACGATCCTCAAGCGCCGGGAGGGTTACCGGCGGGCGTTCGCTGGATTCGATCCGGTCGCCGTCGCCCGTTTCGACGACCGCATGGCGGAGAGGCTGCTCGCCGATACGGGCATCATCCGCAACCGCCTCAAAGTCTCTTCGACGATCCAGAACGCCAGGGCCTTTCTAAAGGTCCGGGACGAGTTCGGGTCGTTTTCCAGCTACATCTGGGGGTTCGTAGGCGACAAGCCGATCCGAAACGGGTGGAAGGCGATGTCAGAGATACCGGCGCGAACCGAACTGTCGGACCGGATCAGCAAGGACCTCAAGTCGAGGGGTTTCTCATTCGTGGGGTCGACCATCGTCTACGCGCACATGCAGGCCACCGGCATGGTCAACGACCACCTCGTGACCTGTTTCCGCTACGCGAAGGTCTGATCCGATTGCGGGAGTGCAATTCCGGGCGGCTGCTCCCGGCATTACCAGCATGGGAACGGTGCGCCGCCGGGGCAGGCGACCGCACACGTTGTCCCGGTGAAGCCGGCGCGCTCCCTGAATATGAAGGCCCGAGAACCCGAATCGAACGCGGGCCGGCCCGGTCGGTTCAGCGCCGGGTCCTGCAGCCGGCCGGCGAACACTTCCACCGCCGAAGCTTCGACTCAGATGACGCATCAGGGGATCTTCCCGTGAGCTGCGGAGTGCCCCTTCCCGATGATCTCCGCGCTGGGCGTGTCGACCAGGCAGAATGGCGACGATTTGGCCTCGTCCGGCCAGTCGGTCGGAAGACGGATGCCCTAGCGGTGCTGGATGCGCGGTGGCGGTCCATGTAGACGGGCACCGCGCCTCCGCCCCGGGGATTCAGGTCAGGGCGGCCACCATTTCGGTGAAGTCTTTTACGGTGACATCGGGCCGGTATGGCATGTCTTCGTACGGCAGCGAGTATCG
>VGZT01000012.1 GCA_016872495.1 SAR202 cluster bacterium
AGAAGATCTCGCCGCTCGAAGTGGACGCCGTCCTGCTCAAGCACCCGGCGGTGGCGGAGGCGGTCTGCTTTGCGTTTCCCGACCAGAAGTACGGCGAGGTCGTGCACGCGGCCGTTGTACTGAAGTCGACGGCGCGGCCGGAGGACATCCAGGCTTTCTGTCGTGAACAGCTGGCGGCCTTCAAGGTGCCGGAGCGAATTCACGTGGCGGACAAGTTGCCCCGGACGGCGACCGGCAAGATCCAGAGGCGTCACGTGGCCGCGGCATTCGCGGAAAAGGCCTGAAGCCGGGAATAGCCCCGTCAGTGGGTTCCAGGGCCGCCTGCCGGTCACGGCCTCCAGCATCGCCTGGATGTAGCCCTGGGCGAAGATCCGTGAACGATAGCGTTTTCGCAGGCGACGAGTTTCAGTCCGAACGCCGCGTTGCGCGTGCGTAGCGCGACGTAATCGTCACATGAGCTTCGGGCCTTGCCGTGCGACTGGTCGGTGCCTGTTAGCATCCCGGTCCCGTGGCCCGGGTACACCACGATGTTCCTGACGCCCAGCTGAGCGGAGGTCTTCAGCGCCTCGTTGGTCGCGTTCCTGACGGCCCATGCGGCCTTCGTCTATGCCCTGCCTCGATCTGGTGCGGTCGTAGGCGGACTAGGCCACCCCGCGGAAGAAGCCGAGGAACAGCGTCGCGAGGCCCAGGTAGACGACCAGCCCGAAGATGTCGGTAACCGTGGTGATCAACACTGCCGATGCGGTGGCGGGGTCGATCTTCACAGCCTTGAGCCCCATGGGCACGAGCACTCCGCTCGCGCCGGCCACGAGCAGGTTCAGCATCATGGAGCCGGCCAGGACCGTAGCAAGGTAGACGTCGTGGCGCCATAGCCAGCACACGATCCCGAGGATGGCCGCGGTGAGGAGGCCTTGCGTCATGGCGAGCGCGCCCTCGCGCAGGATCATGCGCCGGGTGTCGCGCCCGGTCACTTCTTGAAGCGCGAGTGAGCGTACGACCACCGTGACGGTCTGGACACCGGCAATGCCGGCCTGGCCGACGATGATGGGGATGAATACGGCCAGGATTGCCAGCTTGGAAATGGCCGGCTGGAAAATACTCACGACAAAGCCGGCCGCGATCACCGAGGCCAGCTGAACCATTAGCCACGGGAAGCGGTTCTTGATCGACGCCCACAGCGGCCCGATCGGGCGGTCCTGCCCGTCGATGCCCACCATGCGGTACATGTCCTCGGTCGCTTCCTCTTCGACGACCTTCACCATGTCCTCGACCGCGATCACGCCCTGCAGGCGCCCGGCCGCGTTTACGACCGGGACGCTGCCGAGCTGGTAGCGCTCCATCAGCCGTGCGCACTCTTCCTTGTCGGTGCCCGTGAGGACGGAAACGACCTCGGTGTCCATGATGTCGACGAGGCGGGCGTTGGGCGCGGCGATGATCAGGTCGCTCAGTTCAAGCCGGCCGACAAGCTTCCCCTGGCTGTCGACCACAAACAGGTTGTGCATCAACCGTGGCCGGTATCCGGACGATTTCACGACCTGGAGAGCATGTGACGCGTTCAGCGTCTCGCGCAGGCCCAGGACCTCCGGCGTCATGAGGCCGCCAGCTTCATCCGCCCGGTAGGTCAGGAGGTCGCTCACGACATTCGAGTTCCGCATGCCGGCCATGATCTGCGAGGCTTCAGATAGCGACATGCCGCGCAAGACGTCGGCGGCCACGTGTGGGGGGGCGCTGTCCAGGGCAACGGTGAGCCGCGCGATATCGACCGCGCCCGACGTCAGCACGTCCTTCCGATCATGAACGTGCTGGAGGAGGGACATGAGCACGTCCGGGGCAAGCGACCCGAGGATCACACGCCGCGTCTTATCGTCCATCTCTTCGATGACGCTGGCACGATCCGGGGCGGGGAGGCCTTCGAGCCTGGCGACCGCCCCCTCGCTATCGCCCTGTTTTACTTCGCGCGCGATGGAACGCTGAATGACATCAAGGTTGTTACCGGCAACAACGGCCCCGGCGGCGTCCGCCATAGAGGTCTCCACTGAAATACACGGGCGGCCTGGCGAGGGTCGACAACTACTGAGTCCCGACAGGCCGGTTCCTGACCGCATCAATCGAATGCGACGACGATAGTAGGGCTGATACAGCCGTGTAACGCTAGACGTTTCCGGGCGCGGTTTTGGCTGTTTTCGTGCGGGCGTCCCCAGATAGGAAGTCAAATCTGGGCGAGGCCCGATGTGCCATCGATTTCATAGCCCTACAACTGACCGCGATCATGGTCCGCGGGACCACAACCAGTTGAGGAATTAGCCAGACGAGTTAGCGGTCAAAACGCGAGAACCGTCCGATAGATGATCAGCGGCAACATTGCGGTGAGAATCAGCGCGATGACGAGCCGCAGGAGGTTCGGGCGGAGGCGCCCGGTAAGGCTGGCGCCTGCGCCTGCGCCCACCATTGCCGCGATGCCCATGACCAGCAGCAGCACTGGATCGAAGCTGCCGTGCAGGGCGTGGCCGGCAAAGCCGGCGACCGCCGTGAGAAGGCTGATCATGGCATTGGTACCCACCGCGTACCAGGGGTTCATCTTGAGGAACGAGACCAGGATTGGCAGCCGCAACGCTCCCAGGGTCATACCGGCGGCGCCCCCCAGCGCACCGATCGCGCCGCTCGCCGATCCATCGACCAGAAATGTTCTTGCCCGCAGGTAGGCCGTACCGGTCGGGTCCGTCCGCTGGAAGATCGGATTGTGCCGGACTGGCCTGAGAGGCGGGTGCGCCCGTTTCCAGGCGCCCTGGTAGGTGATCACGGTCAGAATTGCGAGGATGACCGAGACCAGCGCGAGGAGGATCCAGGTCGGCACCAGGTTTGCGAAGACTGCGCCGCCGAACGTGCCGAGCATGGTGGGAAGGCCGAATATCACGACGACGCGCGGCACGACCCTGCCAGCCTTGAAATGGGGATAGATTCCCGCGATAGAGCCCAGCAGGATCACGCCCAGGCTGGTGCCTGCAGATACCAGCGGATCGAAGCCAAGCGCCAGCATCACCGGCAGCTGCACGATGCCCATCGCGGCGCCGGTCATGCCGGCGACTACGCTGACCAGGAGTGAGAGTACGCCCAGGCCGACGATCTGGAGGCCGCTGGCGTTAACCGATGAGGCAAAGCCGAGGTCGATGGCCGTCCTGCCCTGGAACTGTGAGCGCTGACCCGAGGCCGCATCATACAGGCCGTTTCGGGTTTCCCGGGCGCAGGCTGGAGTCGAGTGCTTCGATATACTCGTGCCGTTTAGGCAACCGAGCGGGAGAAACCACTTGCCCAAAAACGTCCGCGTTCCGATCGCAAACGACAGCGTTGGGCTCCATTTCGCGGCGGTTGAGCACCTGTTCGTCGGCATGACGAACGCGGCCCAGCTGAAGGAGGAAGGCGGCCCGCTGATCCTCGTTGACAGCAAAGGGATCTGGGTCAAAGACATCGAGGGCCGGGAGTTCATCGACGGCATCTCGGGCATGTACTTCAGGAACGCGGGCCACGGCAGGGAGGAGATCGCGAAGGCCGTCTACGAACAGCTGGCAAAAGTGAGCATGCACGTATACGCGGGGAGCACGCCTTCGACGGTACGCCTGGCGACCAGGCTGGCGGAGCTCACGCCGGGCTCGTTGAGCCGGACCTTCTTCACGCAGGGAGGGTCCGAGGCGAACGAGACCTCGATGAAGATGGCGCAGTCGTATCACAACCGCACGGGCGGCAAGGGTCGCTACAAGGTGATCTCTCGCCGCGGGTCGTATCACGGCGGCACCTACGGGACGCAATGGCTGGGCGACCACCCGGGCTTTCCGAGGACCGAGTTCCAGCCGGTGCCGGCCCACGTAGTACACGTGCCACAGCCTAACCCGTACCGGTGCGAGTTCGGCAGCAGGACGCCCGAGGAGTGCGCCGAGAAGTGTGCCAACGCCATCGAGCAGGCGATCCTCATGCACGGGCCAGACTCGGTTTCAGCCGTGCTTGGCGAGCCGGTTTCACAACCCCTTGGAGGGGTTGTCCCTCACGATTCATACTGGCCCCGGGTCCGCGAGATCTGCGACCGGTACGGCGCCCTGCTCATATTTGACGAGGTGATCACCGGGTTCGGGCGCCTCGGCACGTGGTTCGGCGCCGACTTCGTCGGCGTCGTCCCCGACATAATGAGCTTCGCCAAGGGCGTCACGAGCGGGTACTTCCCGATGGGCGGCTCGATCGCTCGCAAGGAGATCGCCGACGTATTCAACGGGGGCCCCGAGGCGACCTTCAAGCACATGTTCACGTACACCGGGCACCCGGCCGGCGCGGCAGCCGCGCTGAAGAACCTGGAAATCATCGAGCGCGAAAAGCTGGTCGAAAACGCGCGGGCGCGCGGAGAACAGTTGCGCGCGCGCCTGCACGAGATGAAAGAGAAGCACCCCATCATCGGCGACGTGCGGGGCACCGGGCTCATCCAGGGCATCGAATTCGTCAAGGACCGCGCCACAAAGGAACATTTCGACCCGAAAGTGAAGCTGAACGCGCGGCTCACGGCGGCGCTTTCAAAGCGCAAGGTCTGGATCCGCGTCCCGGCGTTCATCCTCCCGATTGCGCCCCCCCTGGTCATCTCGTCCGATGAGCTGGATCAGCTTGCGACCGCCATCGACGAATCGATCACTGAGGTCGAACGCACCGTCCTCTAGCGGCCCGCCCCTTGTACCGGGCGAATCAGGAACGCGCGCCGCGCCCTCGAATGGCTCGGGAACCGTGGCCGGACTACTGGCCGGCTCATGCGGCGTGCTTTACGACGAACGGATATCCAGGGCGGTCGATGTCTGGAACGCCCTGCCGTTCCTCTCAATCGCGATCCCGGCTGAAATGACCCTCGGCCAGGGCGTGGGAGTCGTCACGGCACTCCTCGCCTTCGCCGCCTGGGGGAACATGGTGTCCGAGGGTCGGGAGTACCTGGGCGCGGCCTGGTGGATCGCCTTCTTCCCGGGGCTCGCGATCTTCCTGGCGGTCATGCCGTTCAATTTCTTGGGCGGCTGGATGCGGGACCGCCCTCCCCCGCGGCTCTGGCAGGTGCAGTCGACCCATTCCGCAAGTTCGTGCAGAATAGGCGGCTGAACGATGGCAATTCCAGCGGCACATACACACACGCCATCCGGCAAGAAGCGAGCCAGCGGCCGAGACCAGCGCCGTCACCTCCGCCATGTTCTTGCCCGATGAGCAGATCGAACCTATTTTCACCGAGACGGTATGCGCCACCGATGAAGCGATCATCAACGCGGTGGTGGCCAACGCGAGCATGACTGGGCGCGAAGGCCACGTGGTGCTCTCGCTTCCACACGAGGAGCTAAAGCAAGTGATGCGAAGGAACGACCGATGACGGTGCGCAGCCGGCAAGCCGCTGCACCTCCGGCGCCCGCGACTGGTGAGGAACAGGTGGTCCGGCGCGAGTCGCCGAAGCTGATGTTCGGGCTGTCGGCCGGGCACGCCGTCAAGCACTTCTGCCAGAGCTCGTTCCTGGTACTGCTCCCGAGCATCAGGAACACGCTGGGACTGTCCGACGTCGCGGTCGGGGGCATGTACACGGCCCAGCAGGTCGCGGGCGGTTCGGCCAACGCGCCCGCGGGCGTGCTCGCAGATATGTTCAGACGACGGGTCGCATTGATCCTGACGGCGAGCATGGCCATGGTCGCGCTGGGGTACTTCCTGGTCGGAATAACCCCGTGGTACCCGTTGTTGCTGGCAGCCGTGGTTTTAACCGGCGCCGGTACGTCGCTCTGGCACTCGCCGGCCTTCGCCACGTTGGCCGCGCGCTACCCGGACCGCAAGGGGCTGGCGATGGCCGCCCACCTGACCGGTGCCCAGATCGGCGACACCCTTGCGCCCGTCCTGACCGGGCTGGCACTGGGCGGCATCGCGCTGATCGGCTTTCAATGGGCGGGCGTCCACTGGCGCACGATCGCGTTGTTCCTGGTGATCCCCGCCGGCGCGACCGCCCTTTCAGTCTTCACGTTGTTCAAGACCGGCTCGGTCGGCGCCCCGCCGAAGGTCTCGGTGCGCCAGTACCTCGGCGCCGTCCGCAGGCTCGGGAAGAACCCGGGAGTGCTGGGCATGGTCGCCCTGCACGCGATGCGGGGCGCTACTCACACGTCTTTCCAGGTGTTTCTTGTCCTGTACATGAGCGACGTACTGGGCTTCTCGCCGGTCCGCGTAGGCGTGCATATATCGCTGCTGACGCTTGCCGGAGTCATTTCCACGCCCGTCTTCGGGTCGATCTCCGACCGGATCGGCCGTAAGCCGGTCATTCTCTTCAATATGACGGCCGTAATGCTGATCGTCCTGTCTTTCGTGTGGATCGAGTCCGGGTGGCCATTCACCCTCATGATCACCCTGCTGGGAGTCGTCCTGTTCTCCGTGATGCCCACGATTACCGCGGCCGCGATGGATGTGACCGAGAAGGGGAGCGAGGGCACGTCGATCGCCATGATGTTTGCGGGCGGATCCGTGATCGGCGCAGTCGCGCCGGTATTCGCAGGTGCCATCAACGCCCGCTGGGAGTTCCAGGGCGTGGTGATCTTCGCGGCGGCGATTGCTGCGGCCGGCGTCCTTGCCGCGCTGGTGGTCCCGATCGGCCGCCGCCGGTAAGTCCCGGCCTGCCGGCTAACCGCCCGCTGCGACCCCCGCCAGCTGCGCCTGCTCGGCCCGCTCAGCTTCCAGCCATGGGAGGAATGGTCGCCAGCTGTCGCGCATCTGCCCGACGTGAAAGAAGGCGTAGGGGTTGGGCCGCGGCGGGGCAGGCTCTCGCATGAGCTTCATGCGGGCCTCAGACGGGGTGCGGCCGGCCTTGTGGTGGTTGCACTCCGTGCAAGCGCTGACTACGTTCGTCCAGCTCTGCTGTCCTCCGCGTGAGCGGGGGATAACGTGGTCCAGGGTGAGGTGCCTGGTCTGCGTACCGCAGTACTGGCAACGGTACCCGTCGCGCACGAAGATCTCGCGCCGGGAAAGGCGCCGCTGGTGGAGCGGGCGGCGGACCATGTAGACCAGCCGGATCACCGCCGGCGCGGGCATTGCAGCGTAGGCGCTGCGAACGAAGGTCTCTGTGACATCGAGGGTTTCGGCCTTGCCACGTCCCAGCAGCGAGATCGCACGGCGAACATCGCAGATGTTCAGCGGCTGGTAATTCTGATTAAGAACCAGCACGGGGGATCGGGTGGCCAACCTTGGAGCCGGTTGGTCACCCTCCCTGGCGTCGTTGCCCTCAGTCGTCATAGCTACCATCCTACCGGTTGTCGATACGCGACTCCAATATAGCGAACGCGGTCCTGAAATCGGCCGGGACAAGGCCCAGCGCGTTGGCAGGGAGCAAGTTTGAAACTTCGACCAGCACGGGAACCAGGGACGCGCCCGTAAGCATCTCGTCGATCCTGGTACGAACGCCGCCCTTGAGGTGGTCCTCGACCGCCTGTTCGACGCGGTTCTTGTCAACGTGGTCGCCGGTCTCAAACACATAGGCGAGCCGGGCCAGCAGCATTGTCATGGCAAGCGAGATCAGGACGCCCACCGCGAGGCCAACGCCTACCCCGAGGAGGCGGTCGATCCAGCCGGTAAGGGTCACCTTCATGACGGCCTTGGCCACGCTGGTGAGGATCGACACCGCGATGAACACCGCAACGAAGATGATCACGTAGCCGATTACAGTGATCAGGGCCTCGTTGGCTATCGAGTCGGTAAAGATCGGGACGATCCGCCCGGCGAACTGTCCGCTGAGCAGCATGGCGACGAAAACGCCTGCGACCGTCAGGCCCGTCTTCACGGCACCGCTCTTCAGCCCGTAGAGCAGGGCTGCAAGAACCAGTGCCAGAATTATCCAGTCGAAGAAGCCCATGAACCGTCCCGGCGCGAACATTGTTGAATCGTGCCTGCCGGCAGCAAAAACAGGGCCGAGTTTACCATAGGACACAGGTATGATCTGGCTTTGACCGGACGTACCGCCTGGGCCCGCAAGTCCTGGGAGGCCGATTGAAAACCCCGAACCGAATCCAGATCGCGATCGACGGTCCCGTCGGCGCAGGCAAGACGACCGTGGGCCGGCGGCTCGCGCAGGTTCTCGGGGTCCGATTCCTGGATACCGGACTGACCTACCGGGCGGTCACACGCGAATGCCTGGCGCGTGGGATCGATCCGTCCGATGCCGGGGCGGTCGGAAGGGTGGCGTTGTCCATAAAGCTTTCCGTCGGGATATCGGACACCGGGGACCCGGTCGTGATCGTGGACGGGAAAGACGTGACCGAGGAGTTGCGCTCGGTCGACATCGACCGGACGGTATCGGCCGTGTCGGCAATACCGGCCGTTCGCCAGCACATGGTGCGGGCACAACGAGCGATCGCCAGCTCCAGCGCCATCGTGATGGTCGGGAGGGACATCGGCACGGTCGTGCTGCCTGGCGCCCACCTGAAGATCTTCCTCACGGCCAGCGACGCTACCCGGGCCCGTCGACGGCACGCCGAGCTTTCGGCACAGGGATCGAAGGTCACATATGACGCCGTGCTCGACGCATTGCGAAGCCGGGACCGCATCGATTCGGAACGGGAAACCTCCCCGCTGCGCCCGGCACGGGACGCACGGATCGTAGACACTGACAACATGAGCCTCGAGGAAGTGGTCAATACGATCGTTCGCCTGGTACCAGCCGTCTGATGGCCTTCCGCTTCTGGTGGTACAAGGCCTGCAATGCTGCCTTCAGGGGGACGCTGGCGGCATTTTGCGACTACCGGGTCGAGGGACGAACGCTGATCCCCGGGCACGGTCCGCTCCTGGTCGTGGCCAACCACCAGAGCAACATGGACCCGCCCATCATGGGCGTGAGCCTGACCCGCAACTCCCGCTTCCTGGCCAAGGACGGCCTCTTCCGATTCCCGCCCGCCTCCCTCTTCCTCAAGGCGTACGGCGCACACCCGGTGAAGCGCGACCAGGTTGACGTCGGGGCCTACCAGTGGGTACTGAGCCAGCTGGGGCATTCGAACGGAACCGTGACCATCTTCCCCGAGGGGACGCGTAGCCCCGGTAAGATGCGAAAGGCGCGGCCGGGGATCGCCAGCCTGGCCATCCGAAGCGGCGCGACCCTGTTGCCGGTCGGCATTGCCGGGACCGAAAACTACAGGTCTTATTTGCGCGTGTTCATTCCCACCGGTTGGATCCACGTCCGGGTCGGAAGGCCATTCCGGGTCAAGGCATCTGAGCAAGCGCTGGGCAAGCAGGGCATGGAAGAAGTGACGACTGAGATCATGCTGCGTATCGCCGAGCTTCTGCCGGGCCGCTATCACGGCCACTACGCGGGCAGCGTGGGGCAGCCGTGGAAGTACACCGACGAAGTGGACCTGGCGGACGGTGGAAAGGCTTCGACGCCTCCGGCCGCGGCCGTCCTGGAGCGCTGAGGCATGTGCGGAATCATCGCCTACACCGGCCGGCAGCAGGCAGCTCCAATACTGATTGAGGCCCTCAAGACGCTCGAATATCGCGGCTACGACAGCGCGGGCATAGCGGTAGCTGCGGAAAAAGGGATGAATACCGCGAAGGTGGCGGGCCGGGTCGAAGCGCTCGCGTCCAGCGTGAAGAAGAGGGACGTGCGCGGCACAACAGGGATCGGGCACACCCGGTGGGCGACGCACGGGGGAGTTACCGACCGCAACGCGCATCCGCACGTCAGCACCGATGGCAGCATGGCCATCGTCCATAACGGGATCGTCGAGAACTACCTCGAATTGAAAGCTGGCCTGGTCGCACGCGGCTACCGGTTCGCCTCCGATACCGACTCGGAAGTCATCGTTCACATGATGGATGGGTTCATGAAGGACGGCGACAACCTGGAGACGGCGCTGCGCAAGACGGCTCGCATGATTCGGGGCGCGGCTGCGATCGTGGCCCTCGCCACGGACGATCCGGGCAAGGTGGTTGGACTAAGGCTCGGAAACGCGGGTGGGCTCGTGTGCGGGTTTGGTGACGGCCAGAACTTGCTCGCCTCTGACCTGCTGGCTCTCCTGCCCCATACCAACCGGGTTGCGTACCTGGAGAGCGGAGAGGTGGCCATTGCCACACGCACCGGGCTCAGTTTTATCGACCTTGAGGGGCGGGCCGTCAATAAGCAGGAGATCGTGGTAGAGCGCACCCGTGAAGCGGCCGCGCGCGGCAAATTCCCGCATTTCATGGCGAAGGAGATCGCGGAGCAGCCGCAGGCCGCGACGGCCTGCCTGCGGCAGAGGATCGACTTCGAACGTGGAAGGATCGAGCTGCCCGAACTCAAGCTGACCGCCGGCGAGGTCAGGAAGCTGCGCCAGGTGGTGCTCATCGGCATGGGAACGAGCCTTCACGCTGCGATGGCGGGCGCCCATGCCATCGAGGCGATCGCCCGAATTCCAGCGAGGGCCGAGAACGCTTCGGAGTTCCGTTATCGCGAGCCCGTGATCGGGCCAGAGACCCTGGTCGTCGCCGTGACCCAGTCGGGGGAGACGGCCGATACGCTCGCGGCGATGGACGAAGCGCGTCGCCGGTCGGCTCGCCAGTTCGCCGTAACTGAAGTCGACGGCTCGCAGGCCACGCGCATCGCCGACGCCACCCTCCTGCTGCGGGCGGGCCAGGAGATCGGAGTGGCCTCGACCAAGACCATGACCTGCTCGATGGTCGTGCTCACATTGCTGGCGCTTTACCTTGGACGCCTGCGCGGTGAACTGGCGCCCGATCGGGAACGTGCCGCGGTCGAGCAGCTGGCGGCCTTGCCGAGACTGCTTTCAGCGATGACCGAGCTCGAGGACGGATATCGGACGTTGGCCGAGCGCATCAAGTCCACGGACCACCTTCTCTACCTGGGCCGCGGTCCGCTGTTTCCGCTTGCGCTGGAAGGCGCCCTGAAGATGAAGGAGATCGCCTACATCCACGCAGAGGGCTACCCGGCCGGCGAGATGAAGCACGGGTTCATAGCACTCATCTCCGACAGGGTACCGACGATCGTGCTGGCGCCCCGGAACGGGCTTTACGAGAAGATGCTGTCGAACGTGAACGAGGTCAAGGCACGGGGCGGCGAGGTGATCGCGATCCTGACCGAAGGTGACGAGGGCATAGCGAAGATCGTCGACCATGCGCTGTATGTGCCGGACGCGCCGGAGCTGATCCAGCCGATGCTGTCACTGGTGCCCATGCAGCTGCTCGCCTATCACGTTGCGGTCGGACTCAACCGCGATCCCGACAAGCCGCGCAACCTGGCAAAGACCGTAACCGTCGAGTGATGCCGGCCCTGTCGGCATCATTCTGAGCCCGAGAGGCCGGGCGCGAAGGGTCTACCGAGACGTCCCGGCGTGGCCCCTAGCCGCGTGGGGCCACCCGCACCGCCCGGATGAAGGCGCGGATCTTCTCCGGGTCCTTTTGCCCGTCGGTCTCGACTCCGCTGGATATGTCGACCCCCCAGGGGGAAAGGCGGCCCAGCGCCGCTCCTACGTTCGACGGGGTTAGTCCGCCTGCAAGCAGGACCTTCTCGAGGCTGGCGACGCCTTCAGCGGCTGACCAATCAAAGACTACGCCCCCGCCGCCCGGGACCCGCGGGTCATCCCGGTCGAGGAGCACAATCTCGCCCGCGTCGAGCGCGCGCAGGGCGCGCACGCGCACTGTCTCAGGGGTGTCGGAGGGCTTCACCCGGACCTGCCGCAGCACCGGCACGCGCAACGATTTGCCGTAGTCCTGGGTCTCCTCGCCGTTCAGCTGAGCGATATCCAGGCAGCAGGCTTCGATGACCTCCGAGACCCATTCCAGGGGCTGATTGCGGAACAGTCCGACGAGGCGCGGCCCTGGCCCGGCGCCGGCGTGGGACCATTCGTGGCGAAACCGCTCGATGATCGCCCTGGCCTGCGGCACGAGTAGCTGGCGCCGTACGCCCTCCACGAAAACGAACCCGAGGTAGTCGGCACCCGCGCGCGCCGCGACCATGGCGTTGTCGCAGTCGCGCATGCCACAGATCTTGACGCGCGTCATCGACCGGTCCGCCCGGCGCGTCTGCCCGGGTTCACCGGGAGCGCGGAGAGTTGACGGGCCAGGTCGGCCACTCCGGCCCCGGCACGCATCAGGGACTCGCCAACCAGCACCGCCCGCGCGCCCGCGCGGGCCATTCGCTCGACGTCGGCGACGCCCTTCATCCCGCTCTCGGCGATGAGCAGGCGATCTGCCGGCACCCTGGGAGCAAGCCTCTCGAACACTTCTAAAGAGGTCACCAGCGTTCGCAGGTTCCGGTTGTTGATGCCGATCAGCGGGGCTCCGGCGCCAATTGCGACCTCAAGCTCCGCTTCGTCGAACGACTCCACGAGCACCCCCAGCCCGAGACCGGCCGCGAGGTCGTGCAGGGCCCTGACCCGGGCCGGCTCCAGAATCGTGACGATCAGCAGGATCGCGTCAGCCCCGGCGGCACGTGCTTCGTATACCTGGTAGTCATCGAAAACGAAGTCCTTCTGGAGCACCGGAACGCCGAAGTCCCGGGCGACGCGCTTGGCCGAAACCATGTCGGTCAGCGTTCCAAGGAAATGCTTCTCTTCGGTCAGCACCGAGAGCGCGGCCGCGCCCGCTCTGCAGTAGATCTCCGCCTGCCGGACCGGATCGAGGTCCAGCTGGAGCTCGCCGCCTGATGGTGAAGCCCGCTTCATTTCGGCGATCAGCGCGACCCCGCCACGCTGCAGACCGGACTTGAAGTCCGAGGGGGGTGGCATGTCGGCGATGCGGGCACGAAGCTCCTCGAGAGGCACGTCGACCTTCTGGCGGGCGACGACGTACTCCTTGATCGCCATGATGCGGTCGAGCACGGTGCCGGTCTTCTGCGGCCGGGAGCTCACGAAAGTGCCTGGCTCAACGCGATCAGTGCGTCCAGCTTCGCCGCCGCGGCGCCGGAGTCTATCGAACGCATGGCAAGTTCGGCGCCCTCCTGGAAGCTGCCCGCGGCACCGCCGGCGACCAGCGCGGCAGCCGCGTTGATCACCACCGCGATCCGTTGCGAGCGCTCCTGTCCAGGTGGGTGGTTGTGTCCGCCGCCCTTGCCTGCCAGGACGGACCGAACGACCCGGACCGACTCGTCGACGCTCTTGACCGTGAGGTGCTCGGGCGAGCCGTCAGGGAGCCCGAACGCGGCTGGATCGGCGCGGCGCCTCTTGATCTCCCCGCCCTTCACCTGCCAGACGGCCGACTGGCCGCTGACCGCGATCTCGTCGCCGCCGTCGGCGCCGTGCACGATGAAGGCATGCGAGGCGCCCAGCAGCGCGAGCGCCTTCGCCACGCGGTCGACGAGTGATTCGTCGGCGATGCCAATCAGCTGCGCGCTGGCGCCGGCCGGATTCGTCAGCGGTCCGAGCAGATTGAAGACGGTCCTGATGCCGATCTCGCGGCGCACCGGTCCGACGAATTTCATCGCCGGGTGAAAAGTCTGCGCAAACAGGAACCCGACACCTGTCTCGCGCATGCAACGTGCGACGCCTTCCGGACTGAGGGCGATCTTCACGCCAAGCTTCTCAAGCACATCGGCGCTCCCCGAGGAGCTCGACGCCGCCCGGTTGCCATGTTTGGCCACTGTGAGGCCAGCCCCGGCAACAACGAACGCCGCCGTCGTCGAGATGTTGAAGGTGTGGCGGCCGTCCCCGCCGGTCCCGCACGTGTCTACTACCGGCCCGTCGAATGCCACGTGGAGCGACTTCTCGCGCATGACGCGCGCCATCCCGGCGATCTCTTCCGCGGTTTCACCCTTCATGCGCAGCGCCGTGAGGAAGGCCGCAACCTGCGCGGGCGTTGCCTCGCCCGTCATCAGTTGTCGCATCGCGTCGGCGGCTTCATCTGCGGTCAGGTTTCGACCGCCGACCACTGCCTGCAGCGCCTCTCTGATCGTAGTCGTCATGGTCGTGCCCTACATCTTCAGAAAATTGGAGAGCAATGCCTTGCCCGGTTCGGTGAGGATCGACTCCGGGTGGAACTGGACCCCTTCGACCCTCAAGCTGCGGTGCCGCACGCCCATGATCACGCCGTTGTCGGTTCGGGCCGTTACTTCGAGGTCCGCGGGTACCGATTCGGGCGTGATCGCGAGCGAATGGTAGCGAACGGCATTGAACGGATTGGGCAGGCCCTGGAACACGCCCTTGCCGTCGTGCCTGATTTGCGAAGTCTTGCCGTGCCTTATCTCGCCCGCCCCTGCGACGACTCCGCCGTAGGCCACCCCGATGCACTGGTGGCCCAGGCACACGCCGAGGACCGGCACCGAGCCGCCGAAGTGGCGTATCGCGCCGACCGACACGCCGGCATGCTCCGGCGACGACGGCCCGGGCGAGACGACCACCCGCTCCGGCTTCATCAGGGCAAGGTCCTCGACCGTCGCATGGTCGTTTCGGACCACCTCGACTTCGGCACCCAGTTCGCTCAGGTACTGATACAGGTTGTACGTAAAGCTGTCGTAGTTGTCGATAAGCAGCAACATGACCGCCCCCTATCGCCCTGCGGCCAGTTCGGCCTCTTCGATTGCTCGCAGAGGGGCACGCATCTTATGAAGGGACTCCTCGTATTCACCTTCCGGCGTGCTGTCGGCCACGACCCCGCCGCCGGCCTGCAGGTGAGCGACGCCGTCCTTCATGACGATCGTGCGGATGGCGATTGCCGTCTCCATATTGCCGGTGTACGAGAAGAAGCCAACGCCGCCCGCGTACGGCCCCCGGCGGTCGGGCTCCAGCTCGGCGATCAGCTCCATCGCCCGTACCTTGGGGGCACCTGAGACCGTCCCCGCAGGGAACCCGGCCCGGAGTGCATCGAAAGCGTCGAGTCCCGGGCGCAGCTTCCCGGTCACATGCGAGACCAGGTGCATCACGTGGGAGTACTTCTCCACGTCCATCTTCTGGACTACCTTGACCGAGCCGGGGAGGCTGACCCTCCCGATGTCGTTGCGGCCGAGGTCGAGCAGCATGACGTGCTCAGCCCGCTCCTTCTCGTCGTTGCGCAACTCGGTTTCCAGGCGCTGGTCTTCTTCCGGGGTGACCCCGCGCGGCCGCGTACCGGCGATGGGATGCACCGCAACCTCGCCGTCAACCGCCTTCACGAGCAGTTCCGGCGATGCGCCGATGATCTGGAACCCGTCGAGCTCGAAGAAGAACATGTAAGGCGACGGGTTGACCGTCCTGAGCGAGCGGTAGATATCGAATGGACCGACAAAGGTCGGGCGCTCGAGCCGTTGCGAAAGCACCACCTGGATGACTTCGCCTTCGAAGATCGCTCGTTTGCCCGCGTCGATCATTGCCTGGTAGGCCTTCCGGGTCATGTTCGGCCTGGTCGACTCGAAACCCGACGCCACGGTGCGTGGGTAAGCTGTGTAGTCTGTCCCGCCCAGCGCCGATACCGCCTGGACGCGCCTCGGATCGGGACGCCTGCGAGCGTTATCGGGCAGCGGTCCATCCAGGCGCTCTATCAGGGCCTCGACCCGCCGGATCGCCCCGTCGTACGCCTGGCGCGGGTTCCCATCGACGCTTGCATGGGCCACCACTGAGATGCTGTGTTTCACGTGGTCGAACACCAGCAAGCCGTCGGTCATCAGGAAGACGGCCTCGGGCACGCCCACGCCTTCCCCGCGCAGCTCTGGCACGCGTGTCTCGAAGTGTCGAACGGCGTCGTAGGAAAGGAACCCGACCGCGCCGCCGTGAAACAGCGTCGGCAGTCCAGGCACGCGGCCGTACTTGAAGCGCCCCATCTTCTTCCGGAGCAGCTCGAGCGGATCGACCGCCCCGTCGGGCTCGCCGCGGCCGGTCCGAAGCACCTCGGCAGGTTCGGTCCCGATGAAGCTGAAGCGTGCGACCTGTTCGCCGCCCTCTACCGATTCGAGCAGGAAGGAGTACGGGCCGCGCGCCGTCTTCAGGTAGGCCGAGACCGGAGTCTCCAGGTCTGCCGAGATCGTGCGGTAGACCGGTATCAGGTTGAACTTCTTAGCTACCGCCTCGAAGGTCTTGAAATCTGGGGTGTACATCGAATCCTCGTTAGTCCTCGTCCAGGTGTCGCCAGCCGGGCCAGGCGCGGACGCGCGTAAGCCACGCGCGGCGCGCCCCGGGCCAGGACCAGGATTCGAACGGGCTGATGCCTGCGCGGTCCGGCTGGCGCTCCAGCAGCGCTACCACCGCCGGTGTCGAAGTCAACCGCGTTAATTCCATGTGCTTGTGTAGGTGTCGATTCGCATGGCAGCACGCGTCTCGCGCATCGTTTCCGCTGCCAGTAGCCGGGCGCGCCGCGTGCCTTCCATCAACGCTTCTTCGACCAGCTTCGGCCTGGCCTGGAATGCCGCACGACGTTCACGAATCGGGTCGAGGAACTGGTTCAAGGCCTCGACCAGCGCACGCTTGACCTCGACGTCGCCGACCGTGCCAGCCCGGTAGCGAGCCTTGAACTCGTCCACCTGCGCCTTGTTCGGGTTGAAGGCGTCGTGATAGTCGAATACTGGATTTCCTTCGACGTGCCCCGGGTCGGTTGGCTTGAGGCGCGTTGGATCCGTGTACATGGACATGACCTTCCGCTTCACGGTCGCGGCGTCGTCGCCCAGCTCGATCACGTTCCCCCTGCTCTTGCTCATCTTGGGCGCGCCGTCGGTCCCACGCAGCCTTGGTACACGCCCGATTAACGTCCCAGGGTCCGGGAAGACCTCGCGGAACATGCGGTTGAACTTGCGGGCAACCTCGCGGGTCATCTCGACGTGCGGGGCCTGGTCGTCGCCCACGGGCACAAGGTGCGCACGTGGCAAGAGAATGTCGGCGACCTGGCTCATCGGGTAGTTGAAGAATCCGACGCTGCGTCGTTCAACCGGCAACGAGTCGATCTCCGACTTCAATGTCGGGTTGCGCTCCAGCATTCCGAGGGGCGTGATGAAGCTCAGCAGCATCGTCAGCTCTGCGTGTTCCGGCACGTAGCTCTGGATGACGAACGAAGACCGCTGCGGATCCAGGCCCACCGCGAGCCAGTCGAGCGCCACGTCGGTCACCGACTTGCGAATCAGGTCAATGTCGTGGAAGTGATCGCCCAGTGCCTGGTAGTCGGCGATCAGGAAGTAGCACTCGTACTGGTCCTGCAGCCGGAGCCAGTTCTCGAGCGCTCCGACGTAGTGGCCGACGTGCAGTGCGCCGGTCGGACGGATGCCGGTCAGGATGCGCTTCTTCGTCTGCGCTGCTGCTGCCAAGGGACGCCTCCACGAAAAACGAGCAAAAAAAAGCCTCGCCCATCAGGGGCGAGGTTCTCGCGGTGCCACCCTTGTTATCCCTCGACGCATCGGGGGACATCTCTTGACGGACGCTCCAGAAACCTGGAAGGCCCTGGGCTCTGATAACGGTGCCCAATCCGGCGCTGACTACTCGGGACTACCTTTTGCCAGGCGGCTCCCGGGACCATTCGGCAAGATCCGTAGGTGCCGGGATTTCACCACCCCCGGCTCTCTAACCCTCGTGATCTGGCTTACTTTTCCCGTTCATAGCCTTCAGCTATCAACCTGACCAGTATATCAGGGGGGATGGAACAAACCTGCGCTGGCCCACGTCAATAGTTCGTAACAGCCATCCAGCGCGCGGGCAGATGATGCCTTCGGCAAGAAGAGTGAGGACTGAAATGGGCACCACAGGGATGCGCCTGCTTGCGGCGAGCGCCGCCACGATCACGCTGCTTGCGCTCGCATGCGCGCGAGGTACAAACGCCAACCTGACGCCGGCGCCGACCGCCGTCGCCACCCCAATGGCAGCTGCAGTGAAGCGCGTCACCGCGCCGATCGACGGCATCACGATCGACAGGACCGGGACCGCGCCGCTCACCTACGCGGCGCGCGTGAAGTCGGGGCTGCCCAACGGCTGCATCAGTTTCGGCGATTACAGGGTCGATCGTTCCGGAGATCGAATTGAGATCACGGTCATGAACCTTGCGCCCGCCGATCCCGACGTGATGTGCACGATGATCTACGGGATCGTCAGGAAAGACATCCCGCTGCCGGGTGAGTTTGTCGAGGGGACCCATTACACGGTCGCCGTGAACGACAAGGCGGTCAGGTTGGTTGGCGGCCAGAAAGGCACCGCCGTGGGCGACTACCGCTTCGTGCCGGCGCCTATCGAGGGTGTGGATGTTCAGATCCTGGAGTCGTTCCCAGTGCAGTACCGAGTCGCGGTGACCTCCGGGTTGCCGGACTCATGCCACGAGTTCGATTCCTGGCAGGTCCACCGGGACGGGAACACGGTGAGGATCGACCTCCGAAACCGGGTACCGTCGGCGCCGATGGCGTGCGCGCAGGTTTACCGTACCGAACTCCACTCGATCGCGATCGGTAATGGAAACGACTACCAGAAGGGGGCTTCGGTCACGGTCCAGGTGAACGACCGTTCGGCGACTTTCGTTGCGCAGTAGCGGGCGGCGCCGGGTGAAGCTGGCTACATGGCAGGCCAGGTGCCTGCGAAGGTGGATATAATTGGCGCTTCGTCAGAGCTGAATCTGAATCTGGACCACACTCGCCTGATGGGCAACCCGAAAATCGACGTCCCGCTCGCGGAGCTACGTGCCGAGGCCCTGCGCGCGCTCGGGGCCTGCACGGCTGCCGACATCGACGGCTGGCTGGCCCGCTACCTGGGCCGCAAGGGCGAACTTACGCTGGCACTGCGCGGTATCGCCGAGCGCCCGGCGGACGAGCGCCGTGATTTCGGCGCCGCCGCCAACGCGCTGAAGGATGAGCTCGAAGCCGCCCTGGCCCGCCGCGTCGAGGAACTGGGTGGCCCTGCGAAAGGATCGGTCGAGGCGCTCGACGTCACCCTGCCAGGCCGGCGCAGCCTGCAAGGGAGGCTCCACCCGACCACCCGGACGATTCGCGATATCACGTCGGCTTTTTCGAGCATGGGCTTCCAGGTGGTCGAAGGTCCGGAGGTCGAATACGACCACTACAACTTCTCGGCGCTGAACATCCCCGAGGACCATCCGGCACGCGACATGTGGGACACGCTGTGGGTCGATCGTGCGGACGCCGATGGCAGGCGACGGATGCTCATGCGAACGCACACCTCCCCGATGCAGGCGCGCATCATGGAGCGCCAGAAACCGCCGGTGAGGGTGGTCGTCCCGGGCCGCTGCTACCGGTATGAAGCCACCGATGCAACGCACGAGTGGCACTTCCACCAGGTGGAAGGCCTGGCCGTGGCCGAGGGCATAACGTTCGCTGATCTGAAAGGCACGCTCCTCGAATTTGCCCGGCGGATCTTCGGCGCCGATCGCAAGGTCAGGTTCCGCTGCGACTACTTCCCGTTCGTCGAGCCGGGCGTCGACATGGCGATCGACTGGAAAGGCCGCTGGCTCGAGATCATGGGCGCCGGGATGGTCCACCCGCGCGTCCTGTCTGGAGTCGGCTACGACCCGGAGCGCTACACCGGTTTCGCCTTCGGCATGGGCGTCGAGCGAATTGCGATGCTACGGCACGGCATCGACGACATCCGGCAGTTCGCGGCCAACGATCTCCGTTTCTTGAGCCAGTTCTGACGATGCTGGTACCCCTTTCCTGGCTTCGCGAGTACGTGCACATCGACGCCACCGTCGAAGATGTCGCCCACCGGCTGACGATGGCCGGGCTGGAGGTCGAATCGGTCGAGCGCACCGGCGGCACGTGGGAGCAGGTCGTCGTCGGGCTGGTCAAGGCCGTGAATCCTCATCCGAACGCCGATCGCCTGCGTCTCGTGACGGTCGACACCGGCCGTGAAGAGGTCGAAGTCGTGTGCGGCGCTCCCAATGTCGCCGAAGGCCAGAAGATCGCATACGCGGCTGTCGGAGCGAACCTGATCGACGGACATACTGGCAAGCCGACAACCCTCAAGCCGGCCAAAATTCGGGGCGTCGTCTCCCAGGGCATGGTTTGCTCAGAGCGAGAGCTGGGGCTATCGGGCCAGCACGAGGGGATCCTGGTGCTGGATCCGTCGTCGCCTACCGGGCGGCCACTGGCCGATGTACTCGGCGACACGGTCCTGAATATCAAGGTGACGCCTAATCGCCCCGACTGCCTCGGGATCCTCGGGGTCGCACGCGAGCTGGCCGCACTGACCGGCTCCAGGGCGACGCCGCCCGATGTGACCTACCAGCAGGCCCGGACGCCGGTCACGTCCCGCGCAACCGTCCGGATCGAGGCGACAGATCTGTGCGCCCGGTACACGGCGACCGTCATAACCGGGGTCAAGGTGGGCCCGTCCCCGGACTGGCTCGTTCAGCGCCTCAAGCTCATCGGGCAGCACGCGATCAATAACGTGGTCGATATCACCAACTACGTGATGTTCGAGTTCGGGCAGCCACTCCATGCCTTCAACCTGGGGGAGGTGCGTGGCAACACGGTGATCGTGCGGCGCGCACAGGCCGGCGAGAAGCTGACCACGCTCGACGGAATCGAGCGGACGCTCACGCCCGACATCCAGGTAATTGCCGACGCCGAACGGCCGCTGGGCATCGCAGGCGTGATCGGAGGCCTTCGCTCCGGGATCCACGAGTCGACGACCGACATCTTGCTGGAATCGGCGACCTTCGCTGCGAGCAACAACCGGCGTACCCAGGCAGCGCTGGGTATCAAGACCGAAGCCACCCTCAGATTCGAGAAGGGGTTGCGCCCTGAGCTCGCGGAAGTCGCACTGCGCCGTGCGACAAGACTGATCAAAGAAATTTGTGGCGGCGAGGTAGCGGCCGGAGTGATCGACGAGTGGCCGAATCGCCGCGCCCATGACCCGACCGTGCCTGTTACCGCTGCTCGTCTCACGCAGGTACTCGGTATCACCTTTCCCGAGGCACAGATCCTGGCGACCCTGCAGAGTCTCGGCTGTGAGCTGGGCCCGTACCAGGGCGGGTGGCGGGTCACCCCCCCTTACTGGCGCGCCGACATCACGTTGGCCGAGGACGTGGCCGAGGAGCTGGCCAGGGTGATCGGCTATGAGTCGATCCCGACCACCGCGATCTCCGGTGTGCCGCCTCGCTGGGAACCGAACCCGGCCCGCGATCTTCGGGAACGTTTGCGGGACGCGCTGGTCGCCGAAGGCATGCAGGAGATCGTTACCTACCCCCTCAGCACGGAAGAGTCCCTGGCCTCGGCCGGCGCCCCGGCGAGCCCCAGGCCACTTCGCCTGGCGAACCCCATGTCGGCCGACCACGCCGTTCTGAGGACCACGCTCCGTGAGGCGGTCCTGCGGGTGGGCATGCGCAATACCAGGACCTGGCGAGGGCCGGTGGCAATGTTCGAGTGCGCCAGGGTGTACTTCGACGGCGGAGAGGGTCTGCCCGACGAGCGGGACATGTGCGCCGGCGTCCTCGCCGGGCCCGCTAATCCCCCGCACTGGTCGGGCGAAGGCGCTCAGTTTGGTTTCTACGAAGCCCGGGGAGTCGTCGAAAGCCTGTTCGAGCGGCTGGACCTGACACCCGCCTTCGTGGCTGTGGACGAGCCTGCCTTTGCCAGCGGCCGCTGCGCAGCGATCGCGGTCGGCAAGAAGCGGATCGGCTTCGTCGGCGAGGTTGCCCGCTCTACCGTGGCGGCGTTTGATGGCGAAGTCACGCCGGTCGCGTTATTTGAGATCGACCTGACGACGTTGGCGTCACTGGCGGGGTCCGGAGCACCACCACACGTCCAGTACCAGCCGTTCGGACGATTCCCCGAATCGGTGCGCGACCTGTCCGTGGTGGTCGACGCCAAAGTTCCGGCCGCGCGGCTGCTAGAGATCGCCAGCCGATCAAAGTTGGTCGTCGACGTGACTGTATTCGACGTCTATCGAGGCAAAGGCCTGCCGGAAGGGACCAGGGCGATCGGCCTGCGCATGGTCTACCAGTCCCCCGAGCGCACGCTGACCTCGGAGGAGATCGATCGCGCTCACGATGGCATCTTGAAGGGTTTGCAAAAGGAGTTCGACGCCCGGTCGAGGGCGTGATCCCGGATGAGAGCGCCAGGGGTGGCCAGACCTTGACACACCAGCACGAGGACAGGCCGCGCCACCGGCACTACGGCGCTGAGATGTTGAGCGTCGAAGATGCGCGGGCCCGGATCCTCGCCTGCTTCGCGGTCCTCGAGTCGGAGTCCAGGCCGCTTCTCGAATGCCTCGGGCAGGTGCTCGGCCAGGACGTGGTCGCAGGGTTCGACATACCGCCGTTCGCCAATTCCGCCATGGACGGCTATGCGGTCGTGGCGCGGGACGTCGCCAGGGCGGGGCCCCAGTCCCCGATCGAGTTGCGGGTAATCGGCAAGGTGGCGGCGGGCGAGGTACCGGATGTCCGGGTCGAGCCCGGATGCGCCGTGCGGATCATGACAGGTGCCCCGATCCCGCCTGGCACCGAAGCCGTCGTCCCATTCGAGGACACCGACGAGGACGAGCGTCGCCGTACCCGGGCGGGCCAGGATCGCATCGGGGTTCGGCACCCCACCGCCCAGGGCCGCAACCTGCGACCTGCTGGTACTGACGTAAGGAAGGGCTCGGTCGTCCTGCGACGCGGCGTCCTTCTACGGCCCGGCGAGATCGGCCTTGCGGCGTCGCTCGGCCGCAAGTCGCTGGACGTGATCAGGCGTCCCACGGTAGGCATCGTCGCCACCGGTGACGAGATCCTTGAGCCCGGCGAACCGATCGCCCCCGGAAAGATCTACAACAGCAACAGCTTCACCGTTGCTGCTCTCGTGAAGAGGTACGGGGGCATCCCAAAGGTCGTGGGCATCGCGCGGGACACGATCGAGTCGCTAAACGCCGCGCTCGACGGGGTCCTTGACTGCGACCTGGTGATTACGTCTGCCGGTGTGTCGAAGGGCGACTACGATGTCGTGAAGGACGTCCTGGCCGAGCGAGGCCAGATCGCGCTCTGGTCGGTAAGGATGCGGCCCGCGAAGCCGCTCGCGTTCGGGGCACTCAGGGGCCCTGACAAGCGCGCCGTTCCTCTGCTCGGACTCCCCGGAAACCCGGTGAGCGCGGTCGTGGCCTTCGAGCAATTTGCCCGGCCCGCGATTCACCTGATGATGGGCAAGTCGAACATTGAGAAGCCGACGATCATCGCGGTCATGGACGACGCAATCGTCAATCACGACGGCCGGCGGGTCTATGCACGCGTCACGGTGAGCCGCGCACCGGACGGCGCCTACCACGCGCGACTGACGGGGGACCAGGGGTCGAACATCCTCTCCTCGGTGGCCTCAGCTAACGGACTGGCCATCTGCCCGGAGGACCGCGGCCAGGTCTCAGCCGGGGAGTCAACTCAGGTTCAGATGCTAGACTGGCCCGAAGAATTTTTTTAGGCACGGCGGGAATTTATGGCCAAGCGTAGAGCGGATCCCAAAGTCCAGAGAAACACCAGGTCGGATGCCCGGCCCGACGAACTGCGATATGCGGTCGACTTTGACGCGATGGAAGCGTCAGGCAAGTCGGCAGCCTACTTCGTCAGGTCCCGTATCTGCGCAGATGCATCCGCACGTGCCGGCGGTTCCGGTGGCGATCAACTCAAGGATTTGCTGAAGATCATCGCTACCGACTGCAAGGGCAAGCCGGACTACATCGGAGCGGCAACACCGCTTTCGGAGGCGATCTTTCGCATCCTCCTGGCTTCCGGGAACCGTCCGCAGTCGATTCGGAACATCCAGGATGGCCTGACCGAGGCCTGGGCGACCGTCATATACATGAAGGACCTGTCGCCGGAGTTGCTGTCGCGGCTCCTCGACCGGCCGAACGCCTACTTCATGAAGCAGGTGGCCGGCTAGCCAGCACTTCCGTCAAGTTAGACAGGCAGGCTCGTTCCGTCTGTCTGTATCTGATTTTCATCATGCAGACCGCGCGGCCTGTTCTCGGCTGTCGGAGTTCCCACCAGGTCTGCCAAGACTCGTCCTGTCTACAATTTCAGACATGAACAGCTATGACAGCGCCGGAAGTTAGGACTGGCTTCCTGCTTCGAAGGTCTTGGCCATCCAGGAAAGTGAACGGGCGGTCGATCTCCTAGCCGTTTAGCTTGAAGAACAACGCGAGCAACGAGAGAGAGATCGCTATCGCGAGGATCAGGCCGGCGGCGAAGACCCGCGTGAACAACGGGTGCTCGAACCGCAGGTGCATGAAGAAACCGATGACCATGACGAACTTAACTGCGGAGAGGGCAAGCAGGATCGGGTTGATCACGGCCTTCCCGAACGGCCATGTGAACGCCCACACCTCGATCGCCGTGATCACCGTGAGTACCACACCCACGATCACGTAGAAGCCCGCGGTGGGGTGCCGGTCGCCGCTGGACAACCGGACCCACATTCGGCTCATCCGGTCGACGAGGCGGCCGAACGGGTTCTCATACTTTCGAGCCGGCGACTCCGCTTCGGCGTACGTCTTGGGCAACTGGAAATAGCGGTCGGAGCTCTGCCAGAAGAGGCTTCCCAGCATCCCTGGCTTGTCCTGAGATTTGCCAGTCTTTGCCATTCGCTCTCCCCGCGTCCTAATGGCCCAGGCCCTGTGCGAGCCCGAGGCCGTCGTTAGCTGATATCAAGTAGACGACCGTGAAGATCACGATCCAGACGATGTCGACGAAGTGCCAGTAGAGGCCGGTGATCTCGAGGTTCTCTGACACCGCTTTCACGTTCCGCACCGCGGCGGGCTTGGCCAGCAGGTAGCCGCCGCCAGCCATGGCCGCGAGCCCCAGCGCTGTGATGACGAAAGCGGGAGCGCCCACGATGGGCGGGATTATCTTGAAGAAATGGGCAAGCAGGGCGACCCCGACGGCATAGAACCCGCTGACCGCCAGGACGAGGCCCAGCTTTTCACGGCCACTCCGGGAGAAGACGAAGGCCATGATCAGGAGGAGGACCACGCCAAGCGTCACGTGAGCGCCGTGGAACCCGGTCAGCGTGAAGAAGGTCGTGCCGAAGAGGTTTGTGCGGGGCGTCAGGCCGTGGATCGCAAACTCATGGAATTCGAAAACCTGGAAGAAGAGGAAGACCGATCCCAGGGCCGCCGTCATGAGGGTCCAGAACCGCCCCAGCCTGGGCTTGTTGCGCTGGATGCCATTGAGCGCCAGGACCATCGCGAGCGAACTCATGAGCAGGACGAAGGTACTCAAGGACGTGATCGGCACGTCGATGATTTCGCTCGGGTAAGGTCCGTTCAGGTTCTGATTACGATAAACGAGATAGGTCGCGATCAGCGAGCCAAAGAACATGCACTCGGACCCGAGGAAGGTCCACATGAGCAGCTTGCGGTGGCCGAGCCCGGTGCTCGTGTTTTCCGCGTGACCGGAGGCGTGGCTCTCCGCCGGCAGGTTAGCCTGCCCGTGCGGGTACGTGGCAGCTGGTGCTTGCGCCAACTAGCTATATCCTTCCCGGCTCAGTGGCCGTCATTTGCCGCGGCCGGTTCGTTGACGGGCTCGAATGCCCAGCCCAGCCCTGAGACGAACGCGAATGTGAAACCGATGGCCGGCAGGATCCAACGGAGGATCACCGGCTCCTGGATCAAGAGCGTCCCGACCCCGAAGGTCAGCCCGGCCGCCACCAGGATCGGGTAGTACGACTTGTCGGGCATGTGAACGCCGTGGCCGCCAGTATCCCCGTGCTCGCCGGTGATTCCGGGTGGCATGTCCGCGGCGCCCGAGATCGTCTTGTGACCGGCAGAGCCGTGACCGCCATGCCCTTCCATTTCGGCGACCAGTTCCGGGTGCTTCGTGTACCAGAAATCGTCGCGGTACTTGACGTGAGGGATCACTTTGAAGTTGTACTCGGGCGGCGGCGACGGGATCGTCCACTCAAGCGTGCGGCCGTCCCAGGGGTCGGCGCCGGCGACCGCCCCGCGCTTGCGTGAGTAGAAGACGTTGAAGATGAACACCAGCACCGCGACGGCGATCAGGTAAGAACCGATCGTCGCCCAGTAGTTCGACGAATCCCAGCCCATGCCCGTGGCATACGTAAAGATGCGCCGTGGCATGCCATCCAGGCCAAGCCAGTGCATCGGGAAGAAGGTCAGGTTGAACCCGACCAGCATCAGCCAGAAGTGGACCTGGCCGATCTTCTCGTTCAGGAAACGACCGGTGAACTTAGGCCACCAGTAGTAGGCGCCCGAGAAGAGGCCCAGCATCGATCCACCGAACAAGACGTAGTGGAAGTGGGCGACTATGTAGTACGTGTCCTGCTGCTGGGCGTCGGTAGGAGGCGACGCGTGGGTGACCCCGCTCATGCCTCCGACCACGAACATCGTCACGAAGCCGATCGCGAACAGCATCGCCGTGTTAAGGCGCAGATGCCCCTTATACATCGTGCCGACCCAGTTGAAGATCTTGATGCCGGTCGGCACCGCAATCGCCATGGTCGACAGGGAGAATGCTGCGGTGGCGGCAGGGCCCAGGCCGACCGTGAACATGTGGTGGCTCCAGACGAAGAAGCCCATGAACGCGATCGACACGCCGGCAAACACCACGAACGGATAACCGAAGAGCGGCTTGCGCGAAAACGTGGGCAATACTTCGGAAACGATGCCCATCGCCGGCAGGATCAGGATGTAGACCTCGGGGTGCCCGAACAGCCAGAACATGTGCTGCCACATGACAGGGTCGCCACCAGCCTCCGGCCTGAAGAAGTTGAGGCCGTACAGGCGGTCAAACTGAATCTGGATCAGCGCGACCGTGATGATCGGGAAGGCGAAGATGATCAGCACACCAACGACCAGAGTCATCCAGACGAACACGGGGAGCTTCATGAAGCTCATGCCCGGGGCGCGCAGGTTAACGATCGTGATGATGAAGTTGAACGAAGCTGCGAGGGAGGCCACCCCGAGCACCTGCAGGCCCAGGATCCAGTAGGTCACCCCGTGCCCGATTGAGTACGGCTTTTCGGTCAGGTTGGCATAGCTGAACCAGCCGGCGTTGGGCGCCTCTCCGGTCAGCCAGCCGACGTTGAGAAGGATGCCGCCAAACAGGAAGAGCCAGTAGCTGAACGCGTTCAAACGGGGGAATGCGACGTCGCGGGCGCCGATTTGCAGCGGTATTAACCAGTTAAAGAAGGCGGCCGACAACGGCATGATCACGAGGAACACCATCGTGGTGCCGTGCATCGTGAACAGCTGGTTGTAGACCTCCGGAGAGACGAAGTCGTTCTCGGGACTCATCAACTGCGTACGCATGATCAGCGCTTCGACGCCGCCGATGAGGAAGAAGACAAAGGCGGTCACCCCGTACAGGGTGCCTATGCGCTTGTGGTCTATGGTGGTGATCCAGCTCCACAGGCCGTGCTCGGCGCGCGGCCGTGCAATGAATGTCGGGAACTTAACCGCTGTAGATGTCATTTCGCGCCTCTCGCGGTCCGGATCAAGGCAGGGTCTCCAGGTAAGCGACAAGTGCGTCGATGTCGGCTGCGGTCAGTGTCTGACCAAAGTTGCCAGGCATAACGGGGGAGAAGCCCTGAACGATGTATGCCGTGGGGTTAACGATCGATTCGTGTAAGTAATCACTGGCGCTCATGCCAGACTTGCGGTTGGCGGCGCGCTGGGCGATCCCACCCAGACCCGGACCAAGGATCGCGTCCGAGCCTGTCGAGTGGCACCCGGAACAGCCGGCGGACGCGAAGATCTGTTTGCCCCTCGCAACCGGGTCAGCGGATGGCGCGGGCGGCAGGCTGCTCTCGCCCGGGGGCGCCGGCTTCAAGGTCATCAGGTAGGCGACGACCGCCTTGATCTGGTCATCTGACAGTCCGCCGGCCCGATAAACCTGCGCAAGGGCCTCCATCCGGTTGCCTGGCTTGACGCTGCCGGGATCCTTTATCCAGGCCGTCAACTCTGCCTCATTGAAGTCAACCAGCCCTGCGCCCAGCGTGAGGCGCGTCGCGAGGTGGGTCAGGTTGGGCGCAGAGATGATCCGGGTCCCCTTGGGATCTGCGAGAAACGCCGCCTGGCGCGTATGCTGAACGGAACGTTCGGCGCGCGCCGAACGAGCATCGGCAGTGCTGGCTGAGTGGCACATGCTGCAGTTACCGGCGAAAATGCCCTGCCCGGTCGCGGCCAGGCTGCCCGGCTCAGGCGCCAGCGCGGGCCGCCGCATGCCGTCGAGCCAGGCCCGGAAGTCGTCGGGCTGGTGAGCAACGACCCGGAAGCGCATCAGGGCGTGCGCTTCGCCACAGAACTCGGCGCACTGGCCGAAAAATACCCCTGGTTCGGACGCCTCCATCACGAGCTGATTGGTCCGGGTTGGGATCAGGTCGACCTTGCCCGCAAGCTTGGGGACCCAGAAGCTGTGGATGACATCATCGGACTCGAGGACTACCCGGACCGGGACTCCGACCGGGATGTGGACCTCGTTGGCGCTAACCACGTCCTCACCGGTGTACTGGACCTCCCACCACCACTGGTGGCCGGTCACGACCACTTCGAGGTTACCGGCTGCCGACGTGGCCTCCCTGTCGAGGCTGAAGATCATGCTGACCGTCGGGATGGCGATCACGGCGAGGATGAGCGCCGGGGCGATCGTCCACGCGATTTCCAGCCGCTGGTTACCGTGTGTCTGCTCGGGCACTCCGGTGGTAGAGGCGCGGCGACGGAACTTCAAAGTCAGGACGATGATCACCGCTTCAACGACGACCAGCACCGCCATGGCGACCCAGAAGATAAGGACGAAGAGGTCCTTTTGCCGTTCGGCGATCGGACCGGCTGGGCCAAACGTCGACTGGCCATGGTGCGGGGTGCACGCCGCGAGCGCCGTCATGACGGCGCCGAATATGGCAAGTAGCAGTAACGGACGAACGCGTTTCAAATTGCGCATTGGCATTACTGTGCCCAGCTGTGCTACCGCGCTGCCGGAGGCGGTGCTCTGTGGAGTGCCCGGCTAACCCTTAACAAGCACGCGCGCCAGCAAAGGCGCGCACCATTAGTGCAATCTGTAACAATCCGAATTTGAAGCATAACATCACCGTTTCGACAGGCGCAACCTGAGCAGATAGACCAACACGTCGACTACCTTGAAGCACCACAGGCTGGTCATCGCGACCCACAACAAGGGCAAGATCCGTGAGTTCCGGAGGCTTCTCTCGGCTCTGCCTGCCGACCTGTTCTCGTTGGACCAGGTCGGGGTGACAGTCACGGTCGCCGAGACCGGCACAACCTATGAGGAGAACGCGTCTGTGAAGGCAACGTCGTACGCCCGCGCTTCGGGCATCACGACGATCGCCGATGACTCAGGCATCGAGGTTGATGCGCTCGACGGCGCGCCCGGCGTTCAATCGGCGGTGTTCACGGGACCAGGCCAGACAGATGAGCAGCGGACCGGCCGGCTGCTCGAGCTGGTCGACCACGTCTCCGACCCCCACCGAACCGCGCGCTACCGCGCGATCCTGGCCGTGGCCCGGCCGGGTGGCGACTGCCGCACCTTCGAGGGCGTCTGCGAGGGTCGCATCATCCGCAGGCCGCGCGGCGAGGGCGGCTTCGGCTACGACCCGATCTTCCTGATTCCGGAACTCAGCAAGACGATGGCGGAACTGACTGGCGAAGAGAAGGACCGGATCAGCCACCGCGGCATGGCCGCCCGGGCTGCACTGCCCTACTTGCAGTCGCTGCTGAAGTAGCGGGGCCACATCAGGCACCCCGTCCCCGGTACACGGTCGCCGATACAATACGAACATGGCTGTCGCCGCGCCTTCCACAATCGACGACGTCTTCGGACGGCCGCTCCGCGACCTCCGGATCTCGGTAACCGACCGCTGTAACTTCCGTTGCCCGTACTGCATGCCGGCCGAGATCTACGGCGAGCGCTACCAGTTCCTCCCCAAAGATCAGATCCTCAGTTTCGAGGAGATCGCCCGGTTGGCCGGGATCTTCGCGAGCCTCGGGGTCGTCAAGCTTCGACTTACTGGCGGGGAACCGACGATCCGGGCCGAACTGCCGACGCTCATTGAGATGTTGTCGGGGATCGAAGGGGTCGAAGATCTGACCCTGACCACCAATGGGTATCTGCTCGCCAGGATGGCTGATGCCTTGAAGAAGGCGGGCTTGCAGCGGATCACCGTGAGCCTGGACAGCCTGGACGAAGAGACCTTCAAGAAGATGAACGGCAGGAACTTTGGGACACGGCCTGTCCTGGACGGTATCGCCGCGGCAGAGAAGGCCGGGCTCAGTCCGATCAAGATCAATTGCGTCGTCCAGCGGGGGGTCAACGACCACACCATCCCCGACCTGGCCGCGCACTTCAGGGGCACAGGTCATATCGTGCGATTCATCGAGTTCATGGACGTTGGCACGCTGAACCGCTGGGACATGAAGCAGGTCGTGACGGCCGAGGAGATCGTGGCGCGGATCGGGAGCGTCTTCCCGCTCGAGGCAGTGACGCCCGCCTACCGGGGCGAGACCGCGCTCAGGTACCGCTATGCAGATGGCAAGGGTGAGATCGGCGTCATCGCATCAGTCTCGAAACCGTTCTGTGGCGACTGCACGCGCGCGCGCCTGTCTACTGATGGGCGTCTCGTTACCTGCCTCTTCGCCGCGGGAGGCAAGGACCTGCGGGCGCCGCTAAGGACGGGGGCGTCCGATGACGAGCTCCGGTCGATCATCCGAGGGGTCTGGTCAAAGCGTCGCGACCGGTATTCGGAGGAACGGGCCGGTATCTCGGGTTCAGGCACCGGCAAGCGCGGGCGACGCAAGATCGAGATGTACCAGATCGGCGGCTAGCCGGGCCATTTTCTGGCGTCGGGCGGGAAGCTGGAGTGGTACCCCGGACGGGATTCGAACCCGTGATCTTCACCTTGAAAGGGTGACGTGCTAGGCCGCTACACCACCGGGGCGCACGCTGCGGGCGGGCAGGCTCCCAGCTTATCAGGCCACTTATCGGAACCGGCCGGCGCGCATGAGCCCTACGGGTAGATTGCCAGCTGTTCGAGGCCCATCGTCTCTGGCAAGCCCATCATTACGTTCATGTTCTGCACGCCCGACCCTGCCGCACCCTTGACCAGGTTGTCGAGCGCAGTGACCACGACCAGCCGCTTCTTGCGTTCGTTGACCGTGGGGTAGATCAGGCAATCGTTACTGCCCCATGTCTGTTTAGTGGACGGTGATTTACCGGCGATCGACACGAACGGGGCATCCCGGTAGAACTCCCGGAACAGCCCAACAACCTCCTGCTGGGAGTGCGACCCGGTCAACGTCGCGTAGCAGGTGCCCAGGATTCCACGCGTCATCGGGACCAGGTGGGGTACGAATGTGACTGAGACTTCGCCGCGCGGGGCCAGGGCACTCAGCTCCTGTGTCATCTCCGGCTCATGACGGTGCCCGCCAAGGCCGTAGGCGGAGGAGTTGTCGTTCAACTCCGAGAAGCCGTAGGCGGCGTCAGAGGTTCGCCCGGCGCCGGAAATCCCGGTCTTGGAATCGACGATCACCGCCGGCTCAACCCACCCGGCCTTGACCACCGGGGCGAGCCCCAGAATCGCTCCCATTGGAAAGCAGCCCGGATTGGCCACGAGCCGGGTCTTTGCGATCTTGTCTTTATGCAGCTCGGTGATGCCGAACACGGCCTCTTCGATCAACTCCGGGTGCGGATGTTTGACCTTGTACCAGGATTCGAAGTCGGTGACGCTCTTGAGCCGGAAGTCGGCGCTGATGTCAACCGCCTTGACCCCGCCCTTGACCAGGGGGCCGAGCGCCTCAGCGCTGGCCGCGTGCGGGAGCGCTGAGAACACGACATCGACCGAACCGTCGATTTCCGGAGTAATAGTCAGATCGAGCGAGCGCAGGTGCGGAAAGGCATCGCCCAGCTTCTGACCCGCCAGGGAGCGACCGGTCACCGTAGTCAGGCGCGCCTCCGGGTGACGGTGGAGGATTCTCGCCAGCTCCATCCCTGCGTACCCGGTGACGTTGATGATGCCGACTTTCAACACGGCCAAACTCCTGGAGTGCTCCGCTCGCTGTGGCGGGGGTCCGAAACGAAAATCTTACTACGGTGGACTCGCCGACCAGAGTTACGACTTGAATGACCTGCGGGCGGGGCAGCGCGCACTCAGCGCGCAGGATCCGCACAACGGCGACCGCGCCCGGCAGGTCTTGCGGCCATGCTGAATCAACAGAACGTGGAAGCGGAAGACGTCACCGGGCGGAACCATCCGTTCAAGGACGTCGTGCGCGTCGTCGACGGATGTCTTCTTTCTGATCAGGCCGAGCCGCCCCGCCACACGGTAGATGTGGGTGTCAACAGGCATTGCGGGCATGCCGAGCGAGAAGGCAAGGGTCACCGCCGCGGTCTTGGGTCCGACTCCGGGCAGTGCGGTCAGCCACGCCTTGGCCTTCGGCAAAGGCATCAACCCCAGGAACCGGAGGTCGAAACCGCCCGCCTTCGCGCGAATTTCAAAGAGAATTTGCTGGATTCGAACCGACTTCTGGTTCGCCAGCCCGCCGGTACGAATGACTTCCGCCAGCTCTTCCGGCCTGGCGGCCATCACCTCTTCCCAGCTTCGATAGCGCCCCCTCATCTTCTGGAACGCCCTTTCGGCGTTGAGGTCGGAGGTGTGCTGAGTCAGAACGGTGAAAATGAGCTCGTCAATCGGCTCCAGGCGCGGCGACCAGACGACCGGGCCATACGCCGCTGAAAGCTGCTCGATCACGAACGACGGGTCGGCCTTCACTTCACTCCATCTCTTGGGGGCGGTGGCCGGGTATTCTAGCCATTCGATGGACGGTGAGCGGCTGATTCTCGAATGTGTCCGGATCGCGCGGCCCGGCCTGCCGCCGCTGGAAGGCACCGTCGTGCTCGAAGACGGGCTAATCTCCGCGGTGCAGCATGGGCGGCTCAGAGACCGGGTCTCGAACGCCGAACGCGTCGACTGCCGGGGGGGCGTGCTCTTCCCGGGCTTTGAGGATCCTCACTGCCACCCGCTTGCGCTTGGCTCGGCCCTCCTCTCGGCGGACTGTCGGCCATCTGCGGTGCCGGACATCGCAGGGCTGCGGCGGGCCCTCACCAACTGGTCCGCCGAGAACCCCGGCGAACCCATCGTGCGCGGGTCTGGCTATGACGAGCTCGCTCTGCGGGAAGGACGACATCCCGACCGTGGCGATCTCGATGCCGCGGTTGCCGATCGACCGGTCGTGCTAACGCATTCGAGCGGCCATGCTCACGTCCTCAACACCGCCGCGCTTCGCCTGGCAGGCATAACTGCCGCCACCGACGAGCCTGACGGTGGATACATCGACCGTGAACCCGGTTCCGGGGAGCCATCCGGCCTGTTGCTGGAGATGTCGCAATGGCTCGATGAGCACCTCACAGATTCAGTAGCGGGCAAGGCGGATCGGTACGCCCGCGCGGCGAGCACGGAGTTTCTGCGCAACGGTGTGACATCGGTCACGGACGCCGGCCATCTCAACGACGTCAGAACGCCCGCCATCTGGGAGCGACTCGCCAGCTCGCAGGTCTTTGTGCCGCGGGTTACGGCCATGATCGGTTACCGCGCGGGAGCTCCATCGCGCAGGACCGGGGAAGCCTCCGAACACGGAACAGTGAAGGTGATGTTGACTCTGACGGGGGGCCGCCTGGAGCCCGGCATTGAGACACTCGTCGAGATCATTGCCGGTGCGTCGAAGGCAGGCTCCGAAGTAGCGGTACATGCGGTCGAGCGCGAGGCGATCATGGCCGTGTGTGAGACGGTCCGTTCGGCACGAGGCCGGGGGCTGGGCCTGCCGGCCGTGAGAATCGAGCATGCATCGGAATGCCCGGCCGAAGTCTCCAGGGCGCTCAAGGCCGCGGGAGTCAAAGTCGTGACCCAGCCGGGGTTCATTTTTGCGAGGGGGGATCGCTATTTAACTGCACGCACGCGTGGGCACGGCGTCCCGGCACGGTACCTCTACCCGTTCCGGCGTTGGCAATCGGACGGTGTGCCGGTGGTCGCCAGTTCGGACGCGCCGTTCGGGCCGGTCTCGCCCTTGGTCGGCATCGGCGCTGCGGCAACGCGACGGACCACCACGGGCAAGACGCTGGCGCCGTCAGAGCGGATTCCGGTCGCCGACGCGATGAAGCTATACCTTCGCGCCTCCGGATCGCCAGAGGGTGGCCCGGCATGGCTGGGTCTAAACGCCGGCCAGCCTGCAGATCTTGCGTTGCTGGACTCGGACCCACAGGAGGTGGCAGCAACCGCGATCGGAAGGATCAAGTGCCTGATGACCGTGGTGAGCGGGCAGGTCGCGTGGACGGGCCTGTGATGCCGGATCCCCGGTCTAGCTCTGGCGGGTCCCGGCGAACTCGGCGAGGGCCGTGAGCGACTCCAGTTCGGCCGATGGGGCAAAAGTCGATAGCGAAGCCTGGGCGGCCCGAACGTAGCCTTCCACGACGCTGCGGCATTCGTCCAGGATCCCTCTGCTGCGGATCTCTCGGATCGCTCGCTCCATTTCGAGTTTGCGGTCGTCCGGGCTGGAGGCGAGGAACTTCGCGATCGGATTCTCAGGACCGATCCGTTCCATGAGGATGATCGCGGGCAGAGTAAGCACACCGTTAGCCAGGTCGTGCCCCGCCGGCTTGCCAAGCTGTTCGCGCGTCGAGTCGAAGTCGAGGAGGTCGTCCATGACCTGGTACGCCATGCCCAGGTTGTACCCGAACTCTCGGAGGTGTTTGGCTCTTTCCGGGTCGGCGCCGCCAAGGACGGCGCCGCTTTCTGAGGCGGTCATGAACAGCGATGCCGTCTTGTTGAAGATCCGGTCCAGGTAGGCTGCTCGGCCGACCCCAGGGTTGCCGGCATCGAGCAACTCGGTCAGCTCACCCTTGGAAAGTTCCATGATGGTTGCCGCGAAGCGGTCGACCACCTGGACGTTGCCGGTGGCACACACGAACCTTGCGGATGCGGCGAACAGGTAATCACCGAGCAGTATCGCCACGTTGCGACCCCAGAGGTTGCTTGCGGTCGCCCTGCCCCGACGGAGATCGGCACTATCCACCGTGTCGTCGTGCACCAGCGTCGCGATGTGCAGCAGTTCGACTGCGGTCGCCATCGTGATCGCCTTCGGGGGGTCCTGGTTTCCGCTGACGCGCGCGCTCAGAAGAGTGATTGCGGGCCGGACGCGCTTGCCCGGAACCCCGAGGATGTGCTCGATCTGAGCCGCCAGAGCGTCCGATCCTGCCGAGCGCGCAACTGATTCGTCCGTACTGGCGACCATGCCGAGCGTGGCGATCACCTGGGTCAGTTCATCCTCGACCGGTGTAAAAAGCGAGGAATAGGAGATCGGACGTGGGATCATGAGTTGGCCGGGATCCCTTCGCCGCTCATCCTGGACACCTCTTCATCGACGATCGTAGGTTCGAGCTTCTTAAAGAGCGCCAACGGCGCTGGCATCTTCCGGCCCACTTCCGGCTCTACACGCCGCCAGCCGGTTTCGAGGACGGTACCTGGTTCGGCCAGGAGGGCGTGCATCTTCTCGGATGAGAACGGAATGTACGGATAGCTTACGGTGCGGAGCGTGGCGACCATGTTAAGGCCGACCCAGAGCGTGGTCGCGGTACGGATGCGGTCCTGCTTGATCGTCTGCCACGGCGCCTTGCCGTCAACATAGCGGTTGCCGGCCTGGGCGAGCTCCATGAGCGCGCGCAGGCCATCGCGGAACCTCCGTCCGGACAGCCCTGCGGCGGCATCCTTGAGAGCCGTATCGCAGGCGGCCAGCGCCGCCCGGTCCGCGTCGTCCAGTGCTGCGGGCTCCGGCACTCGGCCGTCGAAATGCCGGGCGATGAGCGAGAGCACGCGGTGGACGAAGTTGCCGAGCGTCCCGACCAGCTCGTCGTTGTTTCGGCTGTGAAAGCCGCCCCACGTGAAATCACTGTCGGAGGTCTCTGGCATCACCGCCGCGAGGTAGTAGCGGAGAGGATCCGGATCGTAGCGAGTGAGGTAGTCGCGCAGCCATACCGCATTCTTGAGGCTCTTGGACTGCTTCTTCCGGTCGATGGTCAGCCACTCGCAGGCCGGCACGTCCCAGGGAAGATTTAGCTCCGGCTTGCCGGCGTAGCCCATTAACATGGCTGGCCACAGGATCGTGTGAAAGGTGATGTTGTCCTTGCCAAGGAAGTAGACGCTGCGTGCCGAGCGATCGTGCCACCACTTCTTCCAGGCGTCGGGATCGCCACTGGACCGCGACCACTCCTTCGAGGCTGACAGATAACCAGAGAGCGCCTCGAACCAGACGTAAATCCTTTTCTGCTCGTACCCTGGCACCGGCACGGGCACCCCGTATTCGATGTCGCGCGTGAAGGCGCGGTCGATGAGCCCCTCCCGCAGAAGTCCCAGAGACAAGTTATGGACGGTCGGTCGCCAGTGCTCCTGGGGTCCGATCCAGTCCTCAAGCTGCTTCTGGAAGTTCGTCAGTTTCAGGAAGTAGTGGGTGGTGTCCCTGAACTGCGGAGTGGAGCCGTCGCGCTTGCAGCGGATCCGCTTTAGCTCAATCGGATCAAGGGTCCGATTGCAGTTGTCGCACTGGTCGCCCCGGGCATCCGGGAACCCGCAGTGGGGGCATTCACCCTCCACGAAGCGGTCGGTCAGGAAGCGCTCTTCCCTTTCGCACCAGGGCATCTTGATCGTTCTTTCGTACAGGTGCCCGTTGCGCAGCAGCGTGTGGAAGATGTCCTGCGCGACCTCACGGTGGTTTTCGGTCGCCGTGGTCGTGTACAGGTCGTACGAGATGCCCATGCGCGTATAAGCGTCGTAATGGATCTCGTGGTAGCGCTGTGCGATGGTTGAGGGCGGGACATTTTCCTGGAGGGCGCGTAGCGCCGTCGGGGTGCCGTGCATGTCGCTTCCGGAGACCATCAGGACGTGGTCGCCGACCAGTCGGTGGTAGCGCGCGAAGATGTCGGCCGGCAGACAGTTCCCGGCGAGGTGTCCGAGGTGCGGTTCGTCGTTTACGTAGGGCCAGGCGACCGCTACGAGAATGTGTTCGGGCAAGGCTCGGTCCGGTCGTCGCTTGGTAAGCGCCGCCCGGAGAAGGTCAGAACAAGGGGCTGCGCAGGAAAAAGTCTATCACGCAAGCGGCCGAAACCAGGTTGGAAAGAGCGGTGTCACTACGGTGATCCGGTTGACGGTCCGGATACCGCCAGGCGATATACCCGGCTGCGTGGAGCGCCAGTTTCCTCACGGGCAGCATCGACCAGGCGGCGGCCGGCGAGTCCGGTGCCGCGCAACCTGGCCAGGACCTCGGCGATGCGCTCGTCCGATACCCGGCCCGCGCCGGTGGCGCCTTCGACGACGATCACGAACTCGCCGCGGGGTTCAGTGAAGTATTTCTCAGCGGCCGAGAGTGTCCCGCGAAATGTCTCCTCATAGACCTTGGTCAGCTCCCGGCAAACCGCGACCCTGCGGTCGCCCAGCGCGGCCCGCATCGCAGCCAGCGACTCGAGGAGGCGGTGTGGGGCTTCAAACGCGACCAGGGTGTGCCCGAGCCCGGCCGCTTCTTCCAGCGCGGCCAGGCGCTCGCCTGCTTTGCGCGGAAGGAAACCCAGAAAGGTGAAGGTGTCACCGCTGAACCCCGACACCGCGAGGGCGCTGGCAACGGCAGACGGCCCCGGAACTGAAAGGACCTCGTGTCCGGCGCTGGTTGCCGCGCCCACCAGGTGCATGCCGGGATCGCTGATGCCCGGCGTTCCTGCGTCGGTTACGTACGCCACATCCCCGTCGTCGAGCAGCCTGGCCAACCTTTCGAGATCGCTCTGGCTGCTGTGGGCGTGATAGCTGTGCACCGGAGTGGAGGCGCCGAGATGGTTCAGCAACTTTCTGGTTTCGCGGGTGTCCTCGCAGACGACCGCCTTCACTTCCCGCAGGACGCGCGCTGCCCTGACGGAGATGTCCTCAAGGTTCCCGATCGGAGTGGCAACGATGTACAGGCGTCCCATTGCCCGAGAGTTTAGCCCCCGTAGTAGGATTCGGTGAGTCGGTGCCATCTCCATGGCGGTCGACGCGGATCTGAATCAGCGCCCGCGGGGGTCCTGACAAGACCAATGCCTGGCATTCCAACCGGTACAAAATTCTTCTGCACCGTGTGCAAGTCGGAGTTCATCGCCACTAAGGGTGGCGATGCGAAGCTCAGTTGCTGCGGGAAGCCCGTCGAAAAGAAGTGACGGGGGCGTGATTGGCTAACGAACTCGGCAAGCGATACGAGTGTTCCATTTGCGGGCTAAACGTACTGTGCACGCGGCCCGGAACCGGCCAGGTCACGTGCCACGATCGCCCGATGGACCTGCAGGCGCCGCGGAAACTGCCGTCTTCCGACTAGCTGCGGACTCCTTTCCAGATACGAGCGCGCGCGCGTTCAGACAGTTCGGCAAGGGGCCGCCCCGCGACCCGTTCGGCCTCGTTAAGCCGATCCCGTAGCCGGTAGGCGGCGGACCGCAGCGCCGTTTCTGCGTCTACACCTGCCTCCCTCAACTCTGTAACCGCGTCCTCGAGGATCTGGCCGGCGAGCCGTTCCTTCGTATCCCGGTCATTCTCCTTCGCCAGCGCCGCGAGCCGTTCCGGCCTGATCGCCGGAGCCTGATCCTGGGACTTGATACCCGCTGCCGCGGCCCGTTTCTGGAGTGAGGCGGTCAGCGAGAGGGCAGGCAGCGTGCCAGGCACGCCGTCCGTGACGCCCCTGGCCCCTCTCTCGGCGGTCTTCAGGGCCTCCCACTGCCCCACGACCTCCTCAGCTGATGCCATCTGGGGGCCGTCGGTGAAGACGTGCGGGTGCCTTCGTACGAGCTTCAGTGCGCTCCGCCGGACCAGGTCCGCAGCCGTCCAGCTACCGGCGCGCGACGCGATGTCGGCGTGGAATGCGATATGGACGAGCAGGTCGCCTAGTTCCTCCACCAGGGACTCACCCTCGCGACGATCGATCGCTTCGAGTGCCTCGTGGCACTCTTCCAGCAGGTACTGTCTCAGCGACACGTGCGACTGCGCACGGTCCCAGGGGCAGCCGCCGGGGTCCCGCAGCAGTCGGACGATTTCGAGGAGGTCTTCAAAGCGATCGGTCCGGCCGGGAGGTGACTTCGGCATCGAGGACTACTCCGTTCGATGTTTTGACCATGGACAAGCCCAGACGTACGATAGACCACCGTGACCACCGGCAAGCCGCTCGACCTGCGCGCACGACTCCTCGTTGCAGCTTTCGCGGCCGCCTTGCCGGTCCTGCTGATCGCCGGGAGCGTGCGGGTCATCTCGACGACCGCCACCCTGTACGACTACGGCTGGTGGCGCTACGACATCTCGGGTCGCACCGGTCTCCCGGCCGACCAGCTCGACCGCGTGTCGCTCCAGTTCCGCGACTACTTCACCAACGACGCCGAACTACTCGACCTGGAGGTAGTCGCCGGAGGCAGGACTGAAACGTTGCTCACCGAGCGCGAGGTCCGTCACATGCGCGACGTGAAGGTCCTGATCAGGAACGTCTTCCTTGCCGAATGGATCGCCGCGGCGGTCGTGATCGGCAGCATCCTCTTGGGATTTGCCTGGCTCAAGAGCTGGTTCTGGAGGGCGCTGCGGGCCGGCACAAGGTACTCCGCCTACGCGACGCTGGCGGCGGTAGCCGTGATTGCCGTGGCCGCGATCGTGGACTTCGACGGCGCGTTCACACTGTTCCACCGGATCAGTTTTCGGAACGACCTCTGGCAGCTGAATCCGTACGAAGACTACCTGCTGCTGCTCTTCCCGGAGTCGTTCTTTTTCGATGCCACGATGGCGATTGCGATCATGACGACGCTCGAATTCGCAGCCGTGTGGCTGGGCACGTCGTGGTTCGAGCGGAAGTTCGGCGCAGGCCGCCTCGCGGCGTAGCCCGACAGGTGACGCCGGGGCAGGCCCAGGAGCTCGTCAGGGGAAGGCGGACAGCCTAACCCGCCCCGCAGGAGCCCCCGCAGCACGCGGCGCCACCGCCGCAGCCCCCGCCCGCTGCCGGCAGGGCGCTGGATTCGCCGGTCTGGCCATCCTTGCGGAACGCCGCGAACACAGAGAGCACCTTCTTCGACGGCTGACTGCAGGACGGGCAAGGAGCATCCCGGTCGGAGAACTCCATCGGGCGCAATTGTTCAAAGCGTCGCTTGCAGGACTTGCAGTGGTACTCGTAGATCGGCATTGGTCAGGTCTCCTGCACCCGGGCCGGCGCGGCATGTCCGGATGCCTTCAAGTCTAAGGAGGACTATCGAATGAATCAATCTCGCCGGGCCTTGCGCCACTGCCTGACGACGCCCGGCAGCTCGACCAGTTCGTCAATGACGAAATCAGGCGGCGTGCGGGGTTCGCCCTGCCGCCCCGACCTGACCCAGACAGTGGACAGTCCGGCGGCGTGGGCGCCATCGACGTCGTGGTGTCCGCTGTCCCCAACGTGGAGCGCTTCCGCCGGGGCCACACCCATGGCGGAAAGGGTCGTCTCGAAGATCCTCCTGGTCGGCTTGGCGACCGCCAGGTCATTGGAGAAGCTCGTCACATCGAAAAAGGCGAGCCAGCCCAGCCTCTCGAGCCAGGTCCGGTAGACGGCCGCGGAGGTGAATCCTGTATTGGAGATCAGGGCGATGGCATGCCCGCGGTTCCTCAGCTGGACCAGCACTGCGCGCGCGCCTTTCACAGGCTTCGGGGGGTGCATTAAAAAGGGCTGGTCCACCGCCGCAAGGACGCTGGCAAACTGCCTGTCGTCGAGCTGATCAGGCAACTCTGGACTGACGTACGCCAGCATGTGACGTACGCGCTCCCCAAACGATATATCCAGCCCACGGTCGTGGTCTGAATCGAAGTCGGAGCGTACCTTCAGCAGGGCCGCATCGACGCGTTCAGCGGCGATTGGATGCCCGAACGACGCGAGTTCAGATCGGACCCCCGCCACGCGTGCGTGGTGACGGGCGTGCCCGGGCCAGCCCTGGCCCTCTGTGATCAGCGTCTGCCAGAGGTCGAGCGTTATCGCGCGCACGCACCAGCTCCCGGGGTTCGCCGAGCCAGGTCGGTGCCGCTCAATACTGCACCAGGGAACTGACGCTCAGGTTGCCGAGCGCGGCCCGACCGTTCAGAAATGTGAGCTCGACGACGAACGCAGCCCCGGCCGCACGGGCCCCGCGCCCCTCGATGAGGCGGAGGGCCGCGGCCGCCGTGCCGCCAGTCGCCAGCAGGTCGTCAACGATGAGGACCCGCTGATCGGGCACGAGCGCGCCCGCGATCATCTCAATGCGGGCCTTGCCGTACTCGAGCATGTAGTCGACTCCCACCGTTTCAGGCGGCAGCTTGTTCGCTTTCCTAAGCGGTATCAAGGGCACTCCGAGGGCCAGCGCCACGGGTGCCCCGAACAGGAAGCCGCGCGCGTCGATGGCGGCGACCGCATCGATCGACTGGTCGCGGTAGGTGCCGGTGATCCGCTCGACTGCGTCGCGAAAGGCGGGCGGGTGGGCGAGCAGCGGGGTCAGATCTCTGAAAAGGATCCCCTTCTTAGGGAAGTCCGGTATGTCCCTGATCCAGTCCTTCAGATTCAAATCAGGACTCCGTTTTCGGCGGTCGTTCCGCGACCGGGCCGGTCGCCGCGCGGTAGACATACGATAACCGCGCGCGCAGATGCGCCAGAGCCGCGTCGGGAGCGCAGGACTGCGCGACTTCTGGGCGCCCGTGCAATTGGGTGGCTCGCAACTGCCGGGCCAGCTGGCCACCCGTCAGATATACGATGGAAAGCAGAAACTGTATCTCGCGATGCTAGAATCCCCGCACTCACTGCCGATCCCCTCCACACGACGCCACCGGGCCGCGGCGATCGACCGGCGCCAGGAAACCCCGCGCGGGGCCAACTCCCAGCCCGGCGCCCTATTAGGTTCGGCTTCAGGAGCAGACCGATCCACCTCGCGAAACTCACACTCCTGAATTTCCGGAACCTCGCGGATACGGCCGTGGAGCTTAGTCCTGGCCTCACGATAATTCAGGGTTCCAATGGGCAAGGGAAGTCGAATCTGCTCGAAGCAGCCTTCCTGCTCTCGGTGGCCAAGTCGCCCCGCGCCGGAGTCGATCGAGAGCTCATTCGGTGGGATCTGCTGCAGACCGGTGGGCATGCCCAGGTAGGCGGATTCGCCCGGCAGGCGGATAACACGATCCACGCGCAGATCGATTTCGAGGTCGCGGCCCAGGGCGATCTGCAGGCGGCGCCCAACCTGGTTCGCAAGTCGTTGCGGGTCAACGGCGTGGTCACGCCGGCGGCCGACTTCGTGGGAACGATAAATGTGATCGCGTTCGCCGCCGAGGACATCAGCCTGGTCGTCGGCGCGCCGGGCGAGCGCCGGCGGTACCTCGATATCCTGATCTCGCAGACGGATCCGGCTTACCTGAGGACTCTCCAGCGCTACGGAAGAGTAGTGACTCAGCGCAACCACCTCCTGCGTCAGGTCAGGGAACGCCGCGCCTCCGACGAGGAGCTTGAGTTCTGGGACCAGCGCCTGGCAGCAGAAGGCGCCGCCATCGTCGACCGCCGCCGCCGGGCGGTCGAGCGCCTGCTGATCTACGCGGTCCCAGCGCACCAGGAACTCGCGGGCGTCGGACAGCCGCTTGGAGTCGAATATCTGCCCAAGTTGGACGACCAGAATCGTGCGATTCAACCCCTGCCCGTTCGCGAACTGGCGGATCGATTGCTCAAGGCCATGCGGTCGATGCGGTCGCGTGAGCTCGGCCAGGGGGTGTCGGTTGTCGGTCCACATCGAGACGAGCTGGTGATTACGCTGGGCGGCCAGCCTGCGGGGACGTTCGCATCACGCGGTCAGGCCCGGACTATCGCGCTGGCGCTCCGCATCGCAGAGGCGTCATTCGTCGAACAGGCGACCGGCCGGAAGCCTGTCCTGGCGCTGGACGACGTGCTTTCGGAACTGGACGAGGACCGGCGTAACCGGGTACTGGAAACGAGCCGTCGCTACGACCAGACGCTGCTGACGACGACGGACGAAGAATTCGTCGGAGAGCCTTTTCGACGCGCGGCTTCTCACCTGTCGATATCTTCGGGCGTCGTCAAGCGTTCCAATGGCTGAGGCCCGGGGCGCGATCGATCAGGCGGTCGAACTGATCCTTGCCAGCCGCAATGTGATCGCGATGACCGGCGCGGGTATGTCCGTGGAGAGCGGGATCCCGCCGTTTCGCGGCGAAGGTGGGCTCTGGACGCAATTCGGCGGGCCGGACGCCAACCAGTATCAGCGATTCCTGGCCGACCCCGACGCGTTCTGGGCACGTGAGCTGCAACAGGCGAACGAGCCCTACATCGTCGAACTCAGAAAAACGATCTCGGTTGCCGCTCCGAATCCGGGGCACGTTGCCCTGGCGTCGCTGGAATCGGAGGGGGTACTGACGACAGTCGTGACCCAGAACATCGATGGGCTGCACCAGGCTGCCGGAAGCAAGTCAGTGATCGAGATGCATGGCAGCCGGCACAAGATGCGTTGCGTCGATTGTGGCGACCGTTCGCCCAGAGAAGCGATGTTTCTGCAGGTGCGACCAGCGCCGTGCGTTCGGTGCGGCGGACGGGTGAAGTACGACTCCGTGCTGTTTGGCGAGCCGATTCCCAGGAGCGTTTTGGAGGAGGCCCGCGCCGCGACCGACCGAGCGGACTGTGTACTGGTCGTCGGTACCTCCGCGACTGTTCGCCCTGCCGGCGGCCTTCCACGGATCGCGAAGTCGAACGGGGCTCGCCTGATCGAGGTGAATCCTGATTCCACGGCTATCACCGAAACCTGCGATGTGGTGCTGCGTGGCCGCGCGGCCGCGATCCTGCCGGAGCTAGTCGCAGAGATCGGTCTCGTGCGTCCCGGTCACACGCCTCGGCAGCGGTGAACACCCCGCGCCGTGCGGGGTAAGATTGGCGCACAACCGCCTGAAGACGACACGGAGCTCGTTGATGTCGAACATCTTGAAGGCCGCGCTCGACCGTGAGATCGAACGGTATGTTGCGGAGAACCCGAAATCCCGCGCCATCCAGGAGCGCGCCGAGCGTTCCCTGCCCGGAGGCGACTCCCGGAACAGCATCTGGTGGGCACCGTTCCCTACCTACGTGACCCGCGGTGAGGGCTCTCGCCTGCACGACGTCGACGGTCACGCCAGGGTCGACCTCATCAACAACATGACGACCCTGATCCTCGGGCACTCCCATCCGGCCGTCGTGAAGGCGGTGACCGAGCAGGCGGCCCGAGGGCTGTCCTTCCCCGCACCATCGGAGCTGGTGGTCAGGTGGGGGGAGATCATCGTCGATCGAATCCCCTCGATCGACAAGGTCCGCTTCGTGAACTCGGGTACCGAGGGGACGCTGAACGCCATCCGGGCGGCCAGGGCGTTCACCGGCAAGGACAAGATCGGCAAATTCGAGGGCGGGTACCACGGAGCCCACGACGACGTTGCGGTGAGCGTTGACCCGCCTATCACAAAGGCGGGCGAAGCACGCGCTCCGACGCCGGTGGCCGACTACCTCGGCGTTCCCAGGAAGTCGCCTGCCGAAACGATCGTGATGCCCTACAACGACCTTGAAGCTTCAGCTGCGATCATCGAGCGTCACAAGTCGGACCTTGCCGCGGTGATCGTGGAACCGGTCATCGGGCGGCTGGGAATGGTCCCGGCCGACGTCGAGTTCCTGAAAGGGCTGCGTGACCTGACGCAGCGCCTGGGCATCGTCCTTATCTTTGACGAAGTGATCGCGCTGCGCGTCGCTCGCGGCGGCGCCCAGGAACGCTTCGGAGTCATCCCCGACATGACCGCCATGGGCAAGATTATCGGGGGGGGCATGCCGGTTGGAGGATTCGGCGGCCGCGCGGACATCATGGAACTGTTCAATCCCAAGTCCGGTCCGAAGGTCAAGCACGCCGGTACCTTCAACGGCAACCCGATGACCGCCGCCGCCGGGGTGGCCACACTGGAAGCTCTGACGCCAGCGGTCTATCAGCGGCTCGAACAGCTGGGCGAGTCGGTCCGCAAGAAACTGTCTGCGCTCATCAAGGAACGCGAGACGCCGATGGGCGTGACCGGGATCGCGTCCCTTTTCTCGCTGCAGTTCACGTCGGAGACGATTCGCGACTACCGCTCAGTGCAGTCCAACGACAAGACATTCCAGCGCTTGATGTTCATCGGCCTGCTGAACGAGGGCTTCGCCCTGTCGCCATCTTGCGCTGGGAACGTCTCCGCGGCGATCAACGAAAAGGACATCGACGCGTTTGTCGCAGCGGTAGGACGCGTTATGGAGCGGGCCGGCTACGGTTAGTTGCCGGGGCCCATGGCTGGCCTTGCGCTGAACGGCGGCGCCAGCTAACGGTCCTCGAACGGCAGCCCCACGGCCTGCTCCAGGTCGGGTGTGGCGGCCACAAGGCTTCGCTCCTCCACGGCTGGCTTCCCGCGCGGGTTGTCCTCTTCGTCGAACTCACCGACGACGTCGCGTCGCAATGCGCGCCGGTCCAGGAACAACTCCGGGCGGACCTCGTCTTCTAGAGAAGCGTCTTCCGTCCGGTTGTCGCCGAAGATCGCGGGCGGGAAGGAAGTGATATTCGCCTGGGCCTGCGATCGGTAGCTCTCCCGAACGAATACGGAAACCGATTGGTTGGCGAATCCGGCCACGGTGGCTTCATACCGGTTGCCGCCTCCGGTCAGGCGCGTTACTCGCCGCGCGATGCGAGCGTCAAGGAGCCCGAGGTAATCGCCTGACGGGCTGGTGACGGTTACGTCGGTGCCCCTGGATTCGAGGGTTACCCGGTCCCCTGCGGTCACCTTCGCGAGGATCCTGGGCGGCGCGGATTTCTTGAGCTCGCTCAGAACGGCGCTACCACGCGCGGCCATGAAGACCGCCGGATTTGCCTTGGCAGTGCGATTGACGATGGCGACGGTGGAGTCTGCGTTCTCGAGCTGCTTGAGTCGCTCGAGGTTGCGGGTCGCGATCGGGTTGCCGGGCCGAAGGTCCATGCTCCGCTGGAAAGCGCTGATGGCTTCCTTGACCTTGCCGACCTCGGAAAGAGCCTTGCCGAGGCGGTTGTGCGCTTCGACGTCGCCGGGGGACTGCGCAATGAGCTCGCGATTCGTGTGAATCGCGTCGTCCCATTGCCCCGTTCGTGCATGGGAAACGGCGCGATTTGCCAGTTCCGCGAGGGGATTCGTAGCTATCAGGGTCTTGTGTTGCTGCATTCCTGTACTCTCGGGCTCAAGTTCTGTGGCCGGCAACTGATCCGTCCGGCGCCCGGATGTTAGGTAGCGGGGCTTGCCCTTGCAAGGTGATTTCACTGAGTCTTCGGGTGGATTTACACGGAAACGGAACATGTGTGTTTCACGCCAGCATCCTGCCTCAGGCTGCATGACGGGAGTCTTACGGGATGCGTGGAGCGGTTGGTCGCGCTCAGGTCCGGCGGTGGCGACGGTGGAAGCGCAGCGGGAGCAGGGTCCAGATCGCCTCGATCACGATTCCACCGGACATCTTGGACTTGCCCGAGCGCCGTTCAGCGAATGCGTAGGCGTGCTCGACGATCGTCATTCGATGGAACTCACACCAGTGCGCCACCTCGGCCTGGAACCCGTACCCGGACGTTTGGAAGCGGGTAAAGTCCAGCCTCGCCAGCGCCTCCCGGCGGAACACCTTGAATCCTGAGGTAGCGTCGTGGACCTTGAGCCCGACCAGCCACTTGATGCCCAGGTTGCCGACGCGGCTGAGGGCTCGACGCCCGATGTTCCAGCCGGGATCTACCGCGCCGCCCTTGATGTACCGCGAGCCGGCCACGACATCGGCCGACCGGGCCCTGGCCAGCATCAGCGGCACCTGCGCCGGCGGGTGCGAAAGGTCGGCATCCATCTCGACGATGTAGGCGGCGCCCGAGTCCAGTGCGGCCTTGAACCCGACGGCATACGCCTTGCCGAGGCCTTCCTTCCTGGTCCGGTGAATCACGGTGAAGTGGCCTGGATACGTCTTCTTCATGGATTCGGCGACCTCACCCGTGCCGTCCGGGGAACCGTCGTCGACGATGATGAAGCCGAGACCGTCGATGCCCAGCGCGATCAGTTCGCTCACAACGGCAGGCAGGTTTTCAGCCTCGTTGTAGGTGGGGATGACCACCACAACGGTCGGTCGTTCGGCCACCTCAGCGTGCACCCTTGTCGGGTGGAGCCGAAGCGGGCGCGTTGATGCCCCGGTAGCGCCTCGCAAGGTCGTTCAAACGGACCCGCACGATGTCGATAAAGGCGAGGCCGCCCTTTCGGAAGGTCATCGAACTTCCGCCGTGGAAGTACCAGTCGATCGGGATCTCCACCAGCTTCATTCGGCTTTTCCTGGCGAGGAAAAGCACTTCGACGTCGAATCCGAATCCGTGCAGCCGTTGGACCTTGAAGATCCGATCCGCCGCGGCCCCGCTGAACATCTTGAAGCCGCACTGAGTGTCGTCCAGGCCCCTGACCGCCAGGATCCTCACCGCGCGATTGAAGAGCCGGCCGAACAGGTGGCGACGGAAAGGCTCGTTGAAGCGGCGAGCGCCCGGGGCCTCGCGCGAGCCCAGCCCCACGTCGTATCCGTACTGGGCAGCCGGTATCAGGAACCGATCGATCTGCTCGGGGGGCATCGACAGATCGGCGTCACATAGAAACCGCCAGGGGGCCTGCGAGGCGAGCATGCCACGGCTGACCGCCCATCCCTTCCCGCCATGCTTCAGGTCGAGCATGCGGACCCTCGGCTCGGCGATCGCGACCCTTCGCACGGCCTCGATAGTCCCGTCCGAGCTTCCGTCGTTGGCGACGATGATCTCCCAGGCAAAGGGTTTCGTGGACAGGTGGCGGATGACCCGTCCGAGCGAGTCGGTGATCCGCGCTTCTTCGTTGTAAGCCGGGATCACGACCGTTAGGTATGGCCCGTTGCTTGCCAACGATCAGCCGGCCGATGCCTCGTGCAGGCCGAAGGCCCGGTGGAGTGAGCGGGCGGCTTTTTCTACCAGGGGGGCATCGATGATGCAGGTGATTCGAATCTCGGAAGTCGTGATCATGTCAATGTTGACACCGGCGGCAGAGAGCGCGCGAAACATGCGTGCGGCGTAGCCCGGGCTGTTAGTCATCCCGGTGCCGACAATGCTGACTTTCGAAAACCCTCGCCCGCCGGTCACGCCGCCTGCCGAGCACGACTGGCATCGCTCGGTGATGGCCAGCGCACGGTCCAGGTCGCCTTCGGCCACAGTAAACGAAATGTCGGCTTTACCATCGGCGCCGGCGTTCTGGACGATCACGTCCACGCTGATTCCCGCCTCGGCGAGCGGTTCAAAGATCTCCGCAGCCACGCCTGGCCGGTCTTCGACGCCCCGAACCATGATCTTGCCCACGTTTCGAGTGACGGCAACGCCTGTCACCGCCTTGCGAACTTCCATCATGCGCGACTCTCCATGAATCAGCGTACCCGGCTTGTCTTCAAAGGTTGAGGCGACCAGGATCTCGACGTCGTACACAGCGCCCAGCTCGATCGACCGGGGGTTCATCTTGGCGCCCAGGCTTGCCAGCTCGAGCATCTCCTCGTACCCGATCTCGCGCAGCTTTCGGGCATCCGGGACGAGCCTTGGGTCGGTTGTGTAGATACCATCGACATCGGTGAAGATTTCGCAGCGGGACGCCTTCAGCCCGGCCGCAATCGCTACCGCCGTGGTATCGGAACCACCGCGGCCCAGCGTAGTGACGTCCTCAGTTTCCGCCAGGCCCTGGAACCCGGCTACGATCACGATCTTTCCTGAGCCGAGCTCCCGTTTCAGCCGAGTCGTGTCGATGTCGGCAATGCGGGCGGAGCCGTGCCGGGAATCGGTCCTCACCCCTGCTTGCGGACCGCTCAGGCTTACGACGTCGTGGCCCATCGAGCGGATTGCGATCGCCATCAAGGTCGCGGTCACCAGTTCGCCCGTCGAGAGAAGGGTGTCCATTTCGCGCGGGTCGGGTACATGCGAGGGTCCCGAGGCCAGGCGCGCCAGAGCTATCAAGTCATCGGTCGTGTCCCCCATGGCCGAAACGACGACGACAAGGTCGACACCCGATGACCGCCGCGCGCATATCTTCCCGGCTACGACTCGGATCTTCTCGGCGGTGGCGAGAGACGAACCTCCGTACTTCTGAACAACTACTGGCATTACGCCTTCACCACGTGGGCACCCTTGATTGTCGGCATGACGACGCGCGTCTTCCCGGCGACGCCGAAGAGCCGCGCCGCCTCCGTCATCTCGTAAGCAACGGTCATCTCACGCGCGCTCGCCAGCGCGATGACAGAAGGCCCGGCCCCGGAGAGAAACCCGCCGTGGGCACCGGCAGCGAGCGCGGCCTTGATCACGTGGTTTAGATAAGGAAACAGGCTGCTGCGCGCCGGCTGGTGCAGGCGATCTTCCGTGGCCACCTTCAGGGCGTCGAAGTTCCGGTTCGCAAGCGCGTTCACGAGCAGCGCGGCGCGTCCGATGTTGTAGACGGCGTCTGATCGAGACACCTCGGCGGGCAAGGCCAGCCGGGTCTCCATGGTGCTGCCCTTCGACGACTGGTCGGGGACGAAGATCACTGCTTTCAACTCGGGCGGGAGGCTGACCGGATCGGTGTACCAGTGCGCCCCGTGCTTGACGCCGATCTGGCAGCCGCCGAGGAGGGCTGGCGCCACGTTGTCCGGGTGACCCTCGATAGAGGCCGCGAGGTCAAGCAGCTCCCTCATCTCGAACCGCCTGTCGAGGAACGAGGCGCCCGCCAGGATCCCGGCCACGATGGCTGCGGAGCTGCTCCCGAGTCCACTGGCTACAGGGACCGAATTCCTGCAGCGGTAGGCGAACTCGTCTGGCTTGACGCCGGCCGCGCGGAAGGCTGACATGAGCCCGGTGATGACCAGATTGCGCGAGTCGCGCGGAAGCGAGGCCTCGCCCTCGCCTTCGATCTGAAAACCGAAAGGCGCGCGCTCGACCGTGGTTTCATTCCAGATGTCGAGAGCGAAGCCTATGCAGTCGAATCCGGGACCGATGTTGGCAGTAGTCGCCGGGACCCGGACAGTGACGCGGCGGACCGAATTCATCTTTACCGGTGCCGTAGCAGTGAAAAGCCCAACCGTAAAAGTATAATCCCGCGGCAGCGCAAAGCCACCGCATCGCGGATCGGAAACAGAAGGGCGTGACCATGCCGGGTGTTCAAGTTGTTGTGCTGGGACCAGCTTCAGACAAGCGCACTCAGGCTTCCGTCGAGCGGTATGGGCGGCTGGCTGCCCAGCAAGGCGGCGTAGTTTCGATCAAATTCATAGACTCGGCTCTGCCGGAGGAGAAGGTCGCAGCTGAGGCCAGGGACGCGATCGCGCTCATACCTGCCTCGACCAGGGTCTTCAAGACCAGCCTGATCAAGCGGCTTCCAAAGTTGAAGCTGGTGCAGGTCACGAGTGCCGGTACGGACTGGATCGACAAGGCGGCCCTGGGTGAGCTGGGGGTCAGGGTAGCCAACAACGGAGGCGGCAATGCTCCCGCGGTGGCCGAGCACACCATCGCACTTATCTTCTCCGTCTACCGCAAATACGAGCACCAATTGAATAGCGCGCGCGGCCGCAAGTGGGCGACTGACATTCCTGGCGAACTGGAAGAGTTCCACACCCTGGTCGGAAAGACGGTGGGAATCGTTGGCCTCGGCCGGATCGGCTCAAGAGTCGCGGCGCGACTTGCCGGCTGGGAGTGCGATCTGATCTATCACGACGTGGCTCGCATTTCACGCGAGACCGAAAAGGCCCTGAAGGTAACGCGTGTACCTCTCGATGAGCTATTGAGGACCTCGGATGTCGTTACGCTCCACGTGCCCCTCGAGCGCACCACGTATCACATGATCGGTGCCAGAGAACTGAAGCTGATGAAGCCAACGGCGATCCTGATCAACGCCTGCCGGGGGCCGGTGGTTGACGAGACCGCCCTCATCCAGGCGCTCAAAGACCGGGTCATCTTTGGCGCAGGCCTGGACGTGGTGGAAGTCGAACCAACGCCCGACGACAACCCCCTGTTCGACCTTCCGAATGTGACGATCACGCCACACACGGCGTCGCGCTCTGTCGAGTCGAGCCTTGCCAGCACCGAATTCGCGATCCAGAACGTGACCCGGCTGGCGAAGGGCCAGGAGCCGGAGTCGATCGTTCCGCCGGTTTGAGGTTCGCGGGCGAGCCCTTTCGGGCGCATCCTGCGGCAGCTTCGCCCGTATAATGCGAAGGTTGTGCCGTCGGGGAGTAGCGCAGCTGGTAGCGCGCAGCGTTCGGGACGCTGAGGTCCCGGGTTCGAATCCCGGCTCCCCGACCAATCTATGCCAGATTCGGCCGATCGCTGCCTGACAAAACGTTTTGACAGCAATTGGCTTCCGAACCGGATGTCAGCAGATTCTGTAGCAACCGGGCGGATGCTGACGACAGCCGAGCCGAGTGAGTCGGCGAAATGCCATACCGAGCCGATGTCGTGCGTCATTCATGGGCGGACCACGAAGGTTCTTTATCTACGGAGAATCTTTTCGCTCTCTCTGGCTACCTTGAAGAGCGACTCAACGTCTTGCCGGCAATAGGCTTCCAGCAGCGCGCTATCCTCATCGGTACCGTCCCCGGTCCGCAACCTTTTCAGCAGTTCAAGGATTTTCATATTTCCAGTGGCCTGGTCGGCGTAGGTGCAGTCATGACCGCGCAAATCGGGACAACGGCGTATTCCGAACTCCCACTCAAGGGCTTCCAGCGAATAGTGCGCCATCTGCCTGCCGATTTTTCGCACGTAGCGGTGATCCCTGACAGACCTTTTCATTTCGCTCGATTTCCGTAAGACCACATGCATGTTCACCCACGTCTTCTGAGCCAGAACGTGGTTCTTGCCGAACACCTCCCTGAACCGATGAAGTTCATCACTCTCGATTTCGCCGCCCGAGAAGACGACGACCGAGTTCACTTCTGAGCAGGCGCAATGCAGATCTTCCAGTGCGTATTTGAGGCCGGTCGCACTAAGCGGACGGTCATCATCGCCACTGAGCAAGAGCCGGAAACGCTCGGTTCCCTTACGTTGCGGCCAATACAGACCAAGAGCGGCCTCATGGCCAGCACCACTTCCTTCGAAATCCAGGTACAGCGATTTGGTGGGTCTGAAGCCGTCGTGCAGATCGAACAGCTTGCTGGCGAACTGTAGTTTGGCTGACTCGGAGGCCGGCGGGAATTGACGTCTTGACCCTCGGAATTTCATCGGCAGATCTCGTATGACTAGTTGCAAGAACTGTCAGAACATCCGGAGTGCCGTGAATAGCCTCGAGAATACGCTCGTCGACATGCGACGCCATTGACATCTACCGTCGGAGAGGCTGTCGGGCGTTACTCTACGGCATTGTCACCCCGCGGAGGGTTGCCCCACGACTTCGACCTGGGACTTCATACGCTCAAAATATGAGCAACGGATCAGCTCCGCGGTGGCCGAAGTATCGGAAGCCCGTGCGCCTGATCGAGCGAGGCCTGCCGTCTACCCGGGCAGCCGTCCCGAGCTGAGTCTCGGTCGCTCTGATGAGCACACGCCCCGAGTTCAGTGGCGGCTGGACGCTGCCACTGCGCCCTTGCGCGACCTGTGCTCCGACACGTACTGGTAAGC
>VGZT01000013.1 GCA_016872495.1 SAR202 cluster bacterium
CGGATGAGGGATCGTTGGAAGCCCCCTCACCCGCTCTCGACGTGCGTCGAGATCACCCTCTCCCCGTCGGGGCGAGGGGTCAGGACGATCCCGGCCACTCTCTCTCCGTCGGGGCGAGGGGTTTGGACAAAACGTGGTCGTGTGCGCAGACCTTCGCCCTGGAAAGGGGATTCGCTGCAGCTGCCCCTTCGCCCTGGAAGGGAGAAGGTGGTCGGAGACCGGATGAGGGTCCGTTGGAACTGCCCCTTCGCCCTGGCAGGGAGAAGGTGGTCGGAGACCGGATGAGGGTCCGGACGAGGGGCCGGATGAGGGTCCGGATGAGGCTGCAGATGCCCCCTCACCCGCTCTCGACATGCGTCGAGATCACCCTCTCCCCGTCGGGGCGAGGGGTCAGGACGATCCCGGCCACTCTCTCCCCGTCGGGGCGAGGGGTCGAACAAACCTTCGCACTGGAAGGGAGAAGGGGGGAGGTGGGGGGTACGAGGGACGCGGAGCGGCGAGGGGTGTCCGCCCCTCGCCGCCGTCAGGCAACCGGGCAGACGCCCCGGGGGCCGGGGCGTCTGATCGACCGGCAGTAGTGGACATGGCCGCCTCGGCCAGAGGCGGCACCAATCTTGTCGAGCAACGGTTCCGGCGCCCGCGTGGACCCTGCGGTCAGGGCTAAGACGTGTTGCCTGACCTGGAATTGGCCCCGCTATCAGGAATCCGGAACTGTGGGGCTCTGGCTAGACCTTGGCCACGCCGTTCGTGGATTCCGCGGTCTGCTGGTCGAGCACGTCGATGCCCTTGCGGACCTGGCCGAGTACTTCGGCGACCCGCTCTTCGAGCGCGAACAGCACCTCTCGGGCGTAGTCGTCGGCACCCTTGCGGCGCGCCAGTGCCTCGGCCTCGGCGGCTCCGACGATCTTCGACTTGGTGTCGGTCTTCGCCTTGGCGAGAATCTCGTTGGCTTTGGTCTCGGCCTCGCCGAGGACGTCTTTGGCGCGCAGTTCGGCCGCCTGGAGCACGTTCGTCTGCTCGATCATCTTGCGGGCCTTTTCGGTCGCAGTGTTGATTGCGGAGCTCGTCTGCTCCTCCGCCATCTGCCGGATCGTGGCCGCTTCCTCATCCGCGTAACCGCGAATCCGGCGAGCCTCCAGCTCCGCCTGCTTCACGATGCTTTCCTTCTGGCGAATGACGGTATTGGCGTCGGCGATCTCCGCCGGCAGTTCGTCGCGCATCGCCTTGATGATTGCGGCGAACCTGTCCATATTCACCAGACACCTGGACGTACCAGGGACCTTGCCTCCCTGAATCAGATGCTCCAGTTCGTCTAGCTGCTCGTAGATCCTCATCGATGCCCCCTTCGGCAATGCCTACTATTCGGCGCTACTCTGCGGCCGATTTTTTAACCTCGAACCAATGGAGTCCGCGACGTGCCGCGGCACGAACGCGCTGATGTCACCGCCCAGCATGGCGATCTCCTTCACCCGGCTGGAGCTGACGTACTGGTTGTCCTGCGAGCTGATGAGACAGACCACCTCGATATCGGGGCCGATCTTCTGGTTCATGAGCGCCATTTCTCGCTCGTACTCGAAGTCGGCGCCGATTCGAAGCCCCCGGACGATCACCGAAGCGCCGATCTGGGTTGCGAAGTTCACGGTCAGACCGGAGTAAGGACGGACCTCGACTCCGGGAAGCCTCTCGAGGGAGCGCTTGAACATCTCCACCCGCTCGCGCGTCGTGAACATGAGCTTCTTGGGAGGGGTGTCGTAGACGGCGACAACGAGGTGGCCGAACAGCTTCGCAGCTCGACTCGCCATGTCGATGTGGCCATTAGTAACCGGGTCGAAAGTCCCCGGGAAGACCGCATTGACCAAGTGAAACCCCTAACCCTCAAACCTGTAGACAGTCACGGCCGTATCGCCGTACAAGCGCCGGTCGATCTGCCTCAGTCCCGGCAGGGCTTCCGGCAGCACCCTCCGCTTGGAGTGCTCAGCGATCACCCTTGCACCGGGAACCAGGCGCCCGGACTCGACCAGCAGTCCAAACACTTCCGCAAACGGATCGTCGTCGTACGGCGGATCGGCAAACACGAGGTCGAAGTCGGCCTCGAGTCTCCGTACCACCGCAGCGGCGGCACCCCGATGCACCACACCACGCTCTCCGAAGCCCAGGTCCGCCAGCGCGGCGCGGATCGCACGGCACGCTTTCTCGTCCCGTTCGACGAATTCCGCCCACGCTGCGCCCCTGCTCAGGGCCTCCAGCCCGAAAGCACCGGTCCCGGCGTAGAGGTCGAGGACCCGCCTCCCCTCTGCGCCCCCAGGCCCGAGCATGGAGAAGAGCGCCAGGCGCACCCTCCCCGAGGTCGGTCTTATGCCTTTAAGGTGGTGCTGGAGCCTTCGGCCACCAGCTTCACCGCCCCCGATTCGCACGGACCGTTCCCCGGGCGATTGAACGCCTGTCACGCAACAGCAGGTCGATTATTCCGATACGGGGTCGATCGCTTCAATGTGATTGAGGTTCGAGATTCGCGGGGTTTCTCGCGTCGGTGACACCCCGGCCAGTGACAGGGGGTGGCATAGAATGTCCGGATTGGCTACGGCCAGACGTTACAGTCCGCGCCTGGCCGCGGTTCCGCTTCCGTCGCACGTCTGACCCTGGATATCGGGATGTCTTCGACAGAGCAGCAATCAGGTGAGCCTCAGGCCGCGGGCGATGCCGGCGTAGCCGAGGCGCGCCTGATGCAGAACCGGATCGAGAAGGCGGGTCGCCTGCGGGCGCGCGGGATCGACCCGTACCCGGCGCGCGTGCGGCGTACCCACTCCTCGGTCGAGGCAAAACGGCTGCTGCACGACGCCGAGCAGCGAGGCGGTCCTGAAGCGAGGACGGAGCCGGTCGCGCTCGCGGGCCGCGTGATGGCCAGGCGTGGGATGGGCAAGGCGGCATTCATCGACCTGATGGATGGCGCAGGACGCATCCAGGCGCATCTCCGCTCCGACATCCTCGGCGACGCCTACGAACTGCTCGAGGACGTGGACATTGGCGACTTCATCGCCGTAGAGGGCCCGGTGTTCCGCACCCGGCGGGGCGAACCGAGCGTCGAGGCGAAATCGCTACAGCTTGTTACCAAGGCGATCAGGCCGCTCCCGGACAAGTGGGCCGGCCTCCAGGACATCGAGAAGCGATCACGCCAGCGATACCTTGACCTGATCGTGCGAGAACGCTCGGTGGAGGTAGCCCGGCTGCGCGCCGGTATCGTCGCCTCGATGCGGCGTTTCCTGCAGGCGCGCGGCTTCATGGAGGCGGAGACGCCGATCCTGGTCTCGATCGCGGCAGGCGGGATGGCGCGCCCCTTCGTAACTAATCACAACGCGCTCGATCGCACCCTTTACCTGCGCATCGCGACCGAACTCCACCTGAAAAAACTGGTGGTCGGCGGGATCGAAAAGGTGTTCGAGATCGGGCGCATCTTTCGCAACGAGGGGATCGACGCCGACCATAATCCGGAGTTCACGACGCTTGAATCGTATGAGGCGTACGCCGACTACGGCGACGTGATGAGGATGGTCGAAGAGATGGTGGCGCACATCGCGACCGAGGTAACCGGCTCGACGCTGGTACCCGCGCCAGAGGAGGGCGGGAGCCCCATTGAATTGGCGCCGCCGTGGCCCCGGCTCGACCTCCGCCAGACGATCATCGACCGCTGCGGAATCGATTTCCTCGAATGCCCCGACGTCGCATCGCTTTCGCTTGCCATGCGCGCCCGGAAGATCCACGTCGAGCCTGGCGCCTCCTGGGCCCGGCTGCTGGACAAGGTCATCTCGTCGCAGGTGGAACCCGGGATTCGCTCCCCGGCGTTCCTCGTCGACTACCCGCTCGCGATGTCGCCACTGGCCAAGCGCAAGCCAGGTGCCGAAGGGGTGGTCGAACGCTTTGAGGCGTTCGCACTCGGGCGTGAGCTGGCCAACGCATTCACTGAGCTGAACGATCCCGTGGAGCAGCGCGCCCGGTTCGAGGAGCAGGAACGGCAGCGGAAGCTCTACGGCGACGAGGAAGCGGACCGCCTGGACGAGGACTTCCTGGTCGCCGTCGAGCACGGGATGCCGCCCACCGGAGGGCTGGGCATGGGGATCGATCGGCTGGCGATGCTGATTGCGGGCGAACGCTCGATCCGCGAAGTCATGCTGTTTCCACAGCTTCGTTCACAGTAGGGAACAGACACTGTGTTGAGCCTTGATCTGATCGTGAACGAAACCGAGAAGGTTCGCGAGCGCCTGCGCGCACGCGGCGAGGCGGACTCCGGGCTCGACCAGGTGCTGAAGCTGGACGCGTCCCGCCGGGTACTGATCAAGGAAGGCGACGACCTGCGGGCAAGGCGCAACGAGGCCAGCCGGCGGATTGGAGCCGCCGGCAAGAAGCCCTCGGCCGAGGAAGTCGCAGAAATGCGTGCGGTCGGAGACCGGGTCAAGCAGATCGAATCAGAGCTCGAAACGATCAAGGCGGAGCTCGAGGAGATCATGCTGGTCCTGCCAAATCTCCCGCTGCCCGATGTCCCCGTTGGGACCGACAGCACCCATAACGAGATAACACGCCAGTCAGGCGAGGTGACCCGGCCGGCCCACCGGATCCCCGCGCACTGGGATCTCGACGCGCGCGTCGGGATCGACATCGAGGCGGGCACCAGGATGTCCGGCGCCCGGTTCTACGCGCTGACCGGGAAGGCCGCGCAACTGCAGCGCGCGTTAACGTCCTGGATGCTCGACGTGCACGTGAATGAGAACGGGTACACGGAGGTCAGCCCGCCGTTGCTGGTCAAGGGCGAGACCATGACCGGGTCCGGCAACCTGCCCAAGTTCGCGGACAACCTGTATCACGACGCGGAAGAGGACCTCTGGCTGCTGCCGACTGCCGAGGTCGCGCTGAACGCCATGCACGCGGGGCAGATCATCGGGCCCGGTGTGCTTCCCCTGAAGCTCGTCGCCCGCACGCCGTGTTTCAGGCGAGAGAAGGCGGCGGCGGGCCGCGACACGCGCGGCATCAAGCGCGTGCACCAGTTCGAGAAGGTCGAGATGTTCAGGTTCGTGGAGCCCTCCGAGTCGGAGGCGGCGCTCGAAGAGATGCTGGCCGAGGCAATGACTCTGTGCGAACGCCTCGGCCTCACTTACCGCGTACTGAAGCTGTGCACTGGCGATATCGGATTTCAGTCGGCGAAGACGTTCGACATAGAGGTGTGGGCGCCCGGTTCCGACGAGTGGCTGGAAGTTAGCTCAATTTCCACCTGCACCGACTTCCAGGCCCGGCGCAACAACACACGCTACCGGCCGCGCGCGGACGCCTCGCCTCGCCTCCCACACACGCTCAACGGGTCCGGGCTCGCCATCCCGCGCATCCTGATCGCGGTCCTGGAGAACAATTTCCAGGCAGATGGCTCGATCAAGGTCCCGGCTGTGCTACAGCCATATACGCGCTTCGATCGCATCCCATGACGCGATCCGGCCTGCGAGGCCACCCGGCTGGTGGCGAGGAAATGGCTCGGGGAAGGCAGAGGATGTACTACAAAGAAAACGAAGAGACCAACGTGGTTGAAATGCCGATACACCACGGGGTCGGAACGATCGTTCGTCGCAAGTTCTTCCCCGGGTCCAGCCAGCTTCCGATAAAGATGGAGATCTGGGAGCTCAAGCCTGGAGTCAGTGAGGGAAGTCACACCCACGACGGGGATCATGCGCTCGAAGAGATCTACTATTTTCTCCAGGGAAGTGGCGTCATGTGGTGCGACGGGAAAGACGTACCTGTTGCCGCCGGCGACGCCATCATGGTGCCTCCCGGAGTAGACCACGGCTTTCGGAATACGGGCACCGAAATACTGAAGCTGGTAATCATCTGGGGCAAACCTGCCCAGGCATAAGAACCAACCAGCACACGAGCGGCGTCTACCTGTGGCTCGGTAAGCAATTACGGCCTGGGCCAGGGCGTAACCGAAGGCGATTCCTCGATCGGCTCGAGGACGGACTTGTCGAGCAGGGCTAGCGGCCAGAGCCGGGGGAGCCCGCGACCCCTAACGAGAAGTGCGCGGGGACCATCGAGGCGGGCGTGAGCGCACTGACCGCGATGTACAGCCGCTCGCCGGGAACAATCTCATTGACTGTCAGCAAGCCTGTTCCGGAGTGGCTTACCGGCAGCGGTAGTACAACCGCCGTCTGGCCGTCACGTACACGGACCACCTGCACCAGCCACTCTTGCGGGATGCGGTCGCTGATCCTGGTGAAGCCCCGGGCCAACCAGCCGCTGTCCGACCCGGACAGGTCCGCCCAGCCGATTTCCGGGATTTCGAAGCCGTTGAAACAGGCGCCCTGCAGGTAGATCGCATCGTCGGTGATGTACTCGAGGCGCAGCAGGACCCGCTTGCCGGCGAATGGGGTCAGGTCGATCCGCTCCTCGACCCACCTCTGGCTCCTGCCCGTGTAACCGCTTCCGAACGCGTTGCCGTTGGCATTCCGCGCGGTCGTGTGGAGGCCGTCGAGGACCTGCCAGGTCGTTCCACCATCGGTGGACACCTCGACATATGCGTAGTCCCATTCCTCTTCGATCTGGTACCAGGCCGAGAACTTGAGAGTCGCGGTCGGCGTCGCGGAGAGGTCGACCTCGCGCGTCAAGGTCGTGTTGATTGAGTCGCCCTGATTGGTCCACCAGCAGGCCCGTGCGCCCCCGGGCTGTGAAATCAGAGCGGTCGAGGGCTCCCCTTCGAACCTTATGGTCACGCGATCCCGTCCGGGCGGCACCTCGTAGTACATGACCCCCATCTGTGAAGCGACCCCAGTCCGGGTCGAGTCGATGTTCAGGCGCGTCACCGGGACCAAATCAGGTTCGCGTCCTTCGTAGCCGAAGGCCGTGCCTGATTCGCCCAGGAGGTTTGCGACCACCCAGTCGCGAAATATGTCGAGCGGCGGGACGCCTCTTCCGGAACGCCTGAGCGACGAATCCACGCCGGCCAGCCCGTCGAGCGGGTCAGCAATGAGAGCCTGGATGATGGCATCGCCACCGTAGTGCTCGTGCAGGTACTGGAGGAACAGTAGCGCGCCCCCGTAATTCGATCCCGTGTTCCGGTCATCCGGCCATGCGTTCAACTGTGAATTCGGATCGGCGACGTAGGCCTGAACGCTCTGGGTCGGGTAGCCAAGGAGGTACACCGCCAGTTCGGACAGACCCTCATTGATCCAGGTGTCCTCGGTAGGATCGACGTAATGGTGCAGCGCGTGCTGTAGCTCGTGTGTGAGCAGGCCGTAGTAGGGCTCTGTGGCCAGGGTGGCCTTCTTGCCGTCCATGTAGATGATGCTTCGCTCGTTGGAGAACGGGTGCACAGCCCTCGGATAGGCATCGCTTGAGCTGAAGTAGCCGGCCATGCCTGCGTCGAGTTCGGTGTGAAAAATGGTGATCCGGCGGTCGCCATCGAGTCCGATGCGGTCCGCGGCCGGGAACAGTCGCATGACGCGAGGCCAGATCCGGCTCTCAAACTCGGCTATCGAAGCGTCGAGCTTCCCGGGTTCGACCCGCATCGACTCGTCGAAGATCCAGATTGCGTTCGCGCTGACCCGGCGCACGACCGCCGGCGCCTGGCGGCCGCCCCCTCTCTCTCGTAGCACCCAGAGCGTAAGGCGATCACCTTCCCGGATCTCGGGCGGCGTCTTCGCAGGTGTGACGTCGATTGGCTCTGCCTGGCGGAGGCGGAGTCTGCGCGCGAGTTCGACCGGGTCCCGGTCGGGCGGCGTCGGGATGGTCTGGACCGGTGCAGGGGAGACAGGTGTCAGCGATGGCGAGGCCACCGCGGTTGCGACGGCAGCCGGGGTCCCCACAGTTGCGGTCGGCAAGGAGGGCGGACGCGCTTCCGGGCGGCACGCTAGCGCCAGCAGCAGGAAAAGGGCAACGAGCGGTGCGCGGACGCGGGCGAAGTTCGGGCGAACCTTCAATTGAAGCCGTTCATGGCGGCATCTGGCCCGTTGCGCAGGATCGTTTCGACGGCGTCGGCCGCTCGCTTGACGGCGTCAATGACCAGGGCTCGATCGGCCCGATCGAGCGGACTCAGGACGTGGTCGATCTCGGCGCCCGGGGTCCCCGGCCTGCCGACTCCGATCCGCACGCGGATGAACTCGGTTGTGCCGATCGCGGCGACGATCGACTTCAGGCCGTTGTGCCCGCCTGCGCTGCCCTGCGCTCGTACGCGCAGCTTGCCAGGGAGAATATCCATGTCATCAACCAGTACGATCAGGCCACTCGCCTCGGCTTGATACTTTCGAAGCAGGTAGCCGACTGCCTGGCCGCTCTGGTTCATGAAGGTACGCGGCTTCCCCAGGACGACCGGGACGCCGGTCAAAGTTGTCTCCGCGCCGTCGACCCGCGGGTCGAAGCGCTTCAAGCGGGCGCCGGTGCGCTGCGCCAGCTCTTCAAGGCACCAGAATCCCGCGTTGTGCCGCGTGTCGCGATATTCGGGCGACGGGTTTCCGAGGCCGACGATTACCCAGCCTGGTCTCGACCATCCAGCTGGCCTGGTTGACGCGCTTGATCTGCGGAACGGCAACTGGTCCCAGAGCTTTCTGTGCAACCTAAGCGCGGCCGGCCGGAGCGTCGCCCGCGCGCGCCAGTTCCGGTTTGTTGAGCATTTCGACGAACTGCTCCTCGGTGATCGTCCTCACACCCAGCCGGTTGGCGTCATCCAGCTTTGAGCCCGGCTCAGCCCCGACGACCACGAAGTCCGTCTTCTTCGACACGCTGCCCGAGACCAGCCCGCCCAGGGACTTGATGCGCGACTGCGCTTCGCTGCGTGTGAAACGTTCCAGGGACCCGGTGACGACGAAGCGTTTTCCGTCGAACGGTCTCGGGCCGGGCCCGACGCGCGGCGCTTCTACGGGATTGACGCCTGCCGCTACCAGGCGCCCGATCACGTCTTGATTCTCCCGCGCCTCGAACCAATGCGCTACGTTCCGGGCGATCTCCGGGCCGATGCCCTCGACTTCGTCGATCTGCTCGATCGTCGCCGACTGCAAGCTTGCCAGGGACCCGAACTTTCCCGCCAGGAGCTCTGCCGTTTCGGCGCCAACGTGCGGTATCCCGAGCGCATAGAGGAGGCGTGCCAGCGGGCGCTGCTGCGCCCCGCGGATAGCCTGGATGAGGTTGTCGACGCTCTTCTCTCCCATCCTGTCGAGCTGGAGCAAGTCTTCCCGGCGCGCTTCCAGGGCAAATACATCGGCGATGTCATGCACGAGGCCGGCGGCGATCAGTTCGGCAGATAGCTTCACGCCAAGCCCTTCGATGTCCATGGCCCCCCGCGCAGCGAAATGCTCGAGGAGTCGATGGAACTGGGCCGGGCACTTTGCATTGACGCACCGGACGACCGCCTCTGCCTCGTCGCGCACGGCCGGCTGTCCACAGCTCGGGCACTCACGCGGCACACGGTACTCGACCGTGCCTGGCGGCCGCTTCTCCAGCACCGGCCCCACCACCTGTGGAATCACTTCGCCGGCGCGCTGGACGATCACGGTGTCGCCCTGGCGGATGTCCTTGCGGCGGATATCGTCCTCGTTGTGCAGCGTTGCCTGGCTGACCATCACGCCCCCCACGAACACCGGTTCCAGCACGGCGTACGGGTTCAGGCTGCCGGTCCTGCCGACGTTTACGCGGATCTCTTTCAGGACCGTGGTCACCTGTTCCGCTGCGAACTTGAACGCGGTGGCCCAGCGGGGCTCGCGCGCGACGTGCCCGAGGCGGAGCGCCACGCGCCGTTCGTCGGCCTTGACCACGATACCGTCGATCCCGAAGTCGAGCGACTTGCGGAGTTCGACGACCTCATCGAACGCGGCAAGCACCTCGTCGAGCGACTTGGCGCGGCGGGCCCAGGGTGGAGTGTGGAACCCCCACTCCTTCAACTGCTCAAGGGTGTCCCACTGCGTAGTGGGCAGATCGCCGCCATCAGCGTGGCCAATCGCGTACGCAAAGAAGTCCAGCGGGCGACGCGCCGTCACGCGCGAGTCGAGCTGGCGCAGCGCCCCGGAGGCCGCATTACGGGGATTCACGTAGAGCGGCTCGCCTTCGACCTCGCGTTCGCGGTTGAGTTGCTCGAACGCTCCGGCCGGGTAGTAGACCTCGCCCCTCACTTCGACGATGGGTGGGTAGCCGCCGGAGTGAAGGCGAAGCGGGATCGAGCGGATCGTGCGCAGGTTCGCCGTGACGTCCTCTCCGCGTTCGCCATCGCCACGTGTGCCCCCGCGCACGAACACCCCGTCCTCGTAGGTAAGCGACACCGCCAGTCCATCGATCTTGAGTTCGCAGATCAGGTCGAAGCCCTTGAGGTCGCCGTAGTCGCAGGCGCGTCGATACCACGCCTCGAGCTCTTCCCTGTCGAAGACGTTGCTCAGACTCAGCAACGGGAGCGGGTGAACGACCTCTGCAAAGCCGGACGCGGGCGGTGCACCGACACGGCGCGTCGGTGAATCAGGGACCGCCAGCTCCGGATAGCTAAGCTCCAGGTCGACGAGTTCCCGGAACATGCGGTCGTACTCGGAATCCGTAACTTCGGGTTTCGCGAGCACGAAGTACAGGTGATTGTGGCGGGAAATCTCTTGCCGAAGTCGCTCGGCCTTCGCCCTCGTCTCGGCGGAAGCCTGTGAATCGCTCATATCCTTCCGATCGAAAACCGGCGGTAATTTGAACGAGATTCATATACGAGAACAGATATGGCCAGTATAGCAACGGGCTTCTGCGCTTCCCCCTTGCTCCCGGCGCGCCCGGCGCGGCGACCATATACTCGGAGGTCCGGGGCGAATGTGCCCCCGGACCAGAAGCGAGCGAGTAGCGCGTGGCAGACGTAAGGCCTTTCAGAGGGATCCGGTACGACGACCGCCAGGCTGGCGCGCTTTCGTCGAACCTTGGCCCGACGTACGACATGATCTCGCCCGAGAAACAACGGGAGCTGCTCGACCGCTCGCAGACGAACGTGATCCGGCTGGAGCTGGCGCTCGACGCCGACCCCGGCGAGAAGCTGGATGGGCGGTACGACAGCGCCGCTGCGATGCAGGCCAACTGGTTTTCGGCAGGAATCCTAAGGCGCGACGCGGAGCCCTCGATGTACGTGATCGAGGAGTCGTTCAACTTCCGGGGCGCCCGGTACCGGCGTTTCGGGCTTCTGGCCGCCGTACGCCTCGAAGACTACGACCGGGGGATCATTCTGCCGCATGAGTACACGCGCGCCGGGTTCGTAGCCGACCGGCTTCACCTCATGAAGGCGACGCGGGCCAACTTCAGCCCCCTGATGGTCCTGTTCCGTGAGCCGCCGGGGGCCCCGATCAGCCGTGCGCTGATGGACGTGGTGAGCAACCCGCCGGACGCCAACGGGAATCCGCCGGACATGCCCGCGATTCGGGTCTGGCGGATTACCGACCCCGAGAGGCTGGCCACCCTGACCGCGGCATTCAAAGACACGAAGTTGTATATCGCCGACGGCCACCACCGCTACGAAGCGGCGCTCCTTTACCGTATCCAGACTCGGTTCGGGCACCGCGCGCGGTCCGACGAGCCGTCGAACTTCCGCATCATGAACCTGATCGAGATCGGCGACCCGGGGCTCTTCCTGCTTGGCTACCACCGGCTCGTGTCCAACGCCACCGGCGAGGAGCTGGAGGCGTTGAAGAGGAGGCTGAAGACGCAGTTCGCGCTGCGGCCGTGGCCGGCGCGGCTCCCACTGGACTCGGAGACGATCGATTCGCAGTTGAACCGAGAGACGCGCTCAACCCTGGTGGTCGGGATCGCCGGCCTTGAAGGCGCCGACCTGCACCTGGGCGTCCTTCGCAATCCTGCCCACGCGACCTCCGAACGGGAGTCGTCGGATTACGCCCGGCTCCATACCGAGGTTCTCCGTGAAGTGTTCGGTGAAGCGCGGGAGCCGCAGGTGATCTCTTACGCGGCCGACCCGGTCGAGGCCATCAAGAACGTCAAGGCAGGGCGGCGCCAGCTGGCCTTCATCATGCGGGCCCTGAGCTCGTCGCAGTTTGAAGGCGTGGTGAGCCAGGGCCAGCGGTTGCCGCCCAAGTCGACCTACTTCTACCCGAAACTGCCCGCGGGCGTTGTCATGCAGAGCCTGGACGGCGTGCTCTAGGCGCCGCCGGGGCTCCCGCCTAAGGCTTGATGATCGTCCTGGCGACGGTCCCCGAGAGCATGTCCTGGAACGCCTCGTTGATCTCCGTCAGGGGCCGGAACCGGGTTTGCAGCTCATCCAGCTTCAACCGTCCCTGCAGGTACAGCTCGATGAACCAGGGGAAGTCGTGGCGGGGTCGCCCGGTGCCTGCCGATGACCCGATCAGCTTGCGGTCGAGGAACAGTGGGCGCATCGGGATCGTGACCTCGCCGTCGGTCGGCGGTACGCCCACCATGCACGCGGTGCCGCCGGCGCACACCGATTCGAACGCCTGCCTGACAGTAGCGGGCTTGCCAATCACCTCGAAGGCGTAGTCGACGCCGCCATCGGTCATGTCGACAATCGCCTTGACGGGGTCGGTCTCGGAAGCCAGCACGGTGTCCGTGGCCCCGAACATTTTTGCGAATTTGAACTTCGAGGCCGCGATGTCGACCGCGATGATCCGGGACGCGCCGGCGATCACGGCGCCCTGGATCACGTTCAGGCCGACGCCGCCACAACCGTACACCGCGACCGTCGACCCCGGCTTTACCTCGGCGGTGTTCACGACCGCACCCACTCCGGTGACGACCGCGCAGCCGATCGAAGCGAGCTTCTCGATTGGCACGTCGTCGCGCACTTTCACGAGCGTCCATTCGGGGACCACGGTGTACTGAGAGAAGGTGGCAAGGCCGTGAAAGAGGGGAGTGCCGTCGGCCTTCGAAAAGCGCTGTGTACCGTCGACCATGAAGCCGGGCTTCGCCTTGATGCCGTTGCACAGGTTGGGGCGGTTCGTCGAGCAGTACTTGCACTTCCCGCACATTGGACGGATCGCGAAGACGACGTTGTCGCCGGCCTTGAAGGCCGTGACGTTCGGGCCGACCTTTTCGACGACGCCGGCGGCCTCATGGCCCATTACGAGCGGCACGGCTGCCGCTTTCGTGTGACCGTCGACCGCGTGGTAGTCGCTGTGGCAGGCGCCGGTGGCGGCAACCCGGACGAGTACCTCGCCCGACTTCGGGTCGCTCAAGTTCACTTCCTCGACCCTGATGGGCTGTCTTGGGGCGTAGAAAACGGCAGCCATGGTTCGCATCAGATAGCGCTCCTGACAACGTTTTTTGGCGACGGGCCACAATCAGGCGCAGGGATGATACCGCGAAGGGACCAGGCGCCCCGCCTGAGCCATGGCCGTTCGACAATCAGGCGCTCCAGGTGTAGCCGGCTGCCTGTCGTACTTCCGCTGGATGAGCCGGTTCGATCCCGGCGGCCCGGCGGCTTCGGCGCCCTGGTCCTGTACAGGCTCCAGGACCTCGCCGGAGTCATATCCCTGGTCCGCGATCACAGTCCGCGAGCACGCCGGTGGCCTTTATCCCGCGCAGCAATGGCAGAGCTGCTCTACATCTGGAGCCTCGCCCACGGCGGGGATGAAGCGTGCATGCTGACCTGCGGCATCGACCGCCAAGTGGATCTTTGTGGTTAATCCACCCCTGGAACGCCCCAGAGCCTGGTTTGGCGCCCCCCTTTTCCACTGGCAGGCTGCCGGTGGGCACGGACGAGCTTGGAGTCGGTCATGACCCACGAATTCTTCGGGTCTTCCAGCAGGACCTTGAAGATCCTCGCCAGGATTCCGGCCTTCGCCCAGCGTGTAAACCGTTTGTGCGTACTCTTCCAGTTGCCGTACTCAGCCGGCATGTCCTTCCAGCGTGCGCCGCTCCGCAGCACCCAGAGCACGCCATTTACGAAGGCGCGGTTGTCCTTTGCCGTCACCCCAACATGTCCTGGCCGCCCCGGCAGGAACCCCTCGATCTTGCGCCACTGCGTTGCACTCAGCTCGTACCGCTTCATATGGACCCCACAAGCTGGAGGCCTGCAACCTGCTATTCCCTGCCTCGGGCCAGCATCGTGGCCTGGCCGCAGGTTTCTCTCAATTGTCGATTGGCCCTAGTTGGTAACCGCCTTGAGTTGTTCGATGATAGTGGCGGCCGCGACGTGTTCTGAGTAGCGCTTTCCGATGAAACTCCACTTGAGCTGGCCGTCCTTGCCCACGATGAAGGTGGAGGTCGATGCCAGGCCGTCGCCATGGAGATTGAAGACCCCGTACTTCCTGGGGACTGCCGAATCGCCGCTCGTATAGGCGATGTGGAAGGGCGCGCCGAACTGCTTGACCGCGTGTTCCGCCCCGGTCAGGTCATCGGTGGATACTGCGATGACCTCGGCGTGAAGCGCTTCGATCTGTTCGTACTGGTCTCGCAGCTGCACGAGCTGCTGGCGGCAGGAGGTTCACCACCAGGCACGGTAGAAGACCAGGACGACGTTCTTCTGGCCCAGGTACTGGCTCAGGGCGACTTCGCCACCCTGCGCGTCGGGGAGCTTGAAATCGTGCAGCCCCGGGCCGAGTTGCGTGGCTGGCGGGGCGGCCGGGACCGTCGCGGCAGGAGCGCTGACCGGAGCCGTGGTGGGTGCCGCCGTGGCCGCCGGTGGCGAGGTCGGGGGTGGGGTCGCGGTCGCGATCGTTACCGGCCGGGACGCTACCTGCGTCGCGGTCGGAACCGCTTCGCCGGCGCACGCCAGGACCAGCGCGCTCGCGGCGGCCGCGGCTACGGCCCTGAGCCGGACCGGAGAGCGCCTGGGCACTGCCGTGCAAGCGGAACGCATGTCCCCTCCGTTCGACGCCGCCCCGTGTTGCGGCCGGCAATACCTCTGGTACGGCGCCGGGGTGGCGGCGGATGTACCTAGCGGCCGGCCCGCATGGCCGCAATCGACTTGCCGATCGCCTCGAGGGCGCTGTCCACGTGGTTCGTTTCAACCCAGCCCATGTGACCGACCCTGACGATCTTCCCGGTCATCTGTCCCTGGCCGCCGCCGATTACCGCTCCGTAGTTCTTGCGCACGCGGGCGACCAGCGCCTTCCCGTCGATCCCATCCGGCACGCGGATCGCGGTCACGGTATCGGACGCGAATCGGCGCTCCGGAAACAGTTTCAATCCGAGCTTTTCGGCGCCATTGCGGCACCGGTCCGCGGTCCGGTGGTGACGTTCGAATACGCTCTCGATCCCTTCGTCGACGATCCGCTGCAGGGACACCTCGAGCGCGTACATGGCCGGCAGGCAGGGCGTGAACGGCGGCTGGCCGATCTTCAGGAAGTCGCGGTACTGCGCGACGTCGTAGTAGTACTTCGGCATGCGAGCCGTCTGGTACGCCTTCCAGGCGCCGGCGCTGAATGTGATCATCGCGATCCCCGGAGGCGCGATCCAGGCCTTCTGCGAGGCCGTTGCCACGACATCGATGCCCCAGGCGTCGACTGCGATCGGCATGGCGGCCGCGCTCGACACGGCGTCGACCAGCACAAGAGCGCCTGAGTTCTCCTTCACGGCATGCGCGATGTCTTTCAGCGGATTCGCGACGCCCGTCGAGCTCTCGTTGTGCGTCACGATCACGGCCCGTACGTCTTTTTCGGCCTTTAGCTTTGCCTTCAGCGCAAAAACATCAACCGGCTGACCCGCAGGGAACTGCATCGCGACTACGTTCGCGCCGTACGCCTTCGCGATGTCGCCGAACCGGTCGCCAAAAAACCCGATCGTCAGCGACAGCACCTTGTCGCCCGGCGACAGCGTGTTGACGATTGCCGCTTCCATCGCCCCGGTGCCGGAGGACGTAATGAAATAGGCGTCGCCCGCGGTCATGAAGACGGTCTTCAGGTTGGCGGTCATGCGCGCCAGCATGTCGGCGTACTCAGGCCCGCGATGGTTCATCATCTGGGTGCCCACCGCCTCGAGGATGTCGTCCGGGAGCGGGACCGGTCCGGGGATGCGGAGGTTCTCACCCGCCAGCCGTGCGGCGGTGGTCTTATTGCTGGTCTGCGATGCCATTAGGCGTTCTCTTTCATGAAGTTGCCGGAAGGAGCGTCCAGTTTACGCCCGGCTTGCCGCACCTAAGCCAGGTTCACGAGCCGGTATGTCCTGGCGCCCCGCCTCAGGATTATCACGCGACCTTCGATCAGGTGTGAAACGCGGACGGGGAACCTGGGATCGTCGATCCTCAGGTCGTTAAGGTAAGCGCCTCCCTGGTCGACGAGACGGCGGGCCTCGGCGTTCGAAGCGCATAGCCCGGCCAAGACCGCGAAGCGATCGAACGGCGTTCCTTCGCCTTCGAGCAGCGACCGCGCGATCTGGGCCCGCGGCGCGCCACCGAGCACGTCCTCGATCTGCTCCGCGCTCAGGCCGGCCACGGAGCCCCCGAACAGCGCGTTGGTCGCCTTTTCCGCCTCTTCTAGCCCATCCTGACCGTGGACTGCGACCGTCACCGCGCGCGCCAGGGTTCGCTGGGCCACCCGCTTCTTGGGTTCCAACCGGACCGCCTCCTCAAGATCGGCGATCTCCGACTGGCCGAGGAACGTGAACCATCGCAGGTACTTGCCCATGTCGCGGTCGTCCGAGTTCAGCCAGTACTGGTAGAAGCGGTAAGGCGAGGTCAACGCGCGGTTCAGCCAGATGTTCTGACCCTGCGACTTTCCGAACTTCTCGCCGCTGGCGCTTGTCAGCAGCGGGTAGACCAGGCCGTGGGGTTCGCCGCGCCGGTAACCGGTGACCGCGCCGGATGCGGCAGTGACCGGCTCGACGCGCTTGATAAGGTCGACTCCGGCCAGGATGTTGCCCCACTGGTCGGACCCGCCCAGTTGCAGCCGGCAGCCATGGTCCCGGTACAGCGCCAGGTAGTCGTACGCCTGGAGCAGCATGTAGCTGAACTCGGTAAACGAGACCCCGGACTCCCTGCCGAGACGAGCGCTGACCGATTCCTTCCCGAGCATGTAGTTGACCGTGAAGTGCTTCCCGGTGTCGCGCAGGAAGTCGATCAGGTTCAGGTCAAGCAGCCAGTCGCCATTGTTGATCAGGCGTGCGGGATTAGTGGTGGTCTCGAAGTCGAGAAATCGGCCGAGCTGCGCCCGGATGCCGGCGACGTTCCGGGCGATCGTGTCCCGGTTGAGGAGCAGCCGTTCCTCGGAGCGGCCGCTGGGGTCTCCGATCATGCCGGTCCCGCCGCCTACGATCGCGATCGGGGAGTGCCCGTGCTTCTGGAGGCGGGCCAGCGCCATGATCGGGATGAGATGTCCCATGTGCAGGCTGCTGGCCGTTGGGTCGAAGCCCGTGTAGCACGTGATCTTCTCGCTCGCGAGCATCTCTTCGGCGCCCGGGGTGGCGTCGAAGATCATGCCGCGCCATTTCAACTCTTCGAATACGTTCATGTCTTGCCAGACATTGTCACACCCCGTCGGCTCGGTCCTGTAGTTGAGCCGCCGCAGACTTGAGGGCAGACCGCGCTTGCAGGACATCGGCGGTCATCTGGCGCACGAGGGCTTCCACCGACTCGAACCTGAGCTCCGGTCGCAAGCGCTTCACGAACACGACGCCCAGGGTGGATCCGTAAAGGTCGCCATTGAAATCCAGCAGGTGTGTCTCGATCGTGCGCTTGCCGCCGCCGAACGTCGGTCGGACCCCGATGCTCGTCGCCGACGGGTGCCGCCGCGCCGAAGGCGTGCCTGGCGCGACGATCGCCCAGGTTGCATAGATCCCGTCCCCTGGAATCGCAATGTGTGGGTCGACCCCGACGTTAGCCGTTGGAAACCCGAGCTGCCGCCCGCGGCGATCGCCGGTCTCGACCGTTCCGGTCAGGGTGTACCGGCGCCCCAGCATCGTGCAAGCGTCGTCGACTTGCCCGTCGGCCAGGGCCTTCCGGATCGCGCTGCTGCTGACCTGATGCCCGGCGTGGGTGGCGGGCTGGACCGTATGAACCTGGAAGCCAAGTTCCATGCCCAGGCCGCGCAGTACCTCCGGAGTGCCTGAGCGATCACGTCCGATCACTGCGCCGGGACCAAGGATCAGGTGCTTCATGGCGACCCGCGTCGACAGTTCGCTTGCGAACTCGCGCGGGGAAAGGGACCGGAGCGACTCGTCGAAATCCACCGGGATCACCAGGTCAATGCCAGCGGCGCGCACCAGCGCCAGCCGGTGCTCGATCGACGACAGATATGTGACCGGTCGGTCCGGAAGCAACAGCGCGCGCGGCTGCTGGCGGAACACGATCACGGCCGATGCACCGTCTTTCAGCGAGGATGCCCGGGCGACGGTCGCGGCGAGCAGCCGGCGATGTCCGACATGCACACCGTCAAATGTGCCGACCGTCACCGCAGTCGGGCGACCGTTCCTGCTCACGGAATCGAGCTGTGACTGAAAGGTCATACGCTTAGTATCTATCCAGCCAGTCGGACGCGCTTGCCGAGCGCGCTGGGGCCGCCGCCGGCACTACTCCTGCGCGATCACCCCTGGCGGTGAGCCGAACGATCCCGGAGGTTGGCGGCGTCGCGCAGGTAGATGTGCTTGATTTCAGACTGCTGCTTCTCGGTATTCCAGAGGACCAGGATTCGGATGCAGCGCGCTTGTCCATGCGGGACCGCCATCTCGTGTCCGCACATGAGCGGGACGTGCTCCCACTTGAGTTTCTCGCGGGCCGCGACGGCCGGGAACTCGGCGGTCAGGTCCGGGCTGGTCGAAAAGATGGTCGCGGCGACGTCGTCGGAAGCGATCCCGTTGGCCTCCACCATCCGCTGCAGGAGGTCGGTGGTCGCCTCGATCACGCCGGCCCGCGTGTGGTCGTGGGACGTAGTGGCGCCGCGTACACCTCTGACCTTCATCAAGACCCCTGCCCTCTGTGGCCTGTCGGCCTGGCCGCGCCGAGCGCAAGCCCCCTGATATAGGCCTCGGCGCGCTCCGGCGCCGACTCCACCGGGCCGTCGCGCATCGCATCGATCAGCGCGCTGCCGACAACCACCCCGTCCGCGAACTCCCCGGTTTCCTTGACGTGCGCGGCCGTCGATATCCCAAAGCCGACTGCTACTGGTAACGAAGTGTGGCGGCGCACCACCTCAACGAGCCCCCGGACACGCGCCGAGAACATTGCGCGGGCGCCCGTGACCCCGAGCAAGCTGACACAGTACACGAAGCCGCGCCCATCGCGACATGCCGCCGCGATCCGAGGCTCAGGACTGGTCAGAGCGAGCAACGGGATCAAGTCCAGCCCTCGCTTTTCGGCTGCAGAGCGCAACGGGCCGGCTTCTTCGGTCGGCAGATCCGCCACGATCAGCCCGTTGACCCCGGACTCGGCCGCCGCGTCGCAGAAGCGTCCCAGCCCGTAGCTCATGAGCGGGTTGTAGTAGCCCATGAAGACGAGAGGGATCTTCAAGCCATCGGCGCGCAGCCGGGCCGCCGAGGCGATGCAGATCGCCGGCGTCACGCCCTGGCCGAGCGCATGGTGGCTGGACATCTGGATCGTTGGGCCCTCGGCGAGCGGATCGCTGAACGGAATGCCGAGCTCCACCAGATCCGCGCCTGCCGTTGCTACTGCCTTGACGGCGTCCAGGCTGGCGTCGACGGTCGGATAACCGATCGTCAGGAACGGCGCGATCGCCGTTCGCCTGCGCCGGCGCGCGTCCTCGAATGCCTGTTGTATTGGTCCAGTGGACAATGATGAAACCTCGGAATGGCGCCCACCGGCGGGCTCCCGTCAGGCGCCAACGCCTGACGCCGCGACCACGAGCACTACGACATTATTCAGCGCGTGGGCGAACATGGCAGGCCAGATGGAGCCGGTCTTCACATAGACCCAGGCCAAGACGATACCAAATATGAACGTGGGCACGAAGACCGTCGGCTCCACGTGAAATAGCGCGAAGAGCACTGCGCTGATCACCACGCCGGCGACGAGCCCCAGGTCGCGGCGGAATCCCGAGAAGGCGAAGCCTCGGAAGAAGATCTCTTCCGTGAACGGGGCCACCACGCCGACCACAACGAACGCGAGCCACAGCTCGACGTTGTGCCTGAGGAGCTCGCGGGCGCTGTCGGTTGGACGCAGGAACTCCCATCCCATCTGGTCCACGACCTGTACCCAGCCGAACGAGGCACCCACTCCGGTGAGCCAGGCGAGGACGGCCCACGCTACCCAGTGATCGGCGCGGGGGCGCACGAACCCGAGGCTGGCGAACGTGCCACCCCTTCGGACGATGACGTACCACAACGCCACGGCCACGAAGAAGAATTCGAAACCAGCGCTGATCAGCAGCGCTCGCCGCCCTCCTGCCAGCGGCTGGTCGCCCGGGAGGGCACGTTGTAGCGAAAAGGCCAGCCAGATCGCGAGGACGGCCAGCGCCCCCGCGAGCGCGCCCAGCAAGACTTCCCTCGATCCCCAGTTGACTCTTCCAGCCATCGAATCTCCGAGCAGCTAAGCTATATTTTCAGTCTGCGCCCGATTCATCTCCCGACCCAACCGACGGCTGCTGCGAGGGCCCGATGACATCTCAAGTTCACGGATTCAATCTGAGGCTCGGCCAGGGTGGCGACCGCCTCGAGATGCGATGTGAGCACCAGAACGGCGTGCTCTACATGGTCCCGGCCGACCGCAGTTGGGTCTGCACGGACGAGCATCGCCATGCGCACGTGCTTGCCGGTTTCTTCAAGGAGCTAGCCTCCCTGGAGGATCCGAGGGTAAGGCAAGCCATGAACAGGTGGGGGCTCTACTACCGCGAGCGGCCGCTCGACGAAAGCGCCGGGCAGTAGTTCTTTTCCGATTGCGGGTTCGGCCCGAAGTACTCGCCATGCAAGAGGCCGCCGGGAATACACCCGGCGGCCTCTTGATTCGTCTGAGAACTGAAAAGGGCGGCCTGTACTAGGCCGATTGCGGGTTCGGGTCAGGCATCCGTGTCCCGCCCTCGACGACCGTCTTAGGATCCTGGTCACGCGTTGGAGGCCTGGGGGGCGTCGCCGGCTCGGAGTCGGGCCCCCGGGGGTCTTCGCCGCGCACGATCCGGCGGACCTCATCGGCGTCGATCGTTTCGTGCTCCAGCAGGTACTGGGCCATTCGCTCGAGCGCCTTGAAGTTCTCCTTGATCACCCTCTCGGCAGTCGCCCTTCCCTCTTCCAGGACGCGATCGAGTTCCCGGTCGATGATGGCCTCGGTTCGGAGGCTGTAGTCGCGCTGCTCACCAAGCTCACGGCCGAGGAAGACCATCTCTTCTCGCTTGCCGAACGACCTGGGCCCGAGCTTTTCGCTCATGCCGTATCTGGTGACCATCTGGCGTGCGATCCTGGTTGCCACCTCGAGGTCGTTCGAGGCGCCCGTTGTGATCTCACCGAACTTGAGCTGCTCGGCGACACGTCCGCCCATGGCGGCCGCGATGTCGGCTTTGAACCCTTCCAGTGTCTCCAGGTACCGGTCCTCCTCCGGGAGGTAGCGGGTGTAACCGCCCATCCGTCCACGGGAGACGATCGAGATCTTGTGCACCGGGTCGGCGTGCGGCAGGCTCGAGGCCACCAGGCCGTGCCCGGCCTCGTGATACGCGACAAGCTCCTTCTCGTGAGCGCTGATGACGCGGCTCTTGCGCGCCGGTCCCGCTATCACGCGGTCGATCGCCTCCGTGAGTTCGTTCAGGCTGATCGACTTCTTGTTGCGGCGCGCGGCAAGGATGGCCGCCTCGTTGATCAGGTTCGCGAGGTCGGCGCCGCTGAATCCCGGCGTCTGGCGCGCCACGCGGCTGAGGTCGATTCCGGTCTCGAAGGGCTTGCCCTTGGCGTGGACCTCGAGGATCGCGGTTCGGCCGCGGATGTCCGGAGTGTCCAGGATCACGCGGCGGTCGAATCGACCCGGCCGGAGTAGCGCCGGGTCGAGAATGTCCGGTCGGTTGGTGGCGGCGATCACGATGACGTTGGTCGAAGTGTCGAACCCGTCCATCTCGACGAGGATCTGATTCAGAGTCTGCTCGCGCTCGTCGTGGCCACCGCCGAGGCCTGCGCCCCGGTGCCGGCCCACGGCGTCGATCTCGTCCACGAAGATGATGCAGGGCGCGTGCCGCTTGGCCTGCTCGAACAGGTCACGGACGCGTGACGCGCCGACTCCAACGAACATCTCTACGAACTCGGAACCCGAGATGGAGAAGAACGGGACGCCAGCCTCGCCCGCCACTGCGCGCGCGAGCAGCGTCTTGCCGGTTCCGGGCGGGCCGAGCAGCAGGACGCCGCGCGGGATGCGGGCGCCCAGAGCTACGAACCGCTCCGGGTATTTCAGGAACTCGACGACCTCCTCCAGCTCCTGCTTCGCCTCGGGCACGCCTGCGACGTCGAAGAAGGTGACGGTCGCCTTGGCCCCGACGAACATGCGCGCCCGGCTGCGGCCGAAGCCGATCGCCTGGTTCGAGTTGCCCTGCGCCTGGCGCATCATGAAGAGCAGGATGCCGCCGAAGATGATCAGCGGCAGGAAGTTGATGAGCACGCTGACGAACGTGCCCATGCCTGAGGAGCCTTTTACCTTTACCGAGACGCGGCCGGTGTCTACGCCGGCGTTCTCGAGGATCTGGACGATGCTCGAACCAGGCTCCTTCCGCGATCTGAAGGTCTGGGAACCGTCGATGATCGTGAGATTGTCGCCATTGACTTCTATCTGGATCGACTGAGAGACCTTGGCCCGTCCGATCACTTCGCTGATCGGGATCTCGCGGCTCTGACCGAGCCCGTCGTCGAACCACAGGAAGAACACGGTTATGACCGTGATGACGATCAACAGATAGATGAGGCTGTTCCGCATCCAGCGGCTGCTCATGAAGACCTCCAGGGGGTCGGATCAAGGCGTGGATCGGTCGGGGAGACCGATCAGGGTGCCTGTTCTTGGCTCAGTCCGGGATGGCTCCGATGCCCGGCAGCAACCTGCATGTTGAGACGTCAGGCACCTGGTCGTAGATTCATCCTAGCATACGAAACTCGTATTTCCAGATTTGGGACCCACTGTTCCTGAGGCTACCTCCGGGCCTGTCCCTTCAGCTTCCCCCTGGCGGTGATTTCACAGCGCGGGTTCAAGTCGTTCCCGACGCACTTGATCAGCCTTGCGCGCTCCAATTCGGCGCACGCCTGGCGGCCTTTCTCGCCCGCAGAGAAAGCGAAGCCCGGGAGGCCATGACGGCGTGCATCACGCGCCATTTCGCATGCCTGCAACCGAAGTCCCCGAATCTTGCTGAGGCTTGATCTTCACCGGCGCGCCGGTGAAAGCGGGCACAGTAGCAGCTCGTTTGCCTGTTAGTGGCACAGCTGGTCGCCATCAAGTGAGCATGGAGGGCGAAGCCGAAACGGGGGCTGCCTCCCACCCGTCTGTGTTGACCCCGTTCGTGGAGTTTCCATCTGGAATGCCGCTGGATCGGGTAGTCGAGACTATCCAGGAGGTGTGCCAGCGGATCATCACCGCGATCGAGAGCGATTGGCGTAGCGCTCAACTGGCCGCCCCTCGCTTCGAAATGTGCAAGAGGCTTTCGTTGTCGTGGCACTGATGAGTGCATTAGTGCCGTTTTCGTTGACTATAAAGCTGGCGTCGTGCTATGTTTCTAAGCTAAACCGAAGCTGGCACGCTGGCTGAGGCCGGCCGATTCGCACCAACAATCAGGGGGTCTGGAATAGCTCGAGAATACCGCATCAACCGGCAGATACGCGCCAGAGACGTCCGCCTGATCGGCGGAATAGGGGACGGATCAAACGAATCGGTAGTGGTGCCACTGGAGCGGGCGCTGGCGCTTGCCGAGGAAAACGGTCTGGATCTGGTCGAAGTATCGCCCAACCAGAACCCGCCGGTTTGCAAGCTCCTCGACTACGGACGGTTCAAGTTCGTGCAGGCGAAGAAAGCCAAGGAAGCACGCAGGACGCAGGCCCGCAACGAGCAGCGTGAAGTTCAGCTGACCCCGCGTATCGGCGAGCACGATATCGAGGCCAAGATAAAGACCGTCCGGGGACTACTGACCGACGGCGCGAAAGTAAAAGTGGCTGTAAAATTCCGAGGTCGGGAGATCACTCACCCCGATCTGGCGGTCAAAGTCCTTCGGCGCGTTGCCGAGGCGGTGGCTGCGGAAGCAAAGCTGGAGCGGCCTCCGATGATGGAGGCGAGATCGTTGAGCATTATCCTGTCGCCTGCCGGCGCCCAGCCGGTCGGAGCGGCAACCGGAGGTACGGGCGAAGATGCCCAAAATTAAGACTCACAAGGGCGCCGCACGGCGCTTCCACGTAACCGGCAGCGGCAAGGTCGTCCGCACCAAGGGTCCCAAGAGCCACCTGCGCCGCAACAAGGCAAAGCGGGTCAAGCGGCTGTTCGGGGGCAAGGTCGAGACCGCACCGGTGTTCGCCAAGAAGATCAAGCCCTTCCTGCCGAAGTAGGTCGGCACTGAACCAGAGACGGCCGGCGTCGTGACGCCACAGGCCGAAGCCCAGGAGTAGTCCCGTGCCCAGAGTTAAGGGTGGTACCACCCACCATCGTCGTCAGCGGGCGGTTCTGACCGCTGTTCGTGGCCACAAGCAGGCGCGCCGCACCCGTTACCAGACGGCCCGCGAGTCGCTCCTGCACGCCATGGCCTACCAGACCGCACATCGCCGGAGCCGCAAGCGTGACTTCCGGGCGCTCTGGGTGACGCGGATCAATGCCGCCGCCCGAGCGCACGGCCTTTCCTACTCGCGCTTCGTCCGAGGCCTGATTCTGGCCGGCGTCGCGGTCGATCGGAAGAACCTGGCCGACCTCGCGGTGCGCGAGCCGGCCGCGTTCGCTGAGCTGGCGACCACCGCCCGCGGCGCGCTCGCCTAACCCTTCCTCAGGAAGGACGCAGCCGCTCGGCGGTAACCGCTCATCAGGCGGCCATCGCCGACTCCATGAAAGGCGCCACCCTCGCCCGTTATTAGCCGCGCCCGGCGAAGTACGCCGGGCGTGCCGCGCGCGCCCGACACTCAGAACGCGTACGCGTGCGAGCCCGACCGCACAGGGACCGCTCGGCAACAGGGCCCCGCTTCCGAGAATCGCGCCGAGTCGGGCTGACGGGCCGGTCGGTGGCCAGCCTCAGCGTTCAACGGGCGGCTACTAGCCGGAGCTGGCGTCGACGGCGACGAAGGTGAACAGGAGCGCCAGATACAGGAGCGAGTACAGGTAAAGGTCGAGCGCGGCCTGGCGGGAGCTATCGATCATCATGCGAGCCGCCAGCGCAAGAAACACGGAGCCGGTCGACAGCGCGCCTGCGAGGTAGAGGACGCCAAGTGCGGGCGTGGAGATCCAGAGCAGGACGGAAAGGGCAACCACCGTAAACGTGTAGAGCAGGATCTGGACCCGGGTCGCTGACACCCCGGCGACCACCGGTAGCATCGGTATGCGCGCAGCCGTGTACTGGTCCTTGAGGATGATCGCGAGGGCCCAGAAGTGGGGCGGGGTCCAGAAGAACACCAGCGCGAACAGGTACCAGGCAGGGAGCGCCAGGCTGCCGGTGACGGCAGCCCACCCCACCAGCGGTGGGATGGCGCCTGCGGCGCCGCCAATAACGATGTTGTGGGTCGTAGAGCGTTTGAGCCAGAGCGTGTAGACCAGTACGTAGGAAAGGGTGCCCGCCATCGCCAGCAAAGCTGCGAGCAAGTTGGCCCACAGGACTAAGGTTGCGAAAGCCAGGACTGTGAGCACCAGTCCGAAGGTGAAAGCTGAGGCCGGGGCGATCCGCCCGCTGGCGACCGGGCGGCCGCGCGTGCGGCCCATCAGGGGATCGCTTTTCCGTTCGATCCAGTGATTGAGCGCGCTGGCCCCTCCCGAGGCGAGAGCGCCGCCGACCATTGCGGCGACCGTGAGCACTGCCGGCGGGGGGCCTCCGTAGGCCAGGACCATCGCGCCGTAGGTCGTCAGGAGCAGCAGCGACATGATGCGCGGCTTGGTCAGGGTCACATAGTCGCGAATGGCGCCTCCGGTCCGTGTTTCGGTCGGCGCGCTCGTACTAACCACCCGTTTTGAGCCACCCTTTCGCGGCCGGATCCACCGAGCGCAGCCCCGTGAGGATCGCCAGCAGCACCGCGGTGGCCCACATGAGAGTGCCTAGCGTGAGGTGCAGGGCCCTCGCCCACTCCTCAAAAGTGGTCCATGGATTGGCCGCCCCTACGATGATCTGGGCCACGACGATCGCCATTGCCGCCAGCGCAACCCGGCGCAGCGCCACTGAAGAGGACGGCAGGCGATAAGCGCGGTGAGCGGCAAGAAGCAGGATCAGGGAGCCGACACCCGCGAGCACGCGATGGGTCATGTGGACCCACGCAAGTTCGCTTTGAGGTAGCAGCGGGCCCCCGCACAGCGGCCAGGAAGCGCATACGGCCCCCGCCCCCTGCCATACCGCGTAGGAACCCGAGAGGAGGGCGACCAGTGTGGCGCCGCCTGCAATCCAGGTGAGGCGACGGACCGCGGCGTCGTTTGCTGGCGCGGTCTTCATGAGCGACCCGGCGCCAAACGCACGGGTCGCAAGAGCGAGCGCGCCGATCGCAATGGCGAGGTTGGATTCCGCCAGTCCAAGGTGGAGCGTCCGCAGGGCCGGGTGCAGTTCGCTGAGCACGACCGTTGCCCCAATGCCGCCTACGACGACGATCACGCCGAGCGCGGCGGTCGTCAGCCACAGGACGCCCTTTTCGTGGCGATGGCGCGCCCAGACGAGAACCGTCGTGGCCAGGAGCGCGATCCCGACCAGTGACCCGATCGTGCGGTGGGTCCATTCGATCCAAGCTTTCAGATCCGGGGGTGGAATCAGTCTGCCGTAGCACAGTGGCCAGTCCGGGCAGCCCAGGCCCGAACCTGTAACCCGGACGATCCCCCCCACCGTGATCTGCAGGACTATGCCAATAACGACCACACACAGCAGTGCGACCAGGGTCGAGTTTGGTCCGGACGCGGCGCTGGGGCGTGCCGGCCCTTGGAGTCGCGGTGAGGGATCTGAGGGGGAGGTTGAGGCTTGTTGCAAGGAATCTCGAGATGCTAATTCTCGGCGTTAGGAATTATATCTGCCGCATCCCACGTGCGGCAACGAATCAGCGACGTTCTGCAATGAGCCGGGCGGTCACGAGCAGGCGATGGTCGCAGACCAGCGGCGGCACGCATGCGACCAGTGTGATCGTACCGGTCGGCGACTTGTAGAGATTCATGTTGTCCTGGTGCACGACGCGGCTAGCCGCAACCCGGTACGGGAACGCCCCAGAAGCGCTCTCCAAGATCACGTCTACCGGGTCCTGCTTGATCAGGTTTGGGCTCTCGGGCAGCTGGTAGAACGCGTTGCCCTCACCAGCAATTGGGCTTTCGAGGTGCCCGAAGAGCCATGTGCTGCCGTTTTCACCGGCATTGGCCGTGCCTGGGATGTGGCCGACCACGTGGGCCGGGGTTTCATACGCCCTCGAATCCCCGAGATCGAGGATCTGGAGCCTGGAAACCTCGCTTACAACGCCGATCGATGGGATCTCGATGCGCCGGGCGTTCGAGAGGGTGCCGAGGCTCCGTGTCGCGTCAAATCTGGTAACGAAATCGTAGCCTCCAGGCAGTCACGGCCCTCCGTACGGGGAGCTTCCGGCCCACAGAGGAGAGTCCCAGTACCTGGGGTTCGTAGACGCGGCCGGGTACCGCGCTCGTACGTCGATGTGGCGACCGGCGAGCGAGGTGGGCTCGGCCATCGGCGTCGTGACCGCCAGTGTGCGGCGATGTCGGGGAAGCCGTCGCGCGGGCTGCGGCCGCCGTTGGGACCGGCGGTTGGAGCCAGCCGCCCCGGACGTCGTTCGGCACGCTCGCTTCGAGCCTGTCGGGGCGGCTGCAGGCAATCTGTGTGTAAACGAGGTACGCGATCGCAAGCGTTGCCATGAGCGCGCCAGTGCCGGCCAGGCGTATTCGAACAAGCGGCTCCAGGGACGGTGGCGAGCGGTCGCGCTGGTCCCTGGCTTCTTGTGGGACTCGGTGGTCACCGAGTGCCTGTCTTCGATCCAATACGCGTCAGCTTTGCCGGGGACGGATCCCGTCCCGCTGGCGAGCGCGTCCAGGCGCCGGACGCGTCGCCCCTTACAATCGAGTCCTGGCTACGGTGAAGGAGCAACCGTGCGGGTCCTGGGGATCGAAACATCCTGTGACGAGACTGCCGCGGGCATTGTCGTGGACGGCCGCCACGCGACCGCGAATGTCATCTCGTCGCAGATCGACGTCCACATACTCTACGGTGGGGTCGTACCTGAAGTGGCCTCCCGGTTGCACATCGAACGGGTATCGAAGGTGGTGGCGGCCGCGCTGACCGCCTCATCGACCTCCTGGGACGAGATTGACGCCGTCGCCGTCACGAACGGCCCGGGGCTCGCGGGCGCCCTGGTGGTCGGCGTCAACTACGCCAAGGGGCTAGCGGCATCGCTCGGCAAGCCGCTGGTCGGTACGAACCACCTCGCGGGCCATATCTACGCCGGCTGGTTGATCGAGGACATCCCCGACCCCGCGCTCGACCCAGGTTTTCCGCTGCTGTGCCTCCTGGTATCCGGAGGACACACCGATCTCGCGTTGATGGAGGGCCACGGGCGTTTTCGGCTCGTTGGGCGCACGAGGGACGATGCCGCCGGTGAGGCGTTTGACAAGGGGGCACGCATCCTGGGACTGGGCTATCCGGGCGGGCCCGCGATCGAGAACGCCGCCCGGGGCGCGGAGGCAACGGAGCAGATGCCGCGCGCGTGGCTCGGGAAGTCCCACGACTTCAGCTTTTCCGGGGTAAAGAGCGCGCTGTTGCGACGGGCGCGTGCTGCCGGCGTGGAGGCAGCTGTGCCTGGCCCGGCATCCCAGGAAACCGACACCGCAATTGTGGGCGCGCTTGCCAGCGCCTATCAGGAAGCCATTGTGGAGGTGCTCGTCCGGAAGACCGTGGAAGCCTCCGAAGTTTTCGGCGTGCGTGGAATTCTGGTCGGGGGTGGCGTGGCCGCGAACCGCCTGCTCAGGGACGAACTCGTTGCGGCGTCGAGCGTGCCGGTCGTCGTTCCGCCGCCCGCACTGTGCACCGACAACGGCGCGATGATCGCCGCCTGCGGTTCGTACCTGCTGGAAGGCGGCCTGCGGTCGGACTGGTCGCTTGACGTGTACCCGAACCTGAAGCTCGACTACGCGATCGGGTAGCGCGGCAGCCTGGACACGGGGGCAGCGGGCCGGTTGACGAGGCTCTCCCTTGCGGACAGCAGCGCCATGGCAAATTCACGTGCTGCGGCCACATCGGATGTGTTGATCGGTATGCCGCGCGCCAGGGTTCCTGCATGGATCACGATCTGCAGGCCAGGCTGGCGGAAGTGGTACTGGACCAGGAGCACCCCGCTGATTGCGGCGACCGACAGCGAGCCAAGCAGGCCCACGTTGGGGTTGCTGGCCACCCGCCATACCCCGAATGCCGCGATCAGGCCCAGGATGCCCCACACGAGGAGCCCTCGATCACGGGCGCGCGACTCGATGGCGACGCCCGTAATGGCGGTTAGCGGCACCGAGCCCCAGCGGCTTCCCGCGCTGGTCTGGCCGTGAAATTCAACCCGATCCGTGAACAGGGTCAGCTGGTGGCCGTCCGAGCCGGCGAGTGACCTGGACACTTCCTGGACTGGCAGGGTAGAAGTTGAATCCAATTTCAAACCACCTGGTGCAGGAGCTTCGTTTCGCCCCGTTCGATCCGGGCGAGGTTCTCGAGCAAGATGTCGATCACATTCTCCTCGTATTTGCGCGTCTCGCCAGCCGTGTGCGGGGTGACTATCACATTCTCGAGATCCCAGAACGCGCTCGAAGCGGGTAGCGGATCTTCCGTGAAGTGATCCAGGGCGGCGCCCGCGATCTTCCTGGTCTTGAGCGCCTGCAGCAGAGCGGCCTCGTTCACGCAACCACCACGGGCCACGTTGACCAGGAACGAGGACGGCTTCATCAGCCCGAGTGAGCGTTCATTAACTATCTCTCGGGTCTCAGGAGTAAGCGGGCAGTTCAATGTGAGGAAGTCGGCCTGCCTGAATACCTCGTCGCTCCGGTCGGCCGGCAGGACAAGATCGGCCTTGCCCTTGTACGTCGAAGGGTCGCGCTTGGTGCCGACCACGCGCATGTTGAACGCCTTACCGAGCTCCGCGACTCTCGAACCGATATGCCCCAGACCAATTATGCCAAGCACCTTGCCGCCGAGTTCGTCCTCACGTTCCGACAGATTGGAAATCAACTGGCGGTAGCGGTGCTTTGCCTGGTTGTCGCGGCAAAGGTGGATCTGCCTCGAGAGCGCGAGAAGAAGCGCGAAGGTGTGCTCTGCGACCGCGTTTCGATTGACGCCATAGGCCCTGGTCAACGGTATGCCGCCAGCGCGCAACTTCTCGATTGGAAACTGGTCGTAGCCTGCGCCGATCGACTGTATCCAGCGCAGGCGCGGGGCATTATCCAGCAGCTGGTTGTGCCAGAGCCCGGAAATGACCAGCACGTCGATCTCGGGCATGCGCCGGATCAGTTCAGCCCGGTCGAAGACCTGGAAGTGCCTGATACCAGTGGCGCGGCTCTCGAAGACTTCCTTCATGCGGTAGGCAACATGCGCGAACCCGATGTTCAGGACGTCGCGCGAAGGTAGAACGACCCCCAATCCAGCCTCCTCAGAACCTGTCACCTAGCAGATCGCGCGCATCGCTTCGTTGCCCACGGGCGGTCTCGCCACCACCTTCCCGAACGACGGGCAGGATGAGCCGGGACGGGCGGCTGTGATCATGGAATACCGTCTGGTGCGCGGTCCGCAGCTCCGAGTCCGACCAGAAGTTGCGGCCGGTGTTGTGGTTGCGGTCGAAGTTCGGGAAGTCAGAGCTCGAGATGTCGAGCCTGATCCGATGCCCCTGCCTGAACAGGACTCCCGTGGGCATCATCCTGATGGTGTACTCGTACGGCTTACCTGGTTCGATCGGCCTGGGATCGTCGTACGAATCACGATAGCTTGACCTGACGATCCCATAGCAGAGATTGTAGGCGAGGCCGTCTGGCCGGACGTCGACCAGTTTCGCGGTGAAGTCGGTCTCCGGCGCGCTCGACGCCGCCCAGAGCTTGAGTGTCACCGGGCCGATCACCTCGAGTTCTGCCTCGATCGGATCGGTCTGGTAGACGAGGATGTCGGCGCGGTCATCGAGTATGGACTGGTCGCGCGGCGCTGCCTGAGCGTCTTCGGCCATCAGGCTGGGGACCGGCCGGCGCGGATCGTAGTCGAACGTGTCGGGAGGCTCGCCTGCCGGTTCCGCGCGGGAGAGCGTCCCATCTCCGTCCGGCGTTCTTGCGTTGCCTCGACTGTGCAGGTGGAATTCGGTGAACCGCGTGCCCGGGAGCGGCCAGCCTGTCTCGTATCGCCACGTGTTGGCGTTGATCACGAACAACCGGATCGGCGGTTCGGACTCGACGCCGTTGTCGTACTCCTTGAACTGGTAGTCGTACCAGCGGGTGACGAAGTCAACGTAGCGCGCGTCGGCTGCCGGGCCCAGGTCAAGCGGTCCCTGGCGGCGGGTCCAGGTCGTATTTCCGTGCCCCCACGGACCGATCACGAGGCGATGCTGGTCGCGCAGCCCGGCAGGACCATTGGCGACCATCCCTGTGAAGTTGTCGATGGTCCCTATGAGGCGGTCCCACCAGCCCGTGACCTGGCAAGTCGGCACGTTGACCTGCTGGTGTGCCATGTCGAACGCCCAGAACTCCTTGTCCTGGTTCCGAAAATAGGCCTTCAACTGTGGCGCCAGCGGGCCAAAAACGTGATCGGGGATCGAATCCAGCGGCAGCTGCCATAGCCAGCGCTCGCGTTCAGATTTCCGCCACTGCTCCGCCGCCGCCCGCCATTCGGTCGGGCCAGAGCGGTCGCCTCTTCGCAGCCGGCTGTCTACCGCCATCTGATAGGTCCATTCGAGGCGTCGGCCCGTCTCGAAGATCCCGAAATTCAGATCGCGAATCCGGGCCGACATGCCGCTGGCGAACAGCGCCTTCAGGCTTGGAGGTCGGGTGGCGGCCAGCCGCCAAACACACCAGGAGGGATAGGAATGGCCCCATGTGCCGGCACGTCCATCAGACCCCTTGAGCGCCGCAGCCCACTCGATCGTTTCGTGGCCGTCCCGCGCATCGAAAGTCTCCGACTCGGGCCTGAACTGCCAAATGAACTCACCGTCGGACTTGTACCGCCCACGCAGGTCCTGCACTACGGCGATGTAGCCGCGCGCCGCCAGCGTGCGCGCCGTGTCTATGTAGTCGGGTCGGCGCTTGTCATAGGGCGTCCGGCACACCAGGACCGGGTACCGGCCATCGTCGTCGGGCCGGTAGACGTCGGCCCGCAACTTCGTGCCGTCGCCCATGGTGGCCGGCACGTCATCTTCGATCTTGATCGGCCGGTTGTCGGAAGGGAAGACCGTCATCGCGTGGTAAGCGAGCGGTAGAGGTAGATCAGGCCTTGCTGGCCGCGCGCTCCGCGTACTCTCTCCGAACGTCCCAGCTGTGCCAGGATCCGGAGCGACTCTCGCTCGACGCTGTTTGAGGGGAGCCTTGGGAAGACCCTATACGTGGCGAGGCACCGTTCCACGACGTGCCACCGGCCCGCTTCGAGGGCGATCGCGTGGAGCGCCGGGAGCACACAGTTGATCACGATCACCGAGGCGCGCGCGGCGCCCATGGGAGACCGTTCGCCTGGCGCCCCTCTTACTGTGAGAGCTTCGATGAGGCGGCGTGGGCGAGGGGCAGCCAGCACCTGGTCCTCGAGGCACGCTGCCGGTCCGCCTGCGCTCATCCAGCGTTCGGCAAGGACGGCTGCAGCCCTGATCCGGTATTCGGGCCTGTTCTGTGGCCTGCCAACGGCCGTCGCCCACTCAGGGGATGCGCCCGGCAGGCGCCCGATCCGCGCCGCTGCATCACCGGACGGCGTACCGGGGGCCGGCAACGTCCCCAGGCCACTGGCCCACCACAAGACCGGCTCGATGGCTTCGGCCGTGTAACCCGGGCATGCCTCGGCCAGAGTTGACCACGGGAGACGAGCGGCCAGTTGCCGAAACCCCCTTCGGTTGCGGCTATAGCCGAGTCCTTCCAGGACCGCAGCCCAGATCACGTCATCAGGCCGGTGCAAGCGCAGCGCAACCTGGAACCCGCTGCTCTTGGCCAGGAATCGGTGATCGCCGGCTTCTGCGACTGAAATGTCCGGCACGAGATCGGAAAGGCCTCGGGCCGCCTGCGCCAGGCCTTCGGGTCCGGCATCTTCGTTCGAGTTGACCGCGGGAAGCACGACCAGTGGAATGATCGTTCCGGAGGAGTTCACCGCGTCCGACCGCCCCTCGGACGCGACGTGGAACACGACACCGTTGTAACGGCGATCGGTTCCGTGCCCGTGTTCGTGCCATCCGGCTGCCCGCACGTGGATCTCAATATCGCCCCTGATCAACTCCCCGCCGGGCGCCTGCAGGACGGCATCGCGAAAGTCAGGACCGGGCCCATCCGAGGGCCGGCCCACGTAGATCACGCGGTAGGCGTTGCCATCCCTGGTTCTTACCGCTCCCGTGCCACCTGCAGCCAGCCGCCAGGCTGCGTGCAGCACGGCCTCGGGTCCCACCTCGAGCACGTATTCGGCGGGGGGAGGGTCCGCTACGCGTGGCTGCGCCAGAGGGTGCTGATCAGGGCTGCCGCGCCGCCTCGTTCCCAGCCCGGTGGCAGCGTGTTGCGCCGCACGACGGGGCCGGGAACGCGACGACGCGGCCAGCATTGCTTGCTAGGTGCCCTTCTTGGCCCGGGCGTTCTTGCGGGCGAAGTCGCGGGCGAACCCGAGCATCATCTCCTGGATTCCGGTCCCTGTCGTCAGGTCGGACGCGACGTGTTTGCCCGCCTTGCGAGCACGCGCTTCCGCGTCGTCGGTCAGCTTCTGGCGAGTGGGGTGATCCGGTTCGCCGGGGTGACCGAGGGAGGCCGCAAAGTCGTGCGGTCCGCCGGTGATACCACCAAGTCCTTTTACCTTGAGGATTGCGTTCAGGTTGTCGTAACCGAGCTTGGACTCGATCTGGGCGGTAACCAGCATGTTCGCGTTGGACCACCTGGCGAACTCGAGCTTGCCGCCGTACTTCTTCGTCAGGACGTCGAGGTCGTTGAACTCGGTCCCGCGGCCGCCGCCCCACGAGCGCTTGCCGTCTGGCGGGAAAAGGCAAGCGTCGGCGAACGCCTGCGCTTCTGCACCGGTCTCGACGTGCGGACCGACGATGCCCTGCACTCCACGGTCGAGCCACAGGTTGATCGTGTTGGAGGCGATGTTGGGCACCCGCGCGGTAACCGACATCCCGAGCGCGTTTGCGATGCGGACGATGTCGTCGACATCCGATGGCGAGAACCCGCCGTGCTCCCCGTCCAGGCTGATCGCGTCGAAGCCCGCAACCCCTGCGAACTCAACCAGTTGAGTCGATGGAAAGGTCATGGCGAAAGAAAGGGCCTTCAGCCCCTTCTTGTTCTTCTTGATGATCGTATTTTCGATCAATTACCTGCCTCCAGTTGTTTAGCATCAGCGTGGGCGGCAGTATAAGGGAGACACGGGTTCGTACGTGCCGATTATCGATCGACCGCGGGCAGCCGCAAACCGGGCGATGTCAGGGCTGTCATCAGAGCCGGCTAGATGCCACGCCTCCGGGGCGCCCCGAGCTTCTGGAATGGGTGTTTTTTCACCAGCTCCTCGTTAAGCGTCAGCCCAAGTCCGGGGCGGTCCGACAGCTCGACGTAGCCTGCCTTCTGACGCGGCAGCCCGGCCACAACCTCAAAGTAGTGCGGCTCGTAGAACTCGGCGTGGTACTCCTGGATCAGGAAGTTCTGCATCGTCGCGTCGAGGTGCATCTCAGCCACCGTGCCGACCGGGCTGTTGGTGTTGTGCGGGGCCATCGAAAGGTGCTGGGCCTCGGCGATCGCCGCGATCTTCTTCAACTCGGTGATGCCGCCCGCATTGCAGATATCAGGCTGCAGGACGTCGACCGCCTCGGCCATGATGAGCTGCATGAACGGGAACTTCCCGTACAGCCGCTCGCCGGTCGCAATTGGGATCGCCACGTTGCGCCTGACCTGGGCCATCTCGTTCGGGTTCTCCTGGGAGACCGGCTCCTCGAAGAACAGCGGGCGGTACTGCTCGAGCCGCTTGCCGAGCTGGACGGCCGTCGCAACGTTGAACTTGGCGTGGACCTCGACCAGGATGTCGATGTTCGGCCCAACCGCATCCCGCACCGCAGCCACGCGGTCCTCGGCGACCTGCGCTTCGCTCAGCGAGATGTTGAAGAAGTTGTCCTGGCCGAAGGGGTCGAACTTCATTGCCGTGTACCCCATCGCAACGACCTTGCGGGCCTCCTCGGCATTCAGTTCCGGTGCCCCCGGGTTGGTGTACCAGCCGTTGGCGTACACCCGGATCCGCTTCGTGTGAGCGCCCCCGAGGAGGGTATAGACCGGCTTGCCGAGGATCTTCCCCTTCAGGTCCCACAGAGCAATGTCGACCGCCGACAGCGCGGTGCCGGCAACCCTTCCGCCGCGCACCAGGAAGTCGTTGTGCAGCCTTGTCCAGTGGACTTCGCTATCGAGCGGATCCTTGCCCCGCAGGTAGGTGTCGCACCACTCCTCGAGCAGCGAGACAACCAGCTGTTCCTGGCCAAGAATGCTGCCCTCACCCAGCCCGTACACGCCGGGTTCGTCGGTCAGCACCTTGCACAACAGCCAGTTACGCCTGGCGTTGTGATGCCTGGAGTTGAATGTAAGGGTCTCGATGCCAGTTATCTTCATTTCGCGCGACTCCTGAGGGTACGTTCGGGCAGCTGACCGGGTGCCGCCGGAGTATAGCTGCGCTGGCCGGAGCACCGGCGAACCGCATACCGTCGAGTCTCCGCGTCTCGGGCCACAGGCCATGGTGCGATCAGGGACTGCTCGAGATCGCAGGGAACTCGTCGATCAGTGGCTGCGATGCCTCGAGTAGCGGTTTGGCCCACGCGGTCGCCCCCGCGTCGGAAATGGCGATCGGTGCTTCGTGACCTTCGTCGTGCCCGTCCAGCGCCGACCCTACGAGCAACAGGGGACCGTCCCTGACCCTCGGAATCGCCGGCACGGACATAGGAGCAGGCTCGGGAGCAATCGTGGGCATCAATGTCGCGTCCGCTTGCCGTGTTGGCTGAGCGGATGGCGTACAGGCAAGCGACGACAGCACAGTGAGCATCGTGGCCATTCTGGGCCACCATCTGGTTGTGGCCTTCACGAACCAGGCTTTCGCCAGGATTTTCTTCGGGTTGCCCGCCCGAATATGCCTTTGTGCGGCACCGTGATACTCTCTGGCCCCATGACTTCGACCATCGACCTCGCTTCTACGATCAAATCTGCGTCGCAGAAGGCGGCGGCCCGCGCGAGGCAGCTGCGCGAAGAGATCCACGCTAACCCCGAGCTCCGATTCCAGGAGCACGCCACCGGCGAGCTATGTGCGACCGAGCTGGAGTCGCTGGGGATAGAAGTTCGCCGCAACGTCGGACGGACCGGAGTCGTTGGTGTCCTCCGGGGAACGGGACACTCTAGAACGGGACGCTGTGTCGCTTTGAGGGCTGAGATGGATGCCCTGGCGATGGACGACCAGTGTGGCCGCCCGTTCGCATCCAGGAACCCGGGCGTCGCCCATCTGTGCGGCCACGATGTACATGTCTCTTGCCACCTGGGAGTGGCCCACGTGCTCGCAGGGCTCAGGAAGCACCTGCAGGGAGACGTCAAGTTCCTGTTCGAGCCCGCCGAAGAGAACGCCCCGCCCGGTGATATCTCGGGCTCCGAAGCGATGATCAACGACGGTGCGCTGGACGCGCCGAAGCCGTCGGCGATCTTCGGCGGACACGTCTACCCGGACTGGCCGGCCGGCTCGATCGCACTTCGGACCGGTTCGTCATTTGCAGGCAACGATCGCGTGAAGTTGACCGTGATCGGGCGCGAATCGCACAGCGCAGTAGCGTCCACGGGCATCGACGCGATCGTGGTGGCGGCTCATATCATCACCGCGTTGCAGTCGTTCGCCAGCCGCGAGCTGCCTTCGGAGGAGTCGGCCAGCCTCCATTTCGGAACCATCGAGGGTGGCCGCGTGTCCAACCTGCTGGCCGAGCGCGTCGAACTCAACGGGACGTTCCGGGTGTCGGATGAGAAGCTGCGGGACGAGCTTCCGGCCAGGTTGGAGCGAATCGTGAAGGGCGTTTGCGACGCCTTCGGAGCCACCTACGAACTCGACTATGCATTGCGTTCGCTGCCTGCCATCGTGAGTACGCGACGGGAAGTCGACCTCATGCGGGCGGCTGCAACTGAAGTTCTGGGTGCCGACCAGGTCATCCCGATGCGGCATCCGCGGCTGGCTGCCGACACCTTTCATCACTGGCTGAAACACATGCCGGGCGTGTTCTACATGGTCGGCACTGCGAACGCAGATCCGGCGACGCGCTGGCCCTCACATCACCAGCGGTTCGACGTTGCGCCGGAGACTTTTCCGGCATTCATCGCTGCGGTCTCGATGACGGCGATCCGTTATCTGGAGAGCAAGTAACCGGGCAGATTCGGAAGGAGACAGGGGGTAGACATGAACTCAGGCGAACTTAAGGCCAGGCTGCAGGGTGGTGGCGCAGCGTTCGGCTGCATGCTTAGCGCGGTGAGCAACCCCCGCATCTCCACGGTGCTCGCAGGCGGTGGGATCGATTACGTCGTGATCGACACCGAGCACGCTTCGCGCGATCGGGGCGAAGTTGCCGACCTCGTGTTCGGCTTGAAGTCGGTGGGTATCGTCCCGATCGTACGTGTCGCCAGTACGGTCCCATACCTGGTCGCCGTGGCGCTCGACGCCGGAGCCGCGGGGGTGCTGGTCCCGTACTGCGAGAACGTTGAAGATGTCCGCGCCTGCGTCGCAGTCGCGCAGTGGCATCCGCTCAAAGGCGAGTACCTCGAGAAGGCGATGAAGGGCACGCACATCAGCAAGGCGTCGCGGGACTACCTGGCGGCCCGGCATAAGGACGGCATCGTCATCATCGGGATCGAGAGCGAGCCCGCCTACAAGAAGCTCGACCAGATCATGGCCGTGGGCGGGATCGACGCCCTGTTCGTCGGGCCCAACGACCTGAGCACATCGCTCGGCGCCCCGGACAAGTTTGACAAGCGCTACTGGGGCGTGTGCGAGGACATCTGTAAGCGCGCGAGCGCCCGGAAGCTGCCGGTCATGATCCATCACCAGACGCCAGAGACGGCAGCCCGCGCGATCGAAGTCGGCGCACGCTTCGTGCTCTATTCGAACGAAACGCGGCTGATGCAGCGCGCGATGCAGGACGACTTCACGGCGCTGAGGGCCGCCGCCAAGAAGAAGTTCGGCGGCGCGGCCGGGACGAAGGTCAAGGACACGATCGAGACCGTCTAAGGGTCAGGGCTAACCCCGGAGCTTGAAGACGCGGAACGCTTCTGCGTACCGGAGTCCACGCAAGGAGCCGGCGCGCGCCTTCCACTCCCGCATCCGGCTATCCACGTCGGGCGGCACCTGGCTGACATGGGCTTTGAGCGCCTTCATCGACAGCTCAAGGTGCTCCTCGGTCAGTTCCACCCAGTGGTTGGCGGCGCCGCCACCCATCGTGATCCAGACCTCCTTGACCTTGTGCGGTTCCAGGCCCTCTTTGATCAGGTCCGGATAGGTAAGGCGGTCGCGCGCGGTCGGATATACGGCGGCAAGCGCCGCTTCCCCGGCAGCCATGTGGTCGGGGTGACCGATGTAGGAGTTGTTATCGAAGCTGCGGAAGGGGCTCGGGCAGATCAGGACATCCGGCTTGTGCTTGCGGATCACCCGGGCGATGTCCTTGCGGAGGTCGAGGCTCGGCGTCAGGTACGAGTCGGGGTAGTCGAGGAACTCGACCGTCTTGATGCCGAGGATCTTTCCAGCCTCGATCTGCTCCTGCTTGCGGATGGCCGCCAGCTTCTCGGGCGTCATTTCGAGGTCGTCTGAGCCCTTGCTGCCGTCAGTACACAGGACGTAGACGACCTCCCAGCCTTCGCGGCACCACTTGGCCACGGTGCCCGAGCAACTGAACTCGGCGTCATCCGCGTGCGCCATGACGACCATCGCCTTGCTGTGCGGCTTCTCCTGATTGGCCTCAGACATGCTTGCTCCGTGAATCGCCAAGTGTGGTTTCGGACTAGGTTACAGCGACCTTCCGGGGGGATTCGGAACGCGCGACGAGTCAGCCAGCGCGCGCGCCTGCCCGCGCTGCCGGAGGCTTGAACATGTCGTCAGGCGAACCAGCGCCGGGGCCGCGCAACGCCGTGATCTGGCCGTCGTGCATCTCATACACCTCGTCGGCCAGATCGAGCAGGGTCTGGTCGTGCGTGGTCGCCACGATCGACATGCGGTCGTCGTGGACCATCTTCTGGAACAGCGAAAAGATTGCGTGGGCGTTCACGGAGTCGAGCTCGCCGGTGGGTTCGTCGGCCAGGATCACTGCGGGCTTGAGCGCCACGGCGCGCGCGATCGCGATCCGCTGCTGTTCTCCGCCGGAGAGCTCGTAGGGACGATGGCGCGCGCGGCGAGCCAGCCCGACCATCTCGAGCACCTCCTGGGTGCGCGTAGCCCGCGCTCTCGCATCGATGCCCGCGATGCGCAGCGGCAGCTCGACGTTCTCGTATGCCGAGAGCAGGGGAAGCAGGCCGAACGACTGAAAGACGAAGCCGACCCTGTGCCGGCGTAGATCGACCATCTGCTTTTCGCCGAGATGGGCCAGGTCCTTCCCCTGGAACAGCACCTGGCCGGTGGTGGGCCGATCCAGCCCGGCCAGCAGGTTGAGCAGTGTTGTCTTGCCCGAACCCGAACGCCCTACAAGGGCGACAAACCGTCCTTCGTTGATATCCAGGTCGATATCGCGTACGGCATGCACCAGTTCGCCGGCCAGCGTGTACACGCGGCCAACGCCCCTGGCTGAAATCAGTTCACCTTGAACCGTCATCTAGGGCCAATCGACAATTGAGAAACTTGTGGCCAGTTTACGATGCTGGCCCGAGACGGGGAATAGCACGTTGCGGGCCTCCAACTTTTGGAGCGTCTGCCTGTCGATTGGCCCTAGTCCTCCGCGGGCCGGAGGATGACGTTGCCATCGACCGCCTCGACAACTACCCGGTCCCCGAGGCCGGCCAGCTCGATCAGCTGGCGCGGAACCTGGACCCTTCCACTGGCGTCGACGATCTGGAACTCCCTGGTCCGGTCCGACTGGCCGCCGATGCGGCGCGCGTAGGAGACCATGCGCCTTATTTCGGTGCTGGTCTTGCCATCGCGGATCGCAATGGCGCGCTCGACACTGGTGGCAATGGCCGGATCGTGCGTGACGACCACGATCGTCGTCTTGAGCTCCTGGTTTACCCGGTTCAGAAGCTCGAGCACTTCTCTGCCGGTCTCGTCGTCAAGTTCCCCGGTCGGCTCGTCGGCCAGCAGTAGTGGCGGGCGGTTGGCGAGCGCGACCGCGATCGCCACGCGCTGCTGCTCTCCGCCCGAAAGTATCTCCGGCCGGTGCTTGATGCGATGGCTCAGCCCGACCAGGTCGAGAAGCTCGCGGGCCCTTGCGGTGCGCGCCGATGGGGCCGACCCCGACAGGACCATCGGGAGTTCCACGTTCTCGAGCGCCGAGAGATAGGGGAAGAGATTCCGCGATGTCTGCTGCCATATGAAGCCGACCTCGCGCCGCCGGTAATCGACAACCTCTGATCGGGTCATGTTCAAGAGGTCGAACTTGCCCACGCGCACGGTACCCGCCGAAGGGGAGTCGAATCCGGCAAGGATATTCAGCAGCGTGCTCTTGCCGCTGCCTGACGCGCCCACGATGGCGATGATCTCACCGGGTCCCACCGTGAGGTCCAGCCCGCGCAGGGCCACCACCTCCAGGTCTGCGACCTTGTAGATCTTGAAGACATCCGAGCATGTGATGTACGGCGTCTGGTCGGCGCCAGGCTGAGCCGCGACCGCCGGCGCCTGCGACGCCGCGCTGCCGCTCTTTTTCGGGTCGGTCATTCGATTCGTTACCTCTCACCAAGCCTGAGCACGCGGTGCACCGACATCCGGTACACCGAGACGAGAATCACTCCGATCACCGCGGCAAAGACCGCGCCTACCAGTCCGAACGTCACTGCCACCAACCCCCAGTCGATCTCGAGGATCATCGGCGGCGCAATTCGAATCCCCGCGCCCGAAGTCCCGAGGTACGGCATGATCGTGGCGCCCAGCCGCGCGCCCATGAAGGCGCCGATCGCGATGCCAGCCCCGATAACAAGCAGCTGCTCGAGCGTCACCAGGGCGAGTAATTGCCGCATCGAAAGCCCCGTGGCCCGCAGCAACGCCAGTTCGGTCTGGCGCGCCCGGAACGTCACCTGGGCGTGAACAATGAAGCCGATTGCACTGACCACGAGAACGGTGATGAACGCGATCGCCAGCAGCGCGCGCCAGCCTGCGGATACGAGGGGATCGACCGCCGTCGCCTCGAGTTCAGCGGACCGGTCGATTACCCCGCCGATCCTCAGGGGCACGCCCCTTACTCCCGACATGACGGCGTCGCGGTCGACACCTTGCTCCAGGCCCAACCACGCTTCGTTGGGGACCAGGCCGTCGACCGACCTGCCAACGCTCGTTGCCCGGGCCAGGGTCCGGACGTCCGTGACCAGGAACGGCCCGTTCTCGGGGTCGAGCGTAGGAAAGTACGTGACCACGCCTGCGATCCTTACCGAAAAGCTGTCCTGCAACACGGTGAGGTCGATCACGTCCCCGAGCGCGTAATTGCCGGTGTCGAGCAGGGAGCTGCTGACCAGGGCCGGGATCGGTGGCTGGATGCGGCCGGGCGCCACGCCGCGCAGGTTTCCTGCGACTCCGGACGACCACGCCATCCTGGCGACACCCGAGATCGCGGTTCCAGTGGCGTTATGAGCCTGTTCGAGGGTGTCGGCGAACGCCTCGTCCACCTTCGTCAGGACGCTCCAGTCGGAGGCGTCGCTGAAATCTTCAAGCAGGACCTGTTGCCCGCTGCGTGTGACCACGCTGACGTCGTCCAGGTCAACCGCTCCGGGTTGAATCAGGCGATTGCGCCCGAGCGGCGTCACCCCGATCGCCTCGAGGCGCAGGGGCGGGGTAGGCACCCCCGGGTTCAAGTAGGAAGCGGCCCCGGAGATGGAGGCGCCCATGCGACACCAGGGGATCGGCTCTCCCTGCAGTCCCGGGCTGCACGGGAACGCGTTCTGATCGCTCGACGTGGGTGCCAGCGTACCCAGGAGTAACGAGAAGAACCTGCCCTGGCCATCGGAGATGCGAGCGATCAACGCTACGTCAGCGCGCCGCCGGGTCGGCTGCACGCGCACGGAGATGAATTGGGCGTCGTCGGGAAGCAGGATTCCCGACTCCTGGAACGAGTCGATCGCCGCCAGCGAGTCTGCGAACGAGCCGCTGAAGAAGTCCGGACGGCTCCAGGCGACCTCTTCGAACGTGTTCGGGTCGACCCCCAGGACGTGGACAAACCCGGCGCTCGACTGTGAGGTGATCGAGGCGGTGTTCCTGAACACGGGTGAGGCGACGGCCACGCCGTCGACGGCCCGCAGTTCGGACATCGGCTCGACCATGCCGCCGCGCCGCAGCTGGCTGAACCCGACGACCCGGATGTCGGAGCCGGACTCGTAGTGAACGCGCTCGGAGAAACTGCGTTCGAGCGTCCCGCCGAAGCTGGCGGCAAATACGCCCAGTCCGGCGGTCAGGATCAGCAGGAGCGACAGCCTGGCGTGGTGGGCCGGGTTCCTGGCCATCTGCCACAGGCCCAGGACCAGCGCCGGCGAGGCGATGCCCGACAGCCAGCGGCTCGAAAGGAGCCGTCCAAGCCAGTCCATCGCAGGCGGGAAGATCCTCAAAAGGACCACGCCCGCGGCTACCAGGAACATCGCAGGGACGGCCAGCACCAGCTGGTCGACCGCCACGTCACCGAGCAGCCGAACCGCGATGAACGAACCCTGCTTGGATAGCTGCCAGAAGAAGAACAGCACGATGCCCATCAATGCCAGGTCGAGGTAGTAGCGCTGGAAGGCGGGCAGGCGGGGTGGGCGAGCAGAACCCTGGCGGTACTGCAGCAGGCCCACGCGCGCGGCACGCAGCGACGGGATCAGCAGCGCAAGCAGGCCAAGCAGCGCGCCGATGCCGGCCATGCGATACACCGACCATGTGAGCCGGACCGGCAGCAGGTCCCCGTCGTTCAGGCCTGAGAAGAGAGGCACTACCCCGATCAGACCGACGCCCGCCAACGCCAGCAGCGGGCCCAGCGCGAGGGCCAGGACGGAAAGGAATACCGCCTCCACGGCGTACACGGATACGATCTGGCGGGAGGTGGCGCCGCGGCTCCTCATCAGCCCGATCTCGGACCTCTGGGCGTCGATCAGGAGGCTTGCGATGGTGATGACGTAGTAGATGACGACCAGGACGATCAGGATCAGGACCACGAACATCGGGAGCCGGTTGAAGAAGAGGCGAGTCCCGAAGCGGTCAAGTACTTCCGGGAGGGATGTGGTCTGCCGGTATCCATCTGCGTTCGCTTTGAGCTCGGTATTCGCGCTGGCCAGGGACCTCTGCAGCGGGGCCACGTCGACAGCGTGAATCCGGTCAATGTCGGTGTCGAGCAGCCAGTAGTAGCCTGCACCCATCTTCGGGAGATATGAGCCGAGACCGGCGACGAGGACGTCCTCTGATACGAAAAAGCTGGCGAAAGTGAATGAAGTGGTCCTGACCCCGAACCCTTCATCGTGGACTCGCCAGAAGATTGCGCCGGGATCAGTGGGTCGAATCACCCCTGTGACGCGGACCGCCACGCTCGCAAAACGATCGTCCCAGTAGGGGACCGCCTTGACGACCACGCCCGGCGCCAGGCCAAACTTCGCCGCCGCGTCTTCCAGGACCACCACTTCGATGATCGGTTCAGCCTGGCCGGAGACCACTCTCTGGCCAGGCCATTCGCCCGCGACCAGGTTGACGCGCTCCTCGAGGCCCCTGACAGCGCCGAAGAAGACCCGTCGAAGGTCGCTGTTGGGCGGTGGCTCTCTGCCGCCTTCGACGGCATTGCCGGACGCCACGCCGCCGTAGTAGAAGGTGTCGGTCCTGATCCCGAAGTAGATGTCGGATGTGTACCGGGACATCGCCGATCGCAGACGGGGATCGACCAGGTCGTACTGCTGTGCAAACTGGTTCGGGTTGACGGGCGAAGCAGACGATTCGACCAGGATGTCGAGGCTCGCCGGAGCCTGGCGCTCCAGGTCACGCGTCAGCCCCAGGTCTCGCAGGGCGTCGAAGTAGATCACGGACCCGGCCATGATCGTCACCGCGAGGAGCACGCCGATGACGACCGCGGTCAAGAGGCGCCAGTGCGAAAGAGTGCGCCGTCCGATCAGTTGCAATGAGGTGACCAGCATGGTGTCTTCCGCCTAGTCCGTGCGCCTGGTCAGCGCATGCAGGGGCAGGCGCACATAGGAGGTGGCGAGCTGGGCGAGCATGCCCAGGGCCACGACCGCGAGGCCTGCGACCACCAGGGCGATCGGGGTCCAGTCGGTCACGACAACGAAGGGCGGCAGGACCGGGCGCCCCGTTTCGGTGTGCGAGACCGAGTCGACGGCCATGCGGGTCATGCCGTAACCGGAGAGGATGCCGATCGTGAGTCCCAGGACGACCACCGAGACCTGTTCCAGGGCCACGGCCCTCAGATGTCCGCCCCGGCCCAGCCCCAGCGCCCGGAGGAACGCGGTCTCGACGCGTGCCCTGCTCAGGTATGAGGCGAGGTAGGTGAGGAGGCCAACGACCACCACGAATACGGTTGAGCCGGTGGCGACCAGGCCGACGCCACGCCAGCCGGCTACCGTCAACGGCGCGATCAATGATGCGGTCTGGATCTCGGCACGGTCGGCCACCTGGGCGCCGGCTCCGACCGAGAGGCGTATGCCGTCCGATGCGGAGCGGTGCTTATCGGCTGCCGTGTCGATGAACATCTCGAGGTGTGTTCCGGCGCCGGACGCCCCGCGCAGTTCAGAAAAGGCCCTTAGCGTCGGGAGGTCGACGAGTACAAAACCGCCGTCGACCGGGTCCATGGTGGGGAACAACTTGACCGAGCCGATGATCTCGAGTGGCGTCAGCGTGCCGCTCAACGAGCCCACGAACCGATCGCCCACGTTGAATCCGCCCGCGTTAAGAAAGCCCTCGCTGGCGATGATGGGCACCGGGGCGGCATTCGCCGACCGGTAGATGCCCCTGACACCGCCATCGGTCCCCCGGCCCAGGCCCAGCCTGGCCACAGACCGCCCGGCGTGCGGGCCGATCCGTTCTCCTCCAGCCCTTTCGTTGGCCAGACCGAAGGTGATGTCCAGTCCCTGCGAAGTCGCCAGCGGGGTCCAGAGATCCCCGTTCTCGAAGTCCAGGATCGTCGTGGCGGGCCCCCCGGCCGCCCGGCCAAGAGCGACCAGATCGTCGATGTACAGGTTGGTCGGCGTCCCGGCGTCGCCGCTCACCGGCTCATAGGCGAGCAACGAGACCAGGCGCAGCGGGGCTGTGTAGGTTTCAGGCAGGTTCACACTCTGTTCGCCCCACGCGGAGTTGCTGACTGGCCCGAACGTGAGGGTGTGGAGGCGTCCCTTGCCGTCTCGTAGCACCACCCAAAGGAACATCTTGGCGACTGGCGGATCGGCCTTGGCCCAGATCGAGAGCGAGGTTGCCTCCGCCGGCACTTCGATAGGGGGTGGCTCATCCCGGACCGGCAGGACCCGGAGGATCTCTTCCGGTCGCTGGCTGGCGAAGTCTTCGCGCCACCAGATGATGTTCGCCATCTTCTCGGCGTCGAAGGCGAGGAGGTCAAACTCCTGTCCGCTACCGGTCGTGCCGACATGACCGGAGGTCCTGAGGGCGACCGAGGCCTCCAGTACGCCGTCTACTTGCAGCACGCGGTTGAAGGCGTCTTCCGCGCTGGAGCCTGCGACCCCGGTGACGAAGACATCCGCCCCGGTCTGGTAGGCCGAGCGGTCGGCCGTGCTTCGCTCAAGGGTTGATCCCAGGCCTCCCGCCAGGACCGCCAGGCCGGAGGCCAGGACCAGGAGGAAGATCGGCCACGCGTACTGGAACGGGTTTCTGGAAAGCCTGAGGAGCGCCAGCACGAGCCATACGGGACCGCCGCGACTCGCCGTCCAGGAAGCCGCACTTGCCACCGGCGGGTACACGCGCAGGAACACGAGCATGATACCTACCAGCAGGAGCGCGGGCGCGAATAGCATCGTGATATCGGCGCCCTGCTCGCCGGAGAGGCTCGAGGTCACAATCGTACGGCGGCTGCGCAGCTCCCAGAGGATCAGGCCCCCCAGAACCATCACCGCGGCGTCGAGATAAAAGCGCTGGAACCAGAGGATGCGCTCAGGCCTGCCAGCGGACCGACGGACGTCTGAGATGTGGCGGCGCGCGCGCAGCAGCGCGGGGATCAGCAATATGGCAAACACCACGGCGCCTGCCACCGCGGACCAGAGGAACGCCGCGACGGGCAGTTCCGTTGGTAGCGCGGCGCCTCCGGTCACCGGCTCGTATATTGAAAGCCGACCGAGCGAAGAGACTGCCAGCCGCGCGAGGAGTGGCCCGCCGATCGTCGCAAGCAGCATGATCATGACGCCTTCAAGCGCGTAGACCCGGGCAACCTGGAGGGCGCTGATCCCACGCGTTCGGAGCATGGCGAGATCATCGTTGCGTCGATCGACGAGTAGTCCGGCGACCATCATCGTGTAGTAGGTGATCAGAACCACCAGCAACGCGCCAATCAGGAACATAGGGACGCGGGCGAAGAGCGATCGGCGTTCGAGATCGCGCAAAGCGCTCTCGAGGCCGCTGGTGACATTGGACCTGGGTACCGAAACTTCAATGTCCTGGCGGAGAGCGGTGAAGTCCGCAAGAGTGGCGCCGGCCGGCGCTTTCATCAGGAACGAGCGATCGGTTTCGACGAACCAGTAGACCTCTGCCGCGCTGCCCGGAGCCGTGGCCGCTGCCGCCCATAGCGGCTCAGGCTGGACGAAGAACGCGAGCACAGGCGGCTGGCCGTCGAACGACGGGGCGATCATGGCCGTCCCGAGCAGCATCCAGTACCCGGCGTTCAGGTCGATCGGCTGGAACAGGCCGGAAACCACCAACCGGGAGCGACCGCCGGCGCCCTCGACCGGTTCGAGCTCGATGACATCACCGACATCGATGCCATACGAACGGGCCTTTGCTTCGTAGACTGAGCCCTCAAATACCGGGATGCCGCCTTCGACCCTGACCCGCGGTCCGGGAGGCGCGCCTTTGACGTATCGCACCTGGTTGGAGAGGCCATCGAGCTCATGTATCAGGGCACGCGTTTCGTCAGGTCCCCGCCTGACACCTGAAGGATCACTCGTGTCACCGAAGAAGAATGCCGGCGATCTGACGAAATGGTGCATACCAGTCGCGAACGGCCCGATCCTGGCATCGACTGCGGTTCGGATCGCATTCTGGCGATGGGTGAACGCAGATTCCGTGAAGGGCATGCGCCTGAGCGCGACCTGGAAGTTCTTGCGGGCCGGACCCAGGGAGTCGACAGTGCTGCCGACCGATACCAGTTCGAGGCTGCGGAGGTAGATCACCACGCCGCCAAGCACGGTCGCCGCGATCAGAACCCCGATGGCAAGGGCGATCAGGAGTAGAGAGTCCGAGCGGGCTCGCCTGAGTGAGATTGTGAAGATGTTGGTGGGGCGCCCAGGAAGCGGTGTCAACTCGGTCTAGATATGTCCTTCAGGCGCCGACATCGCGCTGCGCCCACCTGCGGGCCGGCGATATCGTTGATGATCGGACTCGCTGGGGTCCCCGGGCCCGGTTTCATGGCAAGGGAGCGGCCTCGGGAGCCACCAATCACGCATTATATGGTTAGCTTCAGCGCCGCATCTGTCACCCGGCGCGCCGGCGCGGTCGGGTCAGCATGAGTACCCGCGAAATGCGACTCGGACAGGATCGTTTGCGCTCGACGCAGATGGCCTGGCTGGTCGGGCTGCCGGTCTTTCTGGACGGGCCGGGGCGGCCGGGCGACGCGCACACTCAGGGTTGGAGACGTCATCGCAATTGGACACGCCCCGGCTCTCCTGGGATGCCCAACCGTCAGGAAGGGGGTCGCAAGTGCCCTGGACCGCTCGGTCAACACCGGGGGCGTTCAACTGACCGACCTGATTCAGACGGACGCCGCCATCAACCCGGGAAAAAGCGGAGGACGGCTGGTGAACTCGCGCGGCGCGATCGTCGGGGTCAATGTGGCCGAGATCCCCGGCAAGCGAATCGGTTTCGTCGACACGATCAAGAACGGCAGGCATGTAGCCGATCGGCTGATCCAAGAGGGCAACCAGCCCACTCCTGACATGGGGTTCACCGGCATTAACATCACACCGGCGCTGGCGGAGTGCGCGGGCCTGCCCGTCCGGCGTGGGGTCGGCATGGTTTCAATAACACCAGGCGGGCCGGCCGACGAGGCGGGACTCAAGGTCGATGGCATGATCATTCAGATCGACGGCCGGATAGTCGGGGACCTGACCGATCTGCAGGGGCTGCTTCGCCAGCGCGAGGTGGGGCAGACCATGACGGCTACGTTGCTGTGCGGTACGGACGTTCATGCACGTCCCGTAGGTCTAGGCGCGCAATCAGATATGAGAGAAACTGCGACCCCGGGAGGCAATTAATGGGAGAACTTGACGGTAAAGTTGCGATCGTGACGGGCGCGGGCCGCATGCGCGGGATCGGAAGAGCGGCCGCGAACGCCCTGGCAAAAGCGGGCGCCAACGTCGTGGTCACCGGGACAGGCAGGGACCCGGCGACCTTCCCAGCCGACGAAAAGGCCGCGCACTGGGGCGATATCGATAGCGTCGCAAAAGAAGTCCGCGCACATGGCCGGAAGGCGCTGCCGCTGGTCTCGAACGCGAACGACCCGGTCCAGGTGCAGGCGGTAATCGACCGCACTGCCCGTGAGTTCGGCCGCATCGACATCCTGATCAACAACGCCGCAGCCGCGCTCGGCGCCGACCGCGTGCCGGTCGTCGACCTTTCCGACGAGCTCTTCCGAAAGGTCGTCGAGGTCAAGCTATTCGGTACGTTCTACTACTCGCGCGCGGTCGCCAGGTACATGATCAAGCAGAACCAGGGCGGCCGGATCGTGAACATCTCGTCAACCGCGGGCAAGCGCGGCGCCGCGAACATGGCCGCCTACAACGCGGCGAACTTTGCGGTCGAGGGCTTCACGCAGGCGCTGGCCAAAGAGTTGGCCGGGTACAAGATCACCGTCAACTCGGTCTGCCCGGGACTTACCGACACCTCACGGATGGACAGCATCAAGGCGGCGGCGAACTGGGAGAAGCGGGTAGCCGACATCCCGATGGGTAGACCCGGCACTGACGCGGAGGTTGCGGACCTGATCGAGTTCCTCTGCAGCCCGCGCGCCGCCTTCATCACCGGCCAGGGCATCAACATAAATGGCGGCGCGCTGACCGAACGCTAGCCATCTGTCGTCCACGGACGGGCGCTGAATTACCCCTCGCCCCTGCGGGGAGAGGGTGGCCGCAGGCCGGGTGAGGGTCCGGTGCCTGCGCCTTCCTCAACCCCTCGCCCCTGCGGGGAGAGGGTGGCCGCAGGCCGGGTGAGGGTCCGGTGCCTGCGCCTTCCTCAACCCCTCGCCCCTGCGGGGAGAGGGTGGCCGCAGGCCGGGTGAGGGTCCTGCCCCTCGCCCCTGCGGGGAGAGGGTGGCGGTAAGCCAGGTGAGGGTCCGGTGCCTGCGCCTTCCTCAACCCCTCGCCCCTGCGGGGAGAGGGTGGCGGTAAGCCAGGTGAGGGTCCGGTGCCTGCGCCTTCCTCAACCCCTCGCCCCTGCGGGGAGAGGGTGGCCGCAGGCCGGGTGAGGGTCCTGTCCCTCGCCCCTGCGGGGAGAG
>VGZT01000014.1 GCA_016872495.1 SAR202 cluster bacterium
GAGCGGCGCATTCGCAGCGCGCCCGTAATGGGCCGCATCGTGGCGTGGGCGGGGAAGAGTCCGGTCAGGAAGAGGCAAACGTCGCCGATCCGCTTGTACAGGGCGAGACGGTGTTCTTCGCCGGTCGCCGCGCAGAGCGTCACCAGGCTGTCTACGTCCATGTCGTTGAAACGCACGCGGCGCCGGACCCCGTGGGCGATGCGCACATGGGTCACATAGGAGCGGATCCGAGTAAACGACGCGAGCATGGTTGCGAGGTACTCGAGGACCTCGGGCCTGGCCAGAAAGCTGGAGACTTCCTGGGCGTCGAACACGGGGATACGCCCTGAGCCCGACCGCTCGAGGGTATGGGTCGCAATCTGGAGCTCACGCGCTGCGCGACGCAGCAGCACCTCGAAGTAGAGGGCAGGGGAGACCTTCAGAAAGATCTCGTCATCGGCCATGACGCGCTGGAAGACGCGGTCATCGCCGACCATGCCCTGGCGGAACGACTCGTCTTCCCTGATCAGCGCCTTGAGCTGTTCCTTGTTAACCGCATCTGGTGCGGCGCTCGCCACGACGAAATCCAGGTCGGCGTCGGTCAATCCGTGGGTAAGAGATGTTTCCGCCATGATTACCCTCGTGACCAGGAGTGGTGGCGTCAGCAAGCGCTGGGATTCTAAGGAAGTACGTTGGCGACCTGGGGTAACGGATTCACCATTAGCAGAGGCGGCGCGCGCGTGACCGCGCAACGACTGCCCCTGCCGGCCGAGCGTAAACTTGCAGGATCGCTTTCCAGAGTGAATCCGGAGGGGCCATGGCAGGCAAGTTGCTGCGAGACGTCGTGATCACCGGGGCGGCTCGCACCCCTACCGGCAAGTTCATGGGCGCCCTGTCCGAGACCAGCGCGACCCAGCTGGGCTCTACCGCGATCAGGGCCGCGGTCGAGCGCGCGGGCATCAAGCCTGGGGATGTCGAGTACACCTACATGGGCAACATGCTCAGCGCAGGTCTTGGCCAGACGCCGGCGCGACGCGCGGCAATCGAGGCGGGGGTCCCGGCGACCACCTCCGCGATGACGATCAACAAGGCATGCGCGTCCGGGCTTGCATCGGTCGCCCTCGCCGCGCAGATGATCCAGCTTGGCGAGGCTGAGACGGTCGCGGCCGGGGGCATGGAAAACATGAGCGCTTCGCCGCACCTGCTGGTCAACAGCCGGACGGGCCAGCGTCTCGGCGACGGCAAGCTGGTCGACCACATGATCCACGACGGGCTATGGTGCCCGTTCGAGAATCGCCACATGGGCGGTTCTGCCGAGGCGATCGCGGGTAAGTACGGCCTGGTGCGCGAAGAGCTCGACGAGTTCGCACTGCGCAGTCACCTGCGGGCTAGCTCCGCGGTGACGGAAGGCGCGTTCGATGCGGAGACCGCGCCGGTTTCAGTCAAGACGAGGGCGGGCACAGTCGAGGTCAAGCGTGACGAAGCGCCCAGGGCTGATACCTCGATCGTGAAGCTGGCGAAGCTGGGGACCGTGTTCCAGGAAACCGGCTGCGTGACGGCCGGCAACTCCTCAAGCATCGCCGACGGTGCGGCCGCGGTCGTCGTATCCAGCCAGGACAAGGCCATGAAAGCCGGCGTCAAGCCGGTCGCCCGGATCACCGGTTACGCCCACGCGGCGAATGAGCCAGGCTGGCTTTTCGACGCCCCTCCGGCTGCGGTCGAGAAACTGCTGGCAAGGACCGGAGAGTCCCTCAAGGACTTCGACCTCATTGAAGTCAACGAGGCGTTCGCCGCCCAGGTCGTGGCCAACGGCAAAGCCCTCGGCTGGGACACCGACCGGGTCAACGTCTGGGGCGGTGCGATAGCCCTCGGCCACCCGATCGGCGCAAGCGGAGCGCGCATCCTGGTGACCCTGTTGTACGGGCTGAATCGGATCGGGGGCCGGAAGGGGATGGCCGTGATCTGCCATGCCGGCGGCGGGGCCATGGCGATGAGCGTGGAGCGGGTCGCCTGAACCGCTATCATTTGACCCTCGGGCCACGCTACTCGCGCAGGCCCATTCAGAGTGGCTTGGGGTGAGTTGATGGTCTTCGGGCCCGATGATCAGCGAACGGCCGAGCTGACTCTCTGCTTCTTCCCGCACGTAGATGAGTTCATCGTTGTCGACGCCAGGTTCCGGGACTCGAAGCGGCCCAGGATTTGGGTGCTGAAAGCCACCGACGTCCTGGGCGACGAATTTCGCCGAAGGGTTGAGTCCGACTTCTCGCGACTCCTTCGAGGGGGCGATCGTCCTTTCCTGCGCCTGATGGGCCTGCCCCAGGAGGTCGAGGGGCTGATCCGAATGCACGGCCTTCGGTCAATCCTCGAATACCTCGGGGATCAACCAGGCGTGAGCGACCAGGGATCCAACTCGACGGTCGCCGTTTTCTTCTGCACGGGGCCGTTTCTGGCCCTGGACAACCAGCACATGCGACGTGCGATCCAGAAGATGTTCGCCGAGCTCCTGCCGCCAGACGACGTCGACGAGTGCGCTGAACATGTGATCCGCCTCGCGGAGTGTGAGCGAGCCGCCCAGGACACTACGCCTGGTTCTGACGTACAGGGCATGATCCGGGGCGATAGCGACCGATACGGCACGCTGTGGCAAATGGAACGCTAGTCTCGCTTCGGTCCGCATCGCCAAGGTGCGAGCGGATATAATCCGGGAGCGCTCCTGGGGGAGCGCGTTTTTGTTGGGCGACGTGCCAGTCATTGCCGCCGCCGGGAATGGAGGGTAACCAGGTGCGCGATCTCTTCGGAAACCCTCCCGACGGCACATTCATGGCCTGGTTCGCTGATCACGGTCTTTTCGCCTTGCTGGTGGTCATCGGGTCCGTCGTCGCCTGGTACATCGTTCACAGGGTGACCCAGGGCTGGATCACCCGGCGAATCGCTTCCCTGCAGGAAAACTGGCTTTTCGGCGATTTCATGCGCCAGGAACGCCTGATTCGGTGGGGCGATGAGATCCTCATCGGATTACTGGTCGGCGTGCCCGCCGTGGTGGGCCTGCTCGACGTCCTCGGGGTCGATATCTCCCCTGTGCTCCGGTTTGGCTACCGGGTCTGGGGTGAGATCTGGCCCTGGTTCCGCTCGCATGGCTTCAAGCTCGTGATCATCGTGGGAATCGCATACATCGCCTCCCGCACCGTGGCGCGGGCAGTGCCGCGCTTGATGACCAGGCTGATCCTGCGCGCAGAAAAGGCGGACGGGGACGATCCCGCGGAAGCAGCCCGGCGTGCAGATACGCTGACCGCCGCGCTCTCAGGCCTCGTCACCGGGTTGATCTTCGTGATCGCCTTCATCACGCTGCTTCAAGAAATCGGCGTCTCAGTTGGCCCGTTCCTGGCCGGACTTGGACTTGTTGGCGTCGCGGTGGGATTCGGCTCCCAGTGGCTCGTGCGCGACATCATTGCCGGAGTCTTCATCATCGGTGAGAACCAGTACCGAAAGGGCGACGTCGTACAGGTGGCGGGTACGGCAGGGCTTGTCGAAGCGATCAACCTCCGGCGCACGATCCTGCGCGACCTCGACGGCAAGGTGCATGTGATTTCCAACGGCGAGATCCACACTTCGAGCAACTTCTCGAAGGGCTGGTCACGCGTCAACCTGGACATCCAGGTCGCTTACAAGCAGGACCTCCAGCATGTCTTCGACATCATCACCGAGATCGGCCTCCAGATGATGCGGGAGCCCTACTGGAGCGACGTGATCCTCGACGCTCCGAAGCCCCTGCGCGTGCACTCGTTCGACGACTCGGGGATCACGATCAAGGTGCTGGCCCAGACCAAACCGCTCAAGCAGTGGGAGGTTGCCGGCGAATTGCGATTCAGGCTCAAGAAGCGGTTCGACGAAGAGGGCATCGAGATCCCGTTCCCGCACCGGACGATCCACTGGGGTGAGGGCTCGAATCCAACGACCGGGGATGTCGGATCGGCCACACTTGGCCGGGCGGCGAAGGAAGAGGCCGTAGCGCGTGCCGAGGCCGCGGCCAGGCGGCGCAACCGGATGCAGGAAGAGGCGTCAACTGCCGCCGCGGGAACTGCCGCCGAGAAACTCCGTAAGGCCTTGGAAGAGCTCCGGGGACAGGGACGGATCATCGGGCTGCCCGAACCGGTCGGGCCTCGCCCGAGCGACCAGAAATCCGGGCAGGCAAGGCGGGACGCAGAACTCCTGAGCAAGCTCGACCAGTGATAGAGTTTTAGCTTTAGCCAGTTGCAGGAGACCAGGCCCAAAATGCCTTCGCCGCGTACCGGGGACGAGGTTCGGGAGGCGTTTCTGCGCTTCTTCGAGGAGCGCGACCACATGCGCATGCCGGCCGCCTCCCTGATCCCCGCGGGCGACCCCACGCTGCTCTTCACGAATTCGGGAATGGCGCAGTTCAAGGCGTACTTCGCAGGGGAGACCGATCCGCCGCACCCGAGGCTCACCACCGCGCAGAAAAGCTTCCGCACCGTCGATATCGAGGTCGTCGGCGATGCCACCCATCTCACGATGTTCGAGATGCTGGGCAACTTCAGCTTTGGCGACTACTTCAAGAAAGAAGCGTGCGCCTGGGCGCTCGAGCTCATGACGAAGGTCCTTGGCTTCCAGTTTGAACGGCTATACGTCACCGTCTACAAGGACGATGACGAGGCGGCCCAGATCTGGAAGGACCTCGGAATCCCCGCCGACCGGATCTACCGATTTGGCGACAAGGACAACTTCTGGGGACCGGCAGGCGCCGAAGGACCATGCGGTCCCTGCAGCGAAATCCACTACTACCGTGGCGACCTGAAGGATGTGCCCCCGCCGGGTGATGCCAGGAAGACCTGGGGGCCGAACATCTCTCCGCAGTTCGTCGAGCTCTACAACCTCGTTTTCACGCAGTACTACCACCATCTCGACGGGCACCGGACGCCGCTCCCCAAGAAGAACATCGACACCGGTATGGGCCTGGAGCGGACGATCGCGGCGCTGCAAGGGTTCGAGAGCGTTTACGAGACCGATGTCTTCCTGCCCGTGATCCAGAAGGCGGAACAGCTCGCAGGGGTCGAGTGGGGCGGCGACCCCCGCATCGACCGTGCGCTGTCGGTGGTTGCCGAGCATGCTCGTTCGGCCGCTTTCCTGATTGGCGACGGCGTTGTCCCCGGCAACACCGGTCGCGGATACGTGTTGCGCCGCCTGATCCGAAGGGGTATCCGTTTCGGTCGCCAGCTGGGACTCCAGGGGCCATTCCTTTCGGACCTTGCGACCGTCGCCATAGACCGTATGGGCCATGCCTACAAGGAGCTGGTCGGGCACCGACCTTTCATCCTGCGCGTGCTTGAACTCGAGGAGAAGCGCTTCGCCGACACCGTGGACCAGGGAACGGCAGCCCTTGAGGAGATGAAGGAATACCGTCAGGCGGTCCACAGCTCCCGGCCGAATGCGCAAACGTCGACCGGCCCGCGGCCGATTGGCTTGGCCATCCTTGATGTTGATGACGTCCCGGACGCTACCCGCCCCGGCGCGCGAAAGGCACGAGAGTCGCTTCTCGATGTTGTCGAGAATCTCAAGCGGCCCGGTATCGACCGTGAGACCGCCGACGCTGAGTACAGGTCCTGGCTGTCCACGCTGAGTGGCCGCGAGGCGTTCTTCCTGTACGACACGCTGGGATTCCCGGTCGAGCTGACATCCGAGATTGCGAACGAAATGCGTCTCGAAGTCGACCGGCCCGGTTTCGAACGCGAGATGGAAGCGCAACGCCAGCGCGGCAGGGCATCGGGCGCGCATTTCGGCGGGGCGCGCGACCAGGTCCGTGTCTACGAGGAACTCGGGGCCGACGAAACGCCTTTCCTCGGCTACGGCTCCAACGAGGCCGAGTCTGTGGTCGTCGGCCTGATCAGGGCGGGCCGTCCTGTTCAGTCCGCCGTGGCCGGCGACGACGTTGAGGTCGTGCTGCGGGAGACCCCCTTCTACCCGGAGGGCGGGGGCCAGGTCGGTGACGTGGGCGAGATCGAGGGACCCGAGGGCAAGATCCGGGTCGCCGACACGCAGAAGCCGTGGAGTCACATGATCGTTCACCGGGGCAAGGTGCTGAGCGGATCGGTTGCGGTAGGCGCGCCGGTGGCCGCACGCGTCGACGCAAACCTGCGCGCACGCACGATGCGCAACCACACCGCGACCCACCTGTTGCACGCAGCTTTGCGCGAGGTCGTCGGTTCCCATGTCCGTCAGGCGGGCTCGCTGGTTGCGCCAGACCGGCTTCGCTTCGACTTCACGCACGTCTCGGCGCTGACACGAGAAGAGATCCTGCGTGTCCAGCGCCTGGTGAACGACAAGATCAGGCACAACTTGCGCGTGCACAAGCACGAGACGACCTACCGCGAAGCGATCGAGGCTGGCGCACTTGCGTTCTTTGGCGACAAGTACGACCACGCCGTACGAACGGTGAGGATCGCGAACGCCGTGCCGTTCTCATTCGAGTTGTGTGGCGGGACCCACGTCGAGCAGACCGGTGACATCGGGTCGATGTTCATCGTTTCCGAGAGCTCGATCGGCGCGGGCCTGCGACGCCTGGAAGCGGTCACCGGCGCGGGCGCCGAGGAACTGATCGCGCAACGTCTCGAACTGGTCGACCAGTTGACGCAGCGACTGCAGTCGCCGCCGGACCGGTTGCCCGAGCGGGCGGCTTCGCTGCTTGGTGAACTCGAGGTTCTGCGACGTCGAAACGGGGAGCTGGAGCTGGCCCTGGCACGGCAAGGGGCTGCCGGGCTCCTGGACAAGGCGCGCGAGGTGGGCGGCATCAAGCTGCTGGTCGCACGTGTCGACGCTACCTCGGTCGACACCTTGCGTGAGACCGGCGACTGGGTGAAGACGAAGCTGGGCAGCGGCGTGGTCGTGCTGGGAAGCGTGCTCGGCGACCGCCCGATCGTCGTAGCGATGCTTACTGCGGACCTGGCGAGCCGCGGTTACGACGCGGTTGCGATCGCCAGGGGCGCCGGGCAGGTCATGGGTGGCGGCGGTGGCGGCCGGCCGGAAGCGGCGCAGGCCGGCGGGCGCGACGTGGACACGCTGGATGCCGCGCTGAAGGCGGCCGAGGCAGTCATCCTCGCCGGCCCTAAGCCGGGGCCAGAGAAAGCGCGCTCCGCGGGGAAGCCGAAATAGCGCCGGGCCGCGTTCTCGCGCTGGACGTGGGCGACGCCCGTATCGGTGTCGCCGTGTCCGATCCTACTGGGCTGATCGCGACGCCCGGGCAGGCGATCGTGCGATCTGATATCGCTTTTGACATCGATGCGGTCCTCTCGATCGCGCAGGAAGCGGGCGTGGTTCGAATCATCGTGGGACTTCCACTGACGCTCGCGGGCCGGACCGGCGCTCAGGCGCGCTCGGTGAGGGAGTTCTGCGGGATCCTCAGGTCCAGAACGGACCTTCCGGTCGAGACATATGATGAACGTCTATCGACCGTTGAAGCGGCGCGGGGGCTCAGGGCCGCGGGCGTCCGGGCCTCGCGTGATCGGGGCCGGCTCGACTCGGCTTCGGCGGCCGTCATCCTGCAGTCGTACCTGAAATCGGGATCGAACAGAAGGACCGGCAAACAATGACCAAGCGCCTTGGCATCTTTGGTTTTCCTCTCGGGCATTCGCTGTCCCCCGCAATGCACGGGGCGGCGTTGCGTCTGCTGGGGATAGATGCCACTTTTGAAGCGTGGCCGACCCCGCCGGACCAGCTGCGGACCGCGCTGAAGGTGATGCGTCAGGCCGACCACCTGGGTGCCTCGGTAACCCTGCCGCACAAGCAGGCCGTGATCCCCATGATGGACACGATCGACGAATGGGCCCGCGAGATAGGCGCCGTGAATTGCATAGCCAATCGCGGTGGCAAGCTCTTTGGTTTCAACACCGATGCCGGCGGCTTCATCCGGGCGCTGCGCGAGGAGGCCGCGTTCGACCCGGCGGGGTCGTCGGTGGTCCTGCTAGGCGCCGGCGGCGCAGCCCGCGCGGCTGGCTTCGCCTTGCGACGGGCCGGTGCGCAGCGGCTGACCGTGGCGAACCGCACCATGGAACGCGCAGAAGCCCTGGCGGGCGACCTCCGACAGGGCCGGTTCAGGCCCGGGGCATGCGGGATCGATCGCGACTCCCTGGCGGACGTGGTGCCGTACGCGGACCTCATCGTCAACGCGACGTCTATCGGAATGCGTGGAGGCCCGGCGGCGTCAGAAAGCCCAGTCAGCGCCGACCTGATCTCGGACCGCGCTCTCGCTTACGATATTGTTTACGCCCCGCCGGTGACTCCGTTCCTGCGGGAAGCCGAGCGTGCCGGCGCCCGTGCAGTCGGAGGTCTTTCGATGCTCGTATACCAGGGCGTCGAAGCGTTCAAACTCTGGACAGGCAATGACCCGCCGGTTGACGCGATGTTTGAGGCGGCGCGTGGCGCGATCAAGGGATCGCATTAACTGGAAAGCCAGATGTTCAGATTTCTGACAGCGGGGGAGTCGCACGGCCCCGGGTTGACCCTGATCGTCGAGGGCGTTCCGGCCGGGCTAGAGTTGAGCGAGGCGTACATCGCCGAGCAGCTTGGCCGCCGCCAGAAGGGCTACGGTCGGGGCGGCCGGATGAAGATCGAGCAGGACCGCGCTCAGTTGCGCGGTGGCGTACGCCACGGGCTGACCCTCGGTTCGCCCATCGCCATGTGGATCGAGAACCGGGACTTCGCGAACTGGCAGGGCGCGATGGCGATCGAGCCGGTTGGCCCGGAGGTCGACCGGAAAGAGAACACGCGCGTTGTCCCCGGCCATGCCGACTTCCCGGGCGCGCTCAAATACATGGCCCACGATATGCGCAACGTCCTGGAGCGGGCGAGCGCCCGTGAGACCGCGGCGCGCGTCGCCGCCGGTGCAGTTGGACGGCGAATGCTGGAGGAGTTCGGGATCCAGATCCGGAGTCGCGTGGTGTCGATCGGCAACGTGTCGGCGCCCGAGACCGCGGCGGTGGACTGGGACGTCATCGAAAGCTCGGAGGTCCGGGCGCAAGACCCGGCGACCGATGAGGCATTCCGCGCGCAGATCGACGGCGCGAAGAAGGCGCGTACGACGGTGGGCGGGATCTTCGAGACCGTGGCACTCGGGGTGCCCGTGGGTCTCGGTTCACATATCCAGTGGGACCGCAAGCTGGACGGTCGCCTCGCGCAGGCGTTCATGAGCATCAACGCGGTGAAGGGCGTCGAAATTGGCCGTGGGTTTGCGAATACCCGCCGCCCGGGCAGAGAAGTGCAGGACGTTGCCGTCCCAGACCCTTCCGACCGCCGGCGCTTCCGGCGTCTCACGAACGAGGCGGGCGGCATCGAGGGCGGCATGTCTAACGGCGAGGCGGTCGTGGTGCGCGCGGCCATCAAGCCGATTGCGACCATGACCGATCCGCTCCCGTCAGTCGACATCAACACCGGGCTCGTGGTGGAAGCGCCATATCACCGGAGCGATATTTGCCAGGTGCCGCCGGCATGCGTCATAGGCGAGGCGATGATGGCGCTTGTACTCGCCCATGCCTTCCTCGAAAAATTCGGCGGCGACCACCTCAGCGAGACGCGCCGTAACTTCGAGTCGTTCATCGCCAGTCACCAGGAGTTCGGCCGCCCGGAGAGTGCCAGCTGAGCGCCGGTCAGAAGGCGCCGGCCGGGCGGAGGAGCCGTATCTACCTGACGGGGTTCTCCGGCTCGGGCAAGTCTCACATCGGTCGCCTGGTCGCGCAGAAGCTTGGCTGGCGGTTCCTTGATACTGATCAGATGATCGTGAAGAAGTCGGGACGGCAGATCCCCGAGATTTTCGAGATGGATGGCGAAGCCGCGTTCAGAGAGCTCGAGCGCCAGGCGCTGACCGATGCCGCGCAGTCCGAGCGGTGCGTGATCTCTACGGGAGGGGGTGTCCCGGTCGACCCCGCCAATCGCGCCCTCATGCGGGAGTCTGGCGTGGTCGTGCGGCTCATCGCCAGCCCGGAGACGATCCTCGCGCGGCTTACTACCGGCAACACGACGCGCTCCGGGAAGAAGTGGCGCCAGACGGTCAGGCCGCTTCTCCAGGGGGGCGAGCCGATGGAGCGGATCAAGGTGCTGTTGGGGGAACGCGAAGAGGCCTACGCAACGGCCGACGAAGCTGTCGACACCGAGGAGTCGATCCCGGAAGAGACGGCGGCACGCGTGATCGCCGCCTGGGAGCGGGTCACGCAGGCGTGGTCGGTCGAATGACGGGCGCGGGCAACGAACTGGCGGCCACGGTCAGGACCTCGCAAGGAACGTACCGGGTACTCGTCGGGTCAGGCCTGATCACCAGGCTGGGTGAAGAGGTCAAGGCATCCGGGCTGGACGGCCGCGGTTTCGTGATTGGCGACAGCGCTCTGTACCCCGCGAGCGTGCGTGCCGCGCAGGACGCCCTGGAGCGCGCCGGAATCACCTCCCATGTCATGACCATCCCATCGGGCGAGCAGGTCAAGTCGCTGGACACTGCCCGGCACATATATGCCTGGCTTGCAAGGCTGCGGGCGGAGCGCCGGGACTTCCTGGTTGCGGTCGGCGGAGGGGTGACGGGCGACCTGGTCGGGTACGCGGCCGCCACCTGGCTCCGGGGCGTGCCCTTCGTGCAGGTCCCGACCTCGCTCGCCGCGATGGTGGACGCATCACTGGGCGGGAAGGTCGCAATAAACCTCCCGGAAGGCAAGAACCTGGTAGGGGCTTTCCATCAGCCGAAGCTCGTCCTCCAGGATGTGGACTTCCTGAAGACGTTGCCGCCGCGTGAGCTCAACTCCGGCTGGGCCGAGGCGATCAAACACGGCCTTATCCTCGACGCCGACCTGCTCGCCATGTTTGAACGGGATGCCGAGAACCTGAAGGCGATGCGCGGTGAGCGCTGGGTCGACGCAATACGAAGAAGCGTTGCGATCAAGGCCGAGGTCGTATCGTCGGATGAATTTGAGACTGGCGAAACCCGCATCCTGCTGAACTACGGCCACACGACCGGCCACGCGCTTGAAGCGGTGACAGGCTACGGGGCGTTTCTACACGGTGAAGCCGTGGCGATCGGCATGTCGGCCGCGATTCGCATCGCGCACCGCATGGGAATGGTGGCGGGTGAGCTGGTCGAGCGCCAGGATTCACTGCTCCGCCGGTTCAACCTGCCGCTGCGGGCGCCCGGGGTTCCGGTCGATAAACTTCTGGCAGCGACGCGGGGGGACAAGAAGACCAGGGGCGGGGCCATCCGCTGGGTCCTGCTGGAAGGCCCGGGCAAGGCCACGACCCGCCGGGACGTACCCGAGAAGCTGGTACGGGAAGTGCTGGTGGAGATCGCGGGCTGAGGGGCGGCCAGCTGCGCCCTGGCTAGCCTCCGGCTACCGCGGGGACGATCGAGATCTCGTCGCCCGTCTTGGTCGCCGTCGCCAGGCCCTGGAGGTAGCGAACGTCTTCCCCGTTCAGGTAGACGTTGACGAAGTGCCGCAGCTCCCCGGATTCGTCACACAGGCGGTCCTTGATTCCAGGGTGCGACGTGTTGAGCGCTTCGATGATCGCGCGCAGGCTCGCTCCGTCGACGTTCACCTTGTCCTGGTTGTTGGTGATCCGCCGGAGCGGGGTGGGAATCCTAACCGTTACTGCCAACTCTTCTGGCTCCTGTCGAAACCCTTATTGATCGGATTGTAGCGGAGGCCGCCCGGCACCGCGCGACGGCACATCTCGGCCGAAGACGGCCCGCAGGTCAGATGCGCCTGCGGTGCAGTCGTTGGCTTACCGGCCAACGGCCGCCAGCACGCGCTCTTCGAACGATTCCATGTTGGCCTCGATCTGGATGGGCTTGTTGACCGAGGGTTCAACGGCTTCCATCGTCTTGAAGCCATTGCCGGTGATGTACGCAACCACCGATTCCCCTGGCTTGAAGGTGCCGGCCTCTGCCATGCGCCTGATCGCGGATATGACCACGCCGCCGGCGGTTTCCGTGAAGATGCCCTCGGTGCGGGCGAGCAGCATGATCCCCTCGGCTACCTCGGACTCCTCGACAACCACGCCGGATCCTCCGGACGACTTCATCGCCTTTATTGCGTAGAAGCCGTCGGCAGGATTCCCGATCGCGAGCGACTTGGCGATGGTCTTCGGGATCTCGGGCTTCGGATGCGTGTGGCCACCCTGGATTGCCTTTACGATCGGTGAGCAGCCGCGCGCCTGGGCGCCGTGCATCTTCGTGTGCGCATCCGGGATGAGTCCGATGCGGGCGAACTCCTGGATGCCCTGGTAGATCTTCGTGATCATCGCGCCCGAGGCCATCGGCACGATCGCATGGTCAGGCGCTTTCCAGCCAAGCTGTTCAGCAACCTCGTAGCCCAGCGTCTTGGACCCTTCGGCGTAGTACGAGCGCATGTTCACGTTGACGAAGGCCCAGCGATGCGCGTCCGCGAGCTCGCTGCAGAGCCGCTGAACATCGTCGTAGTTGCCGTTGACGGCGATCACGGTCGGCCCGTACACAGCTGCCCCGAGGATCTTGCCGCGCTCCAGGTCACGCGGGATGAACACCAGGGTCCGCATCCCGGCCTTTGCGCCATGCGCGGCGACCGCGCCGGCGAGGTTTCCGGTCGACGGGCAGGCGATGGTGTCCATGCCGAACTCGAGCGCCTTGGTGGCGGCGATCGAGACGACCCGGTCCTTGAACGAATACGACGGGTTGACCGCGTCGTTCTTCAACCAGAGATTCTCGATCCCCAGGAGCTTGCCCAGCCGGTCCGCGCGCAGGAGCGGGGTGAAGCCGGCGCCGATGTCCACGGCCCTGGCCCGGCTCACAGGGAGCAGGGCCTCGTACCGGTAGATCGTGTGCGGGCCGTCCTTGATGCTGGCGCGGCTGACCTTCGCCTTGATGGCGTCGTAGTCGTAGTCGACCTCGAGCGGCCCAAAGCAGAATTCGCAGACGTTCAGGGGCTCGATTGGGTAGTGACGCCCGCACTCACGGCAACGCAAGGCGGTGGTATAGGGCAACCCGGGTCTCCTGTATCAGCTGCTGTCGGAACCCGGGTCCAGCCGGGTGAGGAACAGCAGCAGCTCAACAAGCTCGCTGATTCACCGGCTGCAGAGCCGCCTGGATTCCGAATCACGGGAACCCGCAGCGGGAGCAGCTAGGGACCAAACACAGATGGTATCACGCGGCTCCATGCGTTCAAACCGGCGATAATGGAACCCCGGAGACACACCGCGAAGATGCGACAGACGCCCCCTGATTCGGAAGATGCTCGCGACCATTTACAGGTCCCGCCCGCAGACGATCTTGGATTGTCGGGGCTGCCCTCGCGGCCGCCCGACGAAGGACCTTCCGAAGCCGACATTGAGGAGTCCGAACGGGCCTCGTCAGGGAACCAGGGGAAGTGGCTGGCACGGGCGGGAATCGTCATCCTGATCGTGGCCATCGCCAGCATGATCATTCCGATGCTGATGGTTATCTTCCCTCCCGATCGGGCGGCACCCGCGGTCCCGGCTAGCTCCGCGCGCGGGACGGTCGCGGTGGTCACCCGGGTCATCGACGGCCGGACCATCGAAGTCCAGATCGATGGCAAGGCCGCGATCGTTCGTTACCTGGGGATCAAGCTGCCTGACGACGACCTCTGGAGGGAGTGGTCGGCGCGCGTCAACAGGGACTGGGTAAGCGAGAAGACGGTCGTCCTGGAGAGGGACGTGACGGATACCGATAGCGAGGGCAGGCTGCTGCGCTATGTCTGGCTGGACGACCTGCTGGTGAACGGTGGGATCATTGCAGCCGGCCTGGGAACGTTTGCTGCGGAATCGCCGGACCTCCGGTACGCACCTGACCTGGCGCGCTACGAGAGGAACGCTCGCCAGGGGAAGGTAGGTATGTGGCAGGCGACCGGAGCCTGATGAGGGTCAGGAAGCCCTCAAGGCGGCGATGAGGAAGTAAGCGGTGGCCGCCAGTGTGAGGAACCAGATCAGCTGGCGCGGTGTGAATCTGTACGGCTTCTTCAAATCGGTCTCGGCTTGTGTAGGATCTCGCCCCGGATGCATGTGTAGCTCCCGGCCCTTCGTGTTGTTTCAATGGTAACAAGGCAGGCATATCCAGAATGGCCGCAATCGTCGTGATCGGTGGGATCAACATGGACCTCTTCATGGAGGCCGAGCGGTTCCCGAAGCCGGGCGAGACATACGAAGGCACCCACTTTTCCACCGGCGGTGGCGGCAAAGGCGCCAATCAGGCGGTCGCTGCGGCCCGGGTTGCCGGCAAGCCTGGCGCGGTCGAGATGATCGGGCAGGTCGGCGACGACTTCTTCGGACAGGAGCTGCTGGCCAGCATGCGCTCCTACGGGGTGGGCGTGGACCACGTCCGTGTGGCAAGCGGGGAAGCGTCGGGGGTCGCGCTGATCTTCAGCGACGCCTCGCGCCAGAACTGCGTGCTGCCTGTGTACGGCGCAAACTCCTCGTGCGGCCCGGACCAGGTCAGGGATGCGAAGGCTGCCCTGCGCCGGGCAAAGGTGCTCCTAGTGCAGCAGGAGATCTCCCTGGACGTGACCCGTCAGTGCATGGAGGCGGCACGCGCATCAGGGATAACGGTCGTGCTCGACCCGGCCCCGGTGAGGCAGACGCCGGAAGGGTTTCTGGGATTGGCCGATATCGTGCACCCGAACCAGGTCGAAGCCACCGAGATCAGCGGGGTCGAGGTGACCGGGATCGAATCGGCGGCCGTGGCCGCGGCGGCAATCCGGAAACTCGGGCCCAGGGCCGTGATCGTCAAGCTCGGCCCCGACGGCTGCTACGTGGACTCGGCAGAGTTCTCGGGGCACGTGCCGACTCACCGTGTGAAGGTAGTGGCGACCGTCGCTGCGGGCGACGCCTTCGCGGGCGCGCTGGCGGTGGGGCTTTCGGAAGGAAAAAACCTGCGGGCATCGATCGCGCTGGCCAACGCGACCGGCGCGCTGTGCGTGTCAAAACCAGGGGCTCAGGACTCGATGCCGACCCGGGACGAGGTTGATGCGCTGCTGAGGTCCCGGAGCTAGCGCGACAGCTGCCGGCAAATCTTGCCAGGCAGGCCGACGCCTTCGTATACGAACGCGGTGTAGAGCTGCACCCCGGCCGCGCCCGCGCTCATGAGCCGGCGGACATCGCGTGCCGTGGTCACGCCACCGCACGCGATGAGGGTTGCGTGGGCAGGCAGGCCAGAGCGTAACGACTCGACAAACCGCAGGGTCGAATCGAAGAGCGGCTCGCCGCTCAGGCCTCCCCGGCCAACCGCGAGCCGGGGATCCTCTACCGGCAGCGTGTTTGCGACCACCAGGCCCTCTGCGCCGGCTTCGATGGCGACCGTGCCAAGTTCGAGCAGCTTGCGGTCGGCACCGGCGCCATCGAACCGCGGCATCTTCACGAACAGCGGGCGCTTCTTGCGTTCCGTGATGCTCTTGATGAGCGAGCGCAAGCGGCCTGGCTCCTGGAATACGCGCAGCCCCGCCGTGTTTGGACTGCTGATGTTCACTTCCACTGCAGAAACGAGGGGCTCGAGGGTGCGGTGGCATTCGAGGATGTCCTGCTCTTCGCTGCCCGAGACGCTCACCCATGCCCGCCTGCTCTGGGACGTGGGGAGCTTCGCAAGGCGCGCCTGCGCGCGCGCCAAACCGCTGCCGGGAAAGCCAAGGGCGTTGACGAGCGCGCGGCGACGCTGGTCCCTGAACATCCTTGGCCTGGCGTTGCCGGGCCTTGGGTGAAGCGTGACGGTCCCACCGACCGCGAATCCGAAGCCGAGCGACAACAGGGAGCCGATCACCCGGCAGTTCTTGTCGAAACCGGCCGCCATACCCACCGGATTCGGCAGGTTCATGCCCGCGATCTCGACCTTCAGCCCGGGGTGGTTCGACCGCAGGATAGCTCCGGCCAGGGCCCACGCGGGCGACACGCGCAGTACGTTTTCGGCCAGGCCGTGCGATGCCTCGGCCGGCAGCCGAAAGACCAGCGGGCGCGCAAGCGCGGTGTAGAGGCCCACGTATCATCTCCGATCACATCCCGGGCGGCGTGTGAGCTTACACTAGGCGTACGGGCGTATTCCCACCTCCGGAGCACATCGAGAACCAATGGACCTGACTTTCGAGCGCGGCGACAAAGCGCGTCCGCGCGGCCATGCCATCGTCTACGTGCGCGACTCTGCAAATCGAGACGCGGTCAGCGCAACCTACGTCGTGATCCTCCCGGTTTCGGTCGACATCGCCAAGTACGTTCCCCCGTTTCTGGCCCAGCAGGTTCCGACGCTCGGCGAGCGCGGCCTTACCGCGTTCGCCTTTCCGCCGGCGCCAGAACCGGTCGCCAGCTACGAATTGCTCGTGGGCATTGCGGACGCCCGCGACGACGACCTGATCTTCGCCGGCACCCGGGCTCTCTCCGACGCGGCGTTTCTCCTCGCGCTGGTGGGAGAAGTGGCGGCCGAGTATTCGACCCGCTACGAAAGCTGGGCGGGTGCCGTCAGAGGCAAGCCCGAATCCGAGGGCGCGGAGGCGCTGACCGATGCCGCGGGCGTCGACGGCATCCTCTACGGCCTGATGAGCGAGGCGGACCGCCTGAATGAGCTGACCAAGCTCGTCGGGCGGATGCGTTACGCGTCCGAGGGTGGCGACAGCAGCACGGTGGATGAAGCCGAAGCGCGCATCAAGGCGCTTGCGCAACACGTGCCGACCAACCGCAAGATCGACCGCCTGCTGGTCGCGGCGCTCAGTAAATCGCCGGAGGGATCCCGGCTCGCCCAGCTGTACCTCGAGCGGGCCTACTGCCTGCTCCGCGAGGACTACCTGCGCGTCAAGACGCTGGACGGGGAGATCGTGAAGCTGGAAGCGGCTCCCTGAGGATTACCGGTTTCCGCAGATTGCGGCCCTGAGCTGGGCCGGCGAGATATTCCCGCCGCTGGCAATCAACACGACACGCTTCCCTCGCAGCACATCGCGCATCTTGATCGCCGCCGCCAGGGAAGCTGCCCCGGCGCCTTCGACCAGCGAGTGTGCCTCCTCGGCGTAGGTCTTGATGGCGTCGAGGATCGCGTCCTCGTCGACCTGCACGAAGTCGTGCAGCTTTTCCCGCAGGATGCGCTGCGGGAGCTCATAGCCCGAAGCCGTGGCAAGGCCCTCGGCCTGGGTACGCATCTCGGCGGTCCTTATCTCGCGGTGTTTCCAGGACAGGAAGCCTGCGGGGGCTGCGGACGGCCCCACCGCAACGACCTTCGTGGAGGGCGATCTCGCCTCGGCGACTATGCAGGCGCCACAGGCGCCGCTCCCGGCGCCGACCGGCACGAGCAGGTAATCGATCTTGTCCAGGTCTTCGAACACCTCCAGTGAGTAGGTCGCGACGCCTGCGATGAGTAACGGTTCGTTAGCGGCATCGACGTACCTCATCGACAGCTCTTCACTGAGCGCGACGGCGTGGGTCCGACTCACGTCGTAGTGGGGTCCGTGGAACACGACCGTGGCGCCCAGGTCTTTGATCGATTGGACCTTCGCCGGATTGGCGCCTTCGGGAACGACGATCGTTGCCCGGGAGCCGAACGTGCGGGCCGCGTAGCTGATCGACTGACCGTGGTTGCCCGATGACGCCGTCACGAGGCCGCGCTGCTTCTCCTCGGGAGTCATGCGGCCGACCAGGTTCAGGCCACCCCGTGTCTTGAACACGTTCAGGACCTGGTGGTTCTCATGCTTTACCCAGACATCTGCGCCAACCCGACGGCTCAGCCCGGGGTAGTGGCGTAACGGGGTGCGGTGTACGTACTTCGAGATTACGCGTCGTGCATCGAGCACGTCGCTGATGTCGGGCGCTTTCAACGGAGCACGTCCTTTCGTGAGCGCGATTCTATGCGAGGCCGACCACTCCGGGGGCGCGGACCGGAATTGAGGGCGGGCTGACACATTTGCAGGTGTATACTCCCGCCCAGCCAGATACGGAAGCGACAGACGCCGCTCCCGCCTGACACCGTAGGCGAAGCGTCATTTGAGCATCGACGATAATCCAGCGAGCGGCGCGGCAGTATCCGGCGCCAAATCGCAGTCCACGCCACAGCCAGTAACCGAGGAGCGGCCCCCGTCGATCGCGGCGGCCGCGGCCCGTCCCAGGGGCACCGGGCTGATCGCGCGTACCTTCGACTCCCTGTCCCTCCCGCAGTTCCGGATCTTCTGGTTCGGCACCCTGCTGAGCATGGGCGCCACCCAGATGAACATGATGACGAACGGGATCCTCGTCTACGACATCCAGGACTCGCGCATCATCGCCGGAATCGTCGGCATGGCGTTCGCACCCACCATGCTGGTCTTCTCCCTGTTTGGGGGAGTAGCCGTCGACCGCTTCGATCGACGGTTGATCATCCAGCTGGCCCAGGTTTCCGGTGTGCTCGTCGCGGGCGTGCTCGCGGCCCTTGTCTTTTTCGACCTGATCCGCTGGTACTACCTGCTTATCGGAGGGTTGCTCCAGGGCGCCACATTCGCCTTTCTCGGTCCCGCCCGCCAGACGGCAATCCCGAGGCTGGTGGGCAAGGACCAGATGTCCAACGCCGTGGCCTTGAATATGGCCGGCATGAGCCTCATGTCAGTGGCGGCGCCGGCCCTGGGCGGGCTCCTGTACGAACGGATCACCCCCGGCGGTGTGTACGCGCTTTCTGCGGGGATGTCGGTCGCCGCGGTAGTACTGACCGGTCGCCTGCCGAGCATCAAGCCCGGCGCTTTCAAGCACCGTGCCGTGTTCGCCGAGATCGTGATCGGATTCGGGTACATCCGCCGGACGCCGGTGGTGTTATGGCTGATCTTCCAGGGCGGGCTGACCGCGCTGCTGACGTTTCCCTTCCGGACACTGCTTCCGGTCTACGCAAAGGACGTCTACATTGCGTCGCCGAGCGACGTGGGGATCATGATGGCGACGCTCGGAGTGGGCACACTGCTGGGCACGCTCTTCATGGCCGGCCTGCGCCAGGGCCAGAGCCGGGGGGTCTTCATACTTTCGGCCTCGGTCCTGACCGCCGCTGCGTTGGCCGTCATCGCCGGCGTGCCGTGGCTGCTGGTTGGCACCCTGTGCATGGTCTTGATCGGCCTTGGCGACTCCGGGCGCATGGCCCTCGGCCAGTCGCTGGTACTGGAAGCCTGTGACGACGAATACCGGGGCCGGGTCATGAGCATCTTCATGATGACCTGGGGCTTGATGCCGCTCGGCGTTCTGCCACTGAGCGCCGGGTTCGACCTGCTGGGCCCCCAGCTGGCACTTGGCGTCATGGCAACCCTTGCGCTGGTAGTTTCCCTGGCGTTCTTTGCGCAGCCGAGACTGCGCAAGCTTGGCTGACGACATCCGGAATGAGACCGCAGCGCCCGAAGCGCCCGCGGTGACAGCCCGTCCGGTTCGGCCGGCCGGTCCGGTCGGCCGTCGCATCTCGAGCACATTCGCGTCGCTGAGCGAGCCCGCCTACCGTTCCCTCTGGTACGGAATGCTGCTCGTGTGGGGCAGCCTCAACATCCAGATGGTCGCAAGAGCCCAGCTCGCCTACGACCTCAGTCGATCGGCATTCCTGGTAGGCCTTGTCGGGGCGGCGTTCGCGCCCCCGGTGTTGCTGTTCTCCCTGTTCGGGGGCCTGGTCGCGGACCGTATCGATCGCAAGGTGATCATGCAGTTCACGCAGCTCGGGCTGGCCGCCAACACGCTGTTCGTCGCGGTGTCGATCACGACCGACACCGTTACGATCTGGCACCTGATCTCGGCGTCGTTCATCCAGGGGCTGCTTTTCGCCTTCATGATGCCTGCGCGTCAGGCGATCGTCCCCCAGCTGGTAGGAAAGGAACGGATGGGCAATGCCGTCGCCCTGAACTCCAGCGGGATGTCGCTGATGACGCTGGTGGCGCCGGCGCTGGGCGGCGTCATGTACGCACAGGTGGGACCCGAGCTCGTTTACTACGTGATGTTTGCCTTTACGGCCGCGGCCTTCGTGCTGACGGCGCGACTGCCGGGGGTTGGCAAGCCGGTCCAGAAGTCCGGTAAGCCGATCGCCGAGCTTGCCGAGGGCCTGCGGTACATCCTCCGGAACGGGATCGTCCTGACCCTGCTGGCCATTTCGCTGGTAACCGCCATCCTGGCGATGCCATTTCGGGGCCTGCTGCCGGTCCTCGCCGACGAAGTATTCGGGCGCGGCCCGGAAGCGGTTGGACTGATGCTCAGCAGCATCGGCGTGGGCGCGCTGGCCGGTTCGCTGGTGTTCGCGGGGGGCGTCCGGAAGGGCAGGGGGCTGGTGCTGATGATCAGCTCGATCGTGTCGGGGATCGCGCTGGTCGGCTCCGCCGTGCTGCCGAACTACACGGTGTTGCTGTTGTTCATGGTCCTGATCGGGGTCGGAGACGCGGCCCGCAGGGCTTTGAACAATACGCTGATCATGGAGCAGGTCGACGACGCTCATCGGGGAAGGGTGATGGGCGTATACATGATGAACTTTGGCCTGATGCCGGTGGGGACCCTGCCCCTGGCCGCGATGGCGGAGGCCTGGGGGATCGCCCGCGCCCTCACTGTCGTCGGCGTCATGCTCACCGCTTTCGGCGCCGTGTTCCTGGTCGCGGCCCGGCGGGTACGGAGGCTGTAGGCGATCAGCTGCCTCAGGTTCATCACCGGACCGAGGTTTGCGGGATCTTCTCTTCCAGCTTGAACCTGGATCCGGTCGTCGGCTGAACCCCGATCTAGATCTCGTGAGTCGCGCCCAGGGGGTTCTGGAGGAAGTCATCGGTCGCGGCCCCCAGGGCATGGGTCCCGTTGGCCCGCTTCTGGTTAAACATGACGGTTATCTCGGCCGTGTCGTTCTTCTCCAGGGGGTAGTCGCCATGGTCGGTGCCGGTGTCGTTGACGGTGTGCGGCGGAGTGAGGTCGACCGCCTGGCCATCAAATTGCGAGCGACAGCGTGAAGGCAGCCTGCACCGCGCTCGTGGTTCCCGAGACGCTCCCGGTCCTGGCGACGAGCCATCCACCCGGTTCAGGGTCCCACGGGCCTGCTCGATGCCTGCGTCTGCTGTTTCCGAGCTCTGCTGGGCGGCAAAGTTTCCCACCGGAAGTATCGTGAACGCGAAGACGGAAGCCACGATGACGAACGCGCTCAGAATGATCGCGGTTTCGGGGCCGGTTATTCCCCGTTGCCTTTGCATCATTCAACTCGCCTGTCCCGCAAGCCGCTGCCAGGAAGCGGGTTGCCATTGCACGCCAACACGGGAGCACACGATCCTGCCCTACTGTTACCTTCTGGGTAGGAATCTGCCCCTCGCCCGGACGGCTGCGACAAGGTGCTGGCTCGGACGCTCATAGGCCCTCAACCTGCGTGTTTGTCCTCAAAGAAAGGCAACGCCCACTTATGACCATCAGGGTCCTGCCGCCCGCGCTGGCAGCGCGCATTGCCGCCGGCGAGGTCATCGAACGGCCCGCGTCGGTGGTTAAAGAGCTTGTGGAGAACTCGCTGGACGCCGGCGCTACCCGGATCTCGGTCGAAGTGATCGATGGCGGCAAGACGCTGATCCGCGTCGTCGACAACGGCGGCGGGATTCATTTCGACGAAGCGGCTACCGCCTTCGAGCGATTCGCCACCAGCAAGATCGACGAGAACTCCGACCTGATGGGGATTTCCACCCTGGGCTTCCGGGGCGAGGCCCTGCCGAGCATTGCGTCGGTCTCGCGGGCTGAGCTCACCAGCTTCGTTGCCGGGCAGGACGCAGGTGTGCGTGCGTCGGTCGAATTCGGAGGGCCCGTGGCAGTGGAGTCGGTCGGCGCGCCGGCGGGAACCGCTTTCGTCGTCCGCGAGCTCTTTCGCAACACGCCCGCCCGGCTCAAGTTTCTCGGCTCCGCGGGCACCGAGTTCGGGCGCGTGCACCAGGTGGTCGCAACCTACGCGCTGACCCGTCCGGACGTCGCGTTTTCGCTGGTCGCCGACGGCGGCGAGCGCTTCGCGACCCCCGGACGTGGCGTACTGCTGGAGGCCGCAGCCAGCGTCTACGGATGGCACGTGGCGCGGGAGTTGCTCGAGATCGAAGCGTCGGCGATCGAACGCCCGTCTTCGGCCTTCGCGGTCCGGGGCCTGACGAGCACCCCCGGGCTGACGCGCGGGAATCGGAACTACATGACGATCGCCGTCAACGGCCGATGGGTCGAGAGCCGGCGGCTACTGTTCGCGATCGAGCAGGCCTATCACGGTTTCCTATCCGAGCGCCGCTACCCGGTTTCCGTCCTTCTCTTGAAGGTGCCGCCGGGGGACGTCGACGTCAACGTGCACCCGGCCAAGACCGAGGTCCGGTTCCTGCGGGAGCAGGTCGTATTCGCCGAGGTTCAGCGCGCCGTTCGAGCCGTCCTGCTTGCCGCCGCGCCCGTGCCCGCGCACCAGGCGACCGCCCCGCAACCCCCTGCGAACCCGGCCTGGCCGGAGAACCCCCTCTGGTTCGCCCGGGGCATGTCATCAACCCCGACGCCGCCGGTGGATACTCCGGATCGGACATCCCAATCCGGGCAAGAAGCAGGCACCGCGCGGCAGGAGGAGCGACCAACTCCGGGCCGTTCGCTGCCGGTGTTGCGCGTGATCGGGCAAGCGCACGACACATATCTGCTGGCGGAGGGACCGAACGGCGTGTACTTGATCGACCAGCACGCCGCACACGAGCGCGTGCTCTTCGAGGAGATCCGTGCTCGCCTGGGTCGCCCGGCCGAGGGGGGCCAGCAGCTCCTGGCCCCGGAATCGGTCCAGCTCCTCCCGCATCAAGAGCGCATCCTTAACGAACAGGGACAGGTCCTGAAGGAAGCCGGGTTCGATGTCGAGCCGTTCGGTCCGCGCACGGCGATCGTGCGCGCCGTCCCGCGGGTGCTGGCGGGGGTTTCCGGCGCCGATGCCCTGGTGCGCCTGCTCGACTCGCTGGCCGATGGCAGCGGGACCTCCGGGTGGCGGGAGCGGGTGCTGGCGACGATTGCGTGCCACTCCGCCGTGAGGGCGGGGCGGCGCATGACCGTCGAGGAGGGCCAGGAGCTGGTCCGGAAGCTCGAGACGGTCGAGCAGCCCCATACCTGTCCGCACGGGCGTCCGACCATGGTCTACCTGAGTATCTCGGCCCTCGAACGGGACTTCGGCCGCCACTAGCCGTCGGCCGCGAGCTGCGCGCGCAGGCGCGAACGCACTCGGGTAGAATCAAGACGACCGACCGGTCGGTCGGTTGCGAGGAGGGTACCCGCCCAGTGACAGCGCCCCGGGAAGCGACCCGCGACAGGATCCTGGAAGCTGCCGAGCATGTCTTCGCCGACAAGGGCTATCACGACGCGCTGGTCGATGAGGTTGCGACGGCAACCGCCCTTTCGAAGGGTGGCGTCTATTTTCACTTCCCGAGCAAGGAAGACCTCTTCTTCGCGGTCGTCGACCGCCTGGCCGACCGTCTGATCTCGAAGGTCGAGCGCGAGTCTTCGACTCAGCCAACCGCGATCGGCAGGGCCGAAGCCGCGTTGACCGCCGTCTTCTCCGCGCTGGGCAAGCGTCGGCGCCTTGCAAGGCTGCTCATGGTCCAGGGCTACAGCATGGGCAACGCGTTTGAACGCAAGCGGGTCGAGCTGTTTGGCCGTTTCGCGTCGCTCATACGCCAGAGGCTGGACGAGGCTTCGGCGGCGGGGGAGATCCCGCCCGTGGACACGACAATCGTGGCGCACATCTGGCTCGGGGCGATCAACGAACTCGTGATCCGCTGGCTGTACTCGGGTGAGCCCGCGCCGATGGAAGCTCTGCCGATCCTCAGGTCGGTCCTGGTCGAGGGCACGCGCGCCTCACACGCCGGGAGGGTCGCCGGGGAGGCGGGCAATGGGTGAAAGCGCGCCGGCCGTCCTTCCAATGAGGCGAGTCATCTCGAAGGTCGCGACCTTCCTCGAGGCGATCAAGTTCGAGCACTCGGTATTCGCTCTGCCCTTCGCAGTCCTGAGTGCTTTTCTCGCTTCGGACGGAGTGCCGGGCGCCCGCGGGCTCACCTGGATCGTCGTCGCAATGATCGGCGCGCGCACCTTTGGAATGTCTGCAAATCGGCTCATCGACGCCGCGATCGACGCCCGTAACCCGCGTACTGCGAAGCGCGCGCTACCGGCAGGGCTCCTGGGCAAGACGGAGATGCTGGCGTTCATGGTGATCTCCCTGGGCGTGTTTGGGATCGCCGTCTCGCAACTCGACCGCCTGGCCTGGTTCCTCTCGCCCGTCGTGCCCGCGGTGATGGTGGCCTACCCGTATCTGAAGCGCTTCACCTGGCTGGCGCATGTCGGCCTGGGAACCATCTACCTGATCGTGCCCCCGGCAACCGCGATCGCACTGACCGGGTCCCTCCCCGGGTGGTCGATCTGGATGGGCTGTGCGGGGCTGTTCTGGGTCGCCGGCTTCGACATCATCTACGCGACCGCCGATGTCGAGGTCGATCGCGCCCAGCGTCTGCATTCATTGCCAGCTCGCTTTGGGATCGGCGCGGCCCTGTGGATCTCGCGCACTTTCCACCTGCTTGCGGTCGGCGCGCTGATCGTGGCCGGCGCCTGGCTGGATGCGGGGATCGTCTATTTCCTTGGTGTGGCCGCGGTAGCCCTGTTGCTCGCATTTGAGCAGAGCCTTGTTTCGCCACGCGACCTCACCCGTCTCAATGCCGCCTTCTTCACGATGAACGGCGTGATTGCGGTCGTCTTCGCGGTGTTCGCTTGCGCAGAGGCGGTGATGGCCTGATGGGCAGGTTTGTGCTTGGAGTAGGCGGCGGGAGCGGCGCACCTTACATGCGGCGCGTATTCGAAGGACTGTTGCTCGGGGGACACGAGGTACATGTCGTCATCTCCGAGGCCGGGCGCAAGGTATCGGCGATCGAGTCGGACCTCCACGTGACGGGCGATCCGCGCAGCGACGCGGCAGCGATCCGAAGCTGGCTGGGCGAGGCCGGCGGCTCAGGCAGCGTCCGCGTCTACGCCCTCAACGATTTCGAGGCGCCGATCGCCAGCGGGTCGTTCAAGACCGACGGCATGGCGGTCGTACCGTGTTCAATGGCCGCCCTGGGCCGGATCGCGCACGGGACCGGCTCGAACCTGCTCGAACGCGCCGCCGACGTCGCGCTAAAGGAGCGCCGCAGCCTGGTCCTGGTGCCGCGTGAGATGCCACTGAGCCTGATCCACCTGCGCAACATGGTCGCCGCCGTCGAAGCGGGCGCAGAGATCGTCCCGGCCATGCCCGGGTTCTACCACCGGCCCCGTTCGATCCAGGACCTGATCGACTCCGTAGCAGGCCGCGTACTGGACCGGCTTGGCGTCGACGCGCATTTCCTGCGGCGCTGGACCGGACCGATCCCGGCCGAACTCTCCGCGCTGGAGGATCGTTGATGGCGTTCGACGACCTGCAGTCGTTCCTGGCCGCACTCGAACGCGCCGGGGAGCTGAAGAGAATTGCGGCACCGGTCGATCCCGAACTCGAAATCACCGAAATCGTGACGCGCACCGTTCGGGAAGGCGGACCGGCTCTTCTTTTCGAGAACGTGGAAGGCTCTCGCTATCCGCTGGCGATCAACGTGCTCGGCAGCCAGCGCCGGATCGAACTTGCGCTGGGCATGCACCCCGAGGAGTTAGGCGAGTCCATCCTCAAGCTGGTCGAGAACATGAACCCGCCCAGCCTTGGCGCGCTGTGGCGCGAGCGAAGGACCATCAGGCGGCTCGCCAACATCAGGCCGCGTCGCCACCGCCGCGCCGTTGCGCAGCAGCACGATGACGCTACGCCCGACCTCTCGAGCCTGCCATCCCTGAAATGCTGGCCGGGCGATGGCGGAAGGTTCGTCACGCTCGGACTCTGCATTTCGCGGGACCCGGCGACGGCCAAAGGGAACATGGGCATCTACCGGATGCAGGTCTTCGACGGCCAGACCACCGGCATGCACATGCAGATCCAAAAGGGCGGTGGGTTCCACCACTACGCCGCCGAGCAGCGCGGCGAGGACCTGCCAATGGCGGTGGCGCTGGGGGGCGACCCCGCGCTCATCATCGCCGCGGTGATGGCGTTGCCAGAAGGCATCGACGAGGTCGCTTTCAGCGGAGTCCTGCGGGGTAAGCGAACGCCGGTGACGACCGCCACCTCGAACGGGCTGCGCGTGCCTGCCAACGCCGAGTTCATCCTCGAGGGGGTGGTGCCACGGGGCGTGCGGCGATTGGAAGGGCCATTCGGAGACCACTTTGGCCACTACTCCGACGCCTCCGATTTCCCGGTCTTCCAGGTACGGAAGATCACGCGCCGGCGCAATCCCATCTACCCGGCGACCGTCGTCGGGCGTCCGCCGCAGGAGGACCGCTACATAGGCGACGCGACTCAGATGGCATTGAAGCCGCTGGCGCGCCTCACCCATCCCGGGCTGCGGGATATGTGGGCCTACTACGAGTCGGGCTTCCATCACCTGCTGGTTGCTGCGGTTCAAACCCGGTACACCCGTGAGGGGTACAAGACCGCGCTCGGACTGCTCGGCGAAGGCCAGCTCTCACTGACCAAGTGCCTCGTGCTGGTGAACGAAAACGTCGATCCAAAGGATCCGTCTGCGGTGCTCGCCGCGATCCGGCAGAACTTCGATTCGCAGGAGGACTTCCTGCTCATCGCACGCGCCGCCGCCGACACCCTCGACTTCACCGGTGAAAAACTGCACCACGGCAGCAAGATGATCATCGACGCCACCGGGCACGCCGCCGGCGAAGCCCCGTCCCCCTCCCCGGAGCGGGTGGCCCAGGGGATACCGGCGGGCAGCAAGTGGCGCGTCGCGGGCAACACGCTGCTCGTGGTACAGCACGCGGGCGGCGATGGACGGGCGGTCGCAGAACGCCTGGCGGGTTCGCCTCACCTTGCCGGTATCAAGATCGTGGCCGTCGTTTCGCCCGATATCGACATCGAGAATGACGTAGAGCTCATCTGGGGGATCTTTACCCGCTTCGACCCCGCGCGCGATGTCGTGTTTTCGAAAGCGGAATTCCGGAGGTCGGCGCCGGTCTATTCGGGCGTGATGGTCATAGACGCAACGTTCAAGCCCGGCTATCCGGCGCCCCTCGTGATGAGTCCCGAGATCGTGGAGAAGGTGGATCGCAGATGGAACGAGTACTGGAAGTAGGGGAGATCGTTTTCCAGGACCGGCGCCTCGCGCCGATCTGGGAGAAGGTCAGGGCTGGCGAACGCCTCAGCCTGCGCGACGGCGTCACGATGCTGGCAACGGACGATTTCCCGGCCCTGGGCCGGATCGCCGATCATGCCAAGCGCAAGGTCTCGGGCGACCGCGTCTACTTCGTGCTCAACCGACACATCAACCCGACCAATATCTGCGTGCTGTCGTGCAAGTTCTGCGACTTCGCCAAGAAGCCGGGCCAGGCCGACGCCTATGAGATGACCATCGAGGACGTCCTCGCCCAGATGGATAACGACATCCGCGAGGTACACATCGTCGGCGGCCATCACCCGTCGTGGAAGTTCGAGTACTTCGAAGAGATGGTCAGGCGGATCCACGAGCAGTTCCCGGAGGTCCAGATCAAGGCGTTCACCGCAGCCGAGATCGACTACTTCTGGCGCCGGTGGAAGATCGACCCCGAGGAGTCACTCTCGCGCCTCAAGGCGGCCGGGCTGGCCTCGATGCCGGGCGGCGGCGCGGAGGTCTTCTCGGACCGCGTTCACAAGGAGTTGTTGCCAGGCAAAGCCAACGCACGGCGCTGGGGCGACATACATCGCATGGCTCACGCGATGGGGATCAAGTCGAACTGCACGCTGCTGTACGGGCACATCGAGACGTTCGAGGAAAGGGTCTCCCACCTGATCCAGCTGCGTGAGATCCAGGACGACACCGGGGGCTTCCTGGCGTTCATCCCGCTGGAGTACCAGGTCGGCACCACGAAGATCGTGCCGAGGCACACCCCTCCGATGGACGACCTGAAGATGATCGCGACCGCCAGGCTCATGCTCGACAACATCCCGCACATCAAGTCGTACTGGGTGATGCTAGGTGAAGCGACCGCCTCCCTCGGCCTCAACTTCGGCGCCGACGACCTCGACGGGACGATCGGAAAGGAACGCATCGCTCACGCCGCGCTGGCCGACTCACCCGCTGGCCTGGCACGGCAGAAGATGGTCCGCCTGATCCGCGACGCGGGCAGGATTCCGGTTGAACGCGACGCTCTGTACAACGTCACGCGGGTGTACGAGAACTGATGAATAAGCTTCGGGTCGCCCGCATGCCGTATCTCAACAGCGATGTCTTCTATCGCGGTTTCGAAGGGAAGTTCGAGCTGCGGCCGCTCGTACCGCGCGCCATGGCCTGGGCGATCGAAAATCGCGAGATCGATGCCGGCCCGCTACCGGTCGTCGAGTGGTTCCGGATGGAGCGCGACCTGGCCCCGGTGGGCGACTTCTGCGTTGCCACCGGCAAGGCGGCGATCTCGATCCTTCTCTACTGCAAGGTACCGGCGGCCGAGCTGTCTGGGCGGCGGATCGCAGTCACGGAACACACCTCGACCTCAGTGCAGCTTCTCAGGGTGCTGCTCGCCGAGCGGTGGAACGCGGAAGGGGTTGAACTGGTCGCGCCCGAGACGCCCGCGGACGCGCTACTGCTGATCGGCGATCTCGCTCTGAAGAACCGTCATGGGGTCGATGGCTTCCCGCACATGTACGATCTCGGCGCTGTCTGGCACGAACATACCGGGCTTCCCTTCGTATTCGCGCGCTGGGTGGCACGCAGGGATGCCGATGCGAGCCAGGTAGCCGAACTGGAACAGGCGCTTGGACGCAGCCTCGCCGATGGCCTGCGCAACATCGATGCGCTGGCCGCCGCGAGCTCGGTCGGGCTCTCCCCTGCGGAGGCCGCCGCGTACGTCAGGTCTTTCACATACCGGATGGGCCCGGATCAGAGGTCCGCGCTGGCCGCGTTTCGCGCCAGGCTCGAACAGTTGCCGGAGTGGCGCCCCGCAAGTCCCGGCGCGCGGGCCGGAAGGAGAGGTTGATGCTTGACACGATCCGCCAGAAGGTCGAGAGCGGCCGGCGTATCACGCCGGAAGAGGCGCTGTACCTGATGAAGGAGGCCGATCTGCTGGACCTCGCGCCGCTGGCCAACAGGTGGCGTTACCGTCACAATCCGGACCCGGTCGTCACATTCGTGGTCGACACGAACCTCAACTACACCAACGTCTGCGACGCGTACTGCACATTCTGCGCGTTTTACCGGCCGGACCCGACGGACCCGTCGGCCTACGCTTACACCGTCGACCAGATGCTCGAGAAGATCGGCCGATCTGCCGCCAAGGGCGTCACGACGGTGTTGCTGCAGGGAGGCCTGAACGACGCCCTGCCGCTCAGCTACTACGTCGACCTCGTGCGCGGCACGCGCGAGAAGTACCCGCAGGTGACGCCGCACTACTTTTCTGCGCCGGAGATCATGAAGATGTGCCAGGTCTCCGGGCAGTCGATCCGAGGCGTGATTGCGGCCCTGCGCGAGGCCGGCCAGAGGACGATGCCCGGCGGGGGCTCGGAGATCCTGACCGAACGCGTCAAGAAGCAGGTCAGTCCGCTCACGCCGAAAGCGCGAGTCGAGGACTGGACGGAGGTGCACCGCGAGGCCCATCGCCAGGGGTGGAAGACGACGGCGACCATGATGTACGGGCACGTCGAGACGGACGAGGATATCGTCGAGAGCCTTGGCCACATCCGGTCTGTGCAGGACGGCGCAAAGGACACGCCGGGCGGCTTCACGGCCTTCATCCCGTGGAGCTACAAGCGTTCGAACACCGCCCTGGCCAGGAAGGTGAAGGAAGAGGCGGGGCCGAACAAGTACGTGCGGATAATCGCCCTCTCCCGCATCTTCCTGGACAACGTGCCCCACATCCAGGCCTCATGGTTCTCGGAAGGGCGCAAGACGGGGCAGGTCGCTTTGCACTTCGGCGCCGACGATTTCGGTGGCACGCTTTTCGACGAAAACGTGATGCTGGCGGCCGGCTTCTACAACCGGACGACCGTCGATGAGATCCGCGCGGTCATCTCAGAGGCTGGATTCGCGCCTGCTCAACGCACCACCGAGTACGACATCGTGGAGCGTTTCGCCCGGGAGCTGCCAGATCTGGCGCAAGTCGCGGTCAGGGCCTAGCCCTTGGGTGCCCCCCAGGCCAGAATAGGCCCCGACGAGTTCGCTGGACGGCTGGTCGCCATGTGCGTCGACGCCAGGATCCAGGCCCTACCGGCGCGCGCCAGGGATCAGGAGATCTGGCTCAAGGCGGCCAGCCTGGAGCTGGCTCCCGAGTCACAACTTAGCGAGCATGGCGTGGACGAGCGCTTGCGCGCGTGGCTCCTGGAGCTCTGGCCAGGTCTCAATGTCGATCACATTACGCTCCGGCGCATGCTTGTGGATCACGGGTACTTAATGCGCGACCCGGCCGGGACGCGCTACGAGCGGCGTTCCGTCGCACATTTCGGCGAAGGCGTGGACACGTGCGACGTTCGAGCGCACGTCAAGAAGGCCATGGAGGAGCGCAGCCGTCGCAAGGCAGCGCACGGGCGCAAGATCAGCCGGGAAACCGGCACGAGGCGAAAGCGATGGTAGGTCGCAGGGTAATTACGTTCGGTCATAGCCCGGACTCGGACGACGCGTTCATGTTTTTCGGCCTGGCGAAGGGCAAAATCGGCATCGAGGGCTACGAGATCCAGCACGTCATGGAGGACATCGAATCGCTGAATCGGCGCTCAGCAACCGGCGACCTCGACGTGACCGCCATTTCGGCGGCGCACTACCCGAACGTAGCCGGCAAGTACCGGGTCATGTCATGCGGGGCATCGGTCGGGCGGAAGTACGGGCCGGTCATGGTGTCGAAAGGAGCGCTCAAGGAGTCGGAACTCGCCGGCAAGACGATCGCAGTGCCCGGGGAATACACGACCTCCTACATGCTCTGCCGGATTTTCGTAGAGGTCCCTTTCAGGCCGGTATTCATGCACTTTGAGAAGGTGACCGACGCCGTGCTCAGCGGCAAGGCCGACGCAGGCATCCTGCTGCACGAGGGGCAGATCCTCTTCCAGAAGCAAGGCCTGCGCAAAGTCCTCGACCTTGGGGAACGCTGGTTCGAGACGACAGGACTGCCGATACCGCTCGGCCTCGACATCGTCCATCGGAGGTTGGGCGACCGCATGGCACAGAAGGTCACCAACGCGCTTTACGGCAGCATCAAGTACGCGCGTGCCAACGAAGATGCCGCGCTCGACTACGCGCTGGGCTTCGGCAGGGGAATCGCCAGAGAGGATGGACGGCGGTTCGTGCGCATGTACGTCAATGACGATACGGTCGATATGGGCGAGGAGGGCCGAAAGGCGCTCAAGACCCTCTACTCCAGGGCGGTCGACCGCGGGCTGATCGCCGCGCAACCGGAACTCGACCTGGTACAGGCGACCGGATAGCGGGCGCCCGCCGGCAACCAGGGGGGATCACATGCGGTTCGTAGACAGGGTCGCGGTCGTCACTGGAGCCGGGTCCGGGGTCGGCATGGGCGTCGCGCTGGCCTTTGCCAGGGAGGGCGCATCCATCGCGCTTGTTGACCAGGACAAGGGGGCGGGGGAATCAGCAGTCCAGGCTGCGATCGCGGCAGGCGGTCGCGCTATCTTCATCGAAGCCGACGTCTCCCTGGACCAGGGTGCCGCGCGGGTGGCCGAGCAGGCGACTAGCGCGTTTGGCGGGGTCGATGTCCTGGTCAACGGATCATCGACTGTGGAGTACGGCACAGTCACCGAGTTGGAAGAAGCGGCATGGGATCGCGTCCTGGACCGCAACCTCAAGGCGGCTTTCCTGGTATCCAGGCATTGCATCCCGCTGATTGCCGCGCGCGGCGGGGGCGCCGTGGTCAACCTGGGATCGGTTCACTCGGAAGCCACACAGCCGTCCATGGCCGCTTATGCCGCGGCAAAAGCAGGACTCGTCGCCCTGACGCGGGCAATGTCGCTGGACCACGCGGCACAGAAAATACGGGTGAACTGCGTCTCCCCTGGCGCCGTCGATGTCCCGTCTACCCACCAGGCAGCGGCGCGCTTTTCGTCCGCCGATCCGTCGTCCGCCCTGGCCGGATGGGCGGATGCCGTTCCGGCCGGTCGGCTAGCCCGGCCCGAAGAAGTGGCGGCGGCCGTGCTGTTTCTGGCTTCGGCCGAAGCGTCGTACATCAACGGTTCCCACCTGGTCGTGGATGGCGGACTTCTGGCCAGATTGATGTGAGAGAATGGCCCGGTTCGCGAGCTACGAAACGGCTTAGCACTGTACCGTTGGAAGACTCCGAGACCGGCACCTGGAGACAGAAATGACCACCCGGACCCACAGCGCCGAGCAGATCGCCGCCCTGAAGCAGACCGCGGGCGATCACATGTTCCTGCACGCCCAGCAAACGTCCGACTGGCGTGGCACGGGGCCTCGCATGTACGTCAAGGGCGAGGGGGTGTGGGTGTGGGACGTCGAAGGCAATAAGTACCTCGACGCGATGGCCGGCCTCTGGTTCAAGTCGGCGGGGTACGGCCGCAAGGAGATCGCCGACGCGGTCTACAAGCAGATGACCGCGATCGACTCGCCGCCGGCCGGAGGTTCCGTCCCGGTCCAGGTAGAACTGGCTGGCAAGGTCTCAGAGCTTTACCACGACAAGAACGCCAGGCTGTTCTTTGTTTCAGGCGGCTCGGAAGCGGTCGAGACCGCGGTCAAGATGTCCAAGAAGTACCACGCGCTGAACGGCAAGGGGGCCAAGCACAAGATCATCGCCCGGAGGGGCTCCTACCACGGCGGCACGGCAATGTCGTCAAGCCTGGGCCGGGCGAATGCCGACACCATGGGCCCGGAGATGGTGGGCGCGGAGAACGTCGTGAACACGACCCCTTACCGGTGCGCCTACTGCGACGGCAAGTGCAACCTGAAGTGCGCTGACGAATTCGACACGGTCATCAACTGGCACGGCGCCGACACCGTGGCCGCGATCATCGCTGAGCCGGTCTCGGCGGCGGCTGGGATCCACATCCCGCACCCGGACTACTGGCCACGGCTCCGGCAGATCGCCGACAAGTACGACGTCCTGCTGATCGCCGACGAAGTGATCACTGGATTCGGCCGCCTGGGCAGCTATTTCGGCATGGAGCGCTTCGGAGTCAAGCCGGACCTGACAACCGTCGCCAAGGCGCTCTCGAGCGGCTACGCGCCGATCGCCGCGGCCATCGCAACCAAGAGGGTGGCCGACACGTTTATCGGCGATCAGTCGAAGACCTTCCGTCACCTTATTACGTTTGGCGGTCACCCGATCGCGGCTGCCGCCGGGGTTGCCAACCTCGAGATCTACCGTCGCGAGAAGCTGGTCGAGAACTCGAAGAAGATGGGCGAGTACCTTTACGAGCAACTCCAGAAACTTTACGAGCACTCGATCGTTGGCGATGTCCGGGGCGGTTACGGCCTCCTTGCGGCAGTCGAACTGGTCCAGGACCGGAAGACGAAGAAGCGGTTCCCGGCGGAAGCCGGACTGGCCAAGAAGGTGCCCCAGAAGTTGACGCAGAAGCAGATCGTGAGCTTCCGCGCGGCCGACGTCATCTCGCTTTGCCCGCCGCTGATCGTGACGAAAGACGATGTCGACTTCATCGTCAACGCACTGGATGAGACGATAGTCGAACTGGAAAAGGAGCTCCTTGGCCAGTGACGTCGTTCCGTTCGTCCTGAGAAGTTCCGGGGTAGGTGGGCGCCTGGACATGGGCCGGGCCAGGCGCGTCTTGCGGTCCTGGTAGCCCCCCCGGTTGACTACTGGATTTTTCTAATCGATACTGCCGACCTGACATAATGCCAGGGGTGTGACACGCGCGTGTCTGAAAGCAACCTGCGGCAGGAGCAAGCGTTAAACGTAACAGCCCATTGACCGGGGCGTCGAAAGGCGCCAATACGGTCCAAGGAGACGCCATGGCTGGAGTCAATACCGCACCGACTTCTCCCGGAATCAGGGCCCAGGACCGAGACTCGTTCGGTCCGTCAACGGTTCGGGAAGAAGTAATCCTCCAGGTGAAAGACCTCAGGACTTACTTCACCACGCGGTGGGGCACGGTTAAGGCGGTCGATGGCGTTAGCTTCGACCTGCGCAAGGGCGAGACGCTGGGCATCGTCGGCGAATCAGGTTCCGGCAAGTCTGTTACCTCCCTGTCGGTAATGAGGCTCGTTCCCTCTCCCCCGGGACACATTGTCGGCGGCCAGGTCATCCTGGACGGCGTCGACCTTCTCCAGCTCTCTGAGAGCGAGATGTCGAAGGTCCGGGGCGACAAGGTCTCGATGATCCTGCAGGACCCGATGACCGCTTTGAACCCGGTATTCAACGTCGAGAACCAGGTCGGCGAAGCCATACGCATCCACCAGGGGCTGCGCGGCAAGGGCCTGCTCGACAAGATCATCGACGCCCTTCGGAAGGTCCGTATCCCTGCGCCTGAGACCCGAATCAAGGACTATCCGCACCAGTTGTCCGGTGGCATGCGCCAGCGCGTGGTCGGTGCAATCGGCATCTCCTGCGAACCGCTGGTCCTGATCGCCGACGAGCCGACGACCTCGCTGGATGTGACAATCCAGGCGGCATACCTGCGACTGCTGAAGGAGATCCAGGCAGAGACTGGACTGGCAATCATCTTCATCACCCACGACTTTGGAATCGTCGCCAAGATGTGCGACCGCGTGGCGGTCATGTACGCCGGCAAGATCGTTGAGTTCGGCGACGTCCGGCAGATCTTCAACCACCCGACGCACCCGTACACTGAGGCCCTGCTCTCGTCGGTCCCGAAGCTCGAAGAGAAGACGGACCGTTTGTACGCGATCGCGGGCCAGCCACCTGCTCTGTACAACCTCCCGCCGGGGTGCTCGTTTGCCCCCCGGTGCCCGTATGTGGCCGACCGCTGCAAGGAGGAATACCCTCCCATGTTTAGTTCCGAAGAACGGCATGTCACGGCATGCTGGAACTGGGATAAGGTTGGTAAGGCTCAATGACCACATCAACGGCCAGGCGGCCAAAAGTCATTAAGGGCATGGAGCACCTTGCCGTACCGAAGGATGAGATCCTTCTCAAGGCGACGGGTGTCAAGAAGTATTTCCCGGTGTCGCGGGGCTTCTCACTCTTTGGCGGCAAGGCGAACCTCAAGGCGGTCGACGACGTCAGCTTTGAGATCAGGGCGGGGGAGACGTTCGGACTGGTCGGCGAGTCCGGGTGCGGCAAGACGACCACCGCCAAGATGGTCCTGAATCTTGATAAGCCCACCGCCGGCGACATCACTTTTGAGGGCAAGACCGTCCTCAAGATGGACAGCGCGGTCCGCCAGAACTTCCGCACCAACGTACAGGCGGTTTTCCAGGACCCATGGTCCTCGCTGAACCCGCGCATGCGCGTCCGGTCGATCGTCGGCGAACCCATGGAAATCGCCACGACGATGACGAAGCAGCAGATCACCGCGCGGGTCGGGGAGTTGTTGACCGAGGTAGGTTTGAACCCCTACCAGGCCAACCTGTATCCGCACGAGTTCTCAGGCGGGCAGCGCCAGCGCATCGGTATCGCCCGGGCGCTCGCACTGAGCCCCAAGCTAGTCGTCCTCGACGAGCCGGTTTCAGCACTCGACGTGTCCATTCGTGCGCAGATCATGAACCTGCTCGTGGACCTGCAGAAGCAGCACGGACTGGCCTACCTGCTGATCGCGCACAACCTGGCCACGGTTCGTTACATGTGCCACCGCGTCGGCGTGATGTACCTGGGCAAGATCGTGGAGATGGGAGACACGGACCCGCTATTCGATGACCCGTTGCACCCGTACACGAGAGCCCTGATCTCCGCGGCATTGCCATCGCACCCGGACATCAAGCGCGAGGAGATCATCCTCCCGGGCGAGGTGCCTTCGCCGATCAATCCACCGAGCGGTTGCACGTTCAACCCACGTTGCCCGGTCAAGATTGGTGCCGTGTGCGAAGAGATGAAGCCCGTCCTGGCCGAAGAAAAGAGCCGCCACCGGGTCTCGTGCCACCTGTACGAGAAGAGCAAGAAGGCGGCTGAGGACGTTGCGAAGGCGGCCGCCGCTGCCCCGGCAGTGCCCTCGACGAACGGTGCCAAGCAGGCGTAGCCGGTTCCATAGTGATAGGGTGAGGCCCCTCCCGTGAGGGGCCTCGTTTTTTTTCGAGCCGGGGTGTCATGCGATGCGCGTGAGCGAGGCCGCCGAACTCTTCGACTACAACTACTGGGCAAATGAGCGAATAACGGTCGCGACCGCGAAGATCTCGGCTGCCGACTTCGTCCGGTCCTCGGGCCTGAGCTACGGCGGAGTGCGCGGCACGCTGACTCATCTGATCGCGGCTGAACGAGGGTGGTTGACCCGCTTCAAGGCCGGCAGCAACCCCGAGAAGCCGTTATCCGAGGAGCAGTTCCCAGACTTGAAGTCGCTCCTCGCCTGCTGGCAACCGGTCGAGGCCAGCATGCGCTCCTACCTGAAAGGCCTGACCGACCGCGATCTCGATCGCGTGCTGGAGTATCGAAGCTTGTCCGGCAAGCAGTTCAAGGGCGTCCTCTGGAAACTGCTCGTGCATGTGGTCAACCACGGGACCCAGCATCGCGCCGAGGCTGCCGACCGACTGACGGCCCTTGGCGCCTCGCCGGGCGACATCGATTACGTGGTCTACCAGCGGACGAAAACCCCTTAGCGGGGCACTGCCCGGCCCACAGAGACACTGAACCGGGGAGGGAGTGGCTCCCGGACCAGGATTCGAACCTGGGCTAGAGGATCCAAAGTCCTCTGTCCTACCACTAGACGATCCGGGAATCGGCACGGGCCGGCTCAAGACGGCCCTCTACCGGCCAGTATAGCCGTGAAACACGATGGAACACCCAGCAGATCTCATGTACGGAAACCTGACGCGTCGCAGGTGAACGCTCCGGTCCGAGCGGCATTCGAGCCATTCAAAGATGCCGGCAAGCGGGCGACATGGCTGTCCGACAGCGGCCTCCCAGGTCTAGCTGAGTCCTGCCAGGCCCAGGGACGCCGGCGAAGTGGCGACCTGGGAATCCTCTTGGGTGAAGCGATGCAGCTCCTCGGGGCGGCGCTGCGAGACTGAGGGGGCTCAGACCCCGGCCAGCGACCGCATCGCCTTTATCAGGCGGTCGACTTCTGGCTTGTCCCTTGCTTCGGCATAGACCCGGATCAGCGGTTCGGTACCCGAGAATCGCATTACGCTCCAGGCGCCACCGCCCAGCAGCAGCCGGATACCGTCTGTCCGCTCTATCCGCTCTATCTTGAGCCCGCCGACCTCCCTCGGGCTGGCGTCGGCGACGCGCTTCAGAATCTCGGCCCGCTTCGACTCGTCGAACTCGACGTCGGCTCGTTCGAAGTAGTGAGGGCCGGTCAACGCGTGCAGCTCCTTCAGCAGCTCTGAAGGTCGCTTGCCGGTCGTGATGACCGCTTCGAGAAAGAGCAGGCCGCTCAGAATGCCGTCGCGCTCAGGGATGTGGCCGCGGAAGGCGTAGCCGCCGCTCTCCTCACCGCCCATCAGGGCGTTCAACTCGAGCATCTTCGGCCCGACGAACTTGAAGCCGACCGGCGTACGCGGCACCTCGACTCCGTACTTCTCGCCGAGCCTTTCGACCATGGAGCTCATCGTGATTGTGCAGACGAGCGCGCCGTTTTCCTTCCGGCGCGCCAGGAGATGGTGCGCGATCAGGGAGAAGACCTCGAGGGTGCTCAGGTAACGGCCACTCTCGTCGACCACACCGAGGCGGTCGGCGTCGCCGTCGAGCGCGAGACCCAGGTCTGCCCGGTGGGTGCGTACGGCAGCCATGAGCTGGCCGAGGTTCGACTCCACGGGCTCTGGCTGTGCGAAACCCGGGAATCCGGGATTGCGTTCGCCGTGGATCTCGATGACCTCGAGGTTCCCGCCCTTGAGCAACCGGGGCAGGTAACCCGCTCCGGCACCGTACATGGCGTCCACCACGACCTTGAGCCGCGCCTGGCGGAAACGCTTGATGTCGACGAGCCGTTCCATCTGGGCGATGAAGCCGGGGCCGGCGTCAAACTTCGTGACCTTGCCAGAGGCTATGGCGTCAGCGATTCGAGTCCGCTTCACCGCATTCGGGTTTGCTACGACGCCAGCGATGCGCTTTTCGAGGCTCGCCACCATCTCCGGAGGCGCGCTGTTGCCTTGCGGGGTCTTGACCTTGAAGCCGTTGTAGCTGCCAGGGTTGTGGCTGGCCGTGATCAACGCTCCGCCGCCAGCCTGGAGGCGCGTGACAGCGAAGCTTCCCGCGGGCGTAGGCGTCGGTCGATCCACCAGGTGGGTCGCGATGCCATTGGCCGCCATCACCTCTGCGACGGCGTCCGCGAACCGCTCGGATGCGAACCGGGTGTCGTAGGCGACGACTACCCCCTTGGGGGCGTTGCCTGAAGCCTTCAGTTCTTCGGCCAGCCCCTGGGCGCAAGCGCGCACGTTCGCGAAGGTAAAACCGTCCGCGATGATCGCCCGCCAGCCGTCGGTCCCAAACTTGATGGGCGAGACGGTGCGGGCCTCGGTCACCGCTAGCTCCTCATGGCCTTGGCCAGGGCAGGGCCGAGGCCAGCGGCCTTGCGCAGAGCATCGACCTTGTTGAGTTGCTCCCAGGGCAGATCGAGGTCGTTGCGGCCGAAGTGGCCGTAGGCAGCCGTCTGGCGGTAGATCGGGCGCCGCAGGTTCAGGTCGCGGATGATCGCGCCGGGCCGCAGGTCGAATGTGCTCTGGATCAGGCGGGAAATCTCCTCGTTTTCGATCTTGCCGGTCCCGTACGACTCCACCCAGATCGAGAGGGGGCGGGCTACGCCGATGGCGTAGGCAAGCTGCACTTCCAGACGGTCGGCCAGCCCCGCAGCCACGACGTTCTTGGCCACCCAGCGGGCGGCGTAGGCGCCCGAGCGGTCCACCTTGGTCGGGTCCTTGCCCGAGAATGCGCCCCCACCGTGGCGGGCGCTGCCGCCGTAGCTATCGACGATGATCTTCCGTCCGGTCAGGCCGGAATCGCCGTGGGGGCCGCCGATCACGAATCGGCCCGATGGGTTGACGAAATACTTGGTGTTGCGGTCAAGGAGGTCGCCGGGGATCACCGCCCTGGCTACATGCTCTTTCATCTCTGATTCGATCTGTGAGTTCGGCACCGTCGGGTCGTGCTGAGTGCTGATCAGGACGGTGTGCACCCTGAGGGGCTTGTGGCCTGCGCCGTATTCGACCGTGACCTGTGCCTTGCCATCGGGCCTGAGCCACTTGATTTTGCCGGTCTTCCTGAGCTCTGCCATCCGCCGCGTGAGCTTGTGGGCCAGGGAGATCGGCATCGGCATCAACTCCGGCGTCTCGTTGGCCGCGTAGCCGATCATCATGCCCTGGTCGCCCGCTCCGAGCTCATCCGGGGCCTTGCTCTCGCCCCGGACTTCTAGCGCACGGTCCACACCCGCCGCGATGTCCGTCGACTGGCGCCCGACCGCGATCAGCACAGCGCACTGGTTCCCGTCGAATCCGTAGTCGGTGTCGTTGTACCCGATCTCAAGGATCGTCTTCCGGGCGGTCGCCGCGATGTTGATTTCAGCGGTCGTGGTTATCTCGCCGAAGACAAGACACAGACCGGTGGTTACCGACGTCTCGCAGGCGACCCGGCCCATTGGATCCTGCGCCAGCACACCGTCCAGGACAGCGTCCGAGATCTGGTCGCAGATCTTGTCCGGGTGCCCCTCGGTGACGGACTCGGAGGTCAGAAGATACGTGGCCATCGCCATTTATCGGTTCCTATTCATCGCATGGCCCGGTCGAAGGACCGGACCGGCCAAACCTGCCGCGGGTGACCGCCAGATCGCTAAACCGTACCCGATTCCCAGCTCGCAAGATACTTGGCCTGGGCGTCCGTGAGGGTGTCGAACTTCATGCCCATGGATGCCAGCTTCAGCCGGGCGATCTCGCGGTCCAGCTCCTCGGGGAGGCGATGCACGCCGGGCTTGAGCTTCTTGTGGTTCTCCATGATGTACTCCGCCCCCAGTGCCTGGTTGGCAAAGCTCATGTCCATCACGCTCGGCGGGTGACCCTCGGCCGCCGCCAGGTTGATCAGACGGCCTTCGCCGAGCAGGAATACCTTCCTGCCGTTCTCGAGCGCGTACTCGTCCACAAACGGCCGGACGCGCCGTTTGGACTCCGACATCTTCTCGAGCGACTTGATGTCGATCTCGACGTTGAAGTGGCCTGAGTTGGCCACGACCGCGCCGTCCTTCATCGACTCGAAGTGATCGGCGCCGATCGCGTGCATCCCGCCGGTCACGGTAACGAAGATGTCCCCGACGGTGGCCGCCTGACTCATGGGCATTACCGTGTGGCCATCCATCACGGCCTCGAGCGCTCTCACCGGGTTGACTTCGCAGACGACGGTGTGGGCGCCCATGCCCTTGGCCCGCGAGGCAAACCCGCGTCCGCACCACCCGTAGCCGATCGTCACCACCGTCTTGCCGGTGATCAGCATGTTGGTCGCGCGTACGATGCCGTCGAGCGTGCTCTGACCGGTCCCGTAGCGGTTGTCGAACATGTGCTTGGTGTCCGAGTCGTTGACGGCGATGATCGGGAACTTCAGCTTGCCTTCAGCCGCGAGAGCCCGTAGCCGGATGATGCCGGTAGTCGTTTCTTCCATGCCTCCGATGACCGTCGGGAGCAGGTCCTTCTTCTCGCCGTGGAGCAGCGCCACCAGGTCGGCGCCGTCGTCCATCGTCAGGTGGGGCTTGAAATCAAGCGCCGAGAGCAAATGCTTCTTGTAGGTGGCGCCGTCCTCGCCCTTGATGGCGAACGTAGGAATCCCGATGCTCACCAGGTACGCCGCGATGTCGTCCTGGGTCGACAAGGGGTTCGACGCGCACATGCGGATGTCGGCACCTCCCGCCTGCAATGCCAGAACGAGGTTGGCGGTCTCGGCGGTGATGTGCAGGCACCCTGCGATCCGCACGCCCTGGAGCGGCTTGTCCTTGGCGAATCGCTCGCCGATGGACCGCAGGACCGCCATCTCGCGCGCGGCCCACTCCGCCCGCAGTTGCCCTTCGCGTGCGAGCTTCATGCTCTTGATGTCGTGGATCGTGGCCGCGGTCGCAGTCAAATCTGCCTCCTGATCGATTGTTTCGAACGGTCAGACAGGGCGGGCAATCAGGGGCAGGCCCTGGCCGCCGCCCAGCGGGTGAAAGCGGGTCAGCTCGACAAATGCCGAAAATCGAGAATTGATCTCTTCAAGGTTAAGGCCTTCGAGCCGTTCCACGCCGAAGCGCTCCACCGTAAATGATGCCATCACCGATCCGGCCACAGCCGCGCGCCGCATCGCCTCCGGCCCGGTATCTCCCACCGCGGCGAGATATCCCATGAATCCGCCAGCGAAGGAGTCGCCGGCTCCCGTGGGGTCGACGACCCTGGCCAGTGGATAGGCCGGCGCTGCGAAGGTGAAATCCCGGTGAAACACGACCGCGCCGTACTCACCCCGCTTTACGACGAGGGCCTTGAGGCCGAGCTTCCGAAGTTGCTTTGCCGCCCCGACCAGTGAACGCTCTCCGGATAGCTGCTTGGCTTCCGCCTCGTTGATCATCAGCACGTCGACCTTGGCCACGAGTTCCAGCAGGCGCGGGCGTGCGATCTCGATCCACAGGTTCATGGAATCGCACGCGACCAGCGCCGGCCTGGGCGCCATCTGGTCTAGAACAGCGTGCTGCAGGTCGGGCGAGATGTTCGCCAGGAACAGGTACGGCGCGCGCTTGTGGGCAGGGGTGAGCGCGGGCTTGAAATGCTCAAACACGTTCAGGTGGGTCTCAAGCGTAACGGCCGTGTTCAGGTCCTCGGAGTACCTGCCGGCCCACCGGAACGTCTTACCCGAGGTCGTTTCGAGCCCCGTGGTGTCGATCCCGTGCTTGCCCAGCAGGCCCAGGTCACTCCTGGCGAAGTCATTTCCGACGACCGCCACGACGCCCACTTGTGTGAAATAGCTGGAAGCAAGCGAGAAGTAGGTCGCGGATCCGCCGAGCTGCTGCTTGTTTGCCCCTTCCGGGGTTTCGACGGTGTCATAGGCCACGGATCCCACAACGAGCAGGTTCACGCGTTACCTGCCCGAGGGGATCTGCTGGCGATCGTCGGTCCGTGCATGTGAGTACTGGCCCCTGTCCCTGAATGCGTCCCTGTAACGGGGACGACTACTTTGCGCGTCCCTTGGACGACGGATATCCCTTATCGATCCAGGCCTGAGTTCCCTCGTCAACGCTGAACAGTCGCGCAGTGTCGGCGCCCATGGCTGCAGCGTACTCGGCGGCGAGCCCGCTGCGGGCACCCATGGCGCATATGAAGAGCAGCTTGCCATCCGTCGGCAGCTCGTCGAAGCGCGGGATGATCTCGTCGACCGGGACCCATACGGCGCCCTTCACGTGACCGGCCTCGTACTCGTCGGGCCTGCGAACGTCCACGACGTGCACGCCGCCCTTCTTGACCATCGCGTGGGCTTCTTCGGCAGTGAGGCGGGTATATGGCTCGCCCTGTACGTTGCGCGGCATGGTTCGACTCCTGTTCTTTGCGGCCGTGCTCAAGCACGCCGGCCGTCCTGTCAACTAAGGTACTTGCCGATCAGCAGCGCCAGCTCTTTTCTGCGCTGCGCGGGAATCCTGTCCGGTGAAGTGATGATCGCGCCTTTAAGCGCGTTCGCACAGTCACACGACCCGGGAGGTTCGCCCTGCAGGAACTCGAGAATCGCCCGCCGTGCTGTCTCGACGTTCCGGCCCAGATTCGCGACCACGGCCTCCACGGATACTGCTTCCTCGACCGGGTGCCAGCAGTCGTAGTCGGTCACCGCCCCCATTACTGCGTAACACATCTCCGCTTCCCGAGCGAGCTTCGCCTCGGGCAGCGCGGTCATGCCGATCACCGAGGCGCCGATGCTCCGGTAGAGGTTTGACTCGGCGCGCGTCGAGAAGGCGGGGCCCTCCATGACCACGTAGGTGCCCGCTGCGTGCACGCGCGCCCCAGCTCGCTCCAGTGCGCCCGCGACCCGCTCTCGCAGCGCGGCGCATACCGGGTCGGCAAAGCCGATATGTGCCACGATGCCGTCTCCGAAGAAAGTTGAAACGCGGCCCCTGGTGCGGTCGATCAGCTGGTCGGGCGTGATGAACTCGAGGGGCCTGATCTGCTCTCGCAAGCTGCCCACCGCAGAGACCGCGAGGATCCGTTTGACCCCGAGGGACTTGAGTGCCCAGATATTGGCGCGGGCAGGCACTTCGGAAGGCATGAGCCGGTGGCCGCGGCCATGGCGGGGCAGGAAGGCGACCGCCTTTCCCGCGAGCTCGCCGATGACGATGGAGTCGCTGGGACTGCCGTACGGCGTGCGGACTTCGATCGTCCTCGGCTGCACCAGCCCCTTGAACTGGTAGAGGCCGCTGCCGCCCAGCACAGCGATTTCTGGTCCGGGTTGCTTTTTCATGAACGTCTCATGAATCGACTCTGGATACTGGCGTGGGGATCACGCCCGTGGGACCGGCCGCAGAAGGGATTCGCAGGTAGGAATTCACACCTGGAGGTGGCAATCCTATGAGGCGGTACCAGCGTCGTCAACGGAAGTGGGGGCGGGCAGGGCGTACCCTGATGGATGACGCGTCGGATGCCGGGGTGCGCGGGTTGTCGAAAACTACCTTGACACTCCTTTCTCCGCACGCATACACTTACGTTTCGCCCCGGCGAGATCGGGGCTATCTGCACCTTAACAACTGAATAGTGGAAGGAAGAAACGCCAGTTTTGGAGAGTTTGATCCTGGCTCAGGACGAACGCTGGCGGCGCGCCTAATGCATGCAAGTCGGACGGTCTCGATTTCCGCAAGGTTATCGAGATAGTGGCGAACGGCTGAGTAACGCGTGAGTGACCTGCCCTCGAGCGGGGGATAGCCTCGGGAAACCGGGATTAATACCGCATATGCTCACGGACATAGACGTCCGCGAGGAAAGGTACGGGGTAACCCGTACTGCTCTTGGAGGGACTCGCGTCCTATCAGGTAGTTGGCGGGGTAACGGCCCACCAAGCCATCGACGGGTAACCGGTGTGAGAGCACGACCGGTCAGAGGGGGACTGAGACACGGCCCCCACTCCTACGGGAGGCAGCAGCAGGGGATCTTGCACAATGGGCGAAAGCCTGATGCAGCGACGCCGCGTGAGGGACGAAGGCTCTCGGGTCGTAAACCTCTTTTCTCTAGGAAGAGCAAGGACGGTACTAGAGGAATAAGCCACGGCTAACTACGTGCCAGCAGCCGCGGTAATACGTAGGTGGCAAGCGTTGTCCGGAATTACTGGGCGTAAAGGGCCTGTAGGCGGCTCGGAAAGTCTCTTGTGAAATCTCTCGGCTTAACCGGGAGGGGTCGGGAGAAACTTCCGAGCTTGAGGGCATCAGAGGGAGACGGAATTCCCGGTGTAGTGGTGAAATGCGTAGATATCGGGAGGAACACCAGTGGCGAAAGCGGTCTCCTGGGGTGTACCTGACGCTGAGGGGCGAAAGCGTGGGGAGCAAACCGGATTAGATACCCGGGTAGTCCACGCCCTAAACTATGGATGCTGAGTCTGGGGGGTGTCGACCCCCTCCGGGCCGAAGCTAACGCGTTAAGCATCCCGCCTGGGGACTACGGTCGCAAGACTAAAACTCAAAGGAATTGACGGGGGCCCGCACAAGCAGCGGAGCGTGTGGTTTAATTCGATGCTAAACGAAGAACCTCACCTGGTCTTGACATGCTGGTGGTAGCTCTGACGAAAGTTGGGGCGACCCGCAAGGGAGCCAGCACAGGTGTTGCATGGCTGTCGTCAGCTCGTGCCGTGAGGTGTTGGGTTAAGTCCCGCAACGAGCGCAACCCTCGCCCTTAGTTGAATTCTCTAGGGGGACTGCCCGTAAGGGAGGAAGGTGGGGATGACGTCAAGTCATCATGACTCTTACGACCAGGGCTACACACACGCTACAATGGCCGGTACAGACGGTTGCGAAGCCGAGAGGCGAAGCCAATCCGATAAAACCGGTCTCAGTTGGGATTGCAGGCTGAAACCCGCCTGCATGAACGCGGAGTTGCTAGTAACCGCAGGTCAGCATACTGCGGTGAATACGTTCCCGGGCCTTGTACACACCGCCCGTCACGTCATGGGAGTCGGATACGCCTGAAGTCGCCGGGCCAACCCGCAAGGGAGGCAGGCGCCGAGGGCGGAGCCGATAACTGGGACGAAGTCGTAACAAGGTAGCTGTACCGGAAGGTGCGGCTGGATCACCTCCTTTCTAAGGAGAACCGCCCCGATAGACGCAAGTCGGTCGGGCAACGGGTTCACCTGAGGCGACCGGATGCGGGGCAAGAACGAAAGGTCGAGTCGAGCGAGATTCCTCCCGATTCATCGGGATGGAAGGGGCTCCTTGGACGCTCGGGTCTTGCTCTAGTAAAGCGCATCCGAATACCAACAAATTGAAGAAAATCCCATCACTGGGATCGACTCCGAAAATTAAGCGTTCTCTTCCTTCCACTATTCAGCGGTTAAGGTGTAGCCAAAGACCCCGAAACAGATCGGGGTCTTTTCGCGCCCGGAACTTTTCCCGTCCCGGCAGCGTCTTACTCTCACCGCAGCAAACTTGTGCCCGGCCAGCGCGCCGCGTTCAAGCCGAACGCCCTAAGATGGGAGTCACGATGAGATCCAAGCCCGAGCGCCGTGGCCATCTCGCACTGCCCTTGCTTCTTCTACTGACGGTCGCGCTGGCGGCCGCATGCAGCCAGCCGGCCGCCGACCCCGCGCGGCCGGATGGAGTAGTCAGGCTGTACCTCGAAGCGCTCAAGGCGTCTGACGTCCCCGCGGCCTACGGCTACCTGACTCCTGAACTGCAGCAGAAGTGCAATGAGTCGACGCTCGTCGAACGGATGCCGGAGTTCAGGCAGCAGCTCGACGCTTCGAGCGTGATCGTGCGGCGCGTCAACGTCAACGGATCACTCGCGACCGTTGAGACCACGATCAACACCGGTGGCCGGGATGTCGGACTGTTGGGACCGCGCAACGGCAACGGGTGGGACTCAACGTACCAGCTGAAGCAAGTCGGCGGTGACTGGCGTCTGTCGACTTTCGCGTGGCCGGTCCACTGGTGTGAGGAGCCACGGTTGCTGCAGACCGTGGTTCCGGTGAAGCCGTAAAGGCGCAACCGTGAACACTCCCTACCGCATCTACCTCTACCTGGTCCTGGCCATTTCGGCCCTGGTCGCAGCCACGGGCGTGATCGACATCGTCGAGTACCTGATCGACGTGCTCTGGCCGGGCCGGCTGATCATCGGCCACTCGACGACCACGCTCGCGTCCGGCCTCGCCCGGATCATCGTCGCCGGACCCATCTGGGCAATCCACTGGCGACTCGCCCACCGGAATGTGATCAGGGTGCCCCAGGAAGCCGACCGATTCCTCCGCCAGGCGTATCTCCATGTTGTGCTACTGGTTTCCGCCGTTGCCTTCTCGATCGCCGCTCGCCAGATCCTCAGCGATGTGCTCGAGGGTAATGTCGCCTCCCTCCGGTCGGACAGCATCGCGGGAATCCTCACCTGGGCTGGCGGCTGGGTCATCCACTGGAAGGTGGCGCGTGTCACCTGGAAGCCGGGCACGTCAGTCAAATCCCTGCACCGCTGGTACCTCTATGGCGTGTCTGCGGGGTCCATTGCCTTGCTCGCGTTCGGCGCCTCGAGCGTGGTCGCGGAACTGCTTCGGTATGCGTATGAGTCGCTGTTCAAGGGGCAGGCGATCTTCACCAGCGGGCCCTGGTCGGGTGAGCTGAGAGGCGGACTTGCGAACGTGTTGATCGGCGGGGGCCTGTGGGCGTGGCACTGGTGGAGGGCTGCCAGCGGCGATTCAGGTTCCAGGCTCCGCGAGCTCTACGCGACCGGTGGGGCGGCGATCGTTACCGCGTCCGCGGTCAGCACGGTAATCCTGATTCTCGTGATCCTCTTGCGCCCGGCGCTCGGCGAGGTCCCGGAGACGCTGGCGGCGCGCTGGGGCGCTCTTCCCAGACTCGTTTCCGATCTGCTGGTTGCCGGACTCGTCTGGGTGTACCTGGCGTCGTCGTCGCCATGGTCGCGCGTCGGCGTGTCTTCACGCGCGGCGCTTGACGGTGCCCGCACGATCGACCTCCGCTCGTGGGAGGTGTTCGGTCTGGGATCGATTGCGGCGGGAGCGGTGATAGCGCTGACTCTCTTGCTGTCGTTCCCGGTCCAGGCGGAGGCAGCGCTTCTGGTGAGCTCGCAGTCGAGGCTGGATGGGCTCGCGGCGATCATCGCGACCGTCGCCGTCGGCGGCGTCATCAGCTATCTCGCCCGGCGAATCGGGCGGGCCGGGACGGACGATCCGCATTCGTCCGCAGAAACTGTTACCCGGTTCTTCCATTTCGGCGTGGCGACGGCCGGGCTGTTGTTCGCGGTCGGAGGGGCTTCGGCTGCCGTCTTCATCCTCCTTCGGGACGTGCTGGACGCTCAGCTTGGCTCCGCAACGCTGCTCGACGCCCGCTGGGGGATCGCCATCGGACTGGTCGGCGGCGCGCTGACTGCGCTGCGTTGGCGCTCGATCCAGGCATTGCAGAGCAGGGCTGCCGAGGCGCTGGCTGAGAAGGCCGAGTCGAAGCCGAGGATTCGGGTGATCCGGGCAAACGAGCGCGAGATCGAAGTTGCGTCAGGTGCCATGACGCGGCTCGCCGGCGTGTCCAAAGCGACCGCCGGAGCGGAGGGGATTCATCTCGCGATCTCGACCATCCCGCCGGGGCACCGGTCGAGTGCGCACTACCACACGAATTGCGAATCGGCGATCTACGTTGCGAGCGGACGTGGAACATTCCTGGTCGGCGAGAACCTGGAAGAGCGGATCGTGATCGGCCCCGGGGATTTCCTGTACATCCCCGAGGACGCGCCGCACCAGCCAGTCAATGCTTCAGACAGCGAAGACCTCGTGCTGATCGTTGCCAGGAACACTCCCGTCGAGTTGGTTGTAGAATTGGGCGAAGCGCCCCCGAAGCCGGCATAGGTACGGGTCGGTGGCCGATCCAGGGGGGCTCGTAGCTCAGCCGGTTAGAGCGCCACTCTGATAAAGTGGAGGTCCGTAGTTCGAGTCTACGCGGGCCCACCATCACCCCCGATATCAAACGCCCCGACGCATGCCGGGGCGTTTTCGTTTTCGCGCTGGCGACGAAGACGGAACTCGCCTGCCGCATCTCAACGGCCGCGTCGATCCGCCTGGATCGACATCGGAACCCTTGCACAGGCCTGTTCGAGTTGGCGACCGGAGATTGATCTCGTCCGCAGGGTGGTTGAGAAATTCGCGAATGGCCAGGTGGCATATGCGTTGTACCCGCAAATCGAAAAGCCGCCCGACCTTGATCTCAGCCAGTTGCCTTAGTCGTCGGCTAGAATCAGCGGCCATGCCATGGGTCGTCGTCGGTCTAGCTGCTCTGGTGCTGGCAGTAACCGCTGGATGTGATGAGCAAGCTCCGGCCAGCGTGCTTTCTGAACCAGTGCCAACGCCCACGTCGGAACGCATGGGTCGCCTTGACCAGCCACCTTCTTCGACCCCCGGTCCTGTACGCGGCATGGTCGCTGCCAGGGTGGTCAACATCGTCGACGGCGATACCATCGACGTCTTGCTCGACGGCAGGCAGTACCGGGTCCGGTACATCGGCGTCGATACCCCCGAGACCGTCCACCCGACGCGCGGAGTAGAACCCGGTGGTATCGAGGCGTCCAACCGGAACAAGCAACTGGTCGGCGGCAAGACCGTATACCTCGAGAGGGACGTCTCCGAGACCGACCGGTACGGCAGACTCCTCCGTTACGTCTGGCTCGACGAGGGCACGATGGTGAACGCGCTGCTCGTTGAGGAGGGCTATGCCCAGGTAGCTACTTACCCGCCCGATGTGAGATACCAGGAAAGGTTCCTCGAGCTACAGCGGCAGGCGCGGAACGCCAGGGTGGGGCTATGGGGCAGATCCTCGGGTGGGGTACCCGAAATCGGCGCTCATGGGAGCTACGACCCTGCTGGTCCTGACCGCGACTGCGGAGACTTCGCTACATGGCAGGAGGCGCAGGCGTTCTACAAGGCTGCTGGTGGACCCGCTCGGGATCCGCACCGGCTCGATGGCGACCGTGACGGGGTAGCATGCCAGTCGTTACCGGGAGCGCCGTGATATCGGTAACGGACGCGTTCAGCGCGACAGCCACTGGGCCTCTTTGGCTAACGCCTGCCGAGCCCCTTCCGCGCGATCCGGGTAGTCGACCCCGACATGCGAGCGGTTCGAGTCCCTTTGCATGGCGGCGCCGGCGAGCGGGCCTATGCCTCGGCCTGGTACGAAAAGAGACGCCCGAAGGCGTTGTGCATGACCGAATACTTGGTGGGCGCGGACAAACTGCGTGAGTCCACGAGCATGCCGTCAAGGGTTGAAACATGGCAGGGCGCGGCCGGACGCCAGGCCGATGCACGCTATGCGTTACCAGATCGACGTTTTCTGGGAACGACGCCCTAGGGCCGTCCGAAGAGGCGTTGTACCGGCCCGTCAGTCGACCTGGCGACTACACATGCTCGTCGGTGGGATCTTTGGAGCTGCATCCCGCCGAGAATATGAGCGCGAGCACGAGGGCCAGTGCCGCACCACCCATCACCG
>VGZT01000015.1 GCA_016872495.1 SAR202 cluster bacterium
TCCACGAGAAGTTGTCGCTGGAATCGCCGTCCGAGTCTGAGAAGCCCTGGTTACCGGCCAGGTCGCTAAGCGTGACCAGCCAGTCAACCTTGTGGCTAGCCTGAGCGCCACCCGTAGTCGGTATGTCGACGGGATGCGTAAAGGTCCACGTCACCGTCGTGTCACCGTCGGCCGAGCCTGAACCCAACGTCGGCGCGCTCGAAGAGCTGGTTGTAGCGTTGACGACGACGGCGTTGGCCGCGTCATCGGCGTTGTCGTGGACCAGGAGAACCGAACTCTTCTTGACGCCGGACGCGGTGTCCGAAACCGTGCCAGAGAAGATCGGTCGCCGGTCCTGCGTTTGCTTGTTGTGGGTCGGACCAGTCACCGACACCGTCGGCGCGACCGAGTCAGCGGTGACAGTCGCGGAGACTTCAACCGCCGTGACCGCCGCGGTCTTGTCAGAGGTCCGGGTGTCGTCCAGGTACTTGACGGTCAAAACACCGCCGTTCTGGATCTTGATTGCGCCGGTCGTGGAATTACTAATTCCTGTCGACGTCGAAATGTTCGACGTGTACTCAACGTCCACTAGTTGAACGTTTGCAATGAACCGCCCGGTGCTCTTGCCCGTTTCGATAGCCGAAAGCATGATACCGACGGAGTCCTGCGTTGAGGTGATCTTAAGAACGCCCGGTAGCGTATCAATCACGCTGGTGGACCAGAGCAAGGTCGTGGTCCCGTTAGGGCCCTTGGTACTGCCGCCAGAAGCCACCAGAATTGTAACGGCTCCACCGTGAACGTTGGAAAGCGCCGCTGCTACGCCGGTGACCTGCATCGTGGTCGTGGAATTGCCGTTAACCAAATCGATTGTCACGTCATCGGGGTCGAGCGCTCCATCCCCGTCGCGGTCGATTATTTCCGCCGAGGACGGCAAGAAAACAGTGAACGACAAACCGGCGGTCGTGGTAGCGGCGCCGGTAGACAAGCCAGCGGCTAGGTTGGCTGTCGTACCGGTTGCCACTTTCGAGTTCTTGTCGGCATCCACGACATCGATCAAGACTATGTTGGATCCGAGCGCAATGAAGTTGGTCGACGATCCGTTCGCGAGCTGATCAATGAACGTCGCGTACAGCGTCTTGCCGGCACCAACGTAAGCTTTAGTAGCACCTAACGCCGTCGTACCCGACGGAGATGCCTCAGTGGTCAAGCCCGACCACAGGTTTGTCAGGTAAACGGCACCGTCTGTGTGTGTGTTACCCGCGCCGCCCGGGTGAGTCGCATGAGCGGTTCTGAATCCGCCTTGCAATCCCACAATGGCCGCCAGCAGCAGCGCGACGGCTGCAAGAGCGGTAACCAATCTCGCCGAATACTTCACAGCGTCTGTCCCCCTTGCTCGTAACTTTCCGGTTCCCCGACCACCCCGTGGCAGAGAGCACTGCCAGATCGCTGTGGTCCCATCGGCGCATTGTCCGATGGTCTCCGTTACGCCCTCATTACCGCTTTGAGGCGGATCTGAGGACCTAATCGGCCCTGGGTTGATCACACCGCTCCGCGAACGCGCGAAGCCACACAGAACCCGATTCCGGGCGAAAACCATAGCGATTCTTGCACCTGCCATCGCGCACTGTCAAGGCATTCAGAAGCCTTGGAAATCGACTTCCGGACTAGTCTTGACGTGTGCGTTGCCATTACGGTGCGAGTCCACCCGGTCCGCCCGAAGTACAACCGGGGGCACTATATCCACGCCCCGGAGCGCGTGTCAACGCGGCCCCGGTGCAAGAGTATCCATTTTTCGAGATTTGGACGCGTTACCTGTCGCGCCGCTTTCCCTGAGTCAATTACTGCCAGGTGGGAAGCTGGTGACAGCTAAGGCCCGCCGGGCTTGTTGATTGAAGCGAGGAATTCCGCGTTGTCCTGGGTCTTGACCAGGCGCTCGAGCACACGCTCGGTCGCCTCGGTGGACGCAGAGTCCTGCGAAATGATCGACACCATCCGCCGGAGCAGCCACACCTGCTTCAGCATGGCGTCATCGAAGAGCAGTTCCTCCCTTCGAGTGCCGCTTCGGAGCACATCGATCGAAGGGAATACCCGTCGCTCGGCCAGTTTCCGATCCAGGTGGACTTCCATATTGCCCGTGCCCTTGAACTCCTCGTAGATGAGGTCGTCCAGGCGGCTCCCGGTATCCACCAGACAGGTTGCGACGATCGTCAGGCTGCCACCTTCTTCGCAGTTTCTGGCTGCGCCGAAGAAGTTCTTGGGCGGATAAAGCGCGATCGGGTCCATACCACCGGAGAGCGTTCGGCCCGAACTGGGCACCGCCAGGTTGTAAGCCCGCGCGAGCCGGGTGAGGCTATCCATGAGAATGACCACGTCTTCGCCGCTCTCGACCAGGCGCTTCGCACGCTCGAGCGCGCGTTCCGCCTCGCGACAGTGCTCTTCGACCGGCTCATCGAACGTCGAGCTGTAGACCTCGCCGTCCACCGACCTGCGCATGTCGGTAACTTCCTCTGGTCGCTCTCCGATCAGCGCCACAATCAGGTAGATCTCGGGGTGGTTTGCCGTGATCCCCGCGGCGATCTGTTTGAGGATGATGGTCTTTCCGGCCTTCGGCGGCGAGACGATCAATGCACGTTGCCCCTTGCCGACCGGAGCAACCATGTCGATCAGCCGTGTCGACGTTACCTTCGGGGTCGTGGAGAGCTTTATCTGCTTCTCCGGGAATAGCGGCGTCAGCTTCTCGAACTGGGGGCGTTTGCGTGAGGTCTCGGGGTCGTAGCCGTTAACGATCTCTACGCGCACGAGCCCGTAGAAGCGCTCGCCATCCTTGGGGGCGCGAATCTGGCCGGCGACCATATCGCCGCTTCGGAGGCCAAACCTGCGCACCTGCGACTGGGAGACGTAGATTTCAGGGCCGTTCTTGGAGTTCGGGGAACGAAGAAATCCGTACCCCTCGTTGGTCAATTCGAGTACGCCGGCGCCAAGCAGCAGGTTGTTTTCCTCTGCATGATGCTGGAGCAGCGCCATTACAAGCTCGGACCTGCGGGCCGGAATTCCGATCTTGAGCCCGAGCTGCGGAATCATCTCCCGCAGCTCTGCGGTCGATTTGGACCCGAGGTCCCCGAGAGCCGAATAGGTCTCTTCCTCGGGGATATCGGCGACCGCCATGGGCCCGTTGACCCGCTCCTGATTCACCGGTTGCTGCCGGTTCCGGTAGGCCGCGGGGCGACGGCGGCGGCCAGCGCCTCGGGAGTGACGCGGTGGTACGTTCAGGGGGATCCCTCCATGCTCAGACGGTGTTGCGCGGCGGCAAAGGAACGCGCGCCGTGCCTGGCGCCGGATCAGTCGTCCGGCTGTTGCGGATATATGTGAAGAGGATTCTGGGGATACTCAGCTACGAACCTGGAGGCTTCCAGATAGCGACTCGTCACGAGTCCAAGAGTACCGGCTTACGGGAGAGCGATCGCCGTGCTGGCGGCGAATCGGGCGGGACGCCCCTGGCGGGGCGGGTCGCCTCGGCTGTGTGAAGCCCTCTACTACCCAAGTTAGCACAGGTGGCGTCAGGTTGTCACTAAGCGCGCCGCCGCAGCCTCCCGTCTCACTGGTGGCCGGGAGTGCCGTTCTGGCTGTCCCCAAACGGGAGCGGGGGCTGGCCACCCTCGCGAATTATTCGCTTCGCTGCGCCCACGAACTCGCGGAACAGCGGGTGCGGCCGATCGGGCCGCGAGGCGAACTCGGGGTGAAATTGCGATCCGACCATGAACGGGTGACCCATGACTTCCGAGATTTCGACCAGCGACTCGTCCGGTGAGACGCCACTTGCAATGAGGCCGGCCTCCTCGAACTGCAGCCGATAGTCGTTGTTTACCTCATAGCGGTGCCGGTGTCGCTCGGTCACGGCGCCCGTTCCATAGGCGCGTTCAGCCACGGTGTGCGTGCGGAGATTGCACGGGTACGAGCCAAGCCGCATCGTCCCGCCGGTCTCAGCCAACTCTTCCTGCCCCGGCAAATATGCGATCACCTGGTCCGGCGAGCGGGGGTCGAACTCCGAGGAGTTGGCCCGCTCGAGCCCGAGCGCGTGGCGAGCCATCTCGATGACCATCACCTGCATGCCGAGGCACAGGCCAAGGTAAGGAACGGCGCGCGTACGCGCGTAGGCAGCGGTTTCTATCATGCCCTCGATCCCACGCGGGCCGAAACCGCCTGGAACGACGATACCGGAAACGGCGCCCAGCAGCCGGTCCGCGCCCACCCGCTCGACCTCTTCGGAGGGTATCCAGCTGATGTCAACCTGTCGGTCATGGAACAGGCCGGCGTGGCGGAGCGCTTCGTGTACGGACAGGTAGGAGTCGGTCAAATCCACGTACTTGCCGACGACGGCGATCTTGACCACGGGCTTGGGCTTGCGGATCAGGGCCACCATCTCGGCCCATGAGCGCAGATCCGCTTCCTTGCTCGTGAATCCAAAGCTGGAAGCGAGAAACCGTCCGAGGCCCTCTTGCTCAAGGTGCAGCGGGACCGCGTAAACGGTATCCAGCGTCGGGAGGCCGATCACGGCTTCGCCGGCTACGTCGCAATACAGGGAGATCTTCTCGCGCACTGAGGCGGGCACCGGGTGATCGGCACGGCAGATGATCGCGTCGGGCTGTATGCCGAGCCCGCGTAATGCGGTCACCGAGTGCTGCGTGGGTTTTGTCTTCAGTTCCTGCGTCGAACTGAGGTAGGGCAGGAGGGTTAGATGTATGTATAGCGTGTTGCTGCGGCCGACGTCCTTGCGCATCTGGCGGATGGCTTCCAGGAAAGGCTGCCCCTCGATGTCGCCGACGGTACCGCCGACTTCGACGACCACGACGTCGGGCCGTGTGGCGTCGGCGAGCTTCTTGATTCTCGCCTTGATGGCGTTAGTCACGTGGGGCACGGTCTGGATGGTCCCGCCCAGGTAGTCGCCACGCCTCTCGCGGCGTATCACCTCGCTGTAGATCTGGCCCGCGGTGACGTTGGAGAGCGAGGTCAGTTCGACGTCGATAAAACGTTCGTAGTGGCCGAGGTCGAGGTCGGTCTCCGAGCCGTCAACGGTCACGAATACTTCGCCGTGCTGGTACGGAGACATCGTGCCGGGGTCCACGTTCAGATACGGGTCGAGTTTCATGATCGAAACGGTCAGCCCGCGCGCCTTGAGCATGCGCCCGATCGAAGCGACTGTGATGCCCTTCCCGAGGGAGCTGACCACGCCACCGGTAACGAAAACGTACCTGGTCATGCAGGAAGCGCCTCAGGACACCGCCACCGGCCAGCAATTCCGGCCGGAAAACCGGCGGCGGTTGGCAGATTCGGAGGGGCAGGAAATAACCGGCGGTGCGATCGCCTGACGTCAAACAGGGTCGCGTTGCATACGTGAGGGCCGGCTATTGGAGGTGTCCTCGCAACTCCCGGTTACGCGCGCAGCCGCGTCGCATGGCGGGGCAGAGATCTGGATGGCCGCGAGGCCGTACTTGCCGATTCTAGTTACGGGTGTGACGCGGTGTCAAACGCTGAAGTACGAGGACAGTCTGGCGTTCTATGAAGTACGCCGGGAAGCGGGGCGGCAGGGGCATATCGTTGTGGGCTACCCCCCTCCCTCCAGGGCCCCTTCGGCTGCCCTTACCAGGGCGTCCAGCCGGGAGGTTACGTCGCCCTCCGTGAACTCGGGATACAGGGCGGAAATCGAAAGATAACCGCGGCGAACAGCTGCGACGTCAGTATCTGGCGCAGCCGAGTCGGCGGACCTGCCGCCTCGTCTCAGCAGCCAGTAATAGGTGCGATGACCCCGTTGCACCGTGTCGATCGTGTCCTCGAGGAGGCGGGTTGCCACGCGGGTACGGCGTGCACCCCTTGGCCGTTCCCCGGGGAAGTTCACGTTTACGAACCATGGGAAGCCCCTGGCCCTGGCAACCTCAGCGACGATCGCCCTGGTGACCGACTGCACGGCAGGGTGCGATGGGTCGCTATCCCCGTCGACCGAGATGGCGACTGTTGAAACCCCGTTCAGAAAGGCGTGCAGGCCGGCGCCGACCGTACCGGAGATGACCACGTCCTCGCCCACGTTGGTCCCGGGGTTTATGCCGCTGACCACCAGGTCCACCGGCTCGCCAACCAGCTTGCGGAGGCCCAGGACCGCGGCGTCTCCCGGGGTCCCTTCGACTGCGAAGGTTCTTACGCCTTCAATTTCTGGCGTTACTTCCTTGGCCCGGATCATGTCATTGACGCTGAGCGCCGGGCCCACGCCGCTGCGATCGCGATCCGGGGCTGATACGACAATCTCGCCCAGCGGACGGACCGCGCGGACGAGCGCCCACAGCCCGGGTGCATGGGCGCCGTCGTCGTTGGTCACCAGTATGCGCACCGTTTCGTCCTGTTTAATCTCTGCCCGTGCCGGCAGGCGACAACCCTTGCGGAAGCGTCATGTTATCGATGAGCCGCGTTCGACCGAGCCGGGCGGCGAGAGAAACGAGAGCTTCACGGTCGATCGTACTGAGCTCGGCAAGAGTCGAGCTGTCGGCCACGCTCACGTATTCGAGAGACACGAGCCGGCTCTTCCCGACGGTAGCGGTGATCGCGCTGCGCAGCACGTCCCCATTCCGCTCGCCCGCCTGAAAGAGGTCCTGCGCGTGCCTGAGCGCCCTGAACAGCACCGGAGCCTGATTCCGCTCATCCTTCGACAGGTAGATGTTCCGACTGCTCAGTGCCAGCCCATCGGCCGCGCGGACGGTAGCGACGCCGACGATCTCCACGCCAAAGCGGAGGTCGGAGGCCAGGCGTCGGATTATTCGCAATTGCTGGGCGTCCTTCTCCCCGAAGAAGGCCTGGTCCGGTCGAACGATGGCGAACAGCTTCGTCACGACCGTCGCCACGCCTTTAAAGTGGCCTGGCCGGCGTTCTCCTTCCAGCACTTGGCCGATTGGCCCGGGGTCAACCGTGGTCAGCGCGTCGCTCGGGTAGATTTCGTCGACTGCCGGTACGAACACCACGTCAGCGCCCGAACTGGCGAAGATCTCGAGATCCCGCTCCCGGTTCCTCGGGTAGCCGTCATAGTCTTCGCCCGGACCGAACTGGGTCGGGTTTACGAACAACGAAGTGACTACGGACCGGGTCTGTGCGCGTGCCCGCTTGACGAGGGTCGCATGCCCATCGTGGAGTGCCCCCATCGTTGGTACGAATCCGACCGGGCCGGGCAGTCCCGCTCGCAGGGCCCTTAGCTCGGCAGCCGTTTCAACTACTTTCATGTGCTTCCTGCGTAATTGGCGTGGTAGTAATCCGGCGCCTGAATCACGGGGCCCGGCCTCTGGAGCGAGCCAGGCTGTCGAGCGTGCTCTGGTGACGGAGACTCGGACGGTTCTTCCCACGCTCCCACGCGCTGAGATTGTTCTTTGCGACGCCGACCTTTTCGCTCATCGCAGCCTGTGTCAGGCGCAGGTCTTCGCGAAGCGTCCTGATGCGCTCGGGGGTCCAGGCGAAGGAGGCCCGAACCGCCGCCACTTCCTCACGCGCGGGCGGCTTGCCGACCTCGAAGTTCATTGACGTTCCCGCTGGAATGTGGAAGGTCTCGTCATCCGAGGGGAACCGGCGCTCTTTCACGTCGTTGATGTAGCTGACGATGGCCGACTGAATCGTGCCTGACAGCTCTGCGTAACGGCGGGCATGCTTCGGTTGGAAGTCGGGGATCAACCCGAGCAGATCGTGCCAGACCTGCACTTGTCCGTCGCACGCTGGCCCGGCACCGATTCCGATGGTTGGAATTCCAAGCCGGCCTGTGACCGCCGCGGCGACCTCTGCAGGCACGAGTTCCAGCACCACAGCAAACGCACCCGCCGCTTGAAGAAGCTCTGCGTCGCTCATGAGTTTCGCCGCCGAGCCCTCGTCCTTGCCCTGTACCCGGTAGCCGCCGATCTGATTCAGGGATTGGGGGGTCAGCCCCAGGTGGCCCATGACGGCAACGCCGGCATCGCAGAGCCGGCGGACCGTATCCGCGACGGAACTGCCCCCTTCCAGCTTCACGGCGTGGGCTCCGCCTTCTTGCATGACCCGGGCGGCCGACTGCATGGCCTGTGCAGGACTTTCCTGGTATGTCATGAACGGCAGGTCGGCCACAACCAGAGCCCGTGGGGCGCCCCGAACCACCGAGGCTGTCGCCCTGACGATGTCGTCGAGTGTCACCGGGATCGTGGACTCATAACCGAGCATCACCTGACCCAGGCTGTCCCCGACCAGAATCATCGGGATGCCCGCCCGGTCGGCGAGCACGGCCGAGGTGTGGTCGTAGGCGGTGATCATTGGAATCAGTTCGCCGCGACGCTTCATCGAGCGAATTGCGTGGGTCGTCGTTCGTTTCACGTTCAACGTACCGCCGCTCCTGTGCTCTCGCCTTGCTTGCTGAGCTCGGAAACCGCCGGGATCCCGCCCAGGCCCGTGGCGCTCAAGATCGCGTTCAGGATTGCGCCAACCGTCGCCCGGGAGGCGGCGGCCCTCAGCCGGTCTTCGTGGACCTCGCCCAGTTCGCCGGTCGATAGCCCGAATATCGTGTCGCCGTCCTGGGACAGGTGGGCCGGACGGACCGCCATCGCTATGGCGTCCTGCGCCGCGCCGGCCAGTCGCGTTGCTGCCCGCCGGTCGAGTGAGGCATTGGTCGCCACCACCCCGATCACTGTGTTGAACTCCCAGTCGCGGAGCTTTGGAGGGTCGGAAATCAGGATCTCTTCCGAGTCCTCGAATCCGCCTCCGAGACGGCGTGGGCCCGCAACGAGTGAACCAGTAGCAGGGTCGACAATGCCGCCGACGGCGTTTACGACGACCAGGGCGGCGGCCAGACAGCCATCGCCCAGGGAGACTGCCGCGGTGCCGATGCCGCCCTTGATGGCGGCACCCTTGCCCCGCAGCTTTGCGACGGTGCACCCGGTCCCCGCGCCGTAGCTGCCCTGTTGGACGTCTCGGGTGGCCGCCTGGCACGCCCTGTAACCGTCGTCCGAGCCTGGACGGATTTGATGCGTGATCATCCCGAGGTCGAAGACGATGGCGGAAGGGACGATCGGGATACGGGCGCGACCGACCTTGAGTCCGACCCCCTTCTCTTCAAGGAACCGCACGGCACCGGTTGCGGCTTCGAGTCCGAACGCGCTGCCGCCGGACAGCATGATCGCGTTGACCTGTTGGATGGCAGCAAGGGGATCGAGCATGGCGGTTTCGCGGCTGCCCGGCGCGGCGCCTCTGATGTCGATCCCGGCAGTGCAGGGACGTTCCAGGAGCACGACGGTACAGCCAGTTCCCGCCTCGGCGAGGGTGCGGTGCCCGACTGTGATGCCGGCGATGTCTGTGATCTGGCCGGGTGCTGTCCGGAAAGATGCGCGCATCGTACCTGTATGTATATATGCAGGCGACGCGGCCAGCGGGAGTGGACCCCGTCGAGCGCCTCTTGTTTCAGGCAACGGTCGGGCTCGCAACATGCACGATGCCCGCGCGCTCAGGAAGTGGCGCTCCCAGAGTTCCGACTCGCCTCTCCGCGTGCCGCCTGCCCGTATCGACAGACCGCGAATGGGAGTAAGCGGTAACCGCACCACACATGGCGTGCGGTCGCTCAGAGGGTACACTATGTGTTTGACACTTGAATCTGGCGGGCGCGAGAATTTTCTGGTTTGTGACCTTGCGCACGAATCGTTCGGTCACCCCGTAGTCGCAGTGCGGCGTCGTCCGTCACGGCAGGTCCGATTCGTCCGGCAAGCGAGGTCGGTCAAATGCGGTTCAACGTTGCCGGGTTACTGCGCGCCACTGTCGGCGCGACTCGTCAGTACGAGATCGAACCCGAATTGGTGCGCGACGACGGAGAGGTGTTCGAGGAGGTCCAGGGCGCCGTTCGCATGATGCGTACGGATCGTGGTGTCCTGGTTGAGGCACAGTTACGGGCGATTGGATCCGATTCATGCAGCCGTTGTCTGGCTCCCATCAGAACGCGGCTTGAGGCGAGCGTTGAGGAGGAGTTCTACCCGATAAATCCATTCCCGGGCGTCGGTCTTGACCTCGAAGAGCGCGACGAAGACAGGGGGCTGGATGACACGGTGTTCCTTATAGACGACCGCAACGAGATCGACTTGCGGGAGGTTGCTCGGCAGGCTCTTATTGCAACGAGGCCAATGGCCCCGGTATGCAGGCCAGAATGTGCCGGGCTGTGTCCCGTGTGCCACTCGGACCGTAACGTCAGCGCATGTGCATGCGAGAGCTCGATGTCCAGACCAGCGTCATTGCATCGACTCGCCGAGCAGTGGCGATTAAAAAGGTAGCGGCCGTCAGGCCGACAGGAGTCCAAAGTGCCCCCACACCCTAAGAAGAAACACACAAGGGCCCGTCAAGGCGGGCGGGCGGCCCATCACTTTCGGACCGCACCCGGGTTGAGCAAATGCCCGCGGTGCGGGGCCGCCTCGATGCCGCACCGGATCTGCAAGGAATGCGGCTACTACAACGGGCGCCCGATTTTCGAGGCACCGGCAGACCCGTCCGAGCCGGCCGCGGAAACCCGGTAGGCCAGATCCAGATGGCTGACAGCAATCAGTCACCGGTGGCGGGCAGCCCCGCGGGGCGCGTGATCGGGAACGACATCGCGTTCATATTTCCGGGGCAGGGCAGCCAGGCCGTAGGGATGGGGCGTGACCTTGCGGCGGAGTCACGGGCCGCCCGGCAGGTATTTGACGAGGTCGATGAAGCGCTGAAGCGGCCCCTCAGCAAGATCATGTTTGAAGGGCCCGAGGCAGACCTGGTCCAGACCGAGAATGCTCAGCCCGCAATCATGGCTGTTTCGCTCGCGGCACACGCCGCGATGGCAGAGGTCCTGGGTAGGAAGCCCGTACCAGGCATGGTCGCCGGGCACAGCCTTGGCGAATACTCCGCTCTGGCGATCGCCGGAGTGCTGAGTGTCACCGACACTGCGCGCCTGGTGGTGGCAAGGGGCAGGCTGATGCAGGAAGCCTGCCACCTCCGACCCGGTGGCATGGCTGCGCTGATCGGGATCGAAGAAGCGGCCGCCGAGGACATCTGCCTTCAGACCGGCACCTATATCTCGAACATCAACAGTGCCGACCAGATCATCATCGCCGGAGACCACGACAGCCTTGCCCGTGCCGTCCAGCTGGCGGCCGCGCGCGGCGCCCGGAAGGCGATCCCCCTTTCGGTGGGTGGGGCGTTCCATTCCGGTCTCATGGAACCTGCCCAGGACGGCCTCAACGAGATGATCGAGTCGACGCCGTTCGATGATCCGTCGATCCCGATCGTAGGGAACTGCGATGCGCTACCGCTGCGAACGGCCGGCGAAGTCAGGGCCGAGTTGCGCAAACAGCTGATGACCTGCGTTCAGTGGAAGCGCTCGATCAACTACATGGTCGGGAGTGGCGTCAAGCGTTTCGTGGAGATTGGCCCCGGTCGCGTTCTGACCGGCCTCGTCAAGCGGATAGACGCCACGGCCGAGCTACTCAATGTCAACTCGATGGCCGCTGCACGCGGACTGACCGCCTGAGCGCGGCGGAAACCTGCAATTGACTGGCGACAGGCCGCGCGTGGTCGAGTCGGCCGCCAACGCAACTTCCGGTGATTCGCACCATCGCCCCGAAGAGCGTTGGACGCTGGAGGCCGAGCACAGCCGGCGGCTCGCCCGCGTGGTGGCAGTCCAGGCACTTTACGAAGCCGACGTGGCCGGGCACCCTGCTGCCCTCGCGGTCCGTCGGCGAGCGGCAGAGGCGGGACTGAAGTCGAAGTGGACGGCCTTCGCGATCCGCCTGGTCGAACAGGTCGAGAAGGACCGGATGGCGCTTGATCGGCGGATCGCCGGCGCGGCCAGGGCCTGGCCCGTTGACCAGCTCCCGGCGATCGACCGGGCGATACTGCGCCTGGCGCTGACGGAAAGTGCCGTCGATCCCGCCACGCCCGTGAGCGTGGTCATCGACGAGGCCGTCGAGCTCGCGAAACTCCTGGCGTCGGATGGCTCCCCGCGCTTCGTGAACGGGGTGCTTGGAACGGTGCTAGGATAGTTTGCCTTGCAACGATTTCGATCGGCATGGTTTTTCTTGATTTTTCTTCCCGAGACTACGGGATGACGTCGGCCTTGTGGAGGTTTGGTCATGGCGACGGTGTTCGAACGCATCCGGGACATCACTGCTGAGAAGCTGAGCGTGGATCCGGCGACAATCAAGCCCGAGAGCTCCTTCACCGACGACCTCAATGCCGATTCGCTCGACGTAGTTGAGTTGATCATGGCCCTCGAGGAAGAGTTCAGCACCGACGAGAAGCAGCTGGAGATCTCCGACGAAGAGGCCGAGGGCCTGCGGACGGTCTCTGATGTTGCGGTTTTCCTGAAGGGGAAAGGCGTGTCCGACGCCTGAACCCGAGCGGGACAACGGAGTACAGAACGGCGGCAGCCTCCAAAGACTGGGATAGCATTCTGGCGATCGATGCCGCAGTCCGCGGGTGCCAGCGGTGCGGACTCGCCGGCAGCCGCACCAACGCCGTACCTGGCGAGGGACCGGCCGCTCCGGCAGTCCTGTTCATCGGCGAGGGACCCGGGTTCAACGAGGACCAGCAGGGTCGTCCGTTCGTCGGCCGGGCGGGCCAGTTACTGGATGAGCTTCTCGCATCCCTCCAGATACCGCGCGGGGACGTCTACATAACCAACGTAGTCAAATGCCGGCCGCCGGACAACAGGGAGCCGGCCCCCGACGAAGTTGCGGCCTGCGCACCGTATCTCGAGTCCCAGATCCGCCTGCTTAATCCGAGGGTGATCGTAACCCTGGGCCGCTACTCACTCGCCACGTTCTTTCCCCAGGCACGGATCTCATCCGAGCACGGGCGCATCCTCCGGTGGCGGGGCCGGGTCGTGTTGCCGCTGTATCACCCGGCGGCGGCCCTGCGCTCGACATCGATCAAGGCCACGCTGCAGGCTGATTTCAAGCGTATTCCAGAAGCGGTGCTTGAGGCGCTGCAGGGAACACCGGTCGCTTCCCCGGCCCCATCCAGAGCAGCCGTCGCGCCACCCGCTGCCCCAGTGCAACCGGGGGCCATCGAGTCCGAAGATCTCTCGGACGGTAACAACACACGCGGGCAACTCCCGCTCTTTTAGAGGCTTCAATTGACCCCACGCAACCAGGCAGACCGGACTACCAGGCTTCGCATCGTGCCGCTCGGCGGCCTGGGTGAAATCGGGCGGAACATGCTCGTCCTCGAATACGGAGAGGACCTCGTTGTGATTGACGCGGGCGTCGAGTTCCCATCCTCGGACATGCTGGGGATCGACATGGTGATCCCCAACATCTCCTACCTCGTGCATCGCGCCGACCACATCCGGGGAATCCTGATCACGCACGGGCACGAGGACCATATCGGGGCGCTGCCGTGGGTGCTCAGGGACATCTCCGCTCCGGTGTTCGCGCCGCGGATGGCGATCGAGATCATTCGCGACAAGTTGAAGGAGCACGGGCGCCTGGGCGGAAGCGACCTCCGGGTCGCAGTCGCCGGCACGCCGGTCAAGCTTGGCGCTTTCGAAGCCGAGTGGTTCAGCGTGTGTCACAGCATCCCGGACGCGATGGGAATCGCTTTGCGGACGCCGCTCGGCACGGTAATTCACACCGGGGACTTCAAGATCGACAACGACCCGATCATCGGCGAACCGTTCGACTATGGCCGGCTGGCCAGGCTTTGTGGAAACGGCACGCTTCTGCTGATGTCGGACTCGACCTACGCCGACGAGGAGGGCTCTTCGGCTTCGGACCGGCTTGTCGCAGAAAGCCTCTTCCGCCTGATCACCGAGGCCACCGGGCGCATCTTCGTGGCCAGCTTTGCATCCCAGATCGCACGCATCCAGATCGTGCTCGACAGCGCAGCCGCGTCCGACCGGAAGGTCGCGCTCATGGGCAGGAGCATGCAGAACCTGGTCAGGATCGCGCGTGAACTGGGGCACCTCGACGTCCCGGAGGGCGTCCTGGTGGCGGCCAATGAGGCCAACAGCCTGCCCGATCGGCGCGTGGTCTTCATGACCACCGGAAGCCAGGGGGAGCCCCAGTCCGCGCTTGTCCGTCTGGCGAACGGAGAGCATCAGGATGTCAAGTTGCACCCCGGTGACACGGTGATCATTTCTGCCACGCCGATTCCCGGAAACGAGACCGCGGTATTCGACACCATAAACGAGCTTGCGCGTCGCAATATCAGGGTGATAACCAGCCGTGGGAATACGGTCCACGTCCACGGCCACGCGCAGCGGGAAGAGTTGCGGGCGATCCTGAACCTGACCCGCCCCAGGTATTTCATCCCGGTTCACGGTGAGTTCCGCATGCTGCGCGCTCACGCCGAGCTCGCCATGGATCAGGGGGTGCTGGAGAATAACGTCTTCCTCATTACCGACGGCCAGATCCTCGAAATCGGCGAGAACGGCGGCGAGGTGGTCGGCGAGGCGCCGGCCGGGCAGATATATGTACACGGGCTCGGTGAATGGGACGAGGCCGGCAACGTGCTCACCGAGCGCCAGGTTCTGTCACGCGACGGGATCGTCAACGTTGCGGTCGCGGTCAACCGGCGCGCGGGGCGGGTGATCGGCACGCCCAGCATGAGCTCGATCGGATTCGTTCACGCAAAAGATGCGGAGCAACTCGCTGAAGACACCATAAAGCAGTTGTCCGCTGAGCTTGAACGGTCGAACGACGACCGTCTAGAGTTGAGCCGTCTGGAAGGGCTCATCAAGTCGTCGGTAGGCCGTTTCCTGTACCAGAGGACACGCCGCCGTCCGTTAATAGTGCCGGTGATCATTGAAACCTAAACCTCGTGTCCAAGCGAAGGGCGTACGGGCCCTGGCCGGCGGCCGCGCCGGTAGATTCCTGGTTGTTGCGCTTCCGGCTGCCGTAATTTCCGGCCTCTTGTGGCGTGATCAATTTGTCACGTTCTTCGGACTGGGCCTTGTTCCGCTGGGGGCCTGGGTCGGATTTGCCATCTTCATGGCGACTTCGATGCCGCTCCGGCTGCTGAAGGCCTGGCGATCGATGCTGGCCGGGCTGGTGCTTGCGGTCGCCCTGACCGGCGTGCTGGGGATCTTCAACTACCCGATCTGGACGGTCCTCGGCGAGGTCTCTTCGGGTGGCAATCTCGGTCGACTCATTGCCCGTGCACCCTTCGAATGGCCGATCCTCGGACCCGGGCCCTTTGACCTGGCGCTCGCGTCGATGCGCGTTGCGGCCGTCCTCGCCCTGGCGGGCGCGATCCTCTCGCCGGGGATCGCCCGCAAGGTTGCCGGGGTAGTCCTCCACGCCGGCATCTACCAGGCTTCGGCAATCGCGGCCGGGTTGTCGGCGCTGCGATCCCGCTGGGCGGCGCGGTCGGCGAGACTCCGGGCCGCGCGTGAAGCAGAACGACTGACCCGGATGGCCTCGGTCGAAACGGAGGCCAGCATGCTCGAGGAGCCTGCCACGGCGGTAACCCGCCCTAAGCCGGTTCGAATCCTGCCGTCCGACAAGCCTGACGATGACGATGCACCCGTTACGGCGGCGGTGCCTGTGGTTGCACCTGCGAGGAGCAATCCGTCGCTCGGAGCCGCTCCAACGCCCGGCGGTACGGCTGCCAGCCCCGCTACGCCTGCGGCGGTCGCCGCCACCGCTGCGCCGCCCACGAGGCTGCCGATCCCGAACTACAACTGGAAACTACCGCCACTGGACCTGCTCAAGACCGGCAAGACGGCGTCGATCCCGCAGTCGGAGATCGAGGCGACCAGCGACCTGATCGTCGATACGCTCGCGGAGCACGGCGTCGAGGTCAAGATCTCGCAGGTCACCGCCGGTCCGACCGTAACGATGTATGGAATAGCGCCCGGTTGGGAGCGTTCCAAGCAGCGGTCCGGAAGGTCTGATCGTTTCGAGGACGAGGATCAGTATCGAAAGCGGGTCAGGGTCGACACGATCCTCGCGCGTGAGAAGGACCTGTCCCTGGCGCTGGCCTCGCCCAACATCAGGTTTGAGGCGCCGATTCCCGGCGAGTCCCTTGTCGGTATCGAAGTCCCAAACGCCAACCCCAATACGGTGACCATGCGCTCGGTCATGCAGTCAGACGCGTATCGGGAATTCGAGAAGAAGGCGGCCTTGCCGGTGGCCCTGGGTATCGCCAGCAGCAGTGGCGAAGTGTTCGCGGATCTCGCCAAGATGCCCCACCTGCTGGTTGCGGGTGCGACCGGATCGGGCAAGAGCGTGTGCATGAACACGGTGATCACCGGTTTCCTGCTGACCAGGACGCCCGCGCAGTTGCAGATGGTGTTGATCGATCCGAAGCGTGTCGAGCTGACGCCGTACGCCGGCGTCCCGCACCTGGCCTGTCCGCCGGTGGTCGAAGCCGATCGCGCTGTCCGCGTGCTCAAGGCCGTCGTCAAAGAGATGATGGCCCGTTACGCGATCTTCGAATCCAGCGGGGCGAAGAACATCGCCTCGTACAACGAGAAGTCGGCCGCAAAGCTGCCCTATCTGGTGGTCGCGATCGACGAGCTTGCAGACCTGATGCTGACTTCGGCCAACGAAGTCGAGCGCCTGATCGTCAGGCTGGCCCAACTTGGCCGGGCCACGGGTATCCATCTGATCGTCGCCACGCAGCGGCCCTCGGTCGACGTCGTGACGGGGCTAATCAAGGCTAACTTCCCTTCGCGCCTGGCCTTTGCCGTGAGCTCGCAGGTCGACTCGCGCACCATCCTCGATTCCAACGGGGCCGAGCGCCTCCTTGGCCGGGGCGACATGCTGTTCCTCCCGATCGACCGCCCAAAGCCGATGCGAGTGCAGGGCGCGTTCCTGACCGACAACGAAGTCGAGTCGGTGGTGAGGACCTGGCGCAACAGCGGCGGCCCGCGCTTGCCGGAGCTGGAAGTCGAAGAGGCGATCGCGATCGGTGAAGGCGGAGAGGCCCAGGGCGGGAGCGACGACGAGTCGCTGTTCGACAAGGCGCAAGAGCTTGCGCGGGCCCAGCAGAGGCTTTCGACCTCCCTGCTCCAGCGGCGTCTCCGGATCGGCTACCCGAGGGCGGCCCGTCTCATGGACGAGCTAGAGGACGCGGGCGTGGTCGGAGCGGGCGAGCCTGGCAAGCCACGGCAGGTCCTGATCCACCAGTGACCGGATTCTGGGTCGCCGGCCGATTGACCGTGGCTTCCTTATCATAGGTAAGATGCGGTGGCCTGCACCGGTCCGGCGGCAGTCCGGTACCGTGTGCGGTCAGCGTGTATCCTTCCGGAGTTCGGGCCCGCGCGGGCGGGCAGAGGATCGAAGGAGCGGAAATGGGTTTACGGGTTCTCTTGCCCCTGGCGATTCTTGGGTCGTTTGTGATAGCTCTCGCGATCGCAGCCTGTGGACCGACCGATTACCAGATCGTGCAGACCGAGACGGTCGGTGTTATCAGGACATCGGAAGCCAGTACCGCAATTGCCGCCCAGACGATCCAGGCGGGTGGTGGTTTCGACCTGAAGTCGCTGGCGGGTCAGGCGAGGGCCACCGCCGCAGCCAACGAAACCGCTACAGCAGTTGCCAAACAATCCGGCGTGGTCGCCGAGGCGACACCCACCCCTGCGGCGCTTGCCGACACGGTACCCGACGGCGAACCGCTCAGCGGTGAAGTCCTGGTAAAGATCCTCGGCCAGGGCGAAATGAGCCCCCCTGTGATCAAGATCCTGGTTGGTACCACCGTGAAATGGCGGAACGACCACGGCGGCGCTCACAGCTCTACGGCCGATGCTGAATCTGAGGAACAATGGGACTCCGGGAACATGGCGAAACGCCTCGGCCAGACCGCCCCGCAGGAATTCACTTACACCTTCGAGAAGCCAGGGCGGTTCCCCTATGGCTCCAAGGTGGCCGGGGACACTTCAAAGGCTGTGGTCTGGGTAGTCAAGAAGTAGGCCGCTCGCCCTTGTTGAGGGTCGCGCGCGACCGTTAGCAAGGGTCGTGCAGGGCCCGCAGCGCAGAGTTCCGCGCCGGTCGCTGTCCGGTCTGGGAAAGGTCGCCGGCTCGCAAATTCCCGCGTACCTCGACGTCCGATCCCGGGCGCGTGCCGCGCTTGCGCAGCCGGCTAGTGTGTCTGTTGCTGGCTAAACAGCACGACCTCGACGATGCGCGGTGGCCGGTCCGACAGTGGGCCGCGGTTAGTCGATCTGCCGAAGGGTCGGATCCAGCCGGTCCCTTAGCCAGTCGCCAAGGAAGTTCAGGGAGATCACGACCATGAAGATCGAAAGCCCTGGCATCGCAACCAGCCACCATGCAGTCTGCAGGTAGTCGCGGCCGTTGCTGACCATGACGCCCCAGGCCGGGGTCGGAGGCTGAATCCCGGCTCCAACGAAGCTCAGGGTGGCTTCTGCCAGGATCAGGCCGCCGACGTTGATCGATGCAATTACCGTGGCCGTGTTGACGATTCCCGGGACGATGTGCTTCAACAGGATGCGGCGGTCCCCGGCGCCGGCGATCCGCGCCGCGTCCACGTAGTCCATTTCGCGCAGGACAAGGACCTGCGCGCGGATGATCCTGACGAAACCTGACCACGAGATCAGCGCCAGGACGATCAAGAGCACTGCCAGGCTCTTGCCGAAGATGAAGGTCATGATCAGTGCGATCAACAGGAAAGGAAGCGCGTACCAGATGTCGACCATCCGGGTGATGACCTCATCCGTCATGCCACCGAAGTAGCCCGAGACCACGCCTAGCGTGGTACCCACCATGATCCCCACACACAGTGAAAGGCCGGCGATTGAGAGTGTGATCCGGGACCCGGTCAGGAGCCGGCTCAACACGTCACGCCCTGCATGGTCGGTGCCGAGCACGTAGTAGTTGCCGGTCACACCACGCGAGAAGGGCGCCAACAGCCGGTCGTTCAAATCCCCGATCGCGACCGGATACGGCGCAAAGATCGGGCCGATCGCAGCCGCTATGACCAGAACAGTGAGGAAGAACGCCGGAATGAGCGGGTAGCGCCGCAAGAACTTCCACGCTCGACGTGGCCCTGACATACCGCTGGTCGCTCGTCCACCTTCAATCGGAGTGAGCGACTCCCTTGTTGAACTCGTCATTCAGCCTGCTCCGTGGTAAGACCTGGTTTATCCCGCCTCTGCACCCAGTCGAACGCGTGGATCAATGACCGCGTAGAGGATGTCGGCCAGGAAGGAGAACACCAGGAAGATCATGATGAAGACGAACACGGTTCCCAGCAGAACCGGGAAGTCGTTGTCGTTCACCGCGGTGAAGAGGGCGGTGAAACCAAGTCCCGGCCAGCCAAAGATCACTTCGACGACCAGCGCCCCGTTAAGCCAGTTCGCGAAGAGCAGCAACATCGAAGTCAGGGGCGCAATCAGCGAGTTACGCAGGGCGTGCTTGACGATCACCGTGCGGTAACCAACGCCCTTCGCGCGGGCCAGCTTGATGTACTCGGCATCGAGCACGTCGAGCATCGATGTGCGCACCAGGCGCATCAGTCCTGCGGCGGCAGGCCACCCAAGCGCCACGCACGGCATTATGAAGTACCTGATGTCAAAGTCTTTGGGACGGGTACCCGCGGGCAACCACTGCAGCTGCACGGAAAAGATCAGGATCAGGAAGATCCCGGTTACGAATGCCGGGAGTCCGATACCTACAATGGCGAGACTACGTGCGAAATAGTCCCAGACCGTGCCGCGCTTCACGGCCGCGACTATTCCCATGCTCACCCCGAGCATGATGGCGAAGATCCAGCCGCCTATCGCTAGCTGGAGTGTGGCGCCGATCTTGCCCTTGATGATGTCGATGACCGGTCGGGTCTGGGCAAGGGAGACGCCGAGGTCGCCACGGAAGGTTTTTGCGACCCAGTTTAGATACTGAACTATGAACGGCTTGTCGAATCCCAGGCGTTTGCCGAGCCGCTCCCACTGCTCCTGGTTCATCGAGTACCCGCTGTCGGGCACGAACAACTGACGCGGGTCGGGACCCAGGTGAACAAGGGAAAAGACAACAATCGTCGCGCCAAAGATGGAGACCACGGAGGTTACCAAACGGCGCATCAGGAAGCGTGTCATCTTCTGCCTTTCAGTACCACGCGCCACAACCGGCCACGGACGCCGCGCGCCATCCTAAACAAAGTGGACGATGAGGTCTATCCCTTCACCCGAAGGGTTGGGCCTTTGGGTGGTCCTCCGAAATTAAAGGGAGATCCCGGGCTGGGTCGCCCGGGATCTCCCAGTTCGTACTACGCGAAGCCTGTACCGGTCACCAGCTACTTCAGAACTATGAACTCTGGCTGGTCAGCGCCGCGCTGGTCGCCGTAGTGGAGGAAGAAGGGCGTCCACTCCTTGATGCGCTCGTTCACGAGCACACCACGCGGGACCTGGAAGAGACCCGTGTACTGCTGCCAGTACATGTAGTAGTCAACCACGTCATTGTGGAACCCTGCGGCCTTCTTGGCGTCCTTCTCTCCGAGAATCGCCTTGTTCATCTTCACGATGAACGGACTCTCGAATCCCGCACCCCAGCCGGGCCGGCTCAGCGAAGTGTCCACTGATGGCGGTGGCCAGGTAATCGGGAAGATGTTCGAGTTGACGTCGCCGTTCTTCAGCACCGGCCAGAGCTGCTCACGCTGGCGCATGCGCTGGCTTACGACCGAACCGTACGCTTCGAGTCGCTGCTCGACCTTGAGTCCAAGCTGGGTAAACGTCGACACGATGTTGTCGGCGGCCGTGAAGGCCACGTCACCGGCCTCTGCGGAGTAGACGTTGATGAACAGGTCGGTGATCGGCCTCACCCCGCCCGCTGGCCTCGGGAAGCCCGCGGCGTCCAGCAATCGGTTCGCTTCGGCAGGGTCGCAGTCCTTCATCTTCCAGGCGACCGGTTGCTGCGTCCCTGAAGGCGACAGCCTGTTGCCTTGGACATCGAATACCCCGGACTTGCGGTTCGGGTCCCAGTTCGGGTAGCCGGGGCCGGTGTACTCGGAGTACAGCACCTCGCCCATACCGCCGAGGATCTTGGTGTTGATGTCACCACGGCACACGGCCACGCCGATCGCGAGTCGTACCAGGCGGGCCTGTTCCATGTCGGTCATGCCCGGCGGGTTGTCGGTGTCCTTGTACTTGACCTTGTCCGGCCGCAGCTGCTGCCACGGGTCTCCGATCCACGCGTAGTCCTTGGCGAGGGCCGGTGAGTTCCATGGGTTCAAGTCGTCGCCCGTGCGAGCGTGCTTCTCTTCCCACAGGTTTCCGGACCACATCAGAGACTGGCCGATGAGGTTCCCGGGCATCGTCTCAAGGAATCGCACCTTGGACTTGCCTGCGGCGTAGTCGGCCACGATCTGCGGGACCATCTTGAAGTCCGCCGCCGCCATGTCGGCCTGACCAGTCTGAACCATCGCGAGCCGGGTCTGGGCTTCAGGAACCTGGATCATGGTGAACTTGCTCACCTGACCGGCCCTGAACCAGTGGCTCGGGAGGGCGTGCGACACGCAACGGTTGCCTTCGATGCATTCGCCGCTGGTGTAGGGGCCCGAACCGATCCGGTATGCCGAGGCCACCGGCTTGCCCAGTACCGAGATCGCCTTCAGTGTAAGGCTCGGCGCCTGCGCCGCGTTCAGGCAGCCAAACATCGTGTAGGGCGTGCAGTAGTAGGTCGGCACGTTCAACGGCTGCTTGATGGTCGTCGCGTCCACCGCCACGGCTTTGCCGCCGTATGCTGCGAAGTCTCCTGCGTCACCGCAGGTGCTCTCGGGGGTCACAGTGGCGTTACAGGTGTTCAACCAGTCAACGATGTCCTGGGCGGTAACGTTCCCGAGTTGCGCCTGGAACGACTCAAGTCCCTTAGGAGCGTTCCACGGCACACCCTGGCGAACGGTCATGGTCAATTCAAGCCCGTTTTCGCTCACCTTCCAGCCGGTGCCAAGGTGCGCACCCATCGGGTCGCTGGTCTTGGCGTCGTACCTGAAGAGTGGCTCGGTCACGCCCATCGGGGACGTGTTCGCGTACGCTGCCTGCCAGACCTGTCCGGCGACCGGGAAGATCTGCGCAACCGCGAAGACGATCTCCGTGTTCTTCACCGGGGCTGGGGTCGCGGTGGCCGCCGGCCGCGCGGTTGCGGTGGCCGTCGGCGCAGCGGTTGCGGTGGCCGCCGGCGCAGCAGTTGCGGTGGCCGCCGGCCGCGCGGTTGCGGTCGGCTGAACGACTGGGGCAGTCGTGGCCGTCGCGGGTATGGGTGTGGCGGTTGCGGCTTCGCTTCCGCAGGCTATCGCCACTATGCTGATAAGCCCGCCAACCAGCAGCGCGAACGCCGCCAGGCGGGACGAGTTCGAACTAATACGCATACGACCCTCCGTCACTATGTGGAACCCCGCTTGCTACCCGAAGGGGTTACGCTCCATGCCCTTCGGCCATGTTGAAACCGGAGCGATCCCGGCGAACTTCCCCATGCCGACTGGTTGCCGGACCGGGGCTTCCTCGCGGGTGCGAGAGCCCGAAACGCTAACGAGCGCGCGGACCTCTCTGGCCGTGCGCTGGATTGGCACGTTAGCACGGGTTTTCAGACGGTGTCAATCTGCGACGCCTCTGCTGCGACGCCTCCGCGACGAAATCCGGCGCCATCACACGCAGGCGAGACGAGATCTGCGAACCGATGCCCGATCGCGACCACCAACGACCGGACTGAGCCACGACACGAAGGCTGCAGGCCAGCGCGCCAACCACCTTTGAGCCACAGAAAACGGTTTGACGGTCGCCAGGCGCGGCCCGTAACCTGAGCAGGTATCGATCCACCGGGCCCATGTGGCCCACGATGGGGAGCTTGGTACGAGCCAGGCTGAGAGGTTCCGACTCAACGGGACGACCCACCGAACCTGCACTGGGTAATGCCAGCGAAGGGAAACGACATGACAACGACCCTCGAACGTGACGACCCGCTGATCATCGCGGGCAAGACCTTCCGGTCACGCCTGATGACAGGCACCGGCAAGCACCGGACCATGGACGACCTGGTCTCTTCGGTTCAGTCATCGGGTACGCAGATCATTACCGTGGCGATCCGCCGCTTGAATTTGGACAACCCGAACGAGAAGACGGTGCTCGACTACATCGACTGGGACCGGTTCCAGATCCTTCCGAACACCGCCGGCTGCAAGACCGCCGATGAAGCCGTATTCACGGCGAAGCTGGCGCGCGAGGTGACCAGGTCAAACTGGATCAAGGTGGAAGTCATCCCCGATCCCAAATACCTTCTCCCGGACCCGATCGGAACTTTCGACGCCTGCAAACGGCTCGTCAATGAGGGCTTTGTGGTGCTTCCTTATATAGGTGCAGACGCGGTCCTGGCCCGGCGGCTCGAAGACATCGGCTGTGCGACCGTCATGCCGCTCGGCTCTCCCATCGGCTCGGGACAGGGCGTGCTGACCGCAGAGGAGATCTCCATCATCATCGAACGGGCGAGCGTCCCGGTGGTGGTTGACGCGGGCCTTGGCGTCCCTTCCGACGCCTCACAGGTGATGGAACTCGGTGCGGACGCGGTCCTCGTGAATACGGCAATTGCGCAAGCGCAGAACCCCGCATTGATGGGTGAGGCCTTCAAGCTCGGCGTGCAGGCAGGACGCAAGGCCTATCTTGCGGGCCGAATGAAGAAGAAGGTGTACGCCTCCCCATCGAGCCCGACCGAAGGGGTTGTGACCGCCACCTCCCCGGCCTGATGGCCGAGCTGCCCAGGCCGGTCCTTTGCCTGGTCGCCAGTAGCCGGTCAGACTCGGATGCAGACCTGCTCGGCCGGGTCGATGCGGCAATCACGGGCGGCGTTAACGTGGTTCAACTCCGCGAGCCAGCGATGTCCGCAGGCCGAATTCTCGAACTGGCCGTTTCCTTGCGCAGCCTCTGCGGATCGCGTGCCCTGCTCTTCATCAACGATCGGGTGGACGTAGCGATCGCATGCGGGGCAGATGGCGTCCAGCTTGGCGAGGCAGGGCTTCCGGTGGACGCCGCGCGACGGGTGACCGGCCCGCGCCTGATGATTGGACGATCCGTTCACACGGTCGAAGGGGTTCGCCAGGCCTCGGGGGCTGACATGCTGGTCCTGGGGACGATTTTCGATTCCGCCTCCCACCCTGGTGTCAGGAGCGCCGGGCCCGGACTGGTTCGGAGCGCGGCCAGCGCTACGGACCTGCCGATAATCGGGATCGGCGGCATCACGGCGCTCAATGCCGGCGCGGTCATGCAGGCGGGAGCCGTGGGAGTCGCAGTGGTCGGAGCTATACTCGGGTCGAGTGACCCTCGCAAAGCTGCCTTGGAATTACGACGCGCGCTCGAAATCAATTGATCACATTAACGATAAACGGACGCAAGCTAGAATTCACCGGCCCTACGCGGCTGACCGACTACCTCGAGTCGAAGGGCCTGACCAATCGGCCGATCGCGGTCGCCGTCAACGGCAGCGTCCTCCGCAAAGATGAGTTTGCGTCGACGACCCTCGTCGATGGCGATACGCTCGAGATCGTGCGCCCGGTCGGTGGCGGAACCTGAGGCGAGAGGGCTCGATCAGCGGGTAGCACCGACGACCAGGGCGATGATCATGACGAGCATCACGCGGCACAGAACGACCACGGGAAGCACGTGGGTGGCGGTGTCTTGTTCACGGTGCGGGGCGTTCATTGGACCCTGAATTCTCGGACCCGGCGCCGGCCTCGTGATTGCCATTGTTTCGATGGTCGCGGACGACCTGCCGAGATCGGGGAGGGGGATCCCCGATCTTGCGTTGGGCATGGACTCAGGCTATGGACGACCGTCCGGGGCCGCACCGATCTGCGCCGCAAACGGGATGCGTGCCCGCCCGCATTGGTAAGGTGACATGCCCAGACGGGCGCGCTAACCTGTGCCAGCCAGGAGAGTGCGCTACGTTTGCGCCGGTGTTTGCCGGGGTTTGGAGACGGAATGGCCAGGTACAGCCGCCTGGAAGTGCTCAACCAGATCAAGCAGGTCGGGATCGTCCCGGTGTTTTACAGCGGCGACATCGAGACTGCGAGCGCGATCGCGCGTTCCTGCGTCGAGGGCGGGGCGCGCGTCCTCGAGTTCACCAACCGCGGCGACGGCGCCTGGGAGGTATTCGCCAGCCTCGAGCGTTACTGCATCGCCGAATGTCGCAGCGCCGTGCTGGGCGCCGGCTCGGTGGTCGATGCCCCTACCGCCGCGCTCTATGTGAATAACGGCGCCAGCTTCGTGGTCGGCCCCGCGACCAACCCCGAGGTGGCGGCGCTGTGCAACCGCCGAAAGATCGCCTACGTGCCAGGTTGCGCCACTCCCACGGAGATATCGTCGGCGGAAGCGCTTGGCTGCGAGCTCGTCAAGGTGTTCCCGGGTGACTCCGCCGGTGGGCCTGAGTTCGTCAAGGCAGTCCTGGCGCCGATGCCATGGACGTCGATAATCCCGACCGGCGGCGTGGACATCACGCGCGAATCCTTGAGTAAGTGGTTCGCGGCCGGTGTCTTCGCGGTCGGGATAGGCTCTCGACTCGTGTCCGCGGACATGGTTAAGGCACGCGACTGGGCGGGCCTGACGGAGCGGGTCCGGGCCACGGTTGAGCTGGTTCAAGAGATCCGGAGAAAGCTTTGAGCTTGAGGCACAAGATCTATGGGTAGGGTCGTCACCTTCGGCGAGATACTGCTCCGCTTGAGCACGCCGCGCCACGAGCGGATCTCGCAGGCCCGTCAGTTCGACATCATCTACGGCGGCACGGAATGCAACGTCGCCGTCTCGCTGGCGCAGTTCGGCCACGATGCCACATACGTTTCGGCGGTCCCCGCCAACGACCTCGGGCAGGCGGCCATCAACTACGTGCGCCAGTTCGGGGTCGACACTGGCTCAATCCTTCGCCAGGGGCGGCGGCTCGGCGCTTACTTCCTCGAAATCGGCGCCGGGGGCCGCGCCTCCAAAGTCGTTTACGACCGTGCGGACAGCTCGGCGAGTGAGATCAAGCCCGGAATGATCGACTGGGTTCGCATCTTTCAGGGCAAGGACTGGTTCCACTTCTCCGGTATCACCTGTGCTATTTCGGCCTCGGCCGCTTCGGTCGTGGAGGAGGCGGCCGTCGCGGCGAAGAAGGCCGGACTGACGGTCAGTTGCGACTTCAACTACCGGGCCACGCTCTGGAGCGCTGAAAAGGGGCGCCAGGTCATGGGGCCGATCGTCCGGAACGTGGACGTTGCGATCGGGAGCGGAAGGGACCCGGTATTGCAGGGCCTGATCGGGATGGACGGCAACATCCCGGCCCCGAAGCGGTCCGCGGAAGCCTACCGGCCTTTCATTGAGGCGGCCGTCCAGAAGCTCGGATTCAAGAAAGTAGCGCTGACGGTTCGTGACATCTACTCGTCGAGCAGAAACACCTATGCCGGCGTGTACTACGACGGCCAGGGCGTCGCGATGAGCCGCACACACGACATCGACATCGTCGACCGCGTTGGTGGCGGTGATGGGTTCACGGCCGGAATCGTGCACGGGATCCTCGCAGGTTTCGATCGACAGCACACCGTCGACTTCGCGGCCGCAGCGGCGGCGCTCGCCCACACGATCCATGGCGACTTCAACCTTGTCTCGGTGGACGAGGTCGAAGCCGCCGCCGGCTCCGCTGGCGCAGACGTGCGGCGCTGAATTGATCTTCGACACGCACGTGCATATCTGGGAGATGCCCCCGATCGCGCCGATCGGGCCGACCGCCCCTGGCTGGAAGTCGAAGCCGGACGAGCCAGCCACGGCCGAGACGCTGATCGAGGACATGGACGCCAATGGGGTAGACCGCTCGGTACTCGTCCAGACCAGCTGGTCGACCTGGGACAACGGCTACGTCGCCGACGCCGCCAGGCGATTCCCGGACCGGTTCGTAGCCATGGGACTGATCGATCCTCTCGATCCAGGTAACGCGGAGAAGGCGAAGTACTGGGCGCGCGCACGCGGCATGGCCGGGTTCCGGCTTCATCCCGTCTACTACGAGGAGGCGGTGCTGACTGCCGGCAGGAACCGGGCGCTCTGGCAAGCCATTGCGGACCTGCGTTTGGTCGTCCAGGTCCACATGAGGCCGCAGCACGCAGCACAGATCGGCAAGATCGCCGCCGAATACTCAGTGACCCCGATCTTGATCGACCATCTCGCCTATCCGGAGATCGGCAAGTCGGGCTGGCTTGACGCCTACCGGCCCGTACTTGACCTGGCGCGCTACCCGAACCTCTACGTCAAGGTCTCAGACGTGAAAGGCCGGTCGCAGCAGCCGTTCCCGTTTGAGGATGTGCAGGTGGCGATTCGGGCCGTTTACGAAGCCTTTGGACCCCAGCGTCTCCTGTGGGGCACCGGCTATCCGGGGCATCACCGGACGAAGCATGGTTGGCTGTCGCTCGCCGATGAGCTTCGCCTTGTCAGGAACGGTTTCGATTTCCTCAGCGATAAGGAGAAGCTGATGCTGCTGGGGACGAATGCCGACCGCATCTGGCCGCGTACGCCCGTTCGTTCGGCGTAAAATCGGGGCACTTCGAGTCCCAGGAGGAGAAACACGTGGCGCTGGCCCCCGGTACCCCCGCACCTGACTTCACGCTCCCTCAGCACAACGGCGAACCGGTCACGCTGAGCAAGCTGCGCGGGCGGCCGGTCGTGCTGGCATTCCATCCCGCCTGTTTCACTGGTGGTTGAACAAAACAAGTCTCCGCATTTCGCGAGAGCCACCACGACTATGAAGCCGCAGGCGCCCAGTTCCTGGAAGTGAGCGTTGACAGCCCGGCAACCCACACGGCCTGGGCCAACAGCCTGGGGGGCATCCCGTTTCCGTTGCTCGCCGACTTTCATCCCAAGGGCCGCACAGGCATGGCCTACGGGATCTACAACGAGGACCGCGGCACTGCGCGCAGATCAGTGTTCGTGATCGACGCCGCGGGGATCATTCGGCATGTGCATGAATACGTGCCCGGGACCCTGCCCGACCCGGTCCAGATTCTCGAAGAGGTCAAGGCGCTCGCCTGAAAACCGAGTCATTCCCGGTTAGGCGGTTCAAGCAGGTCTTCCCAGGTCGCGGTCATTTCAGTGGCCGCGTGGGGATAGCGACCCTCACCGACCGGAATCCGCTGACCGTCAGGTCCGTACTCGGGGAACGGAACCGGACGGGCGGTGTGGTCACGACTCCCGGAGAACCCGGCCAGCGTCTGTTCCGGATCGACTCCGCGGCCATGTGCGACGACGCGAAAGCCGCCAAGCCCGGTCGGCCTGATCAGTTCCAGGATGCCCGACCGGTGCCTCTCCCGTTCGCTGCGTGACCCCTTCGACTCGTACACCCGACGCACCAGGTCGCGGGCGCCCAGCCTCGTCAGGAATTCGGATTGAGAAGTTCTACCCACCCGGGCAAACCCTGCGGCCGAGAGCGCCTCGTCGACCGCCGTGAAATCGACGTGTGCGGCAATGTCCTGCGCCCCGATCCTATCGAACGGATCCCCGGCCTCCTGGTGTCGCCAGTAGCAGCGCAGCGTGCCGCTCGACCTTGGCGGGGCGTACAGGTCGGCGCGGTCGTGGCCGAAATCGATCGTCAGCACGTAGCCCCTGGTCAGCGAGAGGGCCACACTGTTCGCCCAGCCAGCCAGGTCGGTACAGACCTCACCCACGAATCCATCGGGGAGCTGGTTCGGCAACCCGTCGAACCGCCGCGTGATCACCTCGGACGAGGGGTCGCCGCGCGCGAGTCCGAGTTCGCCATTACGTTCGACGCATACATATAGCTCGCGCACGCGGCCGGCCTCAATGACGAAGCGGTGCACCGGGAAGGCGTCGAGGAGCTCGTTCGACAGCACCACTCCGGAGGTCGCCGTCTCGTGAGTGGCCCGTTGCTGGCCTGGCGCGGCGCGGTCGACAGTTACGTAGTGGAGGGCGTCGGCGAAATCCGGGTCCATGAGGGGGGCGTAGCCGGTGATATCCCGCATCAGGCGGCCCCGGCCCGCGCCCATTTCAATGCACGTGAATGGCGCCGGCCTGTCCAGGCGCCACCACATTTCGCGGAGCTGGACGCAGATCAGGGCTCCGAAGGCAGGATGAACCTCGGGGCTGGTGTAGAAGTCGCCCCGGGCCGAGATCCGATCGGGGCTGGTGTAGTAGCCGGAATCGGGGTCGTAGAGCGCGACCTCCATGAATTCCGCAAATGTGATCTGGCCGGCGGCCTTGATTCGAGCCCTGAGCTTTTCCTCCAGGGTGGTCATGGGCCAATGGTACCGGCGCGGTTCAATGACCGGGACGGGGTGTCAGGCCTGGCGCTGGTCGATCGGGACGTAGGGGACGTCCATTGGCCCGGTGTAGAGCATGCGGGGCCTGATGAGGATGTTGTTCCTCTGCTGCTCCACGACCTGCAAGGTCCAACCCGGGACCCGGCCAATCGCGAAGATCGGCACGAACAGGTCCTCCGGGATACCGAGCAGGTAGTAAATGGCTCCGGCGTAGAAGTCGACGTTCACGTGGATTCCGCGTCGAGCGTAGGGCTTCATCGCGTCGACCACGGCTTCCAGGATCTGGTACCAACGCGGCTCGCCCATCTCTTCGCTGAGCGCTTTTACATCGTCGCGGAGATGCCTTGCCCGTGGGTCTTCGGCGCGGTACACCCGGTGACCGAATCCCATCACCCTGCCGCCGCCCGCGAGCAGGTTCTTCACATAGTCGTGTGCCTTGTCGGCTGCGCCGATCTCGAGCGCCATCTTCATGACGCCTTCGGCGGCGCCACCGTGTGACGGGCCCGCGAGAGCCGCGATCGCGGCGGTGATCGAGCCGTGGAAGTCGGCATCGGTGCCGACCACCACCCGGGCGGTGAACGAAGAAGCGTTTGAACCGTGCTCCGCGTGCAGAACGAAGTCTTTGTCCATGAGGCGGGCGGCGCGCTGAGTCGGCTCAGTGCCCTTGAACATGTACAGGAAGTTCGCGGCGTGACCGAGGGTCGTGCTTGGTGGAACGGGGCGCTTGCCATGCCTGATCGCGTGGTGCGCAGCGACGATCGTCGGAACCTGCGAGCTCAGCCGGATACCCTTCCGCAGGACGGCTTCCTCGCTCTTGTCACGCGCATCCGGATCGAAGGCGCTGAGTGCCGAGACGGCGGTCCGAAGCACGTCCATCGGGTGAGCAGATTTGGTGATCTCGATCACCCGGAGCACTTCCGGGGGCAGTTTCCGGTCCTGTTTGAGCTGCTCCTCGAAGCGCGCGAGCTCGACCTTCGTCGGCAGCTTGCCATGGAGCAGGAGGAATGTGGTTTCCTCAAATGTCGAGCTTTCGGCAAGCTCGTGGATGTTGTAACCGCGATAGAGGAGCTTGCCTTCCCGGCCGTCGATGAACGACGACTGGGTCCGCTCGAAGTAGACGTCGCGCAACCCGCGGTTGATCTGTACCTCGGGCTGGTTCGTCATGGTCTGCAACCCCCGTGACGCCCTGGCGTCACGAGGTGGCGCAGAGCTTGAATTACCACTTCAACCGCTACGGTATTAGCCGAACTTCCGCGTGAAGCGGTCGCGTTCAACATTGTTGTGCAGATTCTTGCGGCGGTACGGTGAGCGCCGAAGCGCCTTTGGTGAAGGTCGCTGAAAAACCTTCGGAAAGGCTGTGAATCCTATCATCGGCGCCTAGGGGTGTCAAACGTCGTCAAAGCTGTGCCAGGTCGGTCGGGCAGGGCTCCGCGCCTGGCAGGTTCTGGCGGGCGCGCGCCCCATCTGGCGCCCTTGTGCATCCTGGTTCACCTTAAGAGCGCTCGGCCGCTTCCGCGGCCAGCATCACCGCGACGTCGTTAAGGCCCATGGCGCCGAGGTCTTCGCCCGATCGCTTCCTGACCGCCACCTGGCCGGCCGCCTGCTCACGGTCGCCAATGACCAGCATGTACGGGACTTTCTGGAGCTGGGCGGCCCGGATCTTGGCGTTCATGCGGTCATTAGAGTCGTAAAGGTCGGCGCGCAGGCCGTCATGCATGAGCCTGGATCTGACTTCGTGGCCATAGGCGGTGTTGCGATCCGTGATCGGAATCACGGCCACCTGGACCGGGGACAGCCAGAGGGGCAGTGCCCCTGCGGTGTGCTCGATCAGTACTCCGATGAATCGTTCGAGAGATCCCAGGGTCGCGCGATGGATCACCACGGGCCGTTGGCGGCTCCCGTCTTCGGCCACGTATTCGAGGTCGAACCGTTGCGGGAGCGAGAAATCCAGCTGCACGGTTCCGAGCTGCCACTCGCGCCCAATGGCATCGGGTACGAAAAAGTCGATCTTCGGGCCATAGAAGGCGCCTTCGCCTGGCATCCTCTCGTACTCGAGGCCGCTGCCATCGAGCACCTCGCCAAGTGCGGCTTCTGCCCTGTCCCAGATCTCGTCGCTGCCGACTCGCTTTTCCGGCCGCAGTGAAAGCGCCACGCGAATATCAGTGAATTTGAAGACGGAATACGCCTCACGCAAGAAAGCAATGAAGCCGTTGATCTCCGCCGCTATCTGGTCAGGAGCGCAGAAGATATGGGCGTCGTCCTGGACGAACGTGCGGACGCGCGTCAGTCCATGAGTGACGCCGGAACGCTCGTAGCGGTGCAGGCGGCCGAAATCGGCGAAACGCACGGGTAGATCGCGGTACGAGTGCAGGCTGGCCCCGAATAGCAATGCGTGGCCCGGGCAGTTCATCGGCTTGACCCCGAACTCGCGGTCGTCGACCTCTACGAAGTACATGTTCTCCTTGTAGTTGTCGTAGTGTCCGGAGCGCTTCCAGAGGTCCGCCAGGAAGATCTGGGGCGTGATGACTTCGCTGTACCCGTATTTCCGGTACAGGCGTTTCAGCAGGGCTACCAGCTCGTTGTAGACGATTGCTCCCTTTGGCAGGAAGAACGGGCTGGCGGGCGCGCTGGGGTCGAAAAGGTAGAGCCCGAGTTCGGAACCGAGCTTGCGATGATCCCGCTTCTCGGCCTCCTCGATCTGGTGCAGGTACTTCTCCAGCCCGTCTTTGGACTCCCAGGCCGTGCCATACACCCGCTGTAGCATCCGGTTGCGCTCATCGCCCCGCCAGTACGCGCCGGCGGTTGAAAGCAGCTTGAACGCCCTGATCTCACGCGTCGAATGGACGTGCCCTCCGCGGCAGAGGTCCTCGAACTCGGCGTGGCCCGCGAATGTGATCTTCTCCCCTTCAGGGATTCCTTCGATGATCTCCTGTTTGTACGGGTTGCCGGCAACCAGCTTGAGCGCCACGTCCCGGTCGACTTCTCGTTCGTGGAACTGGTGATTCGCCTTGATCGACTCCTGCATCAGGGCGGAGATCTTTTCCAGGTCTTCGGTTGTGAACGGGCGGTCGACGTCGAAGTCGTAGTAGAAGCCGTCATCGGTTGGGGGGCCGATCGTCACCTTCGCTTTCGGGAATAGCTTCAGTACCGACTCGGCCAGCACGTGGGCGGCGGAGTGCCGTATCCGCTTCCTGAGGTCAATCAGTTCCGGATCTGCGCTCTTCCTTGGCATTCAGTCTGGTCTCCTACGCCGGGCCCGCTCCGGGGCCGCCTCAAGTTCGCTTGCTTTCGCGAAGACGCCCCGACGACATCGGGGCGTCCAGAGGCGCAACCGCATCCGCTCACCGCGGAGTCGGTCGCGCCCTGGTAGTCAGCGTAGTTATCCGAAATAACATTTCTGGTTCCTCGTACCCGAAATGGTGGGCGGTGAAGGACTCGAACCTACGACCTCAGCGATGTCAACGCTGCGCTCTAACCAGCTGAGCTAACCGCCCCGAAGACTCGATTGTAGCGCGTTCGGAGGACCAGACCTGGAGGCTGCTCCGGCCCCTCCCGTCGGGTGAAGGGGCTGGCTGCTGCCAGCGCCGGGCCTTACTCCTCGTCGTCGGCCGTGTCCTCGTCATCGTTATCGTCACCGAAGTTCAACATCCCGGCATCCCCGGATGTTGACTTGATGAGCGACTCCGCGGCCAGGCTCGCTTCCTCATCACCATCGTCGCGACGATTGCCCCTCAAGGCAGCGGCGGCGGCGGCCAGGCCGTCGTCCCCCCGTCCACCTTCGCCCGCGAGGGCGGCGGCGCCGGCGGCGGCACGCATGCCGAGATCGGCCTCGGTCGCGCCGAGCACCTTGAGGGCCTCCTCAAACGTGGGCGGCGCCTCGGTGGTGCCCGTAAGCACGCCGGAGACGCGTGGGCCGAGCTGATCGATCCCCAGCTTCTTCTTGCCTTCTTCGGAGCGATCGATACGGGCCGGGATCAAGCGGCCGATGATCACGTTTTCCTTGAGGCCAAGCAGCCGGTCGACTGCGCCGTTGACCGCCGCCTCCGTCAGAACTCGCGCGGTCTCCTGGAAGGATGCCGCAGCGAGGAAGCTGTCGGTGTTAAGCGACGCACGGGTTACGCCGAGTAGCACCGGGCTAGCGGTTGCCGGGTTGCCGCCTTCGGCAAGGATCGCGGCGTTGCGCTGCTCGTATTCCACGCGTTCGATGAGCTCGCCTGGTAGCAGGTCGGTGTCGCCCGGGTTGTCGACCCTGACCTTCCGAAGCATTTGCCGGATGATCACCTCGATGTGCTTGTCGTGGATCCGCACGCCCTGCGATCGGTAAACGGCCTGCACTTCACCGATCAGGTAACCCTGTACCGCCTCGTGCCCCTCGATCCTCAGGATGTCCTGGGGCGATTTCGGGCCGGATGTCAGGGCCGTGCCTGCCGTGACGCGATCGCCGCTTCGCACCGCAATGTGGGCCGCCGCTGAGATCGGGTAGACCCGCTCTTCGCGCTCTTCATACGTCACCTGGATCGACGTCTTCGTGAGCTTCACGGTGCCGGCAACCGGTGCGGCTATCTCGTCGGGAATTGCCGGCGACATCGCCGCCTTCCTGGCAGCCGATACCTTCTTGGCGGCAAGGATCGGGGTCCCGACGTCAACCCAATCGTCGGTCTTGACGAGCGGTTTGTGGGTTTTCGGGATCTCGATCGTCTCACTGAACTCTTCGACGTCGGAGACCTTGACTTCACGCCCTTCGGGTGTATCGACAACTTCGATCTCGCCGTCGATTTCGGTCAGCACGGCCATGCCACGCGGGTTTCGAGCTTCGAAGAGCTCCTCAACACGGGGCAGACCGCTGGTGATGTCCTGTCCGGCGACACCGCCGGTGTGGAACGTACGCATCGTCAGCTGCGTTCCAGGCTCTCCGATCGACTGTGCCGCGATGATCCCGGCCGCTTCGCCCTGCAGGGCGAGCTCGCCGGTGGCCAGCGACGTCCCGTAACACTTCTGGCACAGGCCGCGCGCGGCCTCGCAGGTCAGCGGGGACCGCACGTAAAGCTCGGTCACGCCCGCCTCGACGATCGCCTTGGCGATGACTCGGGTGATCTGCGTATCGGTGTCGCACAGGACCTCGCCGGTCTTGGGGTCGACGACCGGCTGCGCCACGTAACGGCTGAAGATCCGGTCTTCCAGCGAGGATTCGACTGTGGTGTCCTGGGGCTCGCGTGCCCACACGCCATTGCTCGTCCCACAGTCGTGGAACAGGACGATGACGTCCTGTGCAACGTCAGCCAGGCGGCGCGTCAGGTAGCCCGAGTCGGCCGTCCTGAGCGCGGTGTCCGCCAGACCCTTGCGGCCGCCGTGCGTCGAGATGAAGTACTCGAGGACGGACAAGCCTTCGCGGAAGCTCGAACGAATCGGCAGCTCGATGATCCGGCCCTTGGGATCGGACATGAGTCCGCGCATCCCTGCCATCTGCTTGATCTGGGCGAGGTTACCCTTGGCTCCGGAGTCGTGCATCCAGTAGATGCCGCCGTAGTTCGGCAGCATGTCGCGCACGGCCTGCGTCATGCGGTCGTTTACCGACGTCCACGCATCCACGGCGGCCCGGTAGCGCTCGTCGTCTGTGATCATGCCTTCCAGGTACTGATCTTCCAGTTTCTTGACCGTGGAATCGGCTTCCTTCAGGAGCTGCTGTTTCTGGGCGGGCACGACGATGTCATTGATTGCGATCGTGGTGCCTGAGCGTGTCGCGTACTTGAAGCCCAGGTCCTTGATCTGGTCCAGGAACAAAGCCGTGCGCTCGCTGCCCAGGCGGTTGTAGCACTCGCCGACCAGCGCCTCGAGGCTGTCCCTTGGAACCACAGTGTTCACGAGTCCAAGCTCGTCCGGCACGGCCTCGTTGAAGATTATCCGGCCAACCGAAGTCGTGATCCACGCACCGCCGCGCGCCGTGTCGCGCACCTTGATCTCGCTGCGGAGACCGACGTGGCCGTATTCGAACGCCAGGCGAGCGTCGTCGAAGTCCGAGTACTTCTTCTGTGACTTCGCTTCAACCGGCTCGACGGTCGTGAGGTAGTACACGCCCAGGACCATGTCGAGGGTAGGAGACACGATCGGGTCTCCCGACGCGGGCGAAAGCATGTTGTAGGTGCTGAGCATCAATCGCTGGGCTTCCAGCACCGCCTCGCGTGACAGCGGTACGTGGACGGCCATCTGGTCGCCGTCGAAGTCCGCGTTGAAAGCCGTGCAGACGAGCGGGTGGATCTGGATCGCGTTGCCTTCGACCAGCACGGGCTGGAATGCCTGGATTCCGAGCCGGTGAAGCGTCGGTGCGCGGTTCAGGAGGACCGGCCGGTTCTTGATCACCTCTTCCAGGATGTCCCAGACCTCGGGCCGCGCGCGCTCGGCCATCCGCTTGGCGCTCTTGATGTTGTGGGCATAGCCCTTCACGACGAGCGCGTTCATTACGAATGGCTTGAAAAGTTCCAGGGCCATTTTCTTCGGCAGGCCGCACTCGTGGAGCCGAAGCTGCGGTCCGACGATGATCACCGAACGCCCGGAGTAGTCGACGCGCTTACCGAGCAGGTTCTGGCGGAAGCGTCCCTGCTTGCCTCGAAGGAGATCCGTCAGCGACTTCAGCTTGTGGTTGTGGCTGCCGGATATGGCGCGGCCACGGCGCCCGTTGTCGATCAGGGCGTCCACTGCTTCCTGCAGCATGCGCTTCTCGTTCCGAATGATGATGTCCGGCGCCTGCAGGTCGATCAGCCTCTTGAGGCGGTTGTTGCGATTGACGACGCGGCGGTACAGGTCATTCAGGTCGCTGGTCGCGAATCGGCCGCCGTCGAGCTGGACCATCGGCCTCAGCTCTGGCGGCAGCACCGGGAGGACGGTCAGGACCATCCACTCCGGCTTGTTGCCGCCCTTAACGAACGCCTCGATCACCCGCAGCCGCTTGATGGCCTTCTTGCGGCGCTGGCCAGAGGTCGTCCGTACTTCGACCTGGAGATCGGCGCGCAACTTGGAGAGATCGGTCTTCTTCAGGATCTCGAGCACGGCTTCGGCGCCCATGCCCGCGCGGAATACTTCGCCGAAGCGGTCCCGCAGTTCCCGGTAGCGCGACTCGGTGAGCAGGTCCAGGGGGCGGATGCCCTCCAACTCCTCGATCTTCGAAGTGATGTCCGACTCGACCTGCTGCTTCTCGGTTTCGTAACGTGACCTGATCGCGCCCAGCTCGTCGGCGATAGGCGCATCGGCGGCGGCGGCGGAACCGTCCCCGTCTTCGGTCGGCGCCGGCTCGACAGGCTCCGGGATGCCCTTCGCCTTGCGCAGCTCGGAAACTTCGTTCTTCTGGCCTTCTTCCAGGCGCACTACTTCGCTGTCGAGAAACTCCTGGAGGCTGCTCAGCGCGCGCTGTCGCGCGTCGTCGTCGACCGACATGACCACGTACTGAGCGAAGTACAGGACCCGCTCGAGGTTGCGTGGCGAGAGGTCCAGGAGCAGGCCGAGGCGCGACGGCGTGCCTTTGGAGAACCAGATATGGGCGACCGGCGCGGCCAGCCGGATGTGCCCCATGCGCTCTCGACGTACCTTGGCGCGGGCGATCTCTACCCCGCAGCGGTCGCAGACCACGCCCTTGTAACGGATCTTCTTGTACTTCCCGCAGTAGCACTCCCAGTCCTTGGTGGGACCGAAGATGCGCTCGCAGAAGAGCCCGTCCTTCTCTGGCCTGAGGGTCCGGTAGTTGATGGTCTCCGGCTTGGTGACCTCTCCGTACGACCATGCCCGAATCTGCTCGGGCGATGCCAGCGAAATCCGGATGGCGTTGAATTCGGTCCCTGGCTCAGTCGTCATTTGAACTTCCTCTTTGGGGGGAGGGGTCCCTCCCGAATCCGGCTCTCGTTCCGCTGCTTGGAGAAGATTGCCGGCCCTGACCGTCGTTACCTACGAAGCTGACGAGCGCACTGCGCGCGCCCGCCAGTGACGTTTACGAGTCGTCCTCGTCCTCATCGTCTTCGTCGTCGTCGACAGGTTCATCGGCGAGATCGTCGTCTTCCGTCTCGGCCTCAGCTACCTCTGGTTCAGTTTCTTCCTCGTCGTCGTCGCCCTCGTCGGTGCTCTCTTCGTCGAACAGGGCACCATCGGGGACCTCGGCGGCGTCCGTTGCTTCCTGGTCGGGAATCGCCACGACTACCTCTTCCTCGTCGTCGGCGACATCGTCATCCTCCAGGGGTTCGACGTCCGCGATATCGGTTGTCTCAACGTCTTCGTCAGAGGAGTCGGCAATCAACGCCGGGCTGAACTCCGATCGGGGGGCCAGCGAGTACGGGTCACCCGGCTCTTTCAGGAGCTCAACGGCCAGGCCGAGACCCTGAAGCTCTTTCAGGAGCACGTGGAACGACTCAGGCACGCCGGGCTGGATGATGTCCTCGCCCTTCACGCATGCCTCGTACGTCTTCACTCGGCCCACGACGTCGTCCGACTTGACGGTCAGCATCTCCTGGAGGTTGTATGCGGCGCTGTAGGCCTCGAGCGCCCAGACCTCCATTTCGCCGAATCGCTGCCCACCGAACTGCGCCTTGCCGCCCAGCGGCTGCTGCGTGATCAGCGAGTATGGGCCAGTCGACCTTGCGTGGATCTTGTCTTCGACAAGGTGAATCAGCTTGAGCATGTAGATCTTGCCGACCGTAACCGGCTCGTCGAAAGTCTCGCCGGTCCGGCCGTCGAACAGCTTCGACTTGCCGAAGATCGGCACCGCGAGGTGCTTGGTTCGGTCGGCGTCGAGCGCAGCCTCAAAGAGGTCGTGGCTGGACATCCCCGCCGTGTCGATCCCCGCGCGCTCCTTGAGGAACAGGCGAAGACACGCATCCTTGGCCTGGCCCGTCTTCGTTTCGTCGAAGACGAGGCCGGCGTCTATCTTGCGCTCGGCCAGCCACGCGTTGACCTTCTCCTGGTCGTAGCCGTGCGAGTCGTTCTGGCGGTCGATCGCACCCGACTCGGTCACGAACCAGGCCCGTGCCAGCTGGTCCTCGATGGCCACGCTGCGTGCACCGTCGAAAACCGGGCTGATTGCCTTGAACCCGAGCGTGTCCGCCGCCCACCCGAGGTGGGTTTCGAGGACCTGGCCCAGGTTCATGCGTGACGGCACACCGATCGGGTTAAGGATGATGTCCAGCGGAGTACCGTCAGGCAGGTATGGCATGTCTTCGACCGGCAGGATTCGGGCGATCACGCCCTTGTTGCCGTGGCGACCTGCCATCTTGTCGCCTTCCATGATCTTGCGCGTGTGGGCGACCCAGACGCGGACCATCTTCAGGACGCCCGGCGAAAGCTCGTCGCCGTTCTCCTTGGTCAGGACCTTGACGTCGATGATCTTGCCGTGCTGGCCGTGCGGCACTCGCAGTGACGTGTCCTTAACGTCACGGGCCTTCTCACCAAAGATCGCCCGCAGCAGCTTCTCTTCCGCGGTCAACTCGGTCTCGCCCTTGGGCGTGATCTTGCCGACCAGGATGTCGCCGGGCCGGACGTAGGCGCCGATGCGCACGATGCCCTCTTCATCGAGGTCGCGCAGGCTCTCTTCGCCCACGTTCGGGATGTCGCGTGTGATCTCTTCCGGGCCCAGCTTGGTTTCCCGGGCCTCGACCTCGTGCTTTTCGATGTGGATCGACGTGAAACGGTCGTCGCGGACCAGTGCCTCGCTGACGATGATCGCGTCCTCGTAGTTGAAGCCGTCGAAGCTCATGAAAGCGACCAGGATGTTCTGACCCAGGGCCAGGTATCCGTTCTCGGTCGACGAGCTGTCGGCCAGGGGTTGGCCCTGGCGGACCCGCTGTCCCTTGTCAACGATCGGGCGCTGGCTCACGCAAGTACCCTGGTTCGACCTGACGAACTTGGTCAGCGGATAGACGTGCGACTTGCCGCTGTCGCCCAGCAACTGGATCTCGCCGCCGGTGGCAGAGACGATCACGCCGTCTTCGCCGGCGAGGACGACCTGCCCTGAGTCGAGCGCGACGCGCCGCTCCATGCCGGTCCCGACGACCGGTGCCTGGGGCCGCAGGAGCGGGACCGCCTGGCGCTGCATGTTCGAGCCCATCAACGCGCGGTTGGCGTCGTCATGCTCCAGGAATGGGATCAAGGCGGTCGAAACGCTCACGATCTGCATAGGCGAGACGTCGAGGTATTCGACGTTCTCCGCGAAGTCGTGCTGGAACCGCTCGCCAACGCGCACTTCGACTCGTTCGCCGACCATCTGGTGCTTGGCGTCGAGCTCGGTGTTCGCCTGGCCAATGATGTGCCGCTCTTCCTCGTCGGCGGGCATGTACACGACGTGCGCTGCGTCCGCCGAGACGAACGGGCGGACCTTGATCGACTTGGCCTTCTTCCGACCGGCCAGCTGCTTTGCGGCCTGCCGGTTGATGACGCGCCCTTCCTTGACGAGCACCTCGCCGTCGTCGCCGGGGATGTCCTCGGCGGCGGTCCGGCCGGCCAGGTCGGGGTCGTCGCTCATCATTTCCTTGCGGACGGGGCGGTACGGCGTCTCGATAAAGCCGTACTCGTTGATGCGGGCGAACGTGGCCAGAGATCCGAGCAGTCCGATGTTCGGACCTTCCGGGGTCTCGATCGGGCAGATGCGCCCGTAGTGCGAGTGGTGAACGTCACGCACGTCGAACCCGGCCCGCTCCCTGGAGAGGCCGCCGGGTCCCAGCGCTGAGAGGCGCCGCTTGTGCGTCAGTTCGGCCAGGGGATTGGTCTGGTCCATGAACTGGGAGAGCTGCGAACCACCGAAGAATTCGCGCACGGCGGCGACGACCGGCCGGATGTTGATCAAAGCGGCGGGGGTCGTCGTGGCGGGGTCCATCTGGGTGGTCATGCGCTCACGCACGACGCGCTCCATGCGCAGGAGGCCGACACGCAGCTGGTTTTCGATCAGTTCGCCGACCGCTCGCACCCGGCGGTTGCCGAGGTGGTCGATGTCGTCCAAGCGTTCCCGGCTGTTGTTGACGTTGATCATCTTCCGGATCAACGCAACGATGTCGTCCTTGGTAAGCGTCCGGACCTGCTGTTCCAGGCCCAGGCTGCGGTTCAGCTTGTAACGGCCAACGCGCCCGAGGTCGTACTTGCGGGGGTTGAAGAAGAGGCTCTCCAGCAGGTTGCGGGCGTTCTCGACGCTGGGCGGTTCGCCCGGGCGCAACCTCCGGTAAAACTCGATCAGCGCCTCTTCCTGTGTCTTGATCGCCGAATCGCGGGCGAGGGTGGTCTTGATGAACTGGTGCTCGGGCTCGTTGTCGACCTCGTCGAACATCCCGATGATCTCTTCGTCCGAGTATCCGAGGGCGCGCAGGAGGGTCGACACCGGGGTCCGGCGCTTGCGATCGACCTTCACATAGAGGAGGTCTTTGTTCGATGTCTCGAGTTCCACCCAGGCGCCGCGGTAGGGAATCAGCTTGGCGAAGCAAAGGGGACGGCCCGTCCCGGGGTCGGCCTCGACCGTGAAATAGGCGCCTGGCGAGCGGACGAGCTGCGAGACCACCACACGCTCGGCGCCGTTGATGATGAACGTGCCGTTCTCGGTCATCATGGGAACCTCGCCCATGAAGAGCGTCTGCTCCTTGACCTCACCGGTGGCCTTCACGAGCAGCTTGACGGTTACATACAGAGGCCGCGCATAGGTGGCTTCCCTGAGGCGACACTCGCGCTCGCTGATCTTGGGCTGGCGGATTTCGTAGTCGCCGAACCTGAGCTCGAAGCGACCCCCGGAGAAGTCCTCAATCGGCGAGATCTCGTCGAAAAGCTCCCGCAGCCCCTCCCTGATGAGCCATTCGAATGACTGAATCTGGACCTGGATGAGGTTGGGCACCTCGACCACCCGCGGGATCCGGTTGAAGCTCTTGTAACCGGCATCCACCTGAGCAGTCGGGCGAACCGTGGAAACCACCATGCAAACAACTCCAAATCCTGGAACGGGATGGTTGGTTGTGCGGCTTACGCGCGAAAGCCGCGACGGCGCTTACGCTTGACTAAAAGGCGCGCGACGACGCAACAAGTTTCAAGGGGCGTGGCGAAGCTGCTTCCCAGCGGTGGAAGTCATAAGGTGACAAACGGTGATCCTACTGAAGCAGGCCTGTTCTGTCAATCCCCCTGTGAATATTCCCCATGCGGCAAATGTCCCGGCATGGTGTCGGACCGGAGTCCACGCGGGTATCCAGATTTGCGCGCCCGCCGCGGCGTCCCGGGGTGTTTCCCATGAACCGGCGTAATCGGACTTGCAGGCCCGGAATCCAATGGGTGCCCGATTCGCCATAATAGGGTCATGCTTACCTCTGATGATGTGCGCCGGGTTGCCCGCCTCACCCGGATAGCGCTTTCCGATACCGAGCTGACCGTACTCCAGGACCAGTTGTCCAAAGTGCTTGGTCACTTCCAGTCGCTGCAAATGATCGACACGGAGGGAACCGAGCCGACCGGGCACGCGTCCGAAGGCAGGACCGTCATGAGAGACGACCTTTCCGCACCATCGCTTGCACGGTCCGACGTGTTGAAGAACGCCCCGGAATCGGATGAGCCCATGGTGCGCGTGCGCCCGGTGCTCGGGAGTTGAGGGCAGACTCCACCTTGCCTGGCGCCGGCGATATCTTCATCACCGCGCACGCTGCCCGCGTCCTCATGGATCGCGGTGAGCTGTCGTCGACCGACCTTACAAAGCACTGCCTGTCCCGCATTTCGGCTCTGGAAGATCGTCTCCACAGTTTCCTGACGGTCCTCGAATCATCCGCATTGCAGGACGCTGCGGCCTCGGATGCCCGGCGACGCTCCGGGACTGCCCTGGGGCCGCTCGACGGTATTCCGATCGCGATCAAGGACAACATCTCGACCGCCGGGGTGCGGACGACGGCGGGATCGAAAATCCTGGACAGCTACGTTCCCCCGTTCGATGCGCACGTGGTGGAACGGCTCCGCGCATCTGGCGCGGTCATCGTTGGCAAGGCGAACCTCGACGAGTTCGCGATGGGGTCCTCCAACGAGAACTCCGCATTCGGGCCGGTCCGAAACCCGTGGGATGTCAATCGTGTACCGGGGGGTAGCAGCGGCGGCCCGGCAGCGGCGGTGTCGGCCGGAGAAGCGGTCGTCTCCCTGGGGTCGGACACGGGCGGGAGTATTCGTCAACCCGCAGCGCTCTGCGGAATCGTCGGCATGAAGCCGACATACGGGCTGGTCAGTCGATACGGGCTGATCGCGTTTGCGAGCTCGCTGGACCAGATCGGGCCGTTCGCCCGCGACGTCACCGACTGCGCGATTTTGCTCGAGGCGATCAGCGGGCATGACCCGCGGGATTCGACCTCGCTGCAGCGCCCCCGCGAGACCTTCGTCGGATCCCTCCGAGGCGGCATCAAGGGCGTGCGCGTGGGCGTTCCGCGCGAGTACCTCGTCGATGGCATCGAGCCCGGCGTTCGGCGCGCGTTCGAGTCAGCCCTCCAGACGCTCACGAGCCTCGGCGCGGCGGTCGAAGAGTGCTCGCTCCCCCTGACCGACCAGGCACTTGCCGTGTACTACATCCTCGCCCCTTCGGAGGCTTCGGCGAACCTGGCCAGGTTCGACGGATTCAAATACGGGCACTCATCGCCAGGGGCACGTACTGCATGGGACACGATGGACCTGTCGCGCGCCGAGGGATTCGGCAGCGAGGTAAAGCGCAGGATCCTGCTGGGAGGGTATGCGCTTTCGGCCGGTTATTACGACGCCTACTACAAGAAGGCGCAGCAGGTCCGCACCTTGATCCGGCGAGAGTTCGCAGACGCGTTCGAGAGGTTCGATGCACTGGTCACGCCGACATCCCCAACCGTCGCCTTCAAGCTGGGCTCACGGACCCAGGACCCACTTTCCATGTACTTGAGCGACGTCTGCACGATCCCGGTTAACATCGCTGGATTGCCCGGGATCTCGCTTCCCGGCGGAATGTCGGATGGGCTCCCGGTGGGGCTGCAGGTGATCGGGCCGCAGTTCGGGGACGCACGTATCCTGAGAATCGCGTATTCGTATGAGCAGGCGACTGAATGGCATCTGAAGCGGCCGGAAATCAATTGAAACTCAAACCCGTTAATCTGCTGATCAACACCTGCCTGAGATGCGCCCCGGTGCGCGCGTTCCTGCTCATCGCGACGGCCCTGGTGTTGTCGCTGGGGCTTGTGGCCTGCAGCGGCGCCGGGCCCACGCCTGCGCCGGCGACTACATTCCCGGACCTGCCGCCCGCCTGGCCCTTCGTATTCAACGGTAACGTCACGGTCGATGGCCAGCAGGTCCCGGACGGATACAAGGTGACTGGACGCATCGGGACCTATCGGTCTGCATCCGTCACTACGTCTGGGGGGCGCTACCTGGCTCTGCCCGTGGGGCCGCTCGACGCCAAGTTCTTTGATCGCGACATCGTGTTTGAGCTCGCGTCACCAGACGGCCGGACCGTCGACGCAAAGCAGAGAATGGTCTTCCGAGCACTGCCGCAGCCCAGCGTTTACGAGCTGAATCTGACATTCCCGAAATTCAGGTAGGCGAGCCTACCTCCGCGTGTTCCCAAAGCGGGGATCGCGGAAGATCAGGTCGGAAGAAAGCTCCAGGAACTCGGAAAGCACTCGCTTCTCGGCCACGATGTAGCCGCCGGAGTCAATCGTGGCCTCGCCGCCAAGCCGGTCGACGACCTCGGCCCCGCCCTCGCGTGCGATGACAAGTCCGGCAGCCACATCCCAGGCGCCGCCCCAGCTGACGTACATGTGAAGACGCCCTGCGCCAGCGTACGCAAGGCCCAGCGCGGTCGACCCCAGCCCGCGCACGCTCTGCACGGTTGGCTCGAGCCGCTGGATGACCTCGAGCATCGCCAGCGCTTTGGCGGTATCCCTGGAGAGGTCGTATCCGACCACGGTTTCCTGGAGGGAGCCAGGGCGCTCGAGTTCGAGAGGCACGCCGTTGACAGTGACCCCGCGGCCAGCCTCGGCCGCAAAGGACTCATCGTGCAGGACATCGAAGATCACACCGGCGACCGGTCGCCGGTTCCTGGTCAACGCGATGCTGACGCAGAACATGGGGATGCGGAGTATGAAATTCCGGGTGCCGTCGAGCGGATCCACCACCCAGTCGAAGCCGGTGGTGCCTGGGGCATGACCGGTTTCCTCCCCCAGAAACCCGAAACCCGGGAACTCTAGCTTGAGCCGCTCGGCAATGGTCTTTTCGGACCGGGTGTCGATTTCGGTCACGAGATCACGCGGGCCCTTGAATCGCTGCCGTCCGTGATTGCCGTACCCGTTCTTTATGATCAGGCCCGCTTCACGCGCCGCGGCGTCCATGACGGCAAGCAGCGACCTGCCGCTGCGCGATGCAGGCACCTTGTCCGGATGTAAAGTTGTCAATCCTTAAGCATGTACCTCGCGTTGCGTCCACGATAATCGAGGAGACCCCCACCGGATGATTCGTTCCCTTGGCGGCAAGACCCCCCAGATCCACCCTACGGCATTCGTTAGCGAGGCCGCCTACATCATCGGCGACGTCGTAATCGGAGAAGGCTGCAGCATCTGGCCGGGCGCCGTCATCCGTGGGGACTCCGCCCGCATTTCGATCGGAGCATTTTCGAACATCCAGGACAATTCCGTCCTGCACTCGGACCACGGGGCGATCATCGGCGACTATGTGACGATCGGGCACCGCGTGATGTGCCATGCGTCCAGGATCGGGGATCGCTCGCTCCTCGGGAACGGTTGCGTGCTCAACGAAGGCGCCGAGCTTGGCGAATATTGCCTGGTCGCAGCCGGAGCGGTAGTCATCGAGGGAATGAAGGTAGGCCCGCGGAAGATCCTCGCCGGAGTGCCCGCTCGGGAGCGCGGCGAGGTCCTGGATCGTCACCTGCAGCTGATGAAGGCCGCCAATGACTCCTACATCGCCCGCACGGGCCGCTACAAGGCGCAGGGAGACCTTGAGTAAGCCTCCCTACATCTTCTCCGGCTTGCTCATTCCCATCAGGGTCAGGCATTTCGCCAGCGCGATCTGAGCGGCGTTCACCAGCTTCAGCCTCGCCTTGCTGATCGAGAGGTCTGCGGGGTCGCTGGAAAGGATCCGGCACTCATCGCGTGCGTCGTAGAAATGGGTGAACGCCCGGGCCAGTTCCTCCGCAAACTTCGGGATGTGGTGAGGCTCCAGCCGATCTGCCGCCAGCCTGACCACATCCGGTAGTACCAGTATCTGTCGCACGAGCCCGAGCTCGATCGGATGCTTCAGGAGCGCCGTGTCGCCATCCGACCAGTCGACCCCACGCTCCCTGGCCATGCGGAGGACAGACGCGATCCGAGCGTGTGCGTACTGAACGTAGTACACCGGGTTGTCCAACGACTGGCGCGTGGCGAGCTCCAGGTCGAACTCCATCTGGCTGTCCGGGGACCGGCTCAGGAAGATGTAGCGGCAGGCGTCAGCGCCTACCGTTTCGACCAGCTCCCGAACGGTGATGATCTGCCCCTTCCGCTTGCTGAAGCGGACCGCCAGATTTCCTTGCTTGAAACTCACGATCTGGTTCAGGATGATCGTCAGTCGCCCAGGGTCCGCGCCGAGCGCTTCAACGACGGCCTTCATCCTGGCCACGTGACCGTGGTGATCGGCGCCCCACACGTTGATCACGCGGTCGAACTTCCGCCGCATCAGCTTGTCGTAGTGGTACGCGATGTCCGTGCCGAAATAGGTCGGCCCGCCGCCGCCACTCCTGACTACGACGTTGTCCTTGTCTTCACCCAGCTTCGTCGAGGTGAACCAGCGGGCGCCCTCGCGATCGGCAAGGAACCCGCGCTGCTCGAGCAGGGCCAGCGCCTGCTCAAACGTACCGTCCTTAAGGAGGCTCATTTCGCTGAACCAGTTGTCGTAGGTGACGCCGAGCGCTTCGAGGTCAGCCTTGATCGAGGCGAGGACCTTCTTGAGAACGACCGGAGACAGCTGCTGGGCCGCCACGTCGGGCGCCACGGCCGTCAGTCTTTCGCCAAGTTCTTCGAGAATCTCTGCGGCGAGTGAGACCGGACCTTCGCCCTGGTACGCACCTTCTGGCAGTTGAGCGTCCTTCCCTGCCGCCTGGAGGTAGCGCGCGAACACGGTGTCGATGAAGGTGCGCATCTGATTGCCGCCGTCGTTGACGTAGTACTCGCGCTGCACGTCATACCCGGCTGCACTCAGTAATGTCGCCAGCCCGCTCCCGATCACCGCGCCCCTGGCGTGGCCGACATGCAGGTCGCCGGTCGGATTCACGCTGACGAATTCGACCTGGACCTTCCTGCCCGCACCGACTGCGACATCGCCGTATCGGTCGGCCATTTCGCGTATCTCTTCGACCTGTTGAGCAAGCCATCGATTCGAGAGAACGAAGTTTATGAAGCCGGGTGGCGCCGTCGACACCGAGGCGATCGCCTCGTGGGAAGGGATCCGGGCAGCGATCCGGTCGGCGATCGCCATCGGAGGCATACGCAAGGTGCGGGCCAGTCGCAGGGCGACGCTCGAGCTGTAGTCTCCGTGTCCGGGATTCTGGGGCCGTTCGATGGTCGGACTGATGCCGCCCGCGGCCGGAAGCTGGCCAGCTGATTCAGCGCTGGCCAGGCCATTTGCGACAAGTTCGACGAGCTGGTCCGTGATTCGCATGAAGGAATGATGTTAGCAGCGGCCCCACTCCTCCCGCCCACGCGAATTCGGCCGCTGTTCGGTCTTTCCATGCCGTGCGTCGGCCAGCGAGACCCGTGGACTCGTGGGTGGCATGGCATCCGCCAAACCTTTTAGAATCCCGCCGAGGTGAACGATTGGCGACAAGAGCGCGCGACTTTGACGAGTTGTCCCGAATCGCCCTGGCACTGGGCTTCCGAACGAGCTCAGAGGACTATCGAATGATCGAGAATCGCCTGGAGGCGCTCGAAGCAATCCTTGCCCAGCTCCGCGCGATCGACGTTTCCGCCTTTGAGCCGGCCTCGACATTCTCGGCGCAGCCTGGTCACGCCAGGACCCACGGTCGATGACCGAGCTTCACTACCAGTCGATCGCGGAGATCGCCCCTCAGATCAAGTCAGGCAAGCTTTCGCCGGTTCGCCTGACTGAGCTTGCCCTGGAACGCGTGGCCAGGCTCGACAAGTCGCTCAACGCCGTGCTTACGTTGCTCGGCGACCAGGCCCTGGCGTCCGCCCACCGGCACGCAAAGGAGATCCAGGCCGGAAGGTATCGCGGGGGGCTTCACGGCATTCCCATCGGGCTGAAGGACCTGTTTGATGTGGAGGGCGTGGCGACCACCGCAGGTTCCACGATCCTGCGCCACAACATTGCGTCGGCCGATGCTTTCGTCACACGCAGGCTCAAGGACGCCGGCGCCATCATCATCGGCAAGCTCAACATGGTCGAGTTCGCGATGGGCGCAACGGGCCTGAATCCGCACTACGGCCCCGCGCGCAACCCGTGGGACACATCTCGCATCACGTGCGGTTCCTCCGGAGGTTCGGCCGCCGCAGTTGCGGCCGGTCTCTGTTTTGGGGCGCTTGGCAGCGACACCGGTGGCTCGATACGCATGCCCGCCGCCGTGTGCGGCCTTGCGGGATTCAAACCGACCTACGGGGTTGTGAGCCGCACGGGCGTCCTGGACCTCAGCTGGACCTGCGACCACGTGGGTCCAATGGCCAGGACCACCGCGGATTGCGCGCTGATGATGAACGCCATTGCCGGTCACGACCCTGCCGATCCCGGCTCGGCGACCGCGCGCCCTGGCGCCTTCGATGCCCAGTTGGACCGCGGGCTGAGGGGCGTCCGGGTCGGCGTTCCCGCCCACTACTTCTTCGAAGGAGTCGATGCCGAGATCGAAGCGGCGGTCCGGTCTTCGATCGAGACTATGCGCTCGGCGGGCGCACTCGTCCGCGAGGTGGCGATGCCCTGGGCGAAACTGGGACGCACGATAAACGTCGGCGTGCTGGTGCCCGAGGCCGTCGCGGTACATGAGCAGTGGCTTAAGGCCAGCAGGACGAAATACAGCGCCGAGGTGCGCGCCCGGCTGGAGGCCGCACAGACGACGAGCGCGCTCGACTACATCCGGGCGCTGCGGGCCAGGCGGTGGTTCAACGAGCAGATGGAAGCTGCGCTGGCGGACGTCGACGTCCTGGTCACGCCCACGGTGCCCGTTCAGACGCCAACGATCGAGGAGTGCACTCCGCCACCGGGCGCCAATGAGGGCAAGGCAGGGGGCACGCTCGGCAACTTCACTGGCGTGTTCAACACGACCGGCGGGCCGTCGCTCAGCGTCACGTGTGGTTACACCCGGGCAGGTATGCCGATTGGAATGATGATCTCGGGACGCGCCTTCGAGGACGCCACGGTGCTGCGGGTGGGCGACGCCTATGAAAGAGCGGCGAAGCATAACCTCCGCCACCCGGACATGTAAGGACCGGTCGAAGAACAAGAAGCGGCGAAGTTTCCACCGCCGATTCCTGGTTTGCGTATGGTCGGGGTGACAGGATTCGAACCTGTGGCCCCCAGTACTTCAGACGGTCCTATCGGCGCTGACAGGTAACAATCAAGGCTGAACGCGCCCCGAGTCCCCGCGACGGCCTTGGTTTTGGTCGCGGCCGCGTCAATACGTGCGCGTTTCTATTGAGACGGGTGCCCGGCCGTGCGCCGCGCCTGCGAGCGCACGAACCGGCAGTAAATTCCTCCTGCAACCCCACCCCATTGTGAAGGAGGACGCCCATGCATCGCCTGCTGTCAACGACCAAAGCCTGACGCGCTTTACATCGACTTTGAGGGCGCTGCTACCGAACCGCCATCGCTCCTCGGCCTCCTCTTGTGCCGGGGCCGAGGGGCAGGGCAGACACGCTCCCCAACTACGCGGCCCTCACCGGATACCACATTCACCCAGATAAAAGCGGACGACGGAGATGAAGCAATGCACGACCAGAGCGACAGTGCCCAGCAGACCCACACCGATCCCCTGACCACTTGGCTCACCAGCCTGCGCCTCGGCGACCCGATCACTCAAGGGCCCCTGGCCCTGGTGCCTGTCTTCGCCGACGGGGCGCCGAACAGCCTCAAGTACCGCACGCTCGCCGATGCGATCGCACGTGGTGAGGTAACCGTCACCGAGTTGCCGACGGCGCAGGTGCCCA